>DAIRVG010000001.1:0-8528 GCA_036802945.1 Vicinamibacterales bacterium
CCAATAAGCTGAGGGAGGATCTCGGAGATCGGCAACTGCTGCTGCGCCGCGGCCCCGCCGGCGCTTGACACCACGAGAACAAGCACGCCCAGCGCGTTTCGCCTGAATGTTCGATGTGACGGCGACATTCTGATGAGATTCGGTTAGCCGCCGAAGATTATCAGCTCTGAAGGGCCTGACGCGCCAGGATGACCAAGTGGACGATAGGAACCCCTTCCGGATTCGCACAAACAAAGAAAGGGCGCCCACCTGGACGCCTATATCCTGCGGACGGATGGTGGGCCGGAGCGTCCTGTAGCGAACGCCAGCGACGACCTTATTCGCACAAATTCGCACACGCCTCGCCTACGCGAGTAGGCCCATCAGATGCTGACAACCAATCTAAAACACAACCGACGGGCGCGCTCTGTCGATCGGGCCCTATTGGGCGCGTGCGGGAACCGGCGTGATGGTGAGCTGACGCCGCATTCCTTGGCGTTCAACGGTCATCTTGACGGTTCGGCCGGGCGGGGTCTCCGCCACATTGCGCTGGAACCGGCGAACGCTTTCGACAGGTATCCCATCGAAATCGATTACAACATCGTCCTTCCTGAGTCCCGCCTTCTCCGCGGGCGTGTCGCGCAGCACGTCAGTCACGACGACATTCTGGCGAGTGACAGAGTCGCGAACGAGCGCACCAATCGTTGCACCCGGAGCGGTGAGGGGCGGCAAATCGCGCTGTTGCCCGGGAAGTGGAGTCGCGAACAGCAGTGCGGCGAAAGCCAACCTGAGGATGCGACCCTTCATGCAAACCTCCTCGTAGGCATATTGTCCATCACAGGAGGGTCGGCGGCTCAGCGGTCACATCTTGAAGGCTCGGAACGTCAGTGGCAGAACACCTTGCCCGCTTCTCTCGTGATCGATCCGTGATCGATCTGGTCCACAGAAGCAAAAAACCCCAGCGTTTGCTGGGGTTCTCGTGTCTTGGTGCGGAAGGGGGGACTCGTTCACGAAGACCGAGGCGTCTTCGCCGAAGGTCGAGTGACTGAGCCGCCCTGGAGCACCAGAGCGAGCGTAGCGAGCGATGGTGCGGAGGGGGGACTCGAACCCGCACGATATTGCTACCGCCAGCCCCTCAAACTGGACGATTTGCTGTGCTGACGCGAACTGACGCGTATCGTGCGTATCGATGTTGGGCAGAAGCGTTCTCAAGCGAACGCATGCGACGACTTTATTCGCACAAATTCGCACACGGCTTGTCGCAGTCACCGGCTTCACACGATGGGCGGTCTTGGAGGTGGCGGGGACGTCGATTTCGGAGCTGAAGCACCTCGTGCCGACCAAGTGGAGATCGCCCCGCTGGCGCCGCGCTCCAACCGGCGACGAAACCAGCCCAGAGTAACCAGGTTTTTGCTTCAGCTCAGGGGTGGTATAGATTGTTGATGTTTTCCGGGGAGGACGGCATGAGCGTCAAGTCTGTGACCCTTGCGGTCGCAGTGGCCGTGCTGAGCGCAAGCACCGCCGTAGCGCAGGGCTGGCACGATTACATCAGCCGGGATGAGTTCTTCCTGATCAGCGTGCCGTCGGAGCTGCAAGTCACGTCAACCACCTATCGCGCCGCGTCGGGCGCGATGCTGCCGGCGAAGCAGTTCGTCGCGATCGAAGGCCAGCGGCGTTATACGGTCACGGTCGTGCACTACATGAATGCCAGCGCGGCCGACGAAGCCGCCGCCGTTGAACATGCGGTGCGGAGCTTCCGCAATCGCGGGTCACAAGTCACCTATGACCGCGCGCAGGTGATGGAGGGTGTCCCCGGCCACATGATCTACCTCTTGAATCCCGACCAGAGCCGCGTCGCGGCTGGCATCATCCTGCATCCGAGGGATACGGGTCATGGCGGGCCGGGGCGCCTGTATATCCTCGAGGGCCACGTGCCCGCGGGGGCGGCGCCGCCGATACAATTCCCGCAATCCTTTTTCCTGATGGACGAGAACGCCAAGCGGCTGGATTATGAGACCAACGCCGCCGGGCGGAGAGTGCCGATAGTTCGCACCCAGCAGGCCGGCGTCAGCCGCCCCTACGGGGCTCGCGAGCCGGCGACCTGCACGGCCGCGGATCAGGCGCAAGGCAAGCCGACGGCAGCTCAGGTCGCGCAGTACATCCGGTGCACGCTCGAAGGTGTCGCCGACGGCGCGCTTTTCCTCATCGAGAATATCCAGGTGCGAGAGATCGGCGCCGCCGAGCAGGTTGACGCGAGCTTCTTCCCGGACATCGACACCCGACTGCCCGTATATCCGATTCGGGGCAGCCTGCTGCGCTACAACTGCGATCGGGAAGGCCGGAACGTGGCTTGGGGCCGCGCCGATCCGGGCGCCAACTGCGTGAGCTTTCTCGAGGCGAATGCCTCCGGCCATTGCTACAAGACCACCGCCGGCGTCTGGAGCTGCAGCATGTCGGACCTGGTGACGCAGAAGACGGAGAAGGTCGCGCCGCCGAAATAGGAGGTTTAGTCCATGCGCTTCACATCAATCGCTCTTGTGGCCGCAGCGGCCGCACTGCTGTCCATTCCGGCGTGGGCGCATCATTCCCACGTCAATTACAACACCAATGAATTCACAACCGTGTCCGGCACCATCACCGAGGTGGTATGGACGAACCCACATGTCTGGATCTACATGGATGTGACCAATGGACAGGGCCGACCGCAGATGTGGGCCATGGAGGGCGGGAGCGTGACCTCGCTGATGCGCGGCGGCTGGCAACGCAGCAGCATGAAGCCGGGCGACAAGGTCAGCGTGCGCTGTCATCGCCTGCGCGACGGGTCGGAAGGCTGCCTGCTCGGCTACGTGACGAACATCAACGGCACGGCCATGGACAAGGAGTTCGACTGAACGGGTCTGTGATAGTCTCCACCCGCCGAAAGGGAGGGCATCCAGTGCAGCAAACACCGGAACAGGCAAAAACAAAGATTCCCGCGGAAGCGGTCGAACTGTATACGCAATTCATTCACGGTGAGATCAGTCGTCGCGACTTCATGGATACGGTGTCACGGCGTTTTGCTGTCGCCGGACTGACGACTGCGGCGATTGTCGAAGCGTTGATGCCGAACTATGCGCTGGGGCAGCAGGTTCGCAAGGATGACGAGCGGATCAAAGCGACCTATGAAACCATTCCGTCACCCAGTGGAAATGGTTACATCAAGGGCTATTTCGTCCGACCATTCAGCCAGGATACCCGTGCCGAGACGCCGACGAAACTGCCCACCGTTCTCGTCATACACGAGAATCGGGGACTCAATCCGCATACTGAGGACGTCGCACGACGGTTTGCGCTGCAGAACTTCATGGCATTTGCGCCCGACGCGCTGACGACGGTCGGCGGTTATCCAAACGACGACTACAAGGGCGGCCAGCTATTTGGCAAGATCGATCGCCCCAAGTTGACCTCGGACTTCATCGCTTGCGCGCAATGGCTGAAAGCCCATCCGCTCTCGAACGGCAAAGTCGCGGTCACCGGTTTCTGCTTCGGTGGCAGCATATCCAACAATCTGGCTACTCTGCTGGGTGCGGACTTGTCGGCAGCCGCTCCGTTTTACGGCGGCGCACCCCCCGCGGCGGACGTACCGAAAATCAAAGCCGCGATCCTCGTACACCATGGCGCGCTCGATAAGGCGCTGGTGGACGCATATCCCGCTTACGAGGCGGCCCTGAAGCAAAACAGCATCCCGCACGAAGGCCACATCTATCCGAACTCCGTTCATGGTTTCTTTAATGACGCCACGCCGGAACGCTACAACAAAGCTGCGGCGGAGGAGGCGTGGGGCCGCACCATCGCGTGGTTCAACAAGTACACGCGCGTACCCGTGTCCTAAGTCCAAAAGCATTCGGCTCCCAAATAGGAATCGGCCTTCTTCCGCATGGGGAAGGCCGATTTCTTTTTGGCAAGGGAGGGGAAGCGCGCCGGCTGGGTGGCTGAAGCCGGCCTGCCGCGCCCGAGCGAGTGAAATGTCGGAAGGGGGGACTCGTGCCCGAAGACCGAGGCGCGAAGCGCCGATGATCGAGTGCCTGAGCCTCCCACGACGCACCAGATCGAAAAAGGCCCGGGAGCGCCGGGCCTTTTCTGATCTGGTGCGGAAGGGGGGACTCGAACCCCCACGATATTGCTACCGCCAGCCCCTCAAGCTGGTGCGTCTGCCAATTCCGCCACTTCCGCGTGGTGTGAGTCGTGTTGCCGAACTTTGCTTGTAAGGGATCGCCCGCGGCCGGAGACGATCCAGTATATGAGAGAGGCCGCACCGCGCCAATAGAAGACGTAGCGCCGGCCAAGCTCTACGACGGCAGGCTCGGCTCGAGAGGACGCAAGGGGCGTCGGACGTTTCTCAAAATTTGCCCTTCGCCGTGAATGTGCGCACGGCCTCGACCGTTCCCGCTGCTATCAGCCGTGCGTTCTCCTGCAGCCGCGCGCGACCGAACAGGGCATCAAATCCGAAGATGCGCGGCTCGGGCATGACGAGGGCGGTGCTGCGCGAGCTGCCGGTCAGCTCGACCGAGTACGTCCGGGTGGTGATCGGCGTGCCGAACTGAGTTGAGGGCGTCTCGGACACCAGCGCGACGTTAACGGTGACTTCGATGTCAGCGGCTGCCTGGTTGCCGACGACTGGAAATGCGTCTGCTTGCAGGGCCCGTACGAGCTCCGAACGAATCTCTCCACATACGTCAGTGAATGCCTGACACGTCACTGAGACGGAGGGAGCGCTCCGTGCGGGTTGCGCTGGCGCCGCCGGCACAGGCGCTGGGGCAGTGACAGGCGCGGTGGCTGGCGGCGTTTGACCGAGCGTGACCCCCGACTGCGGTGGCGCCGATGTGAGGGGTGGTGGGCCAACGGACGGAGCCTGTGGTCTCGAGGCGCTCTCATCCTGCGCGGGGACACGGCCGGATCCGTAGTCAATCGGCGGCGACGATCGCACGGATGCGGGATTCGAGGGGATGTTGGCCTCGGAGACTGGCCGCACTGGCGCTGGGGCGGGTGTTGCCGGGGGCGGTACGGACAACACCACCGGGCGCTGAATCGTCTCGGAGGGACGGATCTCTTCCGGAGTGTCGTTCGACAGGCCGACTCCGGCGACGATCGCAGCGGCGACGGCGCCGAGCACGAGCAAGACTGCCGCGACGCGCCCACTGGTCCATGCAGCAATGTCGAGCCCAGCGGGCGGGCGCGCAGCTGGAAGGCGATCGCCGCTGTCCGCCGGCAAGGCCGCGAATCGGCGGGGGGCCGCCGGACGAACGAGCGTTCCCTCCGTGGTCGGGATCGACGCTCGTGGCATCGTGGGTTGACTATTGATTTCCGCGAGCGCTCGCTCGAGAGCATCCGCAAATTCGTCCGCGGACTGAAAGCGCCGCTCGGGATCCTTTTCGAGGCAGCGCATGGCCACCGCGTCCAGTGCAGGGAGCACTCGCAGGTCGGGCCGCCTCGCGGAGGGAATGGGCGGAACCTCCGTCGCGAGCCTGACGAGCACGGAGGTCACTGCTGCATCACCGAACGGGACCTCGCCCGTGATCATCTCGTAGAGAATCACGCCGAGCGAGTACAGATCGGCCCGATGATCGACCGGCCTGCCGGCAGCCTGTTCCGGCGACATGTAGTGCGGCGTGCCGAGCATGTATCCCGCCGCCGTCAACTGAGTGGACTCATCGAACGTCTTTGCGATCCCGAAATCCACGAGCTTCACAACCTTCCGGTCGCCCTCGGACGCCAGCATTAGGTTGTCGGACTTCAAGTCGCGGTGCACGATCTGTTTTCGATGCGCCGATGAGAGCGCGCTGGCGACCTGACGCAGGATGTCGATGGAATCCCACGGCGTAAGCGGTCCGTTCCGCCGTATCACCTCCTTCAAGCTCGGACCGTCGATGAACTCCATCGCGATGTACAACGTGCCCTCAGGCGTCTGGCCCAAGTCGTATACAGACACGATGTTCGGATGGTTCAGATTGGACGCGGCGCGCGCTTCACGCTGGAACCGTGCGACGACTTCGTCCGAGGTGACGAGTTCGTTCTTGATCACCTTGACTGCGACGGTCTTGTCGAGCATGACGTGCACCGCGCGGTAGACGGAGCCCATGCCCCCGGCGGTGATAAAGGAATCGATGCGGTACTTTCCGTCGAGCAGCGTTCCGAGGTGCTGATGGTCTGTCCGCCGTGTCACCAGTGGCGTCCCGTCGCGTACGCAAATCCTGACGGTCGAGCCGTAAGAAGTGCCGCACGTGGCGCAGACAGGCATGATGTGCGGAGTCTACCTCCGCCCCGGCCAGCCGGTGGGCCCCCTACCGGTACGCCGCCGCGCGGGCATCGTGTGGCTCCCTTCGGTAAGCTCTGAGCGGCCAACTGCGCTGAATATGATGCCTCCTTCGTCCTGATTACTTCTGAAGCGCCTTCTGCACCGCTTTCGCCGCGTTCTGTACCGCTTCGGCAAGCGACTCGTCGTATGAGGGACCCTGCCCGGGTGTACCGACGAAGCCACCAAGGTCGTTCATCGTCATCGCCTGCTGCATGAGGTACGAGGCGGCGCCCGCCGTGCCGTCGATCCCTGCGCCGCGTCCAAATCCGCCAAGCCCGCCCACCTGCATCTGGTAGAGCGTCGGGTTGCCGAGCATGCCCATGCCACCCAGATTGGCCGCTCCGAAGGTGTTCAGGCGCGCCATCATCATCGGGCCCGCGAACATCGACAGATACATAGTGCCGGCGAACCTCGCGAGGCCAAGGCCGGTCTGCAGGGTGAACCCGCTCCCGTCCTTGCCTTTCGTCGTCGTCGACAGACGTTGTTTGCCGTCACTCTGAACAAGCTTAACGGCGATACTCGACTCGGTAACCTCCTCCGGCGCGGACGCGGCAGCGCCAACGGCGCCGGCCGCCGCCCCGGCGTTACCGCCGCGCGGGCCGGCGACTCCCGAGGCCGCGCGCATGAGACCGCTCAGACGCCCAGGCTTCGACGCCTTCAGTTCGGTCACCTCGGCCAGCAGCACGTAGTCGTACCCCAGGTCCGCGGCTCGCTTCTGCAGGTCCGCCGGCGGCGCTGCCGCCATCGGCACGGCTTCGAACTTGGCGTCTGCCAGGTCGCCAATCAGACGTTGACGCAGGGTGCGGGTGTCGACCGCCTGTGGCGTCTTGTTCGTGAACTCGGGAACGCCGATTCGCACGACACCGGGGGCACGGGGAGTCGGCGCGGCCACCGGGGCTGCATCGGCGGCCACGAGCTTGACCTCGTTTGCGTCGCTCAGCGCCTTCGACAACTCCCGGACGTTCATCGCCGCGTTCAATCCCTGTGGGATTTCGAACAGCGCGGGGTCGAGTGTCGTCAGCTCGAACTCGGACACTTCCATCTGCGCTACCAACGGCTTGCCGTCGTCGCCAGTCACGGTCGTCGTATAGGCGATTGGAAACCCGAGCGCCTTCGGGTCGCCATTCGCCGTCGCCTGGATCTGGTCGGCGCAGCCGCCCGGAGCAGCGGGAGGCGCCTGCTCGGGCTGTACCTGGGAAGCGAGAGCGGGGGGCGAATCGATGTACCAGCCGTCGGTTTCGATCCGCTGCTTGGTCGTGTCGCAGGCGCCCTGCCCCGGTTGCTTGTCGATCATTGTCTTGACGTGCCGGGCCTGCTGACCGAAGGCGTTCTTGCGTTCACCCGTATCGACGATTGTCGTGGCCACAATCACCACGCCGGGGGGCTTGGGCGGCGCGGTTGGGCCAGCTCCGATCGGCGCGGCCGGCAGTCCATCAGGGGTCACCAGGTAAGTATTAGCGGCACGCATGACCTGAATCGTGCGCTTCTGGTCGTGCTGCTTCAGCAGGACGGTGTCCTGGAACTCAAACCGCTCACGCTGCCCTTTGATATAGGTAACCGTCTCGGTTTTCATTCCTTCGGTCGTGTACGTCGTCTTGAAGCGCACGTCGCCCTGTGGAGGCGGCGCCGGCGGACGCACAGGTTCGGCTGGTTTCGCGGCCGGGGCCGCAGCCGGCGGTTTCGGCGCGGGCGGCTTCTGCTGCGGCGCGGGTGGCTTCTGCTGCGGCGCCTGCGGTGCAGGACGACGTTGGGGGGTCTGGGCGCTCAACGGCATGCCGGTAAGGGCAACCGCGGCCACGGTGAACAACGCAACGAGGGAGGAAAGGCGTGAGGATGAACGCATGTGACTCATCTCCCGGTCTCGAGGACCGTCGACACTGAATACTCTTTCACTCGACGACGTTTCACGGCCTCCGCGCTCAGCGCGGAGACCACCGGCACCGGTATAGGGTTCCTGCGGGAGGACGGGAGTTTATCGTGAAACGTGCAGGCCCGATCCTCCTTCCTCGCTATCAGGCGAACACTTTGTCAAACTCCGGCCAGTGCAGGTAGTCGTGTGCCTTAAACGAAGCGAAGTGCTCGGCTCCGTGACAGGAAAACCACGGCCCCGACAACATGCTTAATAACGCCGAACCCTGCCAAATCGGACAAGCCGTGTTTAGTTATTGAGATTGAGTGATTTACGGGGAGTAGGCTCGAAGACTTCCGCCTGCGG
>DAIRVG010000001.1:8628-26923 GCA_036802945.1 Vicinamibacterales bacterium
CGGTGCTGGTGTCGCAGGCGGTCTCGCGGGTGTCGTCGTCGCCGGCGTAGACGGCTGCGTCAGCGGCGAGCGGCCGCCGATTACAGAGGAAGGCCCGCTCCTCCCGATGATTCCCAGCGCGAGCGCGCCCACCATGAACAGAATTGCGCAGATCGTCGTCGCGCGAGACAGCACCGTCGCGCCGCTGCGAGCGCCGAACGCGGACTGGCTGCTCCCGCCGCCGCCGAACGCGCTGGCGATGTCGCCGCCCTTGCCCTGCTGGAGGTACACCACAAGCATCATCGTGAAGCAGGCCAGTATGTAGAGTACGGTGACGATGTAGTACAGCATCCCCTTGTCCTGTTTGAGAAAAACTGATTATACCGCCGCGTCGCGGCTTCGCGAAACGATGTCGTAAAACGCTTTGACGTCGAGACTCGCCCCTCCTACCAGGGCCCCGTCGACGTCCGGCAGGCTGACGAGATCGCCGATATTCTCCGGTTTCACGCTGCCGCCGTAGATCACGTGGCAGAGCTCGGCGCCGTCCGCCCCGAACCAGTTCTGCAGCCGTTTCCGGATGTGGCCGTGCGCCTCGGCCGCCTGCGCGGGCGTCGCATTGCGCCCAGTCCCAATCGCCCAGACGGGTTCGTAGGCAATTACGAGCTGTACGACCTGTGCGGAGGTGATGCCGTCGAGTCCCGCTTTGATCTGGCGATCGAGCACGGCAAACGTGTCGTTGCGCTCCCGCTGATCGAGTGTTTCTCCGATGCAGACGATCGGCGTCAGGCCGCCGGCAAACGCGGCGGCAACCTTGCGGTTCACTGACGCATCGGTCTCACCGAACAGCGTCCTCCGCTCGGAGTGACCGATGATCACATACTCAGCGCCCGCCTCGGCAATCATCGTCGCGCTGATCTCGCCCGTGAAAGCCCCTTCGCGCTCCCAGTACAGATTCTGCGCGGCCACCCCGACGTTGCTGTTGCGCGCCGCTTCGGCGGCGGCGTGCAGCGCGGTGAACGGCGGCGCAATCACGATCTCCACTCCGCTGATGTCCTTGACCATTGCGCGAAACTCTTTGACGTATTTCACGGTCTCCGCGACCGTTTTGTACATCTTCCAGTTTCCGGCAATGAGGGGTGTTCGCATGTGATTCAAAATTCAAAATGCCAAATTCAAAATGCAAACAAGACGCGGCTCGCGAGATCGACGGCGAAACGCGCAGCGTTGCTCCATACCGGTCCTTCGACTAATTAGCGTTTGCATTTTGCATTTTGCATTTCACTTCTCAGGTAACACGGCCACGCCCGGCAGGGTTCGACCGCCAAGGAACTCGAGCGACGCGCCACCGCCGGTGGAGATGTGCGTGATTCGGTCGGCCACGCCTGCCTTCTTCACCGCCGCGATCGAGTCGCCGCCCCCGATGATCGTCGTCCCCTTCACATCCGCGACAGCTTTCGCGACCTCGATAGTTCCCTGCGCGAACGCGTCGATCTCGAACACGCCCATCGGACCGTTCCAGACGACGGTGCTGGCGTCGTGCAGGGCGTCAGCAAAGACCCTGGCCGTCCGCGGACCGATATCGAGGCCCATGCGGTCACCTATCCTGGGATCGTCGACGCTGAGTGTCTCCGTCGGCACACCTGCCTCGATCTTCGGCGCAACCACGTGGTCTACTGGCAGCAGGAGCTCAAGGCCGCTCGCCTTAGCGCCCGCGATGATGTCCCTGGCTTCGGCCTGCTTGTCGTCCTCGACGAGCGACTTTCCGACAGGCTTGCCCTGCGCCTTGAAGAACGTGTACGCCATGGCGCCGCCGATGAGGAGCCGGTCCACGCGCGGGATCAGATTCTCGATGAGGTCGATCTTGTCGGACACCTTCGCGCCGCCGAGCACCGCCACGTACGGTCTTGCCGGATTGCCGACCGCCTCACCAAGGTACCTCAGCTCGGTTTCCATCAGGAGCCCGGCGCCTGCGTCCGGCAGCATCAGCCGCACGATCGCGTGCACCGAGGCGTGCGCGCGGTGCGCCGCGCCAAATGCGTCATTGACGTACACGTCGGCAAGCGACGCCAGCTTCCTCGCAAAATCCTCGTCGTCTTTCTCCTCCTCGGGATGAAACCGCAGGTTCTCGAGGAGCACCACGCCCCCGTCTGTTGCGCGCGCGACCGCCTGCTCGGCAGCCGCCCCGACGCAATCCTCGGCAAGTGATACGTCGCGCCCGAGCAGTTCGCCGGTGCGCTTCGCCACGGGACGAAGGCTCATCTCGGGGTTCGGCTTGCCTTTCGGGCGCCCGAGATGAGAGGCGAGAACGACCACGGCTGCGCCGGCATCGAGCGCGTATCGAATAGTCGGCAGAGAAGCCTGGATGCGAGTGTCATCCCCGATGGTGCCGTTCTCGAGCGGTACGTTGAAATCGACCCGCAGGAACACGCGCCGGTCCTTGAGGTTGAGATCGCGAATTGTCTTTTTCGCCACAGATGCGTCCGGCGGGGCGCAAGCCCCGCCCTACAGTCCGCGTTGCACGAGCTTCAGCACCAGGTCGACGCAGCGGTTCGAATAGCCCCACTCGTTGTCGTACCACGAGAGGACCTTCACGAAGTCGCCGTCAATCACAGCGGTATACGCGCTGTCCACGATCGACGAGTTTGCGTTGCCACGGAAGTCGATCGATACGAGCTCGTCGTCTGACATCGCCAGGATGCCCTTCATCTTCCCATTCGCCGCCTCGCGGAGCGCGGCATTGACCTCTTCGCCGGTCGTCTTCTTCTCGACGATCGCGTTGAGATCGACGAGCGACACGTTGGGCGTCGGCACGCGCATCGCGATCCCGTCAAAGCGGCCCTTCAGCTCGGGCATCACTTCGCCGACGGCGCTCGCGGCGCCGGTGGTCGTCGGAATGATCGACAGTGCCGCTGCGCGCGCGCGCCGCAGATCCTTGTGCGGCAGGTCGAGAAGATTCTGATCGTTGGTATAGGAATGCACCGTCGTCATCCACGCCTTCTTGATCGTGAAACGCTCGTGGAGCACCTTGGCGATCGGCGCGAGACAGTTGGTGGTGCACGACGCGTTGGAGATGATCTGGTGCTTCGCAGGCTCGTACTTGTCATCGTTGACGCCAAGCACGATCGTGATATCGGGGCCTTTCGCGGGCGCGGTGATGATCACCTTCTTTGCGCCGGCGGCCAGGTGCTTGGCGGCGCCGTCGCGGTTCGTGAAGATGCCTGTGGATTCGAGCACGATGTCGACGCCGAGATCCTTCCAGGGCAGCTGCGCCGGATCCTTCACGGACAGCACCCTGAATTCATCGCCCGCCACGGTAATGCCGTCGGTGGTCACGCGCACGTCCGCGTGGAGATTGCCGAGCACCGAGTCGTACTTGAGGAGGTGGGCCAGCGTGGCGGCGTTGGTCAGGTCGTTGACCGCGACGAAATCGATCTCCTTGTTCCCCATCGCGGCGCGCATGATGTTGCGCCCGATCCGCCCGAACCCGTTGATGCCAACTTTGACGGCCATGTCACCTCGCTCCCTTGCGCGCCATTCGTGACACGCCTCAAAACACTCGATTCTATCGACGCGCGTTGAACGCGGTCAATTGCCGCGATATACTTCGGGCACCTTAACGGCTGCGTTTCCCGCAACTTACCGTGTATCTCCTTTACAGCATCGTCACGCTCGTGGTGTTCGTGGCGGCGTCGCCGTACTTTCTCTATCAGGCGCTGCGCCACAACAAGTACGTCGGCAGCCTCGGGCAGCGGCTCGGGTATCTCCCGGTGTCGTTCAATCTCGATGGTGACGAGTCGATCTGGGTGCACGCCGTGTCCGTGGGCGAAGTGCTCAGCGCGCGTCCACTGATCTCCGAGCTGCGCGCACGCTATCCAAAGCTGCGCGTGTTTCTGTCGACGACCACGCTGACCGGGCAGCAGCTCGCCCGCCGCAGCGTGTCCGACGTCGACGCGGTCTTCTACTTTCCGTTCGACTGGACCTTCACCGCGCGCCGCACGCTGAACGTGGTCAAGCCGCGGCTGTTCGTGATGATCGAGACCGAGATCTGGCCCAACCTGCTTCGCGAATGCCGGCGGCGCCACATCAAGACAGTGATGGTGAACGGCCGCATCTCGTACCGTTCGTACCCGCGGTACCGGCTGATCCGTCCGTTCATGAAGCGCGTGCTCGCGGACATCGATCGTTTCTGCGTCCAGGGCGAGGAGACCGCCCGGCGCCTGGTCGAACTTGGCGCCGATCCGGCGCGGGTGACGGTCACCGGCAGTCTCAAGTTCGACTCCGTCGACGCATCGCCGACGCCGGGGCGCGGCCGCGATCGGGTCCTCCGCTTTTTCCGCATCTCGCCGAACCGTCCGGTCATGATCGCCGGCAGCACGCTGAGAGGCGAAGAGGAACCGGTAATCCGCGCGTTCAATCGCGTGAGGACCACCGGTACCAACGCACTGCTTATCATCGCGGCGCGCCATCCGGAGCGCTTCGACGAGGTCGAGCGCATCTGTCGCCACGAAGGCCTCTCGACGGTCAGGCGGAGCGAGCTGCCGATCGACGCCGAGCCTCGAGCCGACGCCGTCGTGCTCGACACGATCGGCGAGCTGGCGCAGCTCTATCAGGTCGCGACGGTCGTGTTCATCGGAGGAAGTCTCGTCCCTGCAGGTGGCCACAACATCCTCGAGCCGGCGTTGTACGGCAAGCCGATTGTCTTCGGGCCGCACATGCAGAACTTCGACGAGATCGCCGAGACGTTCGTGGCCAACGGCGCGGCGATCCAGGTGCGCTCGGAGGGCGAGTGTGAAGACACCTTGGTCAGCCTCATCGGCGATCCGGTGCGGCGCGCGCGCGTCGGCGCCGCCGCGCGTGCGCTCGTGGAATCCAACCGTGGTGCCGGGGATCGTACGCTGGCCGTGATCGGAAACCTTCTGCCCTCCGCCGAACGCGGCGTGGTCCGTCCTTTCCGCCAAACCCATTGACGGGCGAGCATCGCCAGGGATCGCGCACCGGACTGCTCAGCGGCGTCTACGGCCGTGTGACCCAGGCGCGCCGCAACTGGTATTCCCGTCGCTCCGATCGCCGTCGCCGACTTCACCACTCTGTTATCAGCGTCGGCAATCTCGTCTCGGGCGGCAGCGGCAAGACGCCTGTTGTCGCGGCGATTGCTCGGATGCTGCGTGAACGTGGCGAACGGCCGGTCATTCTCACGCGCGGGTACGGACGTCGCGAGCGTGTGGAAGGTGTCCTCGTGGTGAGTGACGGCGAGCGCGTGCTCGAGCCGGTCGCGCGCTCTGGCGACGAACCGCAGCTGCTCGCGCGCACGCTGGGCGGGATTCCCGTGCTCGTGTCACCCGATCGCTATCTCGCCGGATCGCTGGCGGAGCACCAGTTCGGCGCCACCGTCAGCCTGCTGGACGACGGGTTTCAGCATGTGCAGTTGGAGCGGGATATCGATCTGCTGCTCGTGTCGCCGGAGGATCTGCAGGACCGCGTGCTCCCGTCGGGGCATCTCCGCGAGCCGCTCGGCGCAGCGCGGTTCGCGGATGCACTCCTCGTGACAGGCGCCGACGAGGAGGTCACACAGGTTGCGCGTGAGCTTGGACACGAGCGCGCGTTCCGCGTCGCGTCCCGGTATGGGTCTCTCAGTTCTGCGGGGCGGGCCTTTCAGGCCCGCCCGGCGGACCCGCAGGGTCCGCCCCGCGCGATTGCCTTTGCGGGGATCGCGCGCCCGGAGCGCTTTTTTCTTGCGCTGCGGACGCTCGGTTGGGAGGTCACCCGCGAGTTGACGTATCGCGACCACCATTGGTTTACCGCGCGGGACCTCGAGACGATCAAGCGCGCGGCGCGTGAGTCGGGCGCCAGGGCGATCATCACAACCGAGAAGGACGCGGTACGCCTTCCTGCAGCAACTCACGACATTCCAATTCTCGTCCTGCCCATGACCGTCGAGATCGAGCCGGCAGGCGTCTTCGACTCGTGGCTGCTCGAGCGGCTTGCGCATGCGCGCGCGTGTCCGCCGACTCGTCCCGCCGAAGCGCTGGAAGCGCGAAGACGGACTCCGTGGAGCGGTGAGGGCGGATGATTCGCGCAATCGAGCTGGCGGCGGTCCGTGTCGTTGCCGCCCTCGTCTCGCTGCTGCCGATGCGCACCGTTCGGCGCTGCGGCGCGATACTCGGCCGCGTGGCCTATTCGGTGGACGGCGCCCATCGACGGATTGCGCTCGAGAACCTCGCGTCAGCGTTTCCGGCGCGACCAGAAACCGAACGGCGCGCACTTGCCCGCGCGATGTTCAGCCACTTCGGGAGCCTGCTGCTCGAGTTGTTGAAGTTCGGCACCTACACACCGGATCAGATGCGCGCCGCGGTTGACATAGAAGGGGAGGAGCGCGCGAGGCAGGCGTACCAGCAGGGCCGCGGCGTGCTGTACTTCACAGGCCACTTCGGTTACTGGGAGATCCACGCGATCGTTCAGCCGCTCAACATGCATCCCGTCGCGGTGCTTGCCCGGCCGCTCGACAACGCCGGCCTGAACGAGATGCTGGAACGCATCCGGACGCGCACCGGTAACTCGGTCATCTACCGGCAAGGCGCAGTACGGAAAGTGCTGCGCGAGCTCGCGGCGAATCACGCCGTGGCACTCCTGATCGATCAGCATCTGCACACACCGGATGCCGTGTATGTCGACTTCTTTCGTCGTCCTGCCGCGACGACGTCGGCGTTGGCGGCGCTGGCGCTGAGGACCGGAGCGCCCGTGGTTCCAGTGTTCGCGCTGCCGCTGCCGCACGGCCGATATCGACTCGTCTACGAGCATCCCGTCGATCCGCCCACCGCCGACACTCCGGACGCGGTACGTGAGTTCACCCAGCGCTGTACGGATGTTCTCGAGATGTACGTCCGACGACATCCGGAGCTGTGGCTGTGGATGCATCGGCGGTGGCGTGACCAGGACGTGACGGCGGCTGACGATCTGCTCATGGGCGATGAGCCGGACGCTGAGGCGGATGTCTGACTCGCCTGTGGTCGTCGTGGCGCCGAACTGGCTCGGCGATGCGGTGATGGCGCTTCCGGCGATCGCGGACGTCAGGCGCCACTTCGTGCCCGCGCCATTAATCGTCGCCGCCCGCCGGAGTGTCGCCGATCTCTTCCGCATGGTTCCCGGCGTCGACAGCGTGCTCGTATTGGAGTGGAACGGCGCGTGGTGGCGCCGGCGCGCGCTCAACGAGGACGCGATCCGCCTGCGCGAGACCGGAACAGCAACCGCGATTCTCCTGCCGAACTCATTCTCAAGCGCGCTGCTCCCCACACGAGCGGGCGTTGCTGACATCTGGGGCTACGCGTCCGATCTGCGAACGCGCCTGCTGTCGCGCGCGGTGCCGCGGCCGAAGACCCCTTTGCACCAAGGGGACTACTACCAGCACCTCGTACGGGAGCTCGGAATCGAGACGGGACCGCTGGAGCCCCTCCTGTCGATTCCTGCGGCTGCGGTAATTGATGCGCGAGCGTTGCTTGCCGATCGTGGCTGGGACTCCGTCAGCCCACTGATTGTGCTGGCACCGGGCGCGGCGTACGGGAAGGCCAAGCAATGGATTCCCTCGTACGTGGTGCGGCTGGTAACGGATCTCAGCCGCGATCGTCATGCCACGTGCGCGCTGGTGGGCAGCCGCGCAGACGCGGCAACAACCGCCGCGATCCGTGCCGCCGTGCCACGCGACTCTCGATCGCGGGTCCTCGATCTCGCAGGAACGACGACCCTCCCCGTGCTCGCCGCGATACTGAGCCTGTCGCGCACCTGTGTCGCGAACGATTCCGGCGCGATGCATCTTGCCGCCGCCGCCGGCGTGCCCGTCGTCGCCATTTTCGGATCGACCAACGAGCGCGCGACGCGTCCGCTGGCACGCGGCAACGTGCGGGCGGAGGTGCTGACCCATCCCGTCTGGTGCCGCCCCTGTATGCTTCGTGAATGCCCCATCGATCACCGCTGCATGACCGGCATTGAGCCCGGGCAGGTCCTGGCTGCCATCGATCGTGTCTGAGATGCGTCCCGCGGTATTCCTCGATCGCGACGGTACGATCATCGAGGAGCGCGGCTACCTCGATCGCATCGAACTGCTCGAACTGTATCCATTTACATGTGACGCCATCCGACTGCTCAACCGCGCCGGCTTTGCGACCGTGGTCGTCACGAACCAGGGCGGCATCGGACGTGGCATCATCGACGAGCCGTTCCTGCGCCACGTCCACGAGACGATCGATGCTCGTCTCGCGTCCGGTCGCGCGCGGATCGATCGCTACTACTTCTGCCCGCATCATCCCGACGCGGTGATTCCGGAGCTGCGCCAGAAGTGCGGGTGTCGCAAACCGGCGCCGGGCATGATCGAGCAGGCTTGCCGCGAGCTGTCGCTCGATCCACGCCGCTCGGTGATGATTGGCGATCGGCGGCTCGACGTCCTCTCCGGCAACAGCGCAGGAACCCGATCGATCCTCGTCCGCACCGGGCATGGAGGACACGAAGAGGCGATGCCGCCCGGAGCGGCACGGCCCGATGCTATCCTGAACAATTTGATGGAGGCGGTTGGTTGGATTCTGCGGACGTTCTCGCGCTGATTGACGCGCTTCCGGGCCGCCGGGTGGCGGTGGTCGGCGATGTTGTGGCCGACGAGTTCGTGTACGGGCGCGTCGCGCGCGTCTCACGTGAGGCCCCCGTGCTGATCCTCGAGTACGACTCGACACAAGTGGTGCCTGGCGGAGCGGGAAACGCGGCGAACAACGTCGCGGCAATGGGTGGTTCCGCGCTCCTGGCCTCCGTCGTTGGCCGCGACGAGCCCGGGCGGAGACTGATCCGGGCGCTTCATCCGCGCGTGAATCCGCGGACGCTTGTTCGTCCAGCCCGCCGTACAACGACCATCAAGACACGCATCCTCGCGGGGGGTATTCATTCCGCAAAACAGCAGGTTGTCCGCATCGATCGCGTGTCGAGCGGCGCGCTCGACAAGACGACGCGCGAAGCGTTTTTCCGCGCGGCCGTGTTGGCTGCGATGCGCTCGGATGCCGTGCTCGTGTCGGACTACGGCGGCGGACTGGTGTCTCCCGCGCTTGTGTCGAAGCTCCGCGCCGAGCTGAAGCGGTCCGGTCACCCGGTGCCGATCCTCGTCGACTCCCGCTACGGGCTTCTCAGCTACAGCGGCTTGACCGCCTGCACGCCCAACGAATCCGAAGTGGAGCAGGCGCTTGGCGTCAGAATCAATGACGACGCGCGGGTGCTCGAGCGCGCCGGGCGCGAAATTCTCGAGCAGACCAAGATGCAGGCCGTGCTCATCACCCGGGGCAGCCGCGGCATGGCGCTGTTTGTGCCGCGCGAGCCGACCGTCCATATTCCGATTTTCGGATCCGACGAGATTGCGGATGTGACGGGCGCGGGGGATACAGTCGTGGCGACGATGACGCTGGCGCTTGCGGCGGGCGCCACCTTCGAGCTCGCGGCACGGCTGGCGAACTACGCGGGCGGTCTCGTCGTCATGAAACGTGGCACCGCGACCGTGAGCGCCTCGGAGTTGCGCGACGCGGTGAGACGCGACAGCGCGCGCGGAGCACGACGCCGTGGGTAGTGTCGTCTCGCGGGACGAACTGGTCGGTCGCGCCGAGGGCGAGCGCGCGGCTGGACGAACGATCGCGTTCGCGAACGGCTGTTTCGACCTGCTTCACGTCGGCCACATCCGCTATCTCGAGTCCGCGTCACGCGAAGGGGACGTGCTGGTCGTCGCCGTGAATGGCGACGACTCGGTGAGGCACCTGAAGGGACCCGGACGGCCGATTCTCCCGGCGACTGACCGCGCGGAGCTCGTGGCGGCGCTTCGGTGCGTCGACTACGTCGTGATTTTTTCAGAGCCTACCGTGGGCCCGCTGTTGACCGCACTCCGCCCGGACGTCCATTGCAAGGGCACGGACTACACGGTCGAATCCGTTCCGGAGCGCGACATTGTCGAGGCGTACGGCGGCCGCACCGCCATCGTCGGCGACCCGAAGGATCATTCGACGCGCGATCTCCTGTCGCGTATCGCCCGTTCGTCCACGTGAACAGCTTTTTGATCGTCCGCCTCGGGTCGCTTGGGGATGTCATCCATGGCATTCCAGTCGCGGCCGCGTTGAAGAGCGAGTTTCCAAGCGGTCGGGTGGACTGGATGGTCGATCCGCGTTATGTCGAGCTGCTCGATCTCGTCACGTGCGTCGATCGCCGCATCGCGGTCGATCCGCGCGCGGTCAAACGAGGCGAAGGGCGCGAGCGGTTCCGCGAGACGATGCGCGAGCTTCGCGACATGGATTACGACGCGGTCATCGATCTCCAGGGGCTCTTGAAGTCGGCGATGCTCGCCCGCAGTGTCGGCGGCCATCGAACGATCGGATTTCCCCGGAAACATCTGCGCGAACAGCTGGCACGGGCCTTTTACACGGATGCGCCGGACCCGGGAGACGCGACCCACGTCATCTACAAGAACCTCGCGTTGCTCGCGCCGCTGAAGGTCGACAATCGCCAGATCCGATTCCCGATCAGAATCCCGCATAACGTGACGATCGATCAGATCGCGGGCCGCTTCCAGCCGAACGGGTACGTGCTGATCAATCCGGGGGCGGCGTGGCCGAACAAGCAGTGGCCTCCGGACAGATTCGGAGCCGTTGCCGCAGCGATCGCCCGCGACTTCGGGTTCAGGTCGCTGGTGCTGTGGGGCCCCGGCGAGCAGGAAATTGCGCATCACGTCGTCGAGACGTCGATGGACGCCGCGGAAATGTCGCCGCCGACAACGATCACCGACTTGATTGGGATCTGTCGGGGTGCCCGGCTGATGATTTCCGGAGACACGGGGCCGCTCCACATTGCGGGTGCCGTCAACACGCCGATCGTCGCGCTCTTCGGCCCGACGCGGCCGGATCGCAACGGGCCGTGGGGGCTGTACGACGTGGCCATTTCGCGTGTGCAGCGGTGCTCGTGCGTCTACCGACGCCAGTGCAAGAAGCCCGAGCGGTGTATCGATGACATCAGCATCGCGGAAGTGATGAGCGCCGTCCACACGCGGATGGGTGTGCGTGGCTGACGGCGAGCGGCACGTTATTCACATCCTTGCGCGGAGGCGGGCCTGCCTCGCCGGAGCGCTCGCATGAACGTTGCTCAGATCCTTGCGCGCATGCGGGCCTGCCTCGCCGAAGCGCTCACATGAACGTTATTCACACCCTTGCGCGTATGCGGGCCTGCCTCGCCGAAGCGCTCACATGAACGTTATTCACAGCCTTGCGCGTATGCGGGCCTGCCTCGCCGAAGCGCTCACATGAACGTTATTCACAGCCTTGCGCGGAGGCGGGCCTGCCTCGCCGAAGCGCTCACATGAACGTTATTCACACCCTTGCGCGAAGGCGGGTCGCTCTGGGATTCGCGACGGCGCTGGCGACGCTCGTACTTGCGCATCCCACGTGGGGCACGTGGCGTGCCGGATTTCTCGTGGCGCTGTCGGGTGAAGCCGTGCGCATCTGGGCAGCCGGGCACCTGGAGAAGAGCCGCGAAGTCACGCGGTCTGGCCCGTACCGCTGGACGCGTCATCCGCTGTACGTGGGATCGACGGTCATAGCGCTCGGGATCGTTATCGCATCGCGCAGCGCAAGTGTTGGGGCGCTTGCGGCGCTGTATATGGCCGCGACGCTGACCGCCGCGGTTCGAACCGAGGAAGCGTTTCTGCGCAGCGCGTTCGGGGACGACTACGATCGGTACCGCGATTCACGCGCCGAGCCGATGCAACGTCCATTCAGCTTCGGCCGCGCGATTCGCAACCGGGAGTACCGGGCGGCGGCCGGTTTGCTCGCGGGCTTTGCCCTTCTTGCGCTGAAGGTTGTCGGCTCCCTATAATTACGTGTTTGGGTTAACCTCGCTGAAGCCGCAAGGTGGAGGTGAGTTTGGCCAGTGGGTGTACCCGCCGAAGCCCGCCTCCGCTCGATTGGTGCAATCCGGGCTACGGGCGGCTGGGGCAGCTTGCCCGCCGAAGCGCAGAGCGCGAAGGCGGGGGCGGTTAGCTCAGTGGTAGAGCACCGGCTTTACACGCCGGCTGTCACAGGTTCGAATCCTGTACCGCCCACCAGAACGGAAGTGCAAAGGTCGAAGTTCGAAGTCTGAAGCAAGTTCGAACTTACTTCGACCTTTGAACTTCCAACTTCGAACTTGAGAAATCGGGGTCGTAGTTCAGTTGGTTAGAACGCCGGCCTGTCACGCCGGAGGCCGCGGGTTCGAGTCCCGTCGACCCCGCCAACCTTCGCTCTTCGAGCTTCGGTTGGCAAGCCAATCCCGTTTCGATTGGTCCCCCGACACTCAGGCGGTCAGCGGCTCACGCCGCTGACTGGCACGAGTCCCGTCAACTAATACCGTCTATCGACTTCATCTCCGACGATATTCGACGGTCTCGATCGTCAGCCGCCCATCTCGCGGCATCGGCACCACGATCGTTTCATCGTGTCGCTCGCCCATCCTCAGAACCACCTGCCCGCCCTCGATGGTGTACCGACCGGAATTGACCGGGTCGACCACTTCGGCTTCGTCGAAGTCGAAGCGACTGATATCACCGCCGGGGGCCTGCACACCGTCGTATGCCCGGTACACCCGGCCGTTCTCTGAGAACAGGTACATGTGCGGCGCGTTCACGAATCCACCCGATCCGGCCCCGAAACCAGGCCCAATGGCCGAGATGAATTTGGGCTTCATGCCCACGTACAGCCCCGCGAGAGCTCGGGATGCGGGCGTGGGGGCCGGCGCGCCGACGGCGGCGCCCGACCCGGCGTCAACGTGCAGCGTTGCCAACAACGACTGAAACGACGGCAGCGCGGCGTTCCAGGCCTGGAGACTGATCGCTTGCGCGTCCACGATTGCGGCGGCACCGCCGGAGACGATCAGGATGCGCATTCGCGGCCGGGGCAAACCGCCGAACGGAAGCGCCTCCACGAACTGGGCGACCTGCGCAACGTCGGCGCCCGCGATCGTCAGCGCGCCAAACGACGGTGGTCCGGCGAGCTGCGCCTCCTGGTACTGCGGCGCGATCCATTCGCGAAGCAGTGTCTGCTGGAAGCGCGGCACGACATCCCGGGCCGCCGGCCTGAAGCGGTAAATGTGAATGGATGCGTTGACTACGGTGGATTCGTAGACCTCGGGGGGCGTCAACGCGCTATGAAAAAGTTGCGCTGGCGCCTCGTACTTCAAGCGCGGAGTACCGCTCTGTGCTGCAACTAACCCCTGAAGTGCCACCGCTGCCGCGGCCGTAGCCGCCGCTTTCGAGGCGGACCGACGAGACGTCTTTCCCATTGGGCGGTCCCTCTTTGAGTCGGATCATGTACTCAAACGCTTCGGCCGAGAGTCGACCCCGCATGGGGATCAACGTCGAAAGCCGTATGACTGAACACGCCCGTCCATCCATTCAAAAAACAGCCGTCAGGCCACCTGGTCTCCGGCCCAAGCTGAAGGCAAACGGCCTCAGGAAAAGCGCGACACGATTCAGTATCGCCGCGAGCCGTCGCGAGCATTGCGCCAACAGCCCGATCAGTGTGGAGCCGAGCGAATGGTGACTTTGATCCCTAGCGACAGGTCCGGGTCGGTGTTCCAGCGGACGCGAAATGGGAGGTTCATGTTTTCGCGCAGGTAGGCTTGGGCAATGACCTGGCGCTGCCGGGTCCTGAAGCGGTGGCTCAGGCCAAAAGTAATGTCGCCGTACCCCCTGTCGAAGGCGGTGGCGCCTGTCGGCAGGTAAGGAGTGGTACTTCCGCCAATTTGAGCGCTCGCGGAGCTGTTTACCCCGAGGCGCAACTCCGGCCCCGCTGAGAACCCAAGCGACACATGCTTGAGTGGCAGATTCCACTGGTTCACACGGTCCAGAAAGAAACTGGCTCGCACGTCGCCGTGAAAGGCAGCCCATTTCAAGACCTTCTTGTCCAGGCTCACGCCGATGCCGGCGAAATTTCCTCTGGTGAATTCTGACTTCCCGGACATGTTGATT
Source organism: Vicinamibacterales bacterium (assembly GCA_036802945.1). Lineage (GTDB taxonomy): Bacteria > Acidobacteriota > Vicinamibacteria > Vicinamibacterales > UBA2999 > Gp6-AA40. The sequence continues at coordinate 22,613 of DAIRVG010000001.1, forward strand.
GCGACGCGCGCGGCCAGACGCGTGCGGCTCGACGAAGGAGCGCCGTCGCGAAGAAGGGCTTTCGCGACGATCGAGAAGTCCCCGAAACCCGAGCCATCGCCCGCTGCTCGATAGACCGGACGCCCGCCTTTCGTGATGAATGTGCCGAGCGGAGGCAGAGTTCCTTCGCTGCCTCGCAACTGGTTCCTGGCGGACTCTACGCCGGTCATCCGAACCAGGAAATTCTCGACACCCAGGATGAATCCGTTCATGAAGCCACTGCCGCCCTGGGTCAGCTGGACCTGCCCGCCAAGCTCGAAGCGGGGAAAGATCCCGAGTCTGAAGCCGTGACGGTAACCAAGAGCCATCGTGTGCGTCTCGTATCGCTGACTGATCGAGAAGTTCTCGTTCTGCTCACGATAAAAGTTGTTCGCGGCAACCGCGTGAATTGAGACCTGACTGGCGCCGGGTTCGGCGACCTCGGTGCTCTCGCCAGCCAGCACGTAACCGCGGAGTCCGGCACCGGCCTGATCGACCGGAATCTGACCCAAAGGCGCCCATTGACCGAGGCCGTCGGTGTCTGTGTCAGCGACGCTCGTCGGCGGTCTGTCCTGGGCGAGAACCGGCCGGGCAAGCAGCGCTAGAAAGACGAGCGCGGTCGTTCTGATTGATAGCGGCAAGACCGGACCCCAGGTGGCTAAGGATGCGTGAGGAACGCAGGTGCTTCGGTGCGTACGAAAGAGCGCCGAATCATAACAGTGAGAACGAGAGTCTGACAATCCAGCATCCGGCGTCTCTCAATATTTGGTGAGCACCGGATCTTAAGACTGCCTTCCAACCTCCCTCCGCACGCCTTTTACTAGCAGATCTCGTTGGCCGCCTTGCGGCAACCGCATTGCACTGTGCATGCGGTCGAGATCGTTGCGGTGCGCTGCCCACTTGTCACGCGTCGAAGAGGTCAATCACTGCGGCCTCCACGACAACAACCCCACGACTACCTGTGCATCTTGACGCGGGCGTCCGCTTCCCGAACTACGGGACCGTCATGACCGAGACCGGCCCCGATGTGTTCGCAACCGCCGCGTCACGCTTCGGTGGACGGAAAACGCTCCTGGTATTCCTCCTTTGGTGGCCTGGAACGGCCTATGGGCAAGGCTTCGAGACGAACTTGTGGTTTGTCCGCGGCGGCGCTACGCCCGCGTACATTCTTCCCACGAACCCGTTCGAGACGAGTGCAGGCGGTGCAAGCGATCCGATCCATTGGGCTCCAAATCTGACCGTTGAGATCGGCCGGCGGACCGACGGAACCAGCAAGTGGCACAAACTGTACGGCACGCCGTCCTATGGCTTCGGCTTTTCGTTCGTGCCCCTTCCGAAAAGCATCGAGAACGGCCGGCCGCTGGAAGCCTACACGTTCTTCTCATGGCCCTTTGCGCGCCTCAGCGATCAGCTGCAAGTGACGACCGATTTCGGCATGGGGCTCTCGTGGCGTTGGAAGCACATGAACGAAGAAAAGGAAGTCTACGAAAACGTGCTGGGGTCAGACCTTAATGCCCGCATCAATTGGGGCTTTTACCTGCGTTACCTGTCGACGCCCAGGATCGCGATCTATACCGGGGTCGATTTCACTCACCGATCGAACGCCGGCATGGTCCAGCCGGACTTGGGGATCAACGTGATCGGCCCGAAGGTGGGCCTTCAATACAACCTTGCCTCTGAAGCTCCCACACGCCGCGACATCGATCCGCCGACGTTTCAACCTTTATGGGAGTTCGTCGTCGGGGGAGCGGGAGGGGTGAAGAACGTAATCGCGAAAAGAAGTCCGATCGTTCGAGCGAACTTCGGAACGGTTGGCGCAACAGCTGCGGTGCAGCGGCACTTCTATCAATTCGGCAAGATCGCGGGCGGGACCGATGTGACGTACGACGGCTCGGCGGGTGCAAGCATGGACGGAGCCGGCAGAGAGTGGCGCGCCGGAGCCAGCCGACGTTGGGCCGTCGGAGTCTATGGGGGGTACGAACACGTCATCGGTCGATTCAGTGCCCTCACGCAGGTTGGAGACACCGTCGCACGTGGGTTCGCGAAGCCCAACTCATCGCGCCTCTACACGAGATACGGTTGGCGCTATCAGATCAACGACCGCGTGTGGAGCACTTTGGCGATCCGCGCGCACGGGTTTCGCAAAGCCAACGTTCTCGAATTCGGCGCAGGCTATCGTATCCGTCGGGTCAGCAGGTAAGCCTTCAACCCCTCCGACGCTCTACGCCAGAACCGGCGATCTCTTCGCGTGGCTATGCGTTGCAGGCCTGGTCGTTGCTCTCTGGGTTGCTGCGGTCAGCCCGGGAGGTCCTGACCCACACTCAATGGGTCATGCCGTATAGCGCGATATCGATCCCGACCGAGTAGGCGTCGGGCGAGAACTTGAGGAAATACTCGCGGTCCTCTCCTTCGCGTTCCCAGCCGTCGGGGACATCCGTGTTGTGAAGCATCACAACCATCAGGCGACCGTGGTCGTCGGCAATCCCACGAGCGTCCTGTGTGCCGCTACCGACGCCGCGTTCAAATGTCCCGCCGCTGCGCCGCCAGGATTGGATCGAGGGCATCTGCGGAACGCGCGTGACCTCGAATTGTGTGTGCCAGATCGGATGGCCCATTGGAATGGTGACGATCGGATACTGCGACCGCGGCAGTGCGCGACCGATCTCGCCGTCAAATTGCTCTTTCGCGAGAGGGCCCCAGTAGTCAGAGACGAACAGGAAACCGCCTTTGAGCAAGTACTCTCGCAGTCTCACAACCTCCTGTTCGTTGAAGATTGCAGTACCTGCGTCCTCCATGAGCAGGAACGGGCACTTGAACAACGCGTTGTCCGTCAATCGGACGACGACGTGGTCTGGGTCGCCTCCCTCGGATTCCTTACTTACGCGAGTCTTGGTCAGCTCCGAGAGCCGGATGCTGAAATTGATGTCGGCCCCGGGGTAATCCGTGTCCCAACCGCGTTTCTCACGCCGATTGCTGGTAAACATGGCGCGGCAGAAGTTGAACGCGCCCTTGAAGGTCGTCGCCGTCGCGAATTTGGGGGGAGTGGAGCCGTAGTAGCCGCTGAAGATTTGCTGGGCGTGACCTATACCTACACCGATGGCGAGAAGGCCAATGAAGGCCATTATCGCCCACGACCGACGCCTGACGGCCGATTTCACGGGGTCTCCTCCATCGATCTGACCTCGCTGGCCGCGCGTTCATCACGTCCAGTCACACGACGAGCTTTTACGCTCGAACCAGTATGGTAGCCCGTGTCCGGCCCGTTGTCCGGTCCAATCGCTCGAGCTTGCCAACCTGGGAGTTAACGACCATCCGCCGCTCGTGAGTCTCATGGGCCGCCAATCACGTGACACGAAGATCAGGCCGGGCCCTTCCTTCCAAGGCTTCTTTCCGCAGGTGAGTTCTTTCAACGCGCCCGGTGATGGCCGAGACGCTCAGCCGTGTCGGCAAGAGCCTCGCGAGGAAGTAGCCGCGCATCCGCACTTGGGCCCCTCTTCTTCGCCACCAGAATCATCCGAGGCGAGTCCAGGCAATCGTAGGGACTCAGGCGGTAGTCGCCGTGGACCGCCTCGATGCTCAAGTCGTGGGGCACGAACATCCGCTCGAAGTCCCGCAGCGAAAACTTGGCAACGCGCTCGACGTACTCGAGCGGCTCGCCGTCACGTCCCTCGACCGCGATGCGCTTGAAGAAATGGCGGGCGTCCATCCAGCGCGTCAGCCGATATATGACACCGTCGATTTCCTTGATCTCGTCGGACGTGAGCCGTGCTTCGGCGTGACGGACGTTCAGGTAGTCGAGCACGAGCACGCCGCCGTGCCGTAGCGAGGTCGCCATGTTTCGAACGACGACCATGTGCTCGCCCGACTGTTCGAAGTAACCAAAGCTGGTGAAGAAGTTGAAAACATAGTCGAAGGAATTACGGCCGAATGGCACTCGCATGTCGTGCTGGAGGAAGCGGAGCCGCGGCTGCTCGCTCTTCTTCGCTTCCCTGATGCTGCCGGCGGCCAGGTCCATGCCGGTGACCCGGAGACCCTTCGACGCGAGGTACTTGGAATGGCGGCCGGCGCCGCATCCGAGGTCTAACACCCGCGCGCCCTGGCGGGGCCTGAGTCGTGGGATTAGCTCGTCGATGAAACCCGCCGCTTCCGCGTCATCTCGCTGCGCGTACAGCTTGTGATAGTGGAAGGAGTCAAACCAGGACGCAAACCATTCCGATCGCTGGGTGTCGGGCTGAACCGTCGTCGTCAACATCATGTGCCACCTGTCGGTTAGAACGTATTGGTGACACGACA
>DAIRVG010000001.1:27023-30198 GCA_036802945.1 Vicinamibacterales bacterium
GGTTCGCATAAATGACACGCGCAGCCGCCTCCCTTGGCCTGGCAATTCTGTTCCTCTCGCCCGTCGCCGCGCAGCAGACCGCACTCACTGAGGCGCAACTCAAGTCAGCCGACGCTGAAGTTCCGCGACTGATGGAGTTGTTGCAGCTGACGCCCGGAATGACTGTCGCCGATGTGGGTGCCGGGTTTGGCGCATGGACCATGAAGTTTTCGAAGTCGCTCGGTCCGACCGGTCGCGTGTACGCCAACGAGATTGGAGGACCCCAGCTTGCCGCGCTGCGCGACGCGGTGACACGCGAGAAGCTGACGAATGTGACCGTGGTCACAGACGCGCCCGCCTCGACGAATCTTCCAGCGGGCTGCTGTGACGCGATCCTGATCCGCGACGCCTACCACCATCTCACCGATTCGGCGCCGCTCATCCGCAGCTTTGCCGCCTCGCTGAAGCCGGGCGGGCGGTTAGCGGTGATCGATTTCCCGCCGCGACCCAACACAGAGGTGCCCGCAGGCGTGCCCGCGAACCGCCTTGGCCACGGCGTTCCGCCGGACGTCGTGGTCAGCGAAGTCAGCGCGGCATTGACGCATGTCAGGACTATCCCGGCGTGGGCGCCTGACAGCGAGCCCACGATGCTGTTCCTGGTGCTCTTCAGCAAGCCGTAACTCAAAACGGGGACTCTGGGAGTTACAGAATGGGTGAGCCGAGGTGGGGCAGGGCAGTGTCGGGCGCGTGACCCTCGTATAACTCGCCATACCGATCGATACGGTAGTCGCCTACCGCATCATCTACCTCGTTGCCGTTGAGGTCGACATGCGGCTCAGCCCAATCGTCGTCCCGCGGCCTTTCCAACTCCGCCGCACCATTTACCACTTCGTCGAGAACAGATGGGCTGTCGACCCGCGGATGCGCGCCGGTGATCGGCTCCCCCGTGGTGTGTATCGTCCACACGTAGGATCCCGCCGATAGAATCGCGAACCACAAAAAGACGACGAGTACGCGCAGCGGCGTCATGGTTGGTGTCCCCTACGTCGGGGAGCAATCAGGGTGCCACCAGTGGCACACGCGTTGCGGTGATCGGTGGTGGTCGTAGATGTACAAGGTCACCCCGCGCATGGCAAACCTCCGTCGGCGCATAGAAGTCACCATCCGAGCTCATCACGATCTCTTCGTCGCGGCCGTCGTCACCGCTGCGGTCGCGGTTGTCGCCGGGATCTCAGGATCCGTCTGGCTCGTGCACGGCATCATGACCGGCCTCCCAACTGCGTCGGAGCTGCGCGGGGTTGGTTCGATGGCGCAGGCAACGACGCTGTACGACGCCAAGAGCCGTCCGGCGTTCACGATCTTCCAGGAACAGCGGATCGACGCGCCGCTGTCAGCGATTTCTCCGCACCTGGTGCACGCGATCGTGGCGATCGAGGACCAGCGCTTCTACGATCATGGCGGCGTCGACGTCGTCCGCATCGTTGCGGCGGCGCTGAATAACGTCCGCGCTCGCCGGGCCGAGCAGGGCGGCAGCACGCTGACGCAGCAACTTGCGCGTCAAAGCTTCCTTACCACCGACAAAACATTCAGACGAAAGCTGAAGGAGGCGGTGCTTGCGTGGCGCCTCGAACGGCAGTTTACGAAGGACCAGATCCTCGAGATGTACCTGAACAAGGTGTATTTCGGGGACGGCCTGTATGGCGTGGAAGCGGCGTCGCTCGGTTTCTTCGGCAAGCACGCGCGGGATCTCGACGTGCCTGAGTCGGCGCTGCTCGCCGGTCTGGTGAAATCTCCATCGACGTACGCGCCTACCGTGAGCCTCGAACGCGCGATCGCGCGCCGGAGAGTGGTCCTGCTGGCGATGCGTGAGAGCGGGGCGATCGATCGAGCGACGTACGACAGCGCGCTGCGAAGCCGGCCTCGGCTTGCGGATGCGCTCCGACCGGAAGAAGGCTACGGGCAGTACTTCAAGGAAGAGGTGCGGAAGCAGCTCGTCCAGCGTTTCGGCTGGGAGCGCGTGTACCAGGGTGGGCTCAAGGTGTACACCACGCTCGATCTCGAGATGCAGAAGGCGGCGGAGCGCGAGGTCGAGCGCGCGCTGGCGGATATCGAGCAGCGGCAAGCGAAACGCCGCGGCAATCGGCCGGCAGTGACCTCCGATCCGTTGCAAGGCGCGCTGATCGCCATGGATCCACTGGACGGCGAGGTCCGCGCCATGGTCGGTGGGCGCGATTTCGATCGCAGCCGATTCAATCGCGCGACGCAGGCAAAGCGGCAGGCGGGGTCCGCGTTCAAGCCGTTTGTGTACGCGACCGCTCTCGAGCAGGGCTTCACGCCCGCCACACTGATCTCCGGCCTCAGCACTCCGATCGCGACTTTGCAAGGCCAATGGGTTCCGGCGGACGAGCATGTAGCGAGTGATGCGATTACGATGCGCGCAGCGCTTCGCACGTCGAGCAATCGCGCCGCCGTGCAAATGCTGCAGCAGGTGGGCATTCCGACCGCCGTGCGGTACGCACAGCGTCTCGGGATCGGCGATCTCCCCGCGGTCCCGTCGCTGGCGCTCGGTTCCGGCGAGGTAACGCTACTCTCGATGACGTCTGCCTTTTCCGTGTTCGCCAATCAAGGGATGGTGGCGCCGCCGTCGCTTATCCGTCGTGTCGAGGATGCGTCGTCCGGCGAGGTGTTGTACACCGCGAGCACGCACAAGGAACGCGCGATTAGCGAGGCGACGGCATTCATCATGACGTCGATGATGTCGGACGTGATCAATGCTGGTACCGGGTGGCAGGCGCGGCAAGTTGGCTTCACGCTGCCCGCGGCCGGCAAGACTGGCACGACCAACGATTATCACGACGTCTGGTTCGTAGGGTTCACGCCACACCTCGTGGCGGGTGTGTGGATCGGGTACGACCAGCCAAGAACGATCATCGGCAACGGCTATGCGGGCGACCTTGCGGCGCCGCTGTGGGGACGCTTCATGGCGATGGCGACGCGTAACGATGCGCCAGATCGGTTCCGGATGCCGTCGACGGTTGTGCCCGTCACCATCTGCCGCCTGAGCGGACAATTACCGAACGATTCGTGTCGAGGCGCGGTCGTGCTCAACGGCGATGGCGAGCCGACGAATCAATCGATGGTCTACACGGAGTACTTCGCGCGCGGGACCGAGCCGAATGCGTTCTGCCCGCTGCAC
>DAIRVG010000001.1:30298-166295 GCA_036802945.1 Vicinamibacterales bacterium
CGGCGGACGCGACGCCACTCCCCGTCGATCGGCAGCGCAACACGGTGACCTCGACCGCGGACTCACCACCGCTGCCGCCCTTGCCTGAATCGGCCGCCGAGAAGAAGCGCGGGTTCTGGGGACGAATCTTTAGACGGTAACTCGGTAGTGATCGGGGATCCGGGATCCGGAATGAAGAGCATCTTGATCCTCGACACTCCAATTGGGAGTTGGAGTGTTGGGAGTTGGGAGTTGACTGCGGGTCCCTGATCCCCGATCCCCAATCCTTGATCCCCAGACATAATGGTCGTGTGTCCTTCCGCACGATCGTCGGCCACCGGCGGCTGCTCTCGCTGCTTGCACGCGCGATCGCGCGCGATTCGATGCCTCCCGCGATCCTGATGGCGGGGCCCTCGGGCGTCGGCAAGCGATTGACGGCGGTCGCCGCGGCCCAGGCGATCAACTGCCTCCAGCCGCGGTCGTCGATCGAATTTGAGCGTGACGCCTGCGGCGAATGTGCGTCCTGCCGGCGCATCGCGCGCGGCGTCCATCCGGACGTCATCATCGTCGAGCCCGGCGACACGGGATCCATCAAGATCGAACAGCTCCGGGATGTGATCGATCGGTCCCAGTACCGCCCGTTCGAGGGACGACGCCGCATCGTAATTATCGACGAGGCGGATGCCGCGACGGCTGAGGCGCAGAGCGCGTTGTTGAAGACGCTGGAAGAACCGCCATCCGCCTCCACATTCATCCTCGTGTCCTCGCTGCCCGATGCGCTGCTCGCGACCGTCAGGTCGCGCTGCCCTCGCCTCCGATTCGGACCGCTCACGCCCGCGGACGTCGCCCAGGTATTGATGCGCGATCATGACTATTCGGAGGCCGAAGCCCGGGCCGCGGCGGCGGATGCGGATGGGAGCATCGGCCGTGGCCTGGAAGCACAGTCAGCCGACCTCACGGAGGCACGGGAGGCTGCGCAGCGCCTGCTCCAGGAGACCGCGCGATCCAATGACACGGTGCGACGCATCAGCCTGGCGCGCGATCTCACCAGCGGCAAAGGTACGCCAGCCGAGGAACGCAGCCAGCTTGCCGTCTGCCTTCGTTCGCTTGGCTCGCTCCTGCGCGATATTGGCATCATCGCCAGCCGGGCCGATCGCCGATCTCTCGCAAACGCCGATCTCGAGGCGCAACTCGAGAAGCTCTCGACCAGCTTTGATCCCGATCGCACCCTTCGCGCGTACGAAGCCGTCGATCGCGCGCTCGGCGCCCTCGAGCGTAACGCGAGTCCAAAGGTCGTCGCGGACTGGGTGCTGCTGCAGCTGTGAACCCTAATCGCGTCGTATAATTCACGGTCCCTCACGGCCTGCAGACCTGGCTGGATGGGCCGACCGGACATCATTGGTAACGCGCAAGCATCTCACCTTCGGGCTTCAGTGCGTCGTCTCCATCGCACTGCTGACTCTGCTCTTCCGCGGCCTCGATCGCGGCGCATTGCGGACGTTGTTCACGACGCTCCCGCTCTGGTTCTACCTGTTGTCGCTGGCGGTTGTCATGTTGGGCCAGGTGCTGTACGCGTGGCGATGGCGGCAGGTGCTTGCGGCGTCGGGCGTGTCGGTCAGCCTTGGCACCGCGGTGCAGCAATACTTCATCGGCATTTTCCTCAATAACTTCTTTCCTTCTACAGTCGGCGGCGACATGGCGAAGGTGTACTACCTCGGTCGCCAGTACGGGTATCGGCCCATCGCAGCCTCCATCGTGCTCGATCGACTCCTCAGCATTGGCCTCCTTGCCGTATTCGCCACGGCGATGTACTGGCTTGCTCCGGATCCGTCACCGCGATTTGCGGCGACCCGCGCGGCGGTGACAGCAATTGCGGCGATGCTGATTGCATTTCTCATCGTGGCGGCGCGCGGCACCGGAGGACTTCCCCGGCGGCTGGCGCGATGCGGTGCGTTGGTTGTTGGCATTGCAGAGCGCCTGCAGCAATTCCGCCGAGACATGGCGACGGCCGCCGCGCGTCCGCAGATCGTGATGCAGTCGGCGGCCGTGGTCGCGACCTACTTCGTTGCGCTGACGAGCGTGTATCGCATGTTTTTCGCGATCAGCCTCGCCACGCATCCGGCCTTTTTCACTCTGCTCACAGCGGTGACAACTGCTTCGCTCCTTAGCAATGTGCCCGTGTCCGTGAACGGCTTGGGCCTCCGCGAGCAGCTCCACGCATTGCTCCTGCAGCCGTTGGGGGTGCCTCGCGAAGCCGCGGTGGCAATCTCGCTGCTCATCTTCGCGCACTTGCTGGTCTCCAGCCTTGTCGGGCTCGTGTTCTGGTTGCGACTTCCGGCTTTCCCGAAGAACATCGCCTCAGAAACGGGCGTCTAAGACCCTGATCGACGCTGCGCGCGATGCCAGGTGCGCGGAAACGCGGCTATAATGCTCCCGGTTTCCCCACGACAACTGGTTTCCACCTCCCCATTCCTGGGAGGTACAGGTGAAGAACGTGAAACGAGCAATTGCGGGAGCTTTCTCGTGTGCCGTGCTGCTGGCAGGCTGCGGTTCCGATGCGACGGTAGCTCCTACGCCGGTACCGCAGCCATCGCCAGGGCCAGCGCCGGCTGCCACGCCATCTCGGCTCGAACTGTCGGCATCCCCGAGCCGCCTGTTGCTCAGCGGAAGCACAATCACTGTGACCGGGAGATTCACGGATTCGGCGGGCGCACCTCTGGCCGGCCGGACCATTCAGTTGTCCACCGCTGCCGGCTCACTCAGTTCAACGCTGCCGGTCACCGATACCAGCGGGGCCGTTACCGTGACATTGACGGGCAACGGGCCGACAACCGTTCTCGCAAGCTCGTCGGGAATCAATGGCTCGCTCGATGTACCCGCCATTGAGCCATTTACCGTGACCGTCGACTCCAAGTACTCGGTGATCACGCCCCCGGACACCGTCGAGATATATGTCACCGTGACGCAGGCGGCAGGGGTTGCAAATGCCCCGGCACCAACATCGGTCACGCTGGCGTGCGGCAACGGACAGACCATTAATCTTGGAGATCAACGGACCACCAACTGCACCTTTCGCGAGAAGGACACCTACGTGGTCACCGCGACAGCCTCGGCTGCGAACGGTTGGAGCACTTCGGGAATAGTCCGCGTGTCTGCAATACCGAAAGAAGTCAGCGTCACGCTCACGTATCGCGAAGTTGCTCATGGTGCGGGGGAAATCGAAGTCGAGTTCATTGCAGTCGGCGCGCCAGAGCGCTCAGTCTGCATGTGGGATTTCGGTGAGGGTACGAAAAGAACGGGTGCCTGCAACCAGAACATCGTTTACGCAGTTGCCGATACGGACGACGGAGAGGTAACAGTAAGTGTCATCGTGGACCCGAGGACAGGTGCCGACAAGGTCACTATCGAGAAGACAATTACGCTGAATTTCTAGGATGCCGCAGCACGCTCGGTCGATGCTCGGCTGATTCCCGCCTGAAAGGCGCCTCCGGCAGCATGAACGCTGCCCTTCGGCAAGCTGCCGGAGGCACCGAATATCCCCAGCCGCAATCCCAACCCTCTCATCTTCCTGCGATCGTGCCACCGAAGCGCGTACGCGCAATTTGCGATTCGGCCCACCGAAATCAGCGATTTTCCGCCAAAACCACCGCGGCATCCGGCTGGCAATTCCACGTCTCGTGGAAGACGATCGCCTACTCTCAAATCGCAGGACAGCTTCGGCGCACATTCGACCCGACCGTTTCGATGACCTTGCACGCAGGACGGTCGCGACTCTCTGGTTCGTTCTGACTTTGTTCGGACACGCCTTCGTCGCAGCCGCGCAGAGCCAGGTATCTCCTGACGGCTCGACACCAACCCGTACGCCGACGTTCACGTGGACCGCGTCCACCACGGCGCAGTCGTACTCGCTGTGGGTCGATGATTCGCAGGAAGAAGGAAAGATCTACCTCAAGACGATTTCGCCCGATGCTGCGGGATGTGCGAATGGGACCGGCATGTGCGCGGTAAGTCCAGGCGTATTGCTCGCACCGGGGAAGGCCTACTGGCAGCTCGGGGTGCAACTGAGCAACCGGCACTCCTGGATCGGCGAAAAGTCCTTTACCGTGCCCACGACCACCAGCTCCGCGGACGCCACGGCGCCCATCGTGACGATCACCCAGCCGACGTCCGACGCCACGTACAGTTCTTCTACCGCCACCCTCGCCATTGCAGGAACAGCGAGCGACCAGGTCGGCGTGTCGGAGGTCATGTGGACCAGCGACCGTGGTGCGTCTGGCGTGGCGAGCGGCACGACGACGTGGTCGGCCAATCTGCCGCTGGTCTCAGGCACGAACGTTCTCACGGTTGCCGCGCGCGACGGTTCGAACAATGTCGCGATCGACACACTGACGGTGAGCTACACACCGCCGTCCTCAGGGCCCGTTTATCCGATGGGGGCCATCGACACCGTCAATCCGGTGTACCGCTGGAATGCGATTAGCAACGCACAGTCGTACTCGTTGTGGGTGGATGATTCGCACGAGGAAGGAGTAATCGACCTGAAGACGATTAGCCCTGCCGCCGCGGGGTGTCCCAACGGAACGGGTTCGTGCAGCGTGAGTCCCGGTGTGGCGCTCGCGCCGGGGCGCGCATACTGGACAATCGGCGTGAAGACCAGCAGCGCACACTCGTGGGGCGCGTGGGTCGAGTTCACCGTGCCGGACCCGAATGCGCCCTGCCTGACGCTCTACCCGGAGAGCCAGTGGCACCCAGCCGACGAACAGACGGGGTTCATTACGGTCACCACGAACGGGTGCGCCTGGACCGCCACGACATCCGCGTCGTGGATCACGATCACGCCCGGATGGACCGGTGGTATCGGCAACGGCCGGGTACGTTATGAGCTGTCGGCGAACCCCACCGGTGCTTCACGGGAATCAGACATTGTGATTGGCACTCGCACGTATCACGTTACGCAGCGCGCCGGGGCGATGTGTGGCGCCGCGCTTTCTGGGTATAGCGACTTCTACGACGCGAATGCGCATGTGGAGTCCGTGCAACTCTCCATCGGCACATCCTGCGCCTGGACCGCCGTGAGCAGCGCGTCGTGGGTGGCACTGCGCGCTGATTCGAGGAATGGCACCGGACCGGCGACGATTCGCTGGGATGTAGCGGCAAACACGTCCGGCGGAAACCGGAGCGGGACTCTCACCGTCGCGGGTCGAACGTACACCGTGGATCAACACGGCGTACCGAGCGGCGATTCTGGATGCAGTTACTCGATTTCGCCGCTAAGCCTGAACGCAGATTCCGCGAGCGCATCTGGGCAGATAGTCGTTTCAACGTCGGCCGGCTGTGCGTGGAGTGCGACGAGCCTCAGTCCGTTCATAGACATTACCGGAGGGTTCAACGGCAGCGGATCCGGAACGGTTTCCTACTTCGTTCACGACAACACATCTGCAGAGGCAAGAACAGGCGTGTTGGAGGTGGCTTCGCGAAATGTTCAGATGACGCAAGCCGGTGTTGGGACTGGAGGCTGCAGCTACGCAGTTTCCGGAAATGATCCACTCCCGTCCGGAACGGCGACCAGCTCGTTGACCGTCTCGGCGCCGGTGGGATGTCCCTGGACGGCGACCGCCGCGAGCGAATTTCTCACGATCACAGATGGCGCATCGGGCAACGGATCCGGCAGCGTACATTTCGCAGCGACCAACAACGCCGTCCATGAGTCGCGGATGGGTGCACTGACAATCGCAGGACAGACGGTTGGCATCATGCAGCTCGGCGCGGGTGGTGAGCCCACTTGCGTGACGGCGGTCACACCCAATGTCGTGTCGCCACCAGCGATCGGCACCGCGGGAACAATTGTCGTGTCGGCCCAGCCGAATTGCGTGTGGTCTGCTGTCTCAGGAGTTCCATGGGTGAGGTTGTCCGGCGCGTCGACGACCCGGGTCGGTTCCGGTTCATTTTCGTATGACGCTGGCGTGAACACCGGATCCGCACGTGCTGTTTCAATTCACATCGGTGCGCAGGAGATCGCGATCAATCAAGATGGAGTCACTCCGACAGGCAATGAGACATCTGAACTTGTCTGGCCGGCACCGCAGCCAAAGAAAGCCAATAATTGCTTCGGCAACTGCGGTGGTGGTTGTGGAACCTTCCTTGGCGTGTGCGGCACCAACGGCGGTAATTGGACGTCAGAAATTACGGGCGAATTGCGGCACGTCGACGACGCGCTCCTGGAGGTCTGCAGCGGAGGCACGCTGCAACTCGGCGTGTTCCCGAGGTACGCCTCGACCGTGCGCTGGACGTATCACGGTGTCGAGTCGCCCTCATGTATGGCACATGATTCGTTGTGCCGGTCGTGGGCAGGACGGCTTCCCTTCTTGATCGGGAAAATCTTCTGCGGTGCGGCCGCGCTCGGCCCTTACAGCTACACAATTTGCGAAAGCGCACGACCGTGGACGTGGAGTTACGAAGAGTCGGTGGTCGGGCGCACGATGTTCCCAACCGCCATTGTCGATAACCCCGATGCACCGGCGTGCGGGCAGCCGTGATCACGAAGTCCACGTTCGTGATCGCCGGCCGCGGCCTCGTTGGCGGGATCCTCTGTTTGTGGCTAGGAGCGGCAAGTCTCTCCGCGCAGACACCTCATCGCCTCGAGACTGTGAACCGTTACGTGGGCAAGACGGTTATCGTGCACGACCCGGCTGGACGTCGTTCGTCCGGCCGTCTGATCGATGCAACACCCACCGAGCTCACGTTGTCGGTCGACGGAACGCGTCGCGTCATTCCAAGCGCTGACATTGCCGCTGTCGGCCTGGTGGGCGATCCGATTTGGGATGGTGCTCTAAAGGCGATAGGTGTGGCTGGACTGCTCGCGGTGCTTGGGAGCGGCGAGTCACCGAGCAGCGAGAGTGTCGCCTCAAGCGCCCTTGGAGTCGCCCTGTTTGGAGGTCTTGGCGCATGGATTGACGCTCGTCGGACGCGCGAGCGAATCGTGTATGAGAAGCCGTGAGTGAGCAATCCGACCTTCAACCTGTACCCTGTAACCTATAACCCCCGTGCCGAAGCCCTTCATTGCCATCACGGCCGGCGATCCGGCCGGCATCGGTCCCGAAATCGCCCTGAAGGCGGCCGACGATCCGCGCGTGCGCGAGGTCTGCGAACCGGTGATCTATGGGCCGCCGGCCGGCGCGCACTTCGCGCCCGGCGTGTTGTCGCCCGACGCGGCCCGCGCCGCGTACAACGCAATCTGCGCGGCGGTTCGCGACGCGATGACTGGACGGGTCGGCGCGATTGCGACGGCGCCGATCAACAAGCTGGCGTTCTCGCGCGCCGGATTGGAGTGGACAGGGCACACGGATCTGCTGGCCGACCTGACGCACAGCCGACGCGTGGCGATGATGTTCTGGTCGAAGCCGCTGAAAATCGTGCTCGCGACCGTCCACGTGCCGCTGGCCGATGTGCCAAAACTTCTCACCCCCGACCTGCTCGACGACATCATCGAGCTCGCCGCCGGCGGGCTGCCGCGCTTCGGCATCGAGCGTCCGCGTCTGGCGCTCGCCGGACTCAATCCGCATGCAGGTGAAGGCGGCGTCCTGGGTCGGGAAGACCAGGAGGTATTACGGCCTGCCGTCGAGAGGGCGTGTGCTCGCGGCGTGACGATCGATGGTCCCTTTCCGGGTGACACAATCTTCGCTCGCGCCGCCCGCGGCGAATTCGACGCTGTCATCGCGTGCTATCACGACCAAGGACTGATCCCGGTCAAGTTACTCTCATTCGGGCACGCGGTGAACGTTACGCTCGGCCTACCGATCGTCCGCACCTCTGTTGATCACGGCACGGCATTCGACATAGCCGGACAAGGGGTCGCCGATCCTTCCAGTCTGATCGAAGCGGTGCTCCTCGCGGCGCGGCTGTCGAAACCGCATCGCATTTCCTCCGCGCCATAGCGACCCTCTGTGTTCAGCTGGGCCCGACCGCGCTCGTCACGTGCCGCCATCCGATGCCGCGTCACTGCAAGAAGATGAGCTAACATTAGCCTCTGGTGAAACCGCGGCTGCTGCAGTGGCTGGCATGTCCTGTGTGCCGGTCTGACCTGCGTCTCGAAGGGGAACGAATCGAAAACGGGGAAGTGGCGGAGGGACGCCTTGCGTGCGTCTCGGCGTCATGCCGAGCGCAGTATCCCATCATCGACTTCATTCCCCGTCTTCTGCCTGATGTGACTGCTCGCGAGAATCTCCGCGCAAACTACGCCGCAAGTTTCGGCTTCCAGTGGAACTCGTTCGATTGGGAACGCCCGGAAGACCAGGAAGAGTATTTTCAGATTACCGACCTCACGCCGGACGATCTTCGGGGCAAGGTCATCGTGGATGCCGGCTGCGGCGGCGGACGGTTCATGAAGTACGTGGGCGAACACGCCGCGGAGCTCATCGGCTTCGACTACTCGGTCGCGATCGACAAGGCCCGCGCGCTTGCGGGACGATGGCCCTCGACCCACTTCATTCAAGGCGACGTCCACCACCCGCCTCTCAAAGACGCGATTTGTGATCTCCTGTACAGCCACGGTGTTCTGCACCACACACCGGACACCCGAAAGGGATTCCAGGCGCTCGTGCCTCTGGTTCGCGAAGGGGGCGACTGCTACGTCGCCGTCTTCCGGCGGACGGTCTGGCCCCTGCGAACCCTCGACACCACGCTGCGCGCGCTGGTGAACCGTCTTCCGTATCCTGCCATCAACGCGTTCTGTTCGGTTCTGTGTGTACTCGGCAGCATTCCCGGCGTGCGAAAGCTTCACCGCTTCATCTGGTTCTCGCGGCAGAAAAACTGGGAGGTGCGCCAGTGCTGCAATTTCGATTGGTACGCGCCTCGGTACCATCACGAGCACGACATTGCCGAGGTGAAAGGCTGGTTTGAGGCCGCAGGCTTCCGCTCAATCCGTTACATCAACGGCTGGCCGCTGGCGAAGGGTGACTTCAAGTACCGCGAGGATCTCTCGTGGTCCGAGCGCGCATGGCACGCCGGGCTCGTTGGCGTCATGGGTCGAGGCAAAGTCAGGGTCGACGCGCCACGGCAAGCAGCGAGCTACCGAACGGAAGCGAATGTCGTCGGAGCCACCGCCGCTCCACCGCAAAGGTCACCAGCCCGAGGGCGTTGAGCGCGCCACCCGCTTTGGTCTCCGCGAGGTCGGTTCCCGATGTCGGGTCGGGTCCGTTCGTCCCGACGAGCCGCTCCACGAAACGAGCCAGGACGAACAGCGGAAAGAGAACGGTGGAGAAGTACGTGATCCGCTCCACCCGCCAACCCGCGGCTTCAATGCGTGCCCGCAGCGTAGCCGCACGGTACCGTCGCCGGTGGCCGGCGATGCGGTCGCGCCGTCCATAAAGTCCTTGGAATGCGGGCACCGTGACGAAGAGTCGCCCAGTGGGCCGGACGACGTCCAAACATGACGCGAGGATTGGTACTTCGTCGTCGACGTGCTCGATCACATCGAAAAGCCCTACGGCATCGAACCAGCCCGGTGCCGTCGCAGTTGCGCCGTCCCCTTGAAAAAGCGCCGCGGCCGGAACCCTCTCTCTGGCGATCTCCAGATTGGAGCGGAACGCGTCACAGCCAGTGGCATCGAATCCCCGACTGGCAATCTGGGCCAGTACGGTCCCCGTTCCGCAGCCCACTTCGAGAAAGCGGGCTGGACGGTTAGGCTCCCCAGGTCTAACCAGCGCGTACACGACGTCGCCGAGGATGAGCGCTCGACCTCGCGGCCAGAAGTGCTTGACCTCCCATTCAGCCTGAGCGCGAGCCGCATGTGCCGGGTATGAGCTCCCGATCGGTGCCAGGGTGCTCCAGGCTGCGATCCCGCCTTCGGCAGCCAGCGCCCAGCCGCAGGGACACAGGTAACGGCCATCAAGGCTCTCAACGACGGCGTCGCAATCCTCGCATCGTACAGGCGGCCAGGGTTGAGCGATCTCCACCGTCATGGTCGCGCACGACCTTCACGCGCCGGTCCCGGCTCCAGGTCGAGAGGCTCGTCGCCTTCGAAATTCACTGCCCGGTCGATGAGGAACAGCGGACGTCGCTGGACCTCGGTGTAGATTCGCCCGACATACTCGCCGACAATTCCCAGAAGCAGCATTTGCGCGCCCGTGAGCATCACGAACAGCAACGCGAGAGCCGAGAATCCCGGCCAGACGCCACCAACGAGCAGCCGATACGCCACCACATACGCCGCGTAGATCACGCTGGAGAACGTAACGAGAAACCCTATGGCGGTGACCACGCGAAGCGGAAAGGAACTGAAGGCGGTCACCGTCCAGACGGACAGACGGATGAGACCTCTGAGCCCGTACTTGGAATGCCCTGCGTGCCGTGGGTGGTGTTCCACCTCTACGTACGCCGTTCGGAACCCCAGCCAGTGGTTGAGAGGACCCGTTACCCGCGAACGCTCCCCAAGGCGATTGAACGCGTCCACCGCTTTTGCCGACAGCAGTCGAAACGTGCCGATGTTCTCCGGGACGTGCTGCCGCAGCAGGTGCGAAAGAACGCGAAAGAACCAGCGGCCCGCACTCCGCCGAACGAGGGTGTCCTTGCGCTCACGACGGAGCGAGAACACGACATCGGCGCCTTTGGCGTATTCGGCATACAGCAAGGGAATCGCTGATGGAGAATCCTGCAGGTCAGCATCCATGAGCACCAGCGCCTTGCCGCGGGCGTAGACCATCCCGGCGGCAATAGCCGCATGCTGTCCGAAGTTCCGCGAGAAATGGATGACGCGAATACGGCGATCCGCTTCGGCCGCGGCATCGAGAACTTCGCTGCTGCCGTCGCGGCTGCCATCATCGACGAACAGAACCTCGTACGAGTTGGCCAGCCACGGGTCCAGCGTCGCGCGCAGCTCCGACACCAGACGTTCCACGTTGGGCCGCTCGTTGAAGACACACACGAGCACTGTCAACTGCGGCCCGATCTCCGAGGACGGCGGCGGCTGTGTCATCGGCCGACGTTACTCTCAAGGATCGACCAACCGGACAGGTCGTCAACGAGGAGCGGACGCACCGATGACGCCAATGCCTTTGACACGAACGCGTGGGCAGGGTCCAGGAGAAGGTAACGCACGTTGTTCTCGGCCAGGTAGCCGAGCGCTCGCTCGGGTTCGAAGTCTTCGGCCCCGCAGAACACCGGATGCGGCTCTTCGGCCCCCAGGTACTTGGCCCGGTAGGGCTGGTCCAGCATGTAGGGGGTGCCGGTGTGGACCAGATAATGCGCGGTAAAGAGATGGACTTCCACCAGCCAGGTGTTCTCGAACGGGCCGTCAACGACCGCCGGACCCGGAAGCGTCGCGAGCGTACCCATGATCGCAGGCGGGATCGTGAACAGACCGGGGCTGAACGTCCGGTCAAACCGACGAGTCCAGTCGGTTGCCTCGACCCATGTCCTCAGGTACTGGTTGTGGGCGAACTCGAAAAGAGTGGGCCGCTCGTTGCCGCTCTGATGATGTGCTTCGATCTGGTCTTCGCTGTCGATCAGATGCCCGCGGAAACCCGTGCCCAGCAGCGCAAGCGGCACGGTGGCCGCCACCGTTGCGACGACCGTCCACATGTCACGCCCTCGGTCTGCCGGGAACGGCAAAGACCGCAGCCCCTTGGCCATCCACCTCGCGGCCAGCGCCGCCGTGGCACTGATCAGAGCGCCTGCGAGAAGGACGTCGGCGCCGCGCTGTCCCGCGCGCATGGCGAGAGTGGCGAGCACGGCAAGCGCCACGCCCAGGCCAAATGCCGCGCCGATTCCAGGCACTCCCCACCGGGCCACAGCTTCCTCCGCGCCGAGAGCGATGACCAGCGCGATCAGGGTGTAAACCATCGGATAGAGATAGACCTCCCCCGAGAACAGCGCCTGTGAGAACGTGGCCGAGACGAACAGGTACGACAGCGCTGGAATTCGGAGGATCGCTAGGAAGCCGAGGCATGCAAGCGCGAGCCACAGGGCGGCAGCCGATCGACGGAATGCGAGCCCGATCGGAGCGATCCACGTAAAGAGCGCGTATCCGGGCAGTTTCCACAGCGTTGGAAAGTCCGTGGACTGTCCGCCGGGTTCCCAGATCGGCGGGCCGAACAGAGCAGCCGATGCGGAGGTCAGCACATGTCCGTAACGCTGGTGCCATTGACCCATGGCAGCGTCCTCGAACACGGTGACGTCCGGAGTCTGCATGATTGCGCCTCCGACCACGGATGCGAAGAGCAGAGGAACAGCGATCAGGATGCCGATTCGGAACATCCTGGGACGGTCCACCCGTCCCGACAGCGCCACAGCGGCGCCCAGAAGAACCGCATATATGAGGTACTGAAGGACTTCCCTGGGGTGGATCAAAAAGACCGCGCAAGGGACGAGAGGCGCCAGCCAAGTCAGCAGATTTCGCCACGGTCCGCTCTCTCCGAGCACGAGTGCCGCCGCCAGGGTCAGTTCAAGTGGCGCGAGAATGCTGATGGCAATGTCGGCGGGGTGGCTCAGGGGGGCGAGTTGCCCCGATTCGATGAAGAGACCCCAGGCGTAGGCCACGCCGCCGAATGTGCTGACGGTCAGCAGCACGAGGACGATCCCTCCCAGTCGCGCCGTCCGGGGGCGGCCGCACAGGGTTCCGATCAGAACCACGTGGATCAGGATCGACGCGACGAACCAGAGCGCACGAATGCGGTGGTAGATCACTATGGGATCGAGCCCAGACAGGGAAACGATCATCGCTTCCCAGAAATGGAAGGGCGCGTAGACGTACGCCAGCGTGGCCGGCGTCTTGTACATGTAGTTGTCCGGCCGAATCGCCTCGAGCGCCGCCAGCTTCCGAATGTAGCCCAATGCCAGGAAGTCTTCGCCGTAAAACCCCTCGAAGGGCACGCCCACGAAGTACAGGCCAACGGCAGCCGCGGCGACAAGCAGGGCCAGAATGGTTCCCACACTGCGGAGCGAGGCGCCTGGCTGAAACGTGGTGGTATCGATTCGAGGCCGAGCGCGCCAGATGGCCGTCGCGATCGTTGTCGCGAGCGCAGACAAGAGGAAGAAGGCCGAGGCGCCGCGAGCGTTCCATTCCGTTTGAAAGGTCGCGACCGTTACGAGCGCCACCAGTAGAAGCTGGATGCCGAATCCGGCAACCAAAATCTCCGCGTGCCGCGCGCCTCCCGCGAGCCGCCGGGCGATCTCGGCCCCTGGGAGGAGTAGAAGGGCGGCAGCGGCGACGAAGAAGCGGACGGGCGTCCACAGAGGCAGCCCGGGGAAGACCCAGAGCACCAGCGCCGCAGCGAGCAGTGTTCTAAGAAACCAGGGCAAAACGTCGGGTACGAAAGCCGTGGGGCCGTCGCTGACCGGTGAGCCTTGTTCTGTTGCGGGATCCAAAGGTCAAGTTCTCGACAGGAGCGCGGCTGCACCTCCACTGCGGCAGTCGGGCGCGGGCGGAACGCGGAGATTCTACCGCAGCCACAGGTCTGCGGTCTCGAAGAACGGTCACACCGGAGGGCAGGGAAGGGCAGTCAGCGTATCGATTGGCGCGGTCGGGGCTGCCTGCGGCAGCCAGACGCGCAGACGCGAGTCGATCGCCGGCACTGCGTGCTCGGCCCAGCCGCGTTGCTGCAGCCACCGATCGAGTTCCGGCCACGACCTCCTGAAGTCCGTCGAGCCATCCAGCATCACGGCTGCGGCGACCCGCTCACGATTCAAGCGCGCGAGAGCACGTCCGATATCCGCCGGGTCGTCGTAGTACCCGGGAATCCACGCGGCGAGTCCGCCGGCGAAGGCACGGTGCGCGAGCACCGGAATCTCCGGTCCGAAGCCGCTGACGAGGACGCGGTCGCCGGCCGGCGTGCAACGAGCGAGATAGTCGACCAGCGGCGCAAGATGGGGATCCGGCTGGATCTCGGGCGCCGCGTGCGCCAGACGTCGAGTGACGCGCACCGGCTGGCTCGCCAGGGTCTCCAGCGTAGGAAGGCGATCCGGGTGCGCTACTGCCAGGGCCGCTGCGGGCACGAGCAACGCGACGGCAACCGCGAGGAGGGCACGGTTCAGCACGCGTGAGGGCAGCACCTGGCCTGCGACCGCCGCGGCGACGACGGCGATGGGCGCCACCACATCGGGTAATCGAGCGACAAGAACGTCGCGGAGGAAGACCAGTTCGATCAACAGCACCAGCACCGATGCCGACGCCAGCTGCGCAGGCGAGAGCCCCGACCTTCTTCGGAAGGAAAGGAGCAAACCCGTCATCGGAATGGCCACGAGCGCGTAGAACAAGGGGCTCCGCGGCCACCCTTCAGCCGTCCGCCTTCCTTCCGCTGTGACAAACCGAAACGCCGAGGCGAAGTACTCGGCGATCCCTTCCGACCACTGGACGTACAACAGCCATGGGCTGACGAACAGGACTGACAGGCCCGCGTACGACGCCACACGGCGAATCATTTCGCCGCGATCGGCGGAATGGCACATCGTCAGCAACACGATGTTCGAAGCGGCGACGTAAACGACATAGTCGTGGCGCAGGAGGAAGGCAATCGCCGTCCATCCTGCCAACAGGACGAGCCGTCTCGCTGAGGGCGCGTCCGCGTAACGCCAGGAAAGCCAGATCACCACGACAGGCACGAGCACCTTTGTCGTGTTGTACATCCGCGGATAGATCGCAACGGTCATTGCCGCTGCGAGCAGCCCCGCCCAGGTGCTTCCCGTCGCCCGGAATGCCAGCAGATACACGAGCGCCGACGTCACGGACAGAAAGAGGATGCAGAGGACGACGTTCACGAGGAGCGTCGGGCCGAAGAGCGCCGCCGCAGCGGTCGACACGAGGTACGCCAGCGGCTGTCCGGGATCTTCGAAATCGCGCACTGGCCAATCGCCGTGCAGCACCTGGAACGCGCGCGCCAGCATCACGAAGTGGTCGTTGTCGATCGCGCCGGTCGTCAAGTACCGGATGAAGAAGGTCGCAATCCCGACGCTGAAGGCAATGGTGGATTTCAGATTTCGCTGTTGTACCACGCCTCCGAGGCATTTCTCGAACAGCACCCGACGGCGCTGTCTGGATGCGGCCCGACGTCCGCCGCCGTCGAGGCTGCGATTTGCGGCGTAATCGATACGAGGCAGGCCGGAATCGGGAACAGTCCGTCGGCCATCGCACGTAGTACGATTTCGTAATGACCGACAAGGCCCAGGGCGACGAAGCGAGGCGTGTGATTGCGGAGAACCGCAAGGCCCGCCACGACTACCACGTGCTTCAGACGTGGGAGGCAGGCGTCGCGTTGCTGGGTACGGAAGTAAAGTCAATTCGCGAAGGCCGCGCGAACCTGCGCGACAGCTACGCGCGTGTTCAGGGGAGCGAGATCTGGCTCTACAACGTCCATATCAGTCCGTACAGCCACCGGGGATCAGCCGAGCATGCGGAGATGCGCCCGCGCAAGCTGCTGCTTCACCGCCATGAAATCCGGAAGCTCGTGGGACAAACCGCCGAAAAGGGGCTGACGCTGGTGCCGCTCGAGCTCTACTTCAAAACGGGACGGGTGAAGGTGTTGCTGGCGCTCGCCAAAGGCAAGAAGGAACACGACAAGCGCGAAACGATCCGCCGGCGGGAGATCGATCGGGAAACGCGGTCGGCGATGAAGTCGGCCAGGCGAAGCTGAGAGACGTGCCCCCCTCCATGAGCGCATCCCACCCCACGCGCGGACCCGCGCTGTCGGATTCCCGAGCACTCCGGAGCGCCGGTCGCGTTGCGCTCATCCTCGCAATTCTGGCGATCGCCGCGGTTGCCTTTCTCCTCCGCTTCAACGCGCTTGGCGGCTCGCTCGGAGGTTTCGACGACGACGAGTTCGTGACCCTGACGCATGTCGACATGGTAGTAAGCGGCCAGCAGCCGCTGCGCGACTTCGCCGACAACGAGCTGCGTGGAGTCTGGCCCTCCCTCAGCTTTGAGCTGCCGGCCCTCGCGCAGCGGACCTGGGGCCGCAACCTGTTCGTGCACGCGTGCTACACGCTCGGTGCGCTCGCGCTCTGCGCCGTAATGGTGTTTGTCCTCGCGGGCAACCTGTCACGCAACTGGCTGGTCGCACTGCTCACCGCGGGCGTCGTTATCCTCAGCTGGACGGTCCCCTACAACTACCAGAAGCTGTTTTCCATGACGCTCGGCATTGTGGCGATCCGCTGGGCGGTCCTGCGGCCCACATGGCGGCGGCTGGCGGCGCTGGCGGCCGCGACCCTGATCGCTGCCCTGTTCCGCCACGACTACGGCCTGTTCGTGGGCGTTGGAGCTGTCGCGGGCATCATCGGATCCCAGCCGCGACCGATGGTCGTTCCGCTCCGTCGCCTTGCGATGTACGGAGGATTGCTCGTCCTGGTGTCACTGCCGTCGCTGTTGTGGCTGGCGTGGAACGGCGGCGTGATCCAGTATGCCGGACTGGTGCTGCGGGCATCGCTCACACAATCAGTAAACAATCCAGCGATGGGGTTCAGGCCGCGCTTCGACCCCGCGGCTCCGCTCGCAGCCGACAGCCTTATCGCGCTCACCTACTACACGTACTGGGCACTGGTCGTCGCTGCGCTCGCGCTGCTGGCGACGCTGTCGACCCGTCGATCGCGGAGCGGCCATGACGCGCACATCGGGACGGGATGGGCACTGGTCGCGATGACGCCGTTCGTCAACTATTTCCTGCTGCGCTCGCATCTTCAGGCGCGCTTCGGCGACGCGGTTGTGCCGATGGCCCTCATTGGTCCCTGGATCGTCGGCACCGCTCCGATGTTGACGTCGCACGTGGGGCGCGCGGTAGCTCGAGCCGGTCCACCGGTGCTCCTGGCGCTCATGTGCGCGGCATTCGTGCCGATCGAATACGTGCCCCATGAGTTGAGTACCGGCGGTTTCACGCAGTCACCGGAAGTGGTGGCGCAACGGTTTGTGGAGGTCAGGCGTGAGCTGCTTGCGCTGCCGCCCCACGACTGGACCAAGGTTGATCTCAGCGGCACCCTGGGCGCGGCCCGGTATCTCGCCGAATGCACCGCCCCGGACGACTACGTGCTCGTCGGGACGTTCGCCGAGCAGGTTCCCTACTTCGCGCGCCGACGGTTTGCCGGCGGGCAATCGTACTTCGCGTTTTCATTCCTGCGCACCGAGGCGGATCAGCGGCTCGTGCTGGAGCGGCTCGGCCACCAGTCGGTACCTGTGATCCTTGCCGCCTTCGACTACGACAAGGAGATCATCGAGAACTATCCGCTGCTGGCGCAGCACATTGCCAGTCACTACCACGAGGTCGGAGTCATCGACGCCTACGGCGAGCCGTGGGTGCGCGTGTTCGTGGAGAATGAACGGTTGGCCACGGGAACGGATCCGCTGCTCGGGTTTCCCTGCTTCCGATGATTGTCTTTTTCGGTTGCGTGACGAAGCGCGGTATTTGCCGCTCAGTCGGGCTGATGTATCTTGGGTTGACTCGTCACCAGCCTCCTTCCCACAATGAAGCGCGGCCGCTCGCCTGGAGTGTGGCCCAGTTCATCGACGACAGAGACTTGGCGACCCCCCCATGATGAGCGTCCCGACGGCCGTTACCGAGATAGAGCACTGCCGCGTGTGCGGTTCTCCCGCGCTCGAACCGGTGTTCTCGCTCGGGGATCTCTATGTGTCGGACTTCGTGCGCGATCGGAACGCCGCGGGGATCAAGGGTCCGCTCGATCTGGTCCTCTGTGAGAAATGCACCCTCCTCCAACTCAAGCACACGGCCCCGCAGGAGATCCTGTACGCGCGCCATTACTGGTACCGATCTGGCGTGACGGAGACCATGCGACGCGCCCTGCGGGACGTCGCCGAGAGCGTCGAGCGCCTGGTCTCGCCCGCGGACGGCGCCATCGTCCTCGACATCGGTGCCAATGACGGCACGCTGCTGGCGGCCTACGGCAATGAGACGCTCAGAAGAGTGGGCTGCGAGCCGGCCAACAACCTCGTAGGCCACCTGCGGCAGGTGACGCCGCACGTGATTCATGGCTTCTGGGAGCGTGACGCCTTCGAGCGGATGTTCCCTGGCGAGAAGGCCATCGCGATCACCGCCATCGGCATGTTCTACGACATGGACGACCCCAACACTTTCATTGCGGACGCCGCGAGCGTGCTTGCCCACGACGGCGTCTTCGTGGCGCAGTTGATGTGCCTGCGCCCGATGCTGGAAACGAACGACGTCGGCAACATCTGTCACGAGCACCTGGAATACTACTCACTCGAATCCCTCCAGTACCTCTTCGAGCACAACGGACTCGAGATCTTCGCGCTCGAGGAAAACGACGTCAACGGCGGCAGCTATCGCCTGTTCGCGCGGAAGTATCGGTCCGGGAGCATGGCCCTCGCGGACCGCTTCAGGAAACAGGACTACCTGGACTTCTATGCGCGAGTCGAGAGGAACAGGAACGAGTGCGTCACGTTCATCAAGGGTGAGGTTGCGAAGGGAAAGAAGGTGTACGTCTACGGGGCGTCGACGAAGGGGAACACGATTCTCCAGTACTATGGGCTCACCCACGAGTGGATCAGCGGCGCCGCCGAGAGAAGCCCCGAGAAGTTTGGGACGTACACGGTTGGCACCCTGATCCCGATCGTCCCCGAGGAGGAGGCCAGGAAAGAGGCGGACTACTTCCTCGTACTGCCGTGGGCGTTTCTGAACGAGTTCCTGCGTCGCGAGAGCGACTGGCGGGCGGCAGGAGGGAAGTTCATCGTGCCGCTGCCGGAGGTTCGGGTTCTGTGAGGCTGCCGGAGGATCCGCGCGGAGGGCGATTGCCGGAGCCCTTCTCGCGATTTCAGTCGTTCAACGCATGGCTGACTCGATGAAGGCGCTGATTCTTGGCGTGACCGGCCAGGACGGCAGCTATCTGGCGGAGATCCTCCTCGACAAGGGGTACGAGGTGCACGGGATGGTGCGCCGCTCCGCGACCGGGAACACCCGAAACATCGAGCACATCAAGGACCGCCTCATCCTCCACCGCGGGGACTTGGCTGACACCACATCGCTCTACCGGATCATTCGGGACGTGGCGCCACAGGAGCTCTACAACGAGGCCGATCAGGACCACGTACGATGGAGCTTCGACACCCCGGAGTACTCGTACGACATCACGGGATCCGCCGTGGGCCGCCTCCTCGAGATCGTCCGCCAGATCGACCCGACGATCAGGATCTTCCAGCCGTGCACGTCGAACATGTTCGGAAAAGCCACGGAAAGCCCGCAGACCGAGGACACGCCGTTCCGGCCGCAAAGCCCTTATGCATGCGCGAAGCTGCTGGCGTATGTGCTGGCGCGACACTATCGCGATGCGTACGGGATGTTCGTATCGACCGCAATTCTGTACAACCACGAGTCTCCTCGCCGGACCGACGAGTACGTCACGAGAAAGATCACCAGGGCCGCCGCTCGAATCAAGACGGGCCTGCAGGAGCGCCTGCTCCTGGGGGACCTGAGCGCCGCCGTCGACTGGGGCTTCGCAAAGGAATACATGGAGGCTGCCTGGAGCATCCTTCAGCAGGATCGGGCCGACGACTACATCATCGCGACCGGCGAGACGCACACGGTTCGCGCCTGGCTGGATACGGCATTCGAACTCGTGGGACTCGACCTCGACGGCCGCGTGAGTATCGATGCCGGGCTTCTTCGGCCGGGCAATACAGCGCAACTCGTGGGCGACGCCTCTAAGGCACGGAACGCGTTTGGGTTCGACCCGCAGGTAAAGTTCCGCAGACTGATCGAGGTGATGCTCGAAGCGGACCTCAGCGAGGCATCGGACGAGAAGGAAGGGAGAGCGCACCGTTGATCAGGGTTTGCGAGCCATCGCTGTCGGACCTCGAGAAGAAGTACGTCTGCGAGGCGATCGACAAGAGCTGGCTCTCGTCGATCGCGCCTCCAGTCCGTCTCTTCGAGGAGGCGTTCGCGCAGCGCTGGGGCACAAAACATGCGGTGGCGGTCAATTCGGGAGGCTCGGCTCTGTTCCTTGCCTTGTGGGCTCTGGGGATTCGGGATGGAGACGAGGTCCTCATGCCCGCGTTCACGATGATCGCCACAGCCGGCGCCGTGACGCAGTGCGGCGCGACGCCCGTGTTCGTCGATTCGGAGCCCGGCACGGGCAACATCGACGTCTCGCTGATCGAGGACAAGATCACGACCAGGACGAAGATGATCCTACCGGTGCACATCTACGGCCACCCGTGCGACATGGATCCAATCCTCCGGCTCGCCCGGGATTACGGGCTGTTCCTCGTGGAGGACGCCGCGGAATCCCACGGGGCGCTCTATAAAGGCAAGCAGGTCGGCGGGCTGGGTCACGCGGGGTGTTTTTCCTTCTACGCCAACAAGATCGTCACGTCAGGCGAGGGGGGCATGATCGTCACCAACGACGACAACCTTGCCCATCGGCTCCGGCATACCCGGGCGTACGACTTCGATGAGGAGAGGCATTTCTGGCACAGGCGGCTGGCGTGGAACCTTCGGATGAGCGCGCTCGAGGCCGCGGTCGGCCGGGCGCAGCTCGAGCGCCTCGACGAGCTGATCGCCGGACGGCGCCGGAACGCGGCTTTCTACACCGAGCGCCTTGGCGATCTCGCGGAGCCGCTCGAGACGAAAGACTACGCGACGCCAATATGCTGGATGTACGGCCTCCTGGTTCGAGACCTGGCCGAACGGGATGGGCTCATGGACCATCTCGCGAAGAACGACGTCGAGACGCGCACCTTCTTCCTGCCGATGCACCAGCAGCCGGTCTACAAGTCGGCCGAGTCGTTCCCGGTTGCCGAGGACCTGGGGGAGAGAGGTCTCTATTTGCCCTCGTCCTCGCACTTGAGAGACGAGGACAGGGACACAGTCATTCGTCACGTCCGCGAGTACCTGGCTCCGCGGCGCTGATCCGCTCTTCACGTTCGCCGCAGGAACAGTCGCACGACCTGAGGAATGGAGCCCGACGAATATCGGCGCATGTTCGATCTCGAGGACCGCTATTGGTGGTTCCTCGCCCGGCGGGAGCTGGTGCGGATGCTGATCGAGGAACATGTCGAGCGGTGGCCTCCGTCGTTCGCGGTGGACGTCGGATGCGGAACGGGCGGGCCCCTGGCGGCCTTTTCCGCCGCTGGAGGGAAATGGGTCGGGATCGAACAGTCGCCGCTGGCGCTGGCCCTCTGCCGGAAACGGGGCCTCTCCGGCCTGGTGCGGGCCTCGGCCGATAATGTTCCTCTGAAATCCGGGTGCGCAGACCTGCTGCTGTGCCTCGACGTGCTCTACCACCGCAACGTGAAGGACGACCGGGGAGTGCTCTCCGAGTGCTTCCGCGTCATGGCCCCGCAAGGGACGGCGATCATCACCGATTCGGCGCTGAACTGGCTGCGCGGACCGCACGACGAGGCCGTCCATACCAGGCAGCGCTATCGCCTCGGGGAGATCGCCTCCATGATCGAAGGTGCCGGCTTCGAGATCGTCAAGCGCACCTATGCGAATTCTCTCCTCTTTGTCCCGACGGTGACCCATCGCCTGGCTCGCCGGTTCTTCCCAGGAACGGAAGCGCGGTCCGACATCGTCGACGTTCCACGCGCGCTGGAGCGGATCCTCTCGGCGGTTCAGGCCGGTGAGCGATGGCTCCTCCGGCGCATGTCGCTGCCGATCGGGACGACGGTCGTGATCGTGGCCAGGAAGTCATGACCTTCTCCGTGATCGTCGCGACCTACAACGAGCGGGAGAACATTTCTCGCCTCATTGCGGAGACGCTTGCCCACGTGCCAGAGGCAGAGATGATTGTTGTCGATGACGACTCGCCGGACGGCACCTCAGGGGAGGTCCAGCGCAATTGGGGCCACGACGCGCGGGTACGCCTGATCACTCGCGTCGGCGAACGCGGGCTGCCATCGGCGCTCGCCGACGGCATCGCCGTGGCTCGGGGCCAGAAGATTGCGTGGCTCGACGCCGACTTCAACATGGAGCCCGCCTTTCTGCCCGTGCTGTTCGCCGCCCTCGAGGAGGTGGACCTCGCGGTGGCCTCCCGCTACGTCCCGGGGGGCGAGGATGGCCGGGGCCCGCGCCTCAGGGTCTGGGGGTCGGTGGCCGCGAACATCGTGGCGAGGACACTGCTGGACGCGTCCGTCCGCGACTACACGTCAGGTCTCATGGCGGTCCGGCGCGAGGCCGTCGAGCGCGTGCCAGTGCTCCGTCACTATCGGCACGGCGACTACTGCATCGATTTCCTGTTTCGAGCCCGCCGGGCGGGCTTGCGGATCCGCGAGATTCCCTTCCGGTGCCTCGATCGCCAGGCCGGCGAGACGAAGACGGGCGCGACGGTCGGTCAGTTCCTCCTCATGGGCGCCACCTACCTGCAAACGATCCTGAAGCTCAGATGGTCTGCCTGAAGGCGAGCCCGTCGTAGCGATATGCACGGCTCGACTGGCCCGGCTATGGCCAGCAATCCCGGTATCATCATCGAGAAATGAAGAAGATCACGGCAGAGTGTCCCGCGTGCGGGGCTCCCGACGCAGAGGTCGTGCCGGAGTGGCCCAGGGCAGGCCGTCATCGCCCGATGGCGTGCTGGCAGTGCGGCCTTTTCTTTTCATATCCTCAGCCGTCGCCCGAGATGCTGCAGTCGTACTACGCGCCGGACGGCAAATGGCGCGCCGTGCGATCCGATGGCCAGGCGGCGGAGGCGCAGACCAAGACGAAGGGACGCGCCGGACGCGCGGTGCTCGAACTGCTGGACCGTCACGTGTCTCCTGGACGTCGCACTGTCCTCGATTTCGGCTGTGGCACCGGGTCCTGGCTCAACATGCTCCAGGACAATGGATGGGAAACGTTCGGGATAGAGCCGTCGAGCGACGCGGCGTTCGTGCGGCATCTGCGGCTGCAGGAAATTCCCACTGATGGCCGCTTCGATCTTGTAGTGGTCTATCACGTGCTCGAACATCTGCCGCGTCCGCTTGAGACGCTGAGGCTCCTCGCGGGAGCGGTCCGAACCGGCGGCTACTGCTTCGTCAGCGTTCCGAGGCTCGACACGGTGCTGCAACACCAGGACACGCGATATTGCCTCTACCCTCCGCACCACATCGTGGCCTTTACTGAGGCATGCCTGCGGGGCCTTCTGGCGAGGGCCGGGTTCGAGGTCGTGGACGCACTCCACCATCTCGACAATCTGTTCACGAAAGGGCGGCCCCTCCGTCTCCGTCTGCTGGCTCGCAAGGTCGCGTCCGACGTGTCCTATCCGGACCCCGCATCGGCGCTGAAATCGGTTCTTGCCGAGGTGCCGGTTCTCTTTACGCAGGCGGGCTGAGAGCCGTTTTCTCGCGCGATCGCTCGTTGCGGGACGTGTCGAAACGACGAGCGAGGGACGCGAACCACAGGATCAGTAGACGTTGCCACGCCGGCGGCGGCATAGTCGCCTCGTTCGTCGGTGCGCGTCCGGCGATCTCCTGGACCAGAGCATACGCGCGGATGGCGCCAGTCTCGTGGTCGCCGCGCGCTGCCGCAACCGCCTGCGGCCGCGCGGCCGTCTCAGAACCAACGAGTATCGCGAGCTGCGCAACGGCGTCCTGGGCGCTCCGCACAACGACCAGCCAACCCTCAGTAGAGCTACGAACGCGACAGAAGCGCGCGAGCTCTGAATCAGAATCGCGGTCCGCATCGAGCAGGGCGATCACGGGCCTGGCGCGGGCTCCGGCTTCGAGCGCCACCGTCAAACTCGCCGCGACGACGACGTCGGCCGCCATCAACGACTCGTTCAGCCGGAACAACCCGCGCCGCTCATCGGTGCCGGCGCGAGCCACGACGATCTCGGCAGTCGACGCGAGCCTGCGCCACACGGCGACCTCATCCGGATTGTGCACGTAGACGACGATGGCAGCACGGCGGACTTCAGGATCGCTGCACTCCTTCACCGATCGCCGCCACTCGTGAAAACGGGCAATGAAGGCGCGCGTCGATACGGAGGGAGCTTCAAACAGGATGATGCGCCGGGACGCGTCGATGCCCATCCGGTCGCAGTAGGTGTCGCGTTCGACGAGCGTCCTTCTATCGATGACGTCCGAAGGCAGCAGCGGACCGGTCACCTGCATTCGATCCGGAGGAAAACCGGAATCGCTCGTCACTGCGCGACGTTGCTCCTCGTACCAAAGCGCGATGGCATCGGGCGCCTCGTACCGAAGAGCGCCACATGACTCGAGATCGTCCCACCGGATCGGAAGGAGAAGCGACTGGACGCCAAGCCTGCGTGCGGTCCTGAAGTAATCAGTCTCAATCGACTCGCCCGACTGGTGCGGCAGGACGATCAGCATGTCAGGTTTGCGATCCTCGAGAAAGCTGACGATGGCGAGCTCCAGCGGGAGCGCCCGCTCGGTCGACGCCATGAAGCGTTGCGCGATTGTCCGCACGGGCCAGGCGCGCAGAAGCCGGCTTCGAGCCAGCTTTGCCGCGAACGGGGATGCACCTCGGATTGCGGACTCGAAGGCACGAATGCTGCCGTGCGCCCCGAATAGCAGGCGCCAGGCGGAGAGACATTCCCGCAACGCCCGGGCCAGCGGCCGCCACGGTGAATCGAGCAGCTCCGGCGGGCGACCCACCGTGACGCCGGTATACAGGTCTTGAAGGGAAGACAGGTCCGGATCGCCCGGTGACACGCGCGCGATTGCCACGTGCGCGGCGTGCCCCTCGCGCGACAGCTGCTTCAGCAGGCCGGAGAGCGCGAGAAAGGCCGGAACGTCGGGCGCCACGAACAGCATCCGTCTCTTGAGCGCCGTCCCATGCTTCGACTGGAGGAACGATACGTTCGCAGCGATTTTCAGTCGCGCTTCTTGAGTGGCAAGTCGTGTCGCCCACTCGGTCAACAGAGGAATCGCGCGATCCGCAATCGCGGCCGCAAGCGGCGGTCGCGATCGCAACAGCTGTCCAATCTCCACCATTCGGCCAAGCGCGGTTCGCAGAACTTCCAGCGGCGGTCCTTCGCCTGTCCCGAGGTCGCGGAGCTCGATCACGCGATGGCTCGGCAGGCCATACCGACGAATCGCTTCCGCGCGCTCGTCCGCTGTTGACGTGATCACCCAGTCCGGTGGGCCTGGACTTGTTCCGATTCGAACGTCAAATGAATGGGACCTCGCAACCTTGCGAACGGCCGCGATTGCACGCTCGGTTGCGCCGACGAGCATGAGCGTCATGCGGTCGGATTCATCGTCCGATCGCTTGGGAACGCAGTGTCAGGCCGGGAATGGGCTCGACGACGGGAAATACAGCGCGCGTCGAGCCGTCCGGGACCGCGCTTCGCTCGATCAGGTCCGCGACCACGTGCGCGGCAGGACGGTCTAGTCCGCACGGCCGCAGAAACCAGCGGACGAACTCCAGGCGCTGCTGCCGTTTCTCGTCGGCGCCGTCGATGATTCGCGCGATCCGTTGGGTCGCGCTCGCCACATCACTCGCCACCTCGAGAAAGTCTCCCTTGATCAGGTGCCGGAAGTGCCCCGTGCGTCCCTGCGCCGCCCAGAACTCGTCGGCGACGATGGTGAGACATGGCCGCCCGGCGACGACAGCTTCAAGGAATGCGGTGCTGTTGAGACCGAACGCGCAGCTTCCAAGCGCAAGCTGGTTGAAGTACTGCTGCCACGACTCTGGCGAGTCCGCTTGATCCCCGCCACGCGGATAAACCACGACGCCGGGATGCTCGTAGTCCGCCCAAGGGGCCGGATTCGTCGGGTGAGGCCGGACGACGAGCATCGGTGTCCGACCGGGAAGTTGCCGGGCGATCTCCGTCGCAAGACGCGTCACGAGGTCGGTCTCGCTCTTCACGAGGGTGCGCGAGCTGCACAGGTACATGACGTAGGGACGATCGGCGGGACAACCCATATCCGCGCAGATCTCGTCACGAGTGGCTGTCGCGCGCATCGCAAAGAAGTGGTCCAGGTGTGGAGCACCAGTGATGCGGATGATCCCTTCCGGCACCAGGTGCAGGTCCACGGCCTCGCGGGCCATCGGTTCATTCCAGACCATGAACTGATCCGGGAGCACATGGACGGTGCCCTTGCTCGTCAGGTTGTCCCAACTGTTGACGTAGCCGAGCGTCGGGATCCCCATACAGCGCGCCGCATGAATGTAGTCAGCCTCGACCAGATCC
The DNA here is from genome assembly GCA_036802945.1 of Vicinamibacterales bacterium. Taxonomy (GTDB): domain Bacteria; phylum Acidobacteriota; class Vicinamibacteria; order Vicinamibacterales; family UBA2999; genus Gp6-AA40. The sequence continues at coordinate 56,360 of DAIRVG010000001.1, forward strand.
TTCGGCCAGATGGTCGGAGACACGAGCATCACCTGCGGCGCGACCTCGGTCAGCAGGGAAGTCAGCGTGGAGCTCGCTGGACTGGCGTCTTCGATCCAGCGCCATCCCCTCATGGCCGCCGGTTGCCGCAGGATGTACTTCCACGGGCCGCGCGCGATCCGAACGGCGAGGCCCGGGGGCATGTCACGTTCGAGGACTTCCACCATGCGCGTCGGCGACGGGTGGCCCGGGCGCTGGTAGGCAGCATGGTTCATCACCTGTCTGCCGTAACGAAGCGCACGGCACGACGCTTCGGGCGGCTTCGGCCGGTGCCCGCTCGTGACGCCGGGAATCTCCGACTCCGCGGCGGCCAGGCCACGAGTGAGAACAAGCTTGCCCCGTTTGATCTTCCGCGCCACCTTTTTGGTGGCGCGCGGATCGTCGAGATCCACGCCGTGAAGGAACAGGACCTCGTGACCGCGGCGGCACAACTCCCGCATCACGGTGTCGAGATTGCGAAAGAAGTTCACGTGTTGCGCGACCATCAGGACTCGCACGACGCCTCCGCTACCGCGCGCTGACGAAGTTCGAGACGCACGCCGTTATGATACGTGGTCGCCCGCAGAGAACTGATCCGCTGGGATATAGTCAATGCCGTACCGATGCATCGGGGTGCGTTACTCGGAATGAGGCGACGACTCGCCGCTACATCAGCCCGCAGCCACGCCATGCCGGCCACCATTTCGGCCGCCAGAGGTGATCCCCCGCTCACGCCGCCGTCCCCGGCGTCATGACCGATCCCCGCCGACCGCGCCGCGCAGTCTGGATCTGCCCGGGCCGTACCGTTGCTGCCAGCACGATGCTCCTCGGCACGCTCGGCATCCTGGCTGGCAGCGTGTCGGGTAATTCAGCGGCTACTTGGCTCATCAAGGTTGTCGGGCCCAGCTTCTCCGTTGGAATCGTTCCAGGCGTACTCATCCTGCTGGCCTGGCGCCCAATCGCGCGCCTTCCAGTCGCCGCGCTGGCGAGTCTCGGGTTCGGTGTGAGTTTCGGACTGATCCAGGCCCTCACCGTCGTCGCCGTCTCTATGCACCGGGACACGGGCGAGATGCTGACGGCCCTCTATGTGGTTTCCGCGCTGCATGGAATCGCGGCGGTGGTCCGCCGCCGAGGCACTGCAGCCGTGATACACGGCAGTGATGTGCTGCTCGGATGCGCGCTCTTCGGGGTGGCGGCCTTCGCCTACCTTCAGGGAGCACCGTTTCAGGACACCGAGGATCAGATCCATGCAGCGATCGTCCGGCGCCTTCTCTATCTCGACGCGCCGTCGCTCGACAACATCTACTCGATTTACGCCGTCCCGCCGGTGATCTACACGTACCCCTTTCCCGGAACGCACTACCTGATGGCGCTGATCGCCCGGGCCGGTGGACTCGATCCGCTTTTTGTCTACCACAAGCTCCGCGCCTTCTGGGTAGTGATCGCCGTGTTGACTTTGTACGGATTCGTCAATGCGGTATTTGGTTCGAGACGACTTGCTCTCGTCTCCGCGCTGACCGGTATCGCGTTCATTGCCAACGGGACCTTCGGCACCGTCCGGGGGTTCTTCTGGGGACAACTCGAACCGGTCAGCCACGCCTCGGACGTGGCTCTGGGCGTCGTCCTGCCGGCATTGCTGCTGCTCGCCTGCTACTTCATCAAGGCGGAACGGCCGCGCGGCCAGACCGTTTTCCTGTGCGCAACGGTGATGCTGGGCCTGGCGCTGACGGCCGTGCACACGCGCGACGTCGTGCAGCTGATCGTGTACCTCGCCGCATTCGTCGGAGCGCTGGTCATCATAGGCCGGTCTCGAGCCATGTGGCACCGTGCGGCTCTTCTGCTCGGCACCCTCGCTGCCGCCCTGCTGGTATGGAGCGTCTGGCACGGCGCGACGGCCGATGCCGTCGGGCGTCTGGTTGTGCAACGACGCCCGGACCTAATCGGCACGGTCTCCAGATATTCCTGGACGATGTTGTTCGGTCAGCCCCACGTATTGCTCTCGGACTATGTATCCGGCTTCTCGACCCTGTTTTATGGCTGGACGCCGATCGTGGTGCTCGTGGCCCCGTTCGCGCTCTATCAATACCGGCACCGCCCGCTCACGCTGCTGATTGGTGCCAGTGTCCTGTCGTATTTGATCATCATTCGCGTGCCCATCGTTGCCCTGACCTATGTCTGGGGCACCTACTTTGAGATCCTCTATTCGCCGGTTCGAAACATCGTGTTTTTCGTCCACGCGTTGACCGGCGCGGCCGTGTACACGATCGCGTGCCGGCTCGCACACCTGCGCCCCGTCCTGGGGGTGGCTTCCGCCCTCGCGGTATCGGCAGTCGCCGTGCTCGTTTTCCACTTCGGAGCGCCTGCGTTCACGGAATGGATCGATCTGCTCTTCGTCCCGGCGATCGCCGGCTACCTGTTTGTTCTTTATCGTCTGTGGTCGCGGAGCGCGGAGCCGGTCAGGGTTGCGCCGAGCGGATCGTCCTGGTGGACGGCCATCGTTGCCGTGTTGATTGTCGTGCCGGCGGCGCTGTTCACCTGGATGCCGGAAACCTCACCTGTTGCTTCCGGGCTTCGTGAAAACGTGAACACTCCGACGGAGCTGTTCGCCGGGATCTCCTGTGAGCCAATTGGCGGGGTCTCTGTTCCGTTCGTGCCGTCCGAACTTGCAGCCGCGCCTCCCAGCATCCCGCTCACCAGGTCCTGTCCGCCGAGTGTGCGAGTGATGCAATTCGCGGCCGAGCGGATGTCGCCACAGGCCATTTTTGTCGCCGATAAATTCGCACGATTTCCACCGCCCGCGTTCATGCCACAACGGGTGGTTGCGTGGCCCAGCGCAGATCAGGAACTTATCAGCGAGCAGGACATGTTCGTGGAGTACTACCGGTATTACCGCGCCCGGATGATTCGGTACGGAGTTCAGCCGTTCTTCAACGATCGCGAATCGAGAGCTGAACGCGTCGACTTCATCTCGCACGTTGGCGCGACGCATGTGCTCGTGGATCCGGGGAACCACGAAACGATGGCACGCGTCCTCCGCGACTATCCCGATCTGTTCCGTCCCGTCTTCGACGAGGGCGGCTGGGCCATTTACGAGATCGTGCGCGCCCGACTGGGAAACGCTACCGGTTGAGCGCGTGCTGGCCGTCGCCAAAACAGGGGAGGTTGAGCTCCAGGTCGGTTCCGCTCTGGCGCCGCTCGCGATCGACGAAGACGATGATCTGCTGCCCGCCGTCCTGGGGGAACACGCCCGCCTGGCGATAGCGTTTTGACAGGTAGGTCGAGATGGCTGGATACGCCTTCTCGAATTCTGGCTGCTGGTCGCGATCGGCCAGGACGATCGGCACGCTCTGCCGCCGGAGACGTTCGAGCACGGCCGGTTCGTACGTCGCGGTAGGGCGAAAGAGCGGCACGAGGAGCGTTTCTCCCCCTGCGAAGACGCGCCGCGAGAACACGTTGAACTGCGGTGCGTTCCACATCACCAGCAGCCGATCCTGCGGGTCCGTGCATCGATTCAGGTAGGGCACGAGCTCGCTGCCTCCGCCTGCCGGCCATTCGCCTGTCCACGGCCATGTACGCGTCCGCTCGATGATGCCGTGCGCGCGTTCCAGAATGACCGACGAGTCCTCGCGCAGGTCGGCCTCGTCGATCTTTTCGCGCAGAGACGCCATCGACGCGACGGCAATCGCAAGCGTGATTCCGGCAGCGACCGCAAGCACCTTGACCGCCGCACGAGCCGCGGCCGCGCGCGGACGCGCGCTGAAAGTGGCCGCGATTACCCACACGGCCAGAATCGGCGCGGTCCCGAACGCATCAGGAATGCGAACGTCAGTCGGTGAGCGCACCAGTCCGGCGATGGTCGGCATCGCGACCGCCGCCAGCAGGAGAACCTCGGGGCCGCACCGCAGTGGAGGCTGGCAAGACCGATGTCGCACCAGCCAAAGGACAAGCGTCACCGCCGGTAGCAGCCAGACAGTGTAGAAGAGAAGGGTCGTGGAATTAACGGCGCCGAACAGGTTCTCGAGCGGCGGTCCGGGTGCGATGCGATCGAGATTCAGTGCGATGGCGATGCGGCGGAGACCACGTGGCCCGTTCTCGAGCCGGAGCGACGATCGGTCGAAGCCGCCCGTATCCGCCGCATCCGGCAGGCGAACCAGTTGGGAAAGCGCCTCCGTCGCGGGGGGCTCGACGCGATACCGCCATGACTGCCCATCGTCCCGTAACTCAGGGTAGAGGAGCCCGAGGCTGCGTTCGTGTGCGTGCCTGTCATCGTCCGACAGGCCCATCCGCCACCGGACGGCGATGGCCGGCAGGTCGTCGGCTGACCGGGGTTTTGTGAGCATGATCGGTCCCGATTGCACCGGAACGAACCGGGGCAGATTCCAGTCGCCACGTTGCGCCTCGGTACGGCTGACTTGCAACCCGGTGCGGAAATACTCCACGAGTCCGACGTTCAGCTGTACGTAGGCCAGGTATGGACTGACGCAAAGCAGGACGAGCCCGGCGTACGCAGCTGCGCGCTGCAGTACGCGCCGCGGGCCCTCTGACCAGTGCGCGATGATCACGGCCGCTCCACCACCGATGGCTGAGTAGACGCCATGGTCGTGGCGAAGCAGGAATGCGAATGCGGTCCACGCTCCCAATGCCGCCAGGCGTTTCCCATTCGGGCGTCGCAGATACGCCCAGCCGATCACGAACAGGATCGGGTAGAGGGTGATCTTCAGATATCCGTACAGACGCGGGAATGCGACGATCTGTGCGAGGGCCGCGAGGAAGCCGAGCGTCTGCGAGCCTGTGAGCCGGGCGGCTGCCCAGCAGGTTACGGCGGCCGCCACACCCAACGAGATGACGGTCAGCATCAGCTCGGCGAAAAGCTCCTGACCGAAGATCGTCTGCGCGGCCGCCGACAGCGCCACCATAAAGGGCGCGCCAACTTCTGTGTAGTCGCGGATCGGCCAGTCACCGAGCAGCACTGCCTGCGCGAGCGACAGGTGCACGTAGTGGTCGTTTGAGAAGGTGCCGTGAGTGATGAACCGAAACAGGAACGCGACAATCCCTGCCAGCATCGGCAAGATGAGCAGCTTGACGCGCAAGCCGGCATCGTAGCGTTCATCACATGGACCGTCAAACCGCGGCCGGACGCATTGACCCGCAGCTTGTAAATGGCGTAGTGTGAACGGGTTGCGGCGCTTTCCGCCCTTCTTCCAGATAAGCCGCTTCGTTAGAAAAGTGAACGTTGAACCTCGCGCGGTCTCGTTCTCGAGCCGCCCTCGTTCGTTGCGGCGACGCACGTGCTGATCGCTCCGGTGAACGTGCTCCGCTCGTTCCTTGATCTCTTCCAATGCGCCCGTGATGACGGCAGGCCGCCAATCTTCGAGGTGACCCGTTGATTCGCCCGGTGTCTCGCCGCGCGCTCGGTCTCGCGATCATCGGCGTGGAGGCTGCTGCTGTCGTCGCTCGGTTTGTCGACGCGCCGGATGGTTTCGCCTGGCCCGTTCGTGTTGTCATCCCGGCGATTTGTATCGGTGTCCTGCCGGGTGCTGCTCTCGCGCTCGCGTCGGTTCCGCGACGGTCATGGGCACTGACGGAGCTGTTCGTCGTCGCGTTCGGGATGAGCGTTGCGCTCGTGCAGCTCGCAGTCATCGCGGCGCTCCTCGGGCATTTCAATGCGGTGACCATGCTTTCCGGGCTGCTGCTGGCGACGACTGCTCTGGCCGTCATCGGCGCCGCGCGTCACCCCCGTGCCGATGCGGTGACGGCAACCGGAGCCGAGCTCGCGTGGTGGACCTCAGTGATCGCCCTCGCGGCGTTTCTCTACCTGCAGGGATCTCCGTATACGTTGGGGGAGGACTATCTCCACATCGGAGTGATCCGGCGGCTTGCCTGGCTACCGCGTCCGGCGCTCGACAACATCTATTTCGCCCCGGGTGTGATCTATACCTACCCGTTCCCCGCGATTCACTACCTGATGGCGCTGATCTCGCGTCTCGGCGACGTTGACGCGATTTTCGTGTATCACAAGCTCCGCCTCTTCTGGGGTCCGATTGCGCTCGCATCGCTGGTTGTCGTCGGACGACGAGTCTTTGGATCGATGACGGTGGGCCTTGCGTGCGGTTTCACCGCCCTCGCGTTTGCGGCAGCTGGAACGTTTGCGTCCGTGCCGTCGCTCATATGGGGTCAGCTCGTCCCGTATTCCCACGCGTCGGATGTGGCCATGGGTACGCTGCTCCCTGTGACGCTCGCCTTTGTCACAACCTTCCTCGACGAGGATCAGGGCCGCGAGGCCCGGTTTTTCTTCATCGGGGCCGCCGGGCTCGTGCTGACGCTGTCGATCGTGCACATTCGCGAGATCGTCCAGCTGATTGTCTACCTCGGGACCTACCTGGTGTACCTCCTGTGGACTCGCGCGGAGCGGAAGTTGCTCGGACGTGCGGCGAAACTCCTGGCCGCCACGGTTGTGATCGCCGGAGCGTTCACGGTGTGGCAGGAAACCGTCGTCACGCACGTCGGCTTCCTCGTGAGCAACGAACGCGCGGAACTGGTCCGGACGCTGCGCTCCTCGTCCGCACTCGAGCTGCTGCAGCCTCCCCTACCGCTGCTCTCGTCCTTCGTTGGCTACTACTGGACGATGTTCTGGGGATGGAATCCGTTTCTGCTCGCGGCCACGGCGTTGGTCGTGATGGCGTTCCGGCGGCAGCGGCTCGTCTGGCTGGTTGGCGCAAGCGTGCTCTCCTACGTGCTGATCATCCGGTTCCCGTTGCTCGGCGCTGCCTATATTTTTGTGACGTACTTCGAAATCCTCTTCACGCCGGTCCGCAACGTGATCTTTTTCCTGCAGCTCATTGCGGGAGCGGCGCTGTTTCTGATCGCCGGTGCGTGCGGACGCAAGGGCGTGTTGCGCGGGGGGCTTCTGGCGGTACTGGTGTGCGTGGCGTTGGGAGCCGCGTGGTACCTGCCGCGCACGTTCCTGGAACAGCATCAGGACGTTCTGCTGGTGCCGGTGATCGCCATGCTCATCTGGGCACTCGTTCGCGGCAGGCAGCCGGCGGTGGCTCCCGTCGTACGGACCGAGACTGTACAGCGCGACAGTACGGGAATACGCTGGCGCGTCATCGGCGCCGCCGCGGCCGCCGCGGCCGTCGCGCTGATCGCGGCGTGGCACCTGACCAGCCGTCCGGCGCCGGTGATCAACGTGCGCTGGGCCAGCGACGTGGGCGGTTCAGAACGGGTGCTGCAGGAGATGCGCTTCACGCTGGTGAAACAGCGGTGGATGGAAGGGACGACCTGGTCGTACGCGCTGCTTGATTCGTCGCCTGACAACGTACGAGCCCTTGTCGAGTCGCCCGCCGTCGCGGACACGCACGAGATCAATCGCGCGGCGTTCACTGTGAACGAGGAGGCGCCGCGCGGCAGCGAGGTCGAATGGGCCGGCAGCCGTCTGCCGGTTCTGGGCTCACCGTTCGGATTCGACGCCGTGCTGATTGCGCTGATTGCCCTCGTGGTGATCTCGTTCGCCCGCAACGGCGCCATGGACTTCTCGCCGATCGCGGAGGCGTTGCCAGGCGCCGCGCCGGCCTCTCCGAGTCCGGCGTTGTTCGGCTGCGTCGTAGTCGCCCTCGCCGCCCTCACGTTTACACCCTCGCTGTCACCGCTGGTTACGCGAGCAGTCAAGCGCCGACCGGTCGATACAGTGACGGCGATCGCATGCGAGGAGAGGCCGTCCCGGAGCGCTCCCTATCTGCCTCCGGGCGTCGATGTCGTCATCAGCAGCCTGCGGTCGTGCCCACCCACGCCCGCGCTGATGCAGTGGGTCGAGGACCACGTGCTGGCGGACGCCGTATTTGCCGTCGACACATGGAACGAGCATCCTCCCTCCGTGTTTTTTCCGCAGCAGTTCGTCGGGTGGTCGGGCATGGAGCGCAATTTCCTCAACCCCGAAGAACTGTTCGCTTCTTACCTCCGCTTCTACAGGCGGGCGCTGGCCGTGCACGGAGCGCAGCCTTTCTTCAACGACAAGGAGACGGATGCCGAGCGCAGGCAGTTTGTCGACGATCTCGGGATCACGCACGTGCTCGTTGACCCCGCATTCCACGATGTCGTTGTCCCCGCGCTGCGTGACAACGCAATGTTCGAGAAGCAATACGACGCGGGTGGGTGGGCCGTCTTCCGCGTCCGGCCTTCATCGTAGACCGACGCGCAGGGCATCAGGCCTGCCGGATCCGCGAAATATGGCAGCTTGAATTGCGGATGAGCTAACATCCGGGGCCCCCATGCCGTCGAGAGATTTTGTTTACATTCTTGGCGTCCCGAATTTTGCCAACTACGAAGCCAGCGCCACTTTGATCCGCGCGCCCCGTGCGGGCGGAAATATCGACTATGTGTGTATCGGTGAAGACCGGCTGACCCGGCTCAAACACACGTATGTGTTTCCGCTGCGTGGGATCGACTATTGCCTGACGGCGTTCGGCCTCGAATCGCTGGAACAGGTCGACTACATCTACACGGACTATGCCCGCCTGCCACGCTGGTTGAACAGCGGTCCCGGTTATCGAAAGCTCGAGCACGATTACCTGAAGCTCAAACTGAATTACCCGCGTGAGCGGATTCGCATTGTCGATCATCACGATGGACATGCCGCGAGCGCGTATCACCCCTCGGGATTCGATGACGCCGCCGTACTCGTCGTCGATGCCCTCGGCTCCGAGCTCATCACCCAGAGCTTGTATCACTGCAAAGGGTCCGAGGTGACACTTCTGGAGCGCGGTCACGATTGGGGAATCGGCCGGCTGTATTCGCTTGTCACCGGCGCTGTCCTTCCATACGGACCGGAAAAAGGTTTCGGCAAGATCATGGGACTAGCCCCGTACGGGCAGATCGAGCCGGGACCGGTTCTCGAGTTTCACGCGAGAGACTCGGGAATGACCACGGACTACAGCGCGTTCTTCACCCGCGCGCCACTCTCGCGCATTGTCGCCCCCGAAGTTCGCCGATGCGAAGACCGTGAGAGGGTTCTGGAACCCTACTTTGCGCGCGCCGCGTACGACGTTCAGCAGGAATGCGAACGGCAGATGATCCGGATGGCCTGCTACGCTTTTGAGAAGACTGGAAGCGCCAATATCTGTCTCGCGGGCGGGGTCGCGCTGAACGGTCTGGCCAACGCCCGCGTTCTACAGCACTCTCCATTCGACAACATCTGGATACAGCCCGGATGTTCCGATACCGGTGTGTCGATGGGGCTCGCCTTGTGGGGCTATTTCCAGGAGCTTGCCACGCCGGAATCATCTCGCGCCGTCGTATCGATGCCCACACCCTACACAGGGCGTCGCTATCCGGATGACGAGATCCGCGATCTGCTCGCGCAGTATGGCGTCCACGCCACGCCGGTGCCTCCCGAAGAAGCCGGGCGCCTGGTCGCCGACGGGAAGATTCTTGGATGGTTCGACGGTGAGTCGGAGTTCGGCCCTCGAGCGCTGGGGCACCGCTCGATCATCGCGGATCCCCGGGATCCGGGCATGAAAGACACACTGAACCATAACGTGAAGTTTCGCGAGGGGTATCGGCCCTACGCGCCCAGCATTCTCGCGGACCACGCGGAGGAGTGGCTGGAACTTGGCTGCCCAAGTCCGTTCATGCTGCTGGTCGTCCCCGTGCGGGAGGAAAAGCGGTCGCGGGTGCCTGCTGTCACGCACGTTGACAACACGACCAGGCCTCACACCGTAACCGCGGAAGCCAACCCCAATTACTGGAGGATGATTCGCGAGTTCCACCGGCTGACCGGAGTTCCGATGGTCCTGAACACGTCGATGAACGTGAACAGGGAACCCATCGTGGAAGCTCCGCTCGATGCGCTCATCTGCGCATTCGGCACCGCGATCGACTTTCTCTACCTGCAAGGCCTTCTCATCGATTGCAAGCGGTACGCGAATCCTGAATTGGTGAAGCGTCTTACTGCACATCGCCAACAGGTGCTCGACGACGAATGGCGCCGCGTCACCACGAAGCACCTGACCGGGTACAACGCGGCCGAACGCGATGTGTACCTGGCGGAGGAAAACAAGATTGCCGACTGGCATCGAGATTACCGGTCCAAGTACGAGCTCGAGCGGAAGATTTCGGAGTGGATTTGTCAGCGGTCTCGTGTCCTCCTCGTCGGGACCAGCGGTCACACGCGTTGTCTCTATCAATATGTCGATCGCTTCGACGAGCTCCACGTCACGGGTCTCGTGTCGATGGACGATCTGCCGGGCGAGTCGGCCGATTTCGATCTGTACCCGACGCTTGGTCTCGACGCCGTGCCGTGGAGTGACGTCGACGCTGTGCTCGTCTCAACCCACGAGTATCAGAAACTGGCGGTCCAACGTGTGCGGGACGTTGCGCCTTCCGGGGTAGAACCGGTCACGATCTACGACGACGCCGGCGACAGCCTGATGTTCGTACTTCCGCAGAAATGGCCGGTCATGAACCCGTTCGAGCATGTGTCGGCGCGGCGGACGGCCCGCGGGACGCAATCAGTTGCGGTGGACTTCGATTTCCGGTCGAGCGCCGGAAAGCTGGCGGAACGATACGCGCTGATTGTCAACTATCACTACTGCCATCCTGAAGGCGGCTTCCCGAAGGGCGCGAACGAAGTGCGTCCGGAGGGTCTCGATCGTCAACTGAAGGTCCTGAAACAGAACTTTGCGTTTACGACGATTGGCGAGTTGCTCAATCCGAAGGCCGATCTCCCTGAAGCCGTTGCGATCATCACCTTCGACGACGGCTTGAAGGACGTTGCCGAGTTCGCCCTGCCTGTCCTTCAGAGATGGGACGTTCCGGCGAACGTCTTCTGTTGCTCGGCTCCGCTGATCGAAAAGCACCTGCTCGACGTCCACAAGACTCACCTGTTGCGGGGACAACTGGGGATGGAGACGTTTCGAAAAGAGTTCATGAGGCTGCTTGGTCGCCATGACCTGAGCAAGATTCCATCGGTCGAGTCGCTGGGTTTCAGCCACCTCTATCCCTACGACGAGAAATCGACCAGGCAATTCAAAGTGCTGCTCAACTATCAGCTGCCGTATCCGATTCTGGACGACGTCCTTGCCGAGATGTTCTGCCAGACATGCGGTTCAGAGGAAGAATTCGCGGAGCGGCTGTACATGTCCGAGGAAGACCTTGTTCGGTGCCAGCTGGCCGGATGTGAGATCGGGATTCACTCGCATCGGCATCGCATCCTGGGCCGCCTTACCGAGGAAGAACAGCGTCTTGAGCTGGAAACGCCGTTGGCGTACTTCAAGAACCGATTTGCCGTCGAGAAGTATCATCTCGCATTTCCCTATGGTGCTACCGGCACATGGAATGACGCCACTCTGCGGGTCGCGAAGTGCCTCGGCTACTCGAGTGGCCTGACGGTCGGGCGTCGAATCGTCAAGCCAGAGGATCTTTCGAATCCGTGGGAGTTGCCGCGATTCGACGTGCGGGACATTTTCGACGCGGACAACAATCTCTACGCGGACAAGCTTCGCGCGCTCTTCACTTCGGATTAGGGCGATTCTCTGGAGTGGTCGGAGGCGCCCAGGGCTCGGATTCGCGCGCCTCCGATGATTGACGCCTGCGCGCAAATGACTTAGCTTTAAACAATTACGGTGACAACAAATACGACAGCTGTGCCTGCCGCGGCACACGCGCCCGTACGCTCCACCTTTCTGCCGTACCACCAGCCGTCAATAGACGCAGACGACGAACAGGCGGTCCTCGAGACGTTGCGATCCGGCTGGATCACGACGGGGCCTCGTACCAAGACGTTCGAGCACACGTTGGCTGAGTACGTTGGCGCTGCCCGGGCGGTTGCGGTGAACTCGTGCACGGCGGCACTCCACCTGGCGCTCGAAGCCGCTGGCGTTGGTTCCGGCGACGAGGTCATCACGTCGCCGATCACATTCGCGTCGACGGCAAACGTCATCGTGCATCGCGGCGCCAGGCCGGTGTTCGCCGACGTTCAACCCGACACGCTGAACATCGACGTCGACCGTCTGGAGGCGGCAATCACGCCGCGTACAAAGGCGGTGATTCCGGTCGATTTCGCGGGCCATCCGGCCGACCTCGATGCGATCATGGCGCTTGCTCGCAACCGCAATCTGGTTGTGATTGAGGACGCCGCGCACTCGATCGGCGCCGAGTACGGCGGGCGGCGCGTGGGCGGCATCGCCGACATGACGGCGTTCTCCTTCTACGCCACGAAGAACATCACGAGCGGGGAGGGGGGCGCGCTGACGACGAACAACATCGAGTGGGCTGAGCGGATCGCCATCATGGCTCTCCACGGCATCAGTCGAGACGCGTGGAAGCGGTACGGCTCCGATGGCTACAAACACTGGGACATCATCTATCCCGGCTACAAGTACAACATGTTCGATCTGCAGGGCGCGTTGGTCCTCTCGCAGCTCGCCAAGATCGATCGCTTCTGGAAGCGGCGCGTGTCGCTCAAGGCGACCCTCGACGCGGGACTGAGCGACATCGCGGAGATCGACAGACCCGGTGAGCGGCCGGGCATCAAACACGCGTACCACCTGTACCCGATCATCGTGCGCACGGAGGCGCTCAACGCCGACCGCGACACGATCATGAACGCGATCCAGGCGGAGAACGTCGGCATCGGCGTCCATTTCCGCGCGGTGCATCTCCACCCGTATTACCAGGAGACGTTCGGTTTCCGCCGGGGCGACTTTCCGAACGCCGAGTACTATTCCGATCGCACGATCTCGCTGCCGCTCTATCCACGCATGTCGGACGCCGATGCGGACGATGTGGTGGCGGCCGTGCGGACGGTCATCGCGCGTTTCCGGCGATAGTAGACTCGCATCCTGACAACCGAAATGAACGCAGTGCAACCGGAAAAAACCTATGGTCTCCGGCGCGGCGCGGAGGAATTCCCGCTGATGCTGGTGATCTCGATCATCTATCCGTGCAACTTTGGCTGCCCGAATTGCCCGTACACGGACGCCAACTCGGAGATCCGGCAGTTCTACCACGAGCACCACGCCGACCTGTTCCCCGTGGATCTGTGGAACAAGCTCGCGGTGGAGTGCGGCGAGCATGGCGCCTGGATGCGGTGCACCGGCGGCGGCGAGCCGATGCTCCACCCGCACATGGTGGACATGATCGAGCTGGCCAAGGCGAAGGGCGCGCGCGTCTGGATGAACACGAACGGCAGCATGTTCGGGCCGACGCCGGCGCTGCGCAGCAAGCTGGAGCGCCTGATCAAGGCCGGCATCGACCTGATCGAGTTTTCGATGGACGCCGGCGACGCCGAGACGTACGCCCAGGTTCGTCCACCACACCGTGGCGGCCCGCCGCGCGATCCGCAGAAATGGTGGCTGAACGCCGTCAACAACGTTCGGGCCGCGCTCGAGCTGCGCAAGCAGTTCACGGCCACGACGCGCATCGTCGTGTCGATCATCCGGCAGCAGCAAATCGAAGGGAAGCTCGACCAGGCGATTGCCTTCTGGTTCAAGGAGGTCGGCGTCGACGAGGTGATCACACGAAAGTTCCTCACCTGGGACGACAACACGCACATTCAGCTCGGCAAGGCCCTCGATCCACATCTGTACCGGTCGATGCCGACGCAGAAAAAGGAGCCCTGCGTGTGGCCGTTCGAGCGCCTCAACGTAGACACGCTGGGACGGATCGCATTGTGCGGCCAGGACATTTCCTTCCGCACGTCAGAGTTCTTCCCGAACGCCAATGACGTGTCGATCAAGGAGATTTGGCAGGGGGAGCGCTTCACCTGGTACCGGCGGATGCACCTCGAAGGACGCGGGGCCGAAGCGTTTCCCTGCCGCGGCTGCTCGGCCTGGTTTGCCGGCATCCGCGACTGGGATCACGGCTGGCTCAAGGTGCTGAAGACGTCTGGTGATCACCTCAAAGACGTCATGAAGAAGGATCTCGGCGTCGACGTCGAGATCTACCAGCCCGACTCGCAACCCTGATGACCGGGCGTGACGACGTACGCCTGGTGCCGCTGGGGCGGGAGCACCTGGCGCGGACACGCGAGTGGACCAACGATTCGGATCTGATGCGGTTGATGGATCGCAGCAGGATCGTCTCGGAGATCGAACACGAAGCCTGGTTCGCCTCGATCGCCACACGAGACGATTGTGAGTACTTCGCCATAGAGCAGGCGGGGGAACCACGCCACGTCGGCAACGTCTGGCTCTGGGCGATTGACGCCCGTCATTGCAAAGCCGAGCTGCGCATTGTCGTCGGCGAGCCCTCGGCGCGCGGCCGCGGCGTCGGCCATCTCGCGATCGATCACCTCTGCCGGCACGCGTTCGACCAGCTCGCCCTTCATCGCATCTACGCGTATGTCCTCGCGATCAATCCCGGCGGGAAGCGCGCTTTCGAGAAGGCGGGCTTCGTCGTCGAGGGGCGGCTCAAGGACGATCGGTCGACCGCCAGCGGCTTCGTCGACAGTTGGCTGCTCGCCCGGGTCGTTCGTTGACCGTATCGAGACAAATGACCTAGAATGAATACGTTACAGCTTCAATGCTTCACCTAATCTACGACGGCCAGTGTGGGTTCTGCCGGCGAGCGCTGGCTGCCGCGCTGCGCGTCGACATCAACGGACGTCTCCGTCTCCACGACGCCACCCACCGCGAGTACGTGCACGGCGAGTTCCCCGAACTGGCGGGCGCTGACTTCGATAACGCGATGTTCGCCGTCGACGAAGACCGGCGCGTGACGCGCGGATTCTTCGCGTTCCGGCGCGTCGCGTGGGAAAGTCCTCTTACGTGGCCGTTGCTCCTGCTGTTCTACCTGCCGGGCGCTGGTGTCGTCGGGTCGCGGCTGTATGCGTGGGTGGCGCGCAATCGCCGTCGCTTCGGATGCGAGTCCGACATCTGCGAGCTGCCGCGGCCCCCTCGCCGTTGAAGTGATCGACGCTCTTCTCCCCGATCTCAGCTTCTCCACACAGGCGCTGGTTCGCGTGGGCTATGGCGTGCTGATGCTGTTGACGCTGGCCCAGGCACTGCCGAACGCGCGACGCTTCTTCCTGAGCGAGCGATGGGGCGGCTACGCGAAGTCGTCGCGTGACGTGGATGCGATTCAGAACCCGCGCGTGCTGCCGATGCTGCTCATCGTCTGGTTCGGAGCAGCATTCGCAATCACGTTCGGATGGGCGATGCCTTGGGCCGCGCTCGTCAACCTCGTGCTCTGCGGGTACTTCTTCATCCACATGCGGTGGAAGGGGATCCTGCGCGGCATGGGTGCGCCGGGGTTCATGGCGTACTGGGTGGGTTTCGCGGTTTTCCTGCTCGAATACACCTCGCGGTATGCGCCGGACCTGCGATCGCTGGCGCTGCTGGTCCTGCAAGTGGACCTCGCGCTCGTCATGCTGTCCGCTGGTGTGTACAAGTTCACGGCCGGGTATCCACGCAATCACGGCATGGAGCTCGGGATGGCCAACCCGATGTGGGGCTATTGGTGGAGGCGTTACATCAAGCTGCCCCCCAACCACGCGGTGTTCTGGACACTGAATCAGCTGGCGTGGGGAACGGAAGTTGTTGCAGCGCTGCTCATGCTCGTTCCCGGGACACGCGAGCTCGGCGGGCTCCTCCTCAGCGCGAGCTTCGTGTTCATCCTCACGCAGATCCGTCTCGGGTTCCTGTGCGAGATGGTCGTCGTGTCCGGGCTCCTGTACGTCGTGGCGGGCAGCCCCCTCGACGGCTGGATCGCGGCATTGGTGGGCGTGCCCCCGGCGCCCTCGGTCGGGACGGGACCGGGGTTCGCGATTGCCAATGCCGCGCTCGGCGCCGCGCTCATCGTCTACCTCGTGCTGTTGCCGCTTGCGCATGCCGGTCTCTACTACAACTTCTACGCGCGTCGTTCGTTTCCAGCGCCGCTGCAGCGGCTCCTCGAGCGGTATACGAATCTGTTCGGGATGATCATCTGGCGCGTGTTCTCGGTGGATCTGGTGAACTTCTTCATCCACGTGCATACGGAGTCTCCGGAGGGCGGATCGCGCACGCTGGTCGGGAGGCTGGGGACGTGGCCGCGGTTCAATCATGTCGGCGAGATGATCTGCATCACGTCGCTCTTCACCACGCTCAAGTACTACCCGGCCGACGACGGCATCTTTCGTGAGCGGCTGCTGAGGTACGCGCGCACCATTGCGCGGCCGAAGGCGTCGGTGCTCGTGTTCGAGTACATCAGGGTGGTGAAGCGGCCGACGCACTTCGATTGGGTACCCGCCGCCGAGTATCGCGTTGATGTCGATGCCGGCACCGTCTCGGAACGGCTCCTCGACAACAGTTTCTCGCCCCGCGCGGCGCACGCGGTATCGCCCGTGCACGCAGGCGCCGTCCCGGGCAGCTACGCGCCCGCGAGTCGCTGAGATGTGCGGGATTGCGGGCATCTTCGGAAAGGCCGATCCGCCCACGGTCCACCGGATGCTGGAAACGCTGCGCCACCGCGGTCCCGACGACGGCCACGTGGTGTCGGGAGAGGGCTACACGATTGGTGCGCGGCGTCTGAGCATCGTCGACGTCGAAGGCGGTCGACAGCCTCTAACCAACGAGGATGCCACCGTCGTCGCCACACAAAATGGCGAGATCTATAACTTTCCAGAGTTGCGGCCTGCCTTGCTCAAAGCGGGGCATCGACTGCAGACGCACACCGATACCGAGGTGCTTCCCCACCTGTGGGAAGACTTCGGCGAGCGGCTTCCCGAGCACATCCAGGGCATGTTCGCGATCGCGGTATGGGACGCCCGCCAGCGCGTGGGACTGCTTGCACGCGATCGCATGGGGAAGAAGCCGCTGTACTACTGGGAACAGGACGGCGCGCTGTATTTCGCCTCCGAGCTGAAGGCGCTGCTCGTTGTCCCTGGCTTCACGCGGCGCCTCAATCACGAGGCGCTGCATCATTACCTGAGCTATAAGCACGTCCCGCATCCGCTGACGATTTTCGAAGGCGTGCGGATGCTGGCGCCGGCGCACCGGCTGCTGTTCCGTCCCGGCGCGTCACCGGCCATCTCCCGCTACTGGTCGCTGTCGTTTGCCCCATCGAACGGTCACGTTCCAGATGAGCGCGAGGCCGTCGACGAGTTGCTCGCGCGATTGCGAACCGCCGTGCGCCGCCGGCTGATGTCGGACGTTCCGGTAGGTTTCTTCCTCAGCGGCGGCCTTGATTCATCGCTGACGACGGCGCTGGCGACGGAAGTCGCGCCCGGGCGGATCAAGACGTTCACGCTGACTTACGACGACGCCGCGACCACTGCGGGCAAGGAGCAGGACCGCCGGTGGGCCGGATGGGTTGCGGAACACTACGGTACCGACCATCACGAGGAAAGCATCTCGGTGTCGAACTATCCGGAGCAGCTACGAGCGATTCTCCGGGCATTCGACGAACCCTTCGCCGGTGTGGTCTCTACGTATTTCCTCGCGCAGCGCATGGCGCGGCACGTGAAGGTCGCGATCGCAGGGGATGGCGCCGACGAATTGTTCGGGAGTTATTTGTCTCACCGGATCGCGGCGGGTGCCCAAACCCTCCCCGGGGCTTCCGGCCTGGCGGATTGGGAGTGGCGCGCGCGCCTGCTGGTGCTCAGTGAGGAGGAGAAATGTTCGTTGTACTCGCCGGCCATGCGTGACGCGCATGGCGATGCGACGACGACCGCACACCTCCGTCATTCATTTGAGGGGCTGACGGCGCGCGATCCGCTGAACCGGATGCTCGAGGCCGAGTTCCACGGCATCTTTCCCGATCAGGTCCTGGCGTTTGTCGATCGCCTTTCGATGGCGCATTCGCTCGAAGTGCGCAGCGCGTTTCTCGATACCGACGTCGTCGAATATGTGGCGAGCCTTCCCGGCGCTCTCAAGATCTTCGACGGTGAAACGAAGCACGTGCTCAAGCAGGCGGCCCTCCGGTATTTCCCCGAGGAGATGGTACGGAGGCCGAAGGAAGGCTTCCTCATGCCCGTGACCAACTGGGTGATGAACGACCTCCAGTCGTGGGTGCGCGAGATGCTCTCGCCCGAGCGGCTCCGCCTTCACGGTCTGTTCAACGTCGAACGTGTGGATAAACTGGTGGACGTGATCTACCGGCCTGGCTGCGATTACACGGACGTGAACAAGGTCCTGGCGCTCGTGATCTTCCAGGAATGGTACGAGCTGTATCTCACGTAGGCTTTCACGGAAACGATCGACTGCGATGTCCAAACCATCCGTGCCCTGCCCTGCGTGCGCGAATACTCACACGAAGGCGATCAAGCCGTGGCGGCTCGGGAAACACAACGCCATCGCCTGTTGGCGGTGCGGGCTGGTTTTCACCCATCCGCAGCCCGCTCCCGAGACGTTGGAGGCGTACTACCAGCCCGACGGCGGATGGCGTGAGTTCCGTCCCGATCCGAAGGGGACGGATGCACAGACGCGCCACAAGGGTCCGGGGGGATTGGCGGTACTCGACGTGCTCGACAGATACGTGCCGCCGGGCACGCGACGCGTGCTCGATTTCGGCTGCGGCGTCGGCGCGTGGCTGAACGTGCTTCAGGATCGCGGATGGGAAACGTACGGCATCGAGCCGTCGAGTGATGCCGCCTTCGTCCGCCACCAGCGCCTGCATGAGATCCCGAGCGACGGCAGTTTCGACCTGCTGGTGATGTATCACGTTCTCGAACACCTGCCTCGGCCGCTCGAGACGTTACGTCAGCTTTCCGCGGCCATGCGGGTGGGCGGGTACTGCTTCGTCAGCGTCCCGCGTTTGGATGCGGTGGCGGCACACCGAAAGCTGACCTACTGTCTCCACCCTACACACCACATCGTGGCGTTCACCGAGGCGTGCCTTCGCGGGCTGCTTGCCGGCGCCGGTTTCCAGGTGGTCACCGCGCTGCACGAAATGGATCCGCTCTTCACCGACGGCGTCCCGCTTCGGTTGCGCCTTCTGGCTCGCCGGGTCGCGAACCCGTTGCCGTGGCCCGATCCCGCGAAGTCGCTGCGCGCACTGTTCGAGAACCTGATTCCCCTCCTCGAGGAGCGGAAAGAAGCCCGGTGAGTGTCGACATCCTTCCCGGAACGCCGCGCGTGTCGTTCGGTCTCTCGATGCTCGGATGGGCGCTCAATGAAGAAGAGAGCATCGGTTCGTATATCGATCGCGCAGGCGCGTTCCTTCAAACGCTGACCGATGACTTCGAGCTGATCGTCATCGACGACGGCAGCCGCGATCGGACCTGGGAGATCCTGGTCGACTACCAGCGGTCGCGCCCGTGGCTGAAGCCGTACCGCAACGAACGCAACTTCGGTTCGGGCTACAACACGAAGCGCGCGATCTCTCTCGCCTCGAAGGACTACGTGTTCTGGCAGACGGTCGATTGGGCGTACGACATCCGGCATCTGGCGCATGCGCTGAACGATCTCCACACGGTCGACGTGCTGCAGGGCGTCCGGCGTCACACGACTTCCGCTGGCGCGATCCTCGAACGGCGATCGGACAATGCCTACAAGGGGCTGGTGTCGGTCGTCAATTACCACCTGATCCGGACGCTGTTCAGGCTCCCAATCCACGACTATCAGAACGTGACGGTGTATCCTCGCGGCCTGATCCAGGGCGTGAGGCTCGAGACGGAGAGCTCGTTCACCAACGCCGAGTGTCTGTTGAAGACATGGTGGCAGGGAGCGACGTTCAAGGAAGTGCACGTGCCGTTTGTCAAACGGCAGCGCGGCACCGGTACGGGGACGCGGCCGCGCGCAATCGCGGCGGCGATTCGAGACATCCTCTCGTGGTGGACGAAATGGGTTCTGCTCGGCCGGCGCCCGCACAGCGGCCGCGGGCGCGTCATCTCGATCGATGAATCGTGAGCAGGTCCTCGTTGCCGCGCAGCCGGCGCGGTTGGCGGCGGCGTTTTCGGCGCGTTACCATAGGCGGCTGTTGCCAATCCCACAATCGAAGTCGACGCACACCCGCGCGGGCGATCGGTTTCCTGGCGCCGGGAACCGGCAGGCCGGTGAGGCGAGATGATTAAACAATACGGCCGCGGATGCCTGCTGCACGAGAGCCTGAAGACGTACGGACACAACTGGATCGGCGCCCATTCTATGATCCTGGAGAACGTGATCCTCGGCTACCCGACGAGCGATGTCCTGCTGAAGATCATGCATCGGCGTACGCGCCATGAAGATCTCGACTACGTCGGGGTTCGGATCGGGCATCACTGCATCATCCGATCGGAGGCGATACTCTATCGTGACGTGCAGATCGGCAACTACGTGCGGACAGGTCACAAGGTGCTCATCCGCGAGCGCTGCCGCATCGGTCATCACGTGCTCGTCGGCACCAATGTGGTCATCGACAACGACTCCACAATCGGAAGTCGAGTCAGCATTCAGTCGACCGTCTACATCCCGACGAAAACGATCATCGAGGACTGGGTGTTCATCGGCCCCAATGCGGTCTTTACCAACGACCGCTTCCCGATCCGCCTCAAGGCGCCGCTCGCCGCGCCGCGTATTCGCCGCGGGGCGACGATCGGCGCCAACGCGACGATTCTGCCGGGTGTGGTGGTCGGAGAAGGGGCAATGGTCGCGGCGGGAGCCATCGTAACGAACAACGTGCCGCCATGGCATCTCGCGATCGGCGCCCCGGCAAGGTTCGAAACGCTTCCGCCGCGCCTCCGTCGGCAGAACCGGATCGTCTGATCGTGCGACTCGCAGACGCGAGCGTGCTTGTCATCGGCGGTGCCGGCTTCATCGGAAGCCACCTGGTCGATCTGCTGGTCGATCGCGGCGTGAAACGCCTCTCCGTGGTCGACACCCTCTGGCTCGGTCGCGAAGAGAACCTCGCGTCCGCGCGGCGGCGGCGTCCGGACCTCGTTTTTTACAAGGAGGATGCCGCGGACTATTTCGCGCTGCGCACGATCTTCGTGGCGGAACGCCTCGATCTCGTGTTCAATCTCGCGACCCGTCCCCTGAGCTACAGCTTCACGCACCCCCGCGGCGCCTACATGACGAGCGTGGATATCGCGGTGAACCTGGCCGAATTGCTCCGCGAGCAGCAGTTCGGACGGCTGGTGCATTTTTCGACTTCCGAGGTCTACGGCGATGCCATCACCATTCCGATGACGGAGGACCACCCGCTGCACCCCACCACCTCCTACGCCGCCGGAAAACTTGCGGCCGACGTACTGCTGCAGTCATACGTGGAAATGTTCAAGGTTCCCGTGCTGACCGTGCGACCGTTCAACAATTACGGTCCCCGGCAGAACAGCGGGGATTACGCGGCGGTTATTCCGATCACCATCCGGCGGATCGCTTCCGGACTGCCTCCGATCGTCGAAGGCTCCGGCGAGCAGACACGGGACTTCACCTACGTGAGGGACACCGTGCGCCTCGCCGCCGATCTCTGCGAGTGCGAGGCCGCCTGGGGCGGCACGTTCAACGTGGCTCGCGCCGATGAAGTGCGGATCGGCGAGCTGATTGCGACGATTGGGGCCGTCATGGGTTGCGCGAGTCCCGCCGAGCGGCGCCCGCCGAGGCCCGCCGATCATCGGCGTCATCTTGCCGCCACGGATCGCGCGCGCTCACTCATCGCCTTCGACGACCTGACACCGTTGGAGGTGGGACTCGCCGAGACTATCGCGTGGTACACGGAGTCACTCAACCAGCGTGCGCGCTGACACGGCACCGTCGCGCGTCGTGTTCATGGGCAGCAAGCGGCTCGGTGTTCGCAGTCTCGAGGCCCTTGCCCTCCTGCCGGATGTGACGGTGGCGGCCGTGACACTTGACGATCGCGACGACGTCCGAAGCGCATACGATGACTTCACCGCGACCTGCGGCGCACGGGGTATTCCGTGTACGGTCGCGCGCACCCGCGCCGACGCCTCCGCGGCCCTCCGCCGCCACGAACCGGATATTTGCGTTGTCTGCGGGTGGTACTGGATGGTGGCCCCGTCGGACCTCGCATCTGTTCCGGCGGGCTTCGTCGGCGTTCACTTTTCCGCGCTGCCGAAATACCGGGGCGGATCCCCGCTGGTCTGGCAGATGATCAACGGAGAGCCGGAGGTTGGAATCTCGCTCTTTTCATTCGCCGACGGTGTCGATGAAGGGCCAGTCTGGGCGCAACGGCTGTTGCCTGTCGGTCCTGATGAAACGATCGGCGACGTATTGCCCAGGCTCGAGGACGCCGCCGTCCAGTTGCTCACCACGCATGTGCCACGAATCCTGAAGGGCGACGTTCAAGCAACGCCACAGGATCACTCGCGCGCGACGTACTGCGCGCTGCGTCGTCCGGAGGATGGAGAAATCTCCTGGGAACGATCAGCGCGCGAGGTCCACGATTTCATTCGCGCGCAGTCGAAACCCTATCCAGGTGCGTTCACATCGGTGGAGCGGAAACGAATCGCGATCTGGCGATCACGGCTCGCGGCCACTACCTATTACGGCACGCCCGGTCAGATCGTCCAGGTAACCTCCGACGGCGTCTGGATCGTATGCGGTGATCATCATCCACTCATCGTCGAACGCGTCGGAACCGATGGGACCGAGGTGCCGGCGCACGAGGTCTTGAGATCGATTTCCCTCCGATTGCACTCCGTCGACCGCAGTCGGTGATGGCCGCGGACGCGGTGAGCCTCATCGTTCCTGCCTGCGACGAAAGCGGAAGTATCGAAGGAACGGTTCGAGAAGCTGTCGCTGCTTTTGCGCGTCACGGTATCGAGCGGCAGGAAATCGTGCTGGTCGACGACGGGAGTCGTGATGACACGCGGGCGGTCATGGATCGGCTCGGCCGCGAGCTGCCGACCGTCCGGGTCGTCACGCATGATGTCAACCGCGGGCTTGGCGCGGCGATCCGTACGGGACTGAGCGCCGCGCATGGTGACATCCTGCTGTGGGTTCCCGGCGATGGCCAGTACGCGGTGAACGATCTGTTGCATGGCCTTTCACTGCTTGACAGCGGCGGTGTCGTAATCGGTCTCCGCCGCGCGCGTGGCGACGTCGCTCGCGGCCTCGTCTCGCGCTGCTTTCATGGGCTCATCTTCCTGTTTTTCCGTTTCGACGCCTCACGGATGTCGGGACTCTTCATGATTCGCCGAGCTGTGTTCGAGCGCCTTCGGCCGCAATCCGGAGACGTCTTCCTCAACTACGAGATCCCTCTCCTCTGCGTACGTCATGGCTTGCGGGTGGAGCCGCTCGATGTGACCCTCCATCCAAGGCGGAGCGGTGTCTCGAAGGTCGTGAACGCGCGGACAATCGGGCGCATCCTGTGGGAAATGGCGCGCTTCCGCCTGCGCCTGTGGCATGGGTCAGACCGATGAATCGCGTGGTGCCGCACAGGGTGCTTGGGCTCGCCATTGTGGCGATCTACGCGGCCCTGGTCTTGTGGCCGTACGTGGCCGTGGGGCCGAACGACCTCGAGGAGTTCTTCACGGGCATCATCGGCACCAAGCTCGCCGTGCAGGCCATCATGGCGGGGCAGTGGCCGTTCTGGAGCGTCGACATCGGCCTCGGCGTACCGCTACCGCTGAAGTATCACTTCATCACCCATCCCGCGAGCGGGCTGTGCCTTATCGACGACTGCCAGCGCGCGATGCGAATCGCCGCAGCGCTCCAGATCGTGATCGGAGCGCTGTGCATGGCGCTGATCCTCCGCGCAAGCGGCATCGGTCGATCGCTCTCGACCGTCGGCGCGCTGGCGTTTCTCGTCACCTCGTCGACCATCGAAGACACGTACGTCAACGACTGGTCCAGCACTGCGCTCGCTGAGGCGTCCATTCCAATCCTGATCTATGCGGCGCTGAGACTGTTCGCCGCCGACGATCGCCGCGATCCTGTCCTCTGGACGCTGGTGTTCGGCGGCGTCATCGGATTCCTCCTCAGCATGGGATATCCGGCCCCGCAGTTCATGATCGTGGGGTTGTTCCTCCTCGCGCGTCCTTCAAAACTGTGGGAGCGTCGTGGCTGGTTCGCGCTTGCCGCGGCAGTGGCGTTGTGCATCGGAGGGGCTCATCTCTATCACCTCACGCAACAGATCCTGGCGACACCTCCAACCGCTCTCCGCAGCGTGCACGACGAGGCCAGCCCTCTCGTCGAGCTGTGGTCGACGTTTCTCCGTCCGTTCGGTGGTGACCTAGACAAGACCTGGCGGATCATTTTTCTTGGTCCTCCCTTCGCGATGCTCGCGACCCTTGCGCTGTTCCGCCGCACGCCCGCGTTGTGGCCTTACCAGTTCGGTCTTGTGGCGAGCGTGGCGCTCATGCTGCTGCCCGAAGGCGCCCTCTTCAACCTGGTCACGGCGCGCTGGTTCTTCCGCGCAGGCGTCAACATCTTCGGGATCGTGCTGGCAACGCACCTTCTGGCGTCGTTCATGACGAGCTTCGATCGTCGTCGCACCGCCGTGGCAGCCGTCGCTGGCCTTGTGGTCCTGCAGCTCGCGTGGCAGTGGTGGGCGTTCCTGCCGTTGTGGCGTTCGGTCGCGCAGGTCGCGCTCGGCGGTTCAGAGCCGGACTCAAATGTGCGGCGGTTGTCCCTGGTACAACCTGCTGTCGCAAGGCTGCAAGCGTTGAACGCCGCGCGGCCGGGTCGGTTGATGTTCAGCGATCGTGCCGGCCGGGCGATTCGCTCGCTGACGTTCACGGCCGATGGCATTGCGCCCAACGTCTTTGCGATCGCCAACATTCCCACGGTGAGCGCGTTTGCGCATGGAATCGTGCTCGACGCTCTGTATCCGACGGAAGAGCTCACGGGTGGTCCGATATGGCCGCCGGCGAGCGCGCACACCGATCAGGCATTTCTGGATGTCCTTGGCATTCGTTACCTGCTGATGCTTCAGGGTGAGCAGGGCGCCCCGGGTCTGCGCGAGATCGGTTCGGTCCCGGGTGGGCTGACACTGTTTGAGAACCCGGGCGCGTGGCCAGAAGCTTTCACGGTCGACACGTACCCCTCGGCGAAGGAACCGCGCAAGGCCGGATGCGAGCACGATCGCTTTCTCTGCGCGGACTTCAGCGCCTACCAGATTCACCGGTTGACCACGGCTGTTGGCATCGATTGGCATCACGATGGTATGACGCTGCGCGTTCCGAAAATGGACCTGCCGCAGCGACTGGTCGTGACTCAGTGGTATCAGCCGGATTGGCACGTCTCGAGCGGTCGTGCCTCGCTGAGCAGAGTGATCGAGCAGTTCATCGGCGTCACGATTGCGCCCGGGGAGACATCGGTTCGGCTGACGTACTTTCCTGCGGTGCGAGGCGCGCTCTTTGTTTTCGGCTGTCTGTCAGAACTTGCGGTCGCTGGTGTGTGTGTGGTGATGGCGGTGCTTATCAGGCGTCGACCGCGCGAGCTCTGAGCCATCGCTCCATTGGATCGCGTGGCGGGACAGGCGGAGAATGCTGGGCACCTGCGGTTGTCGCGACGTTTGCGGCGCGTTACGATAGGCGGCTGTTGCCAACCCAACAATCGAAATCGGTGCGCATCCCCGCGCAGGTACTTGCTGGATAATGGAAGACCCTTCGGAGGGTCAGACCCTCGTCGTCCTCCAACCCGGCTACCTGCCCTGGCTGGGGTTCTTCGATCAGTTCCGGCGTGCGGACATCTTCGTGTATTACGACGACGTCCAGTATGACAAGCATGGCTGGCGCAACCGGAACCGCATCAAGACGCGGCACGGGCCGCAATGGCTGACGGTGCCGGTGAAGCATGCAGGCCTTGGCCTGCCGCGGATCCTGGATGTCACGATCGACGGGCGCACGCCGTGGGCACGGAAACACGTGGCGAGTATCCGACAGGCGTACGCGCGCGCGCCATTCGCGCCGCGGTACCTGCCGCAATTGGAGGCCGTGCTGCAGCAGTCGTGGGAGCGGCTGATCGACCTCGACATCGCCGTCATCGATCTGATGTGCACCTGGTTCGGGCTGTCGCGGCGCGTGGAGCGCTCATCGGCGCTCGGCATCGAAGGCGGGAAGAGCGAGCGGCTGCTCAGGTTCTGCCAGCACTTTGGCGCCGGCCGGTACCTGAGTGGCAACGCAGCGCGGGACTATCTGGATACGGCGCTGTTCGTACGTGAAGGTATCCATGTCGAGTGGCAGAACTTTCAGCCGCCGACCTATCCACAGCTCCACGGCGAGTTCGTGCCGCACCTGTCCGCGCTCGACCTCGTGCTGAATTGCGGCGACAATGCGCGCGCGATTCTCGAAGGCGGCGAAATTTCACACTCTGGAACGACAACGTGAAGACATTTCTCATCACCGGCGGCGCAGGGTTCATCGGCAGCAACTTCGTACGGTACCTGTACGACAACTACCCCGAGTATCGGATCCGGGTGCTCGACCAGCTTACCTACGCGGGAAGCGTCGAGAACCTCCCGGTCGGGTTCAACGAGGCTTCTTCCGACGGCCGTCTTCAGTTCTGGTACGGCGACGTGCGGAACGCGTCGCTGGTCGATACGCTCGTGGAAGACGCGGACGTGGTGGTGCACTTCGCCGCCGAAACGCACGTCACGCGGTCGATTTACGACAACTACCACTTTTTCGAGACCGACGTGCTTGGCACACAGGTGGTGGCCAATGCGGTGCTCAAGCATGTCAAGGGCGTCAACCGGTTCATTCACATCTCGACGTCGGAAGTCTATGGCACGGCGGTGAGTGCCAAGATGGGCGAGGACCATCCGCTGATGCCGATGAGCCCGTACGCGAGCGCGAAGGCGGGCGCCGACCGACTCGTATATTCCTACTGGGCCACGTACCGGCTGCCTGCGATCATCGTCCGGCCGTTCAACCAGTACGGGCCGCATCAGCACCTCGAAAAAGTGATTCCGCGGTTCATCACGAGCTGCCTGCTCGACGAACCGCTGCGCGTGCATGGTGACGGTTCGGCCGCGCGCGACTTTACCTACGTCGGCGACACATGCCGCGCGCTCGACGCAATTGCCCACTGTGAGCTCGAGAAGGTCGTTGGCGAGGTGATCAACCTCGGGTACGGCGAGAGCTACACCCTTTCGCAGATAGCGCCGATGATTGTGCGGAAGATGAACAAGCCGGCAAGCCTGATCACGTACGTCGGGGATCGGCCCGGGCAGGTCTTCCGCCATACGGCCGACGCAAGCAAGGCGCAGCGTTTGCTCGGCTGGACGCCGCAGGTCGGCTTCGAAGAGGGGCTGGATAAGACCATCGCGTGGTACCTGGCGAACAGGCCGTGGTGGGAAAAACAGCTGTGGATGCGCGAGATCCCGATCATCACCAAGTCGGGAAAGCGCGAGATGCACTGACCGCGCCGCGCCTCCGGCGCTCACGGGTCTATAATCGCTTCCGGGTGACTCGTCTGACCGCTCGCAATGGATAGCCTGATCGTTGAGGGTCTCGGCAAGCGGTACTTTCTTCCATCCAAGAGGCCCACGGAGGAGCCCCGGCCCGCGCTGCGTCTCGGCCGGTTGACGATACCGCGATTGCCGTGGAACCGGCGCCGCAAGGCGGACCGGGAGCTGTGGGCGTTACGAAACGTCTCGTTTGCCGTCCCGCACGGCACGATCCTGGGCATCATCGGCGCAAATGGGGCGGGCAAGTCGACGCTGCTGAAAATCATCGCACGCGTCACGCGGCCGACCGAGGGACGGGTCATCGGATTCGGGCGCGTCGTCTCGCTGCTGGAGCTCGGCGCGGGGTTCAATCCGGACTTTTCCGCGTACGACAACATCCTGATGAACGCGGCGATGCACGGGATCTCACGGCGCGAGGCGCTGAAGCGGATAGACGAGATCGTGTCGTTTGCCGAGCTCGACGAATTCCTCGACAACCCGCTGCGCCAGTACTCGAGCGGGATGTATCTCCGTCTCGCGTTTTCCGTCGCGATCAACATGCAGCCGGACATCCTTCTTGCCGACGAGATCCTGGCGGTCGGAGACATGGCGTTCCAGGACCGCTGTCTTGCCCGCGTCGCGCAGGAGGCCGAGCGAGGGCTCACGGTGCTGTTCGTGTCGCACGACATGTCGGCGTTGTCCCGGCTGTGCGATCGCATCGTCTGGATCGACAAGGGCGAACTTGTCCGCGATGGTGACCCCGAGCCGGTGATTGCGGAGTACGAGGAGACGGCGCTTCGGGGCAAGCACGGCGCTCGCGGCTTCGGCGACACGGCGGGGCGACACACCAACGTGGAGGCGGAGATCGCGAGCGTCCGCCTGTTGAACACGGCAGGTGAGGAGATCGGTGCGGCGCCGACGGGCGAAGACGTCTACATCAGGCTGCGGCTGAAGGTCCGAAAGCCGGGACGCGCGGTCAGGGGCGTGGTGGACGTGAACGCGAAAGGCGTCTTCCTGTTCCGCACGGTACAGTCCGAGGAATTCGTGTCGGACCGCCGCGGCGTGGTCGATCTGATCGTCCGCATTCCGCCGAATCTGCTCGCAGAAACGACCTACTCGGTGAACGTCACGGTGTACACGCGATGGGAGAAGGAATCCAAGATCGTGCTGGCGAATGCGTTGACGTTCATGGCGTACGGCGAGCAGCACGGCGCGGAGTTCAAGAGCCGGGTCAGAAGCGGTGTGATCGCGCCGCAGCTCGAGTGGCACGTTCGAACCCACGCGAATGATGGGAAGCGAAAGGTACGCGTATGAGGCGTACTGCGGCGGTGTCTCGTTGGCACCGACGCACGCGGCGGCGAGCGGCGCCGGCGAGTAGGCGATGAACCCGATGTCATCGAGCGCCAGCGAGGCGGCAGAACGTTCTGCCTGGAGCATCAGCGCCGACGCGCGCGATGGTTTTGCAGCGCGCGTCCGCGAAGTGTGGCAGTACCGCCGCATCCTGTGGTTCTTCGCGTTGCGCGCAACCCAGGCGCTTTATCGTAAGACCTACCTGGGCGTCTGGTGGCTGTTCATCCGGACCCTCGTGCCCCTCATCGTTGGCGCGTTCGTGTTCGGTGCGGTGATCAATGTCCCATCGGGCGGGGTCCCGTATTTGGTGTTCTTCCTGGCGGGCCAGCTCGCCTGGAACTTTTTCGACGGTCCGCTCGTACGTGCCAGCCGTGGCATCGACGGCAACCGGCAGTTGCTGACGAAGCTGTACATCCCGCGAATCATCCTGCCGCTCGGTCAAATGGCAGCCGGCGTCGTCGAACCAATCATCATCGCCGTGATTCTCGTCGTGACCGTGGTGTATTACCGACGCGTCGACGGCGTCTGGTACGTCCAGCCGGGCCTGCGACTGATGGCCGCGTCCGCGGCCGTCCTTGTGATCCTCTGGTTTGCGTTCGCGCTGTCGCTCTTCACCTCGGTGTGGCAGGGGCGTGCACGTGATACGCGGTTCGTGCTGCGGCACATCGTCGGGTTCTGGCTCCTTTTGACGCCGGTGGTCTATCCCGCCTCCCAGGTGTCGGCGCGGATTCGCTGGCTGATCTATGTCAAC
The DNA here is from genome assembly GCA_036802945.1 of Vicinamibacterales bacterium. GTDB lineage: Bacteria > Acidobacteriota > Vicinamibacteria > Vicinamibacterales > UBA2999 > Gp6-AA40. Next base: position 85,722 of record DAIRVG010000001.1, read on the forward strand.
CCGCTCACGGCGCCGGTGGAAACGTTCAAATGGGCCGTGCTGCCAGGCATGGAGCACTCGTGGCCGTGGTTCATGTACAGCGTCGGCCTGACGGCAGCGCTCTTCGTCGCCGGCTTGTGGTATTTCGCGCGCTCCGAAGGCGCTACGATGGACAAGCTGTGAGCGCGCGATGGGAATTCGGGTCGCGTTCCCCCGGGGTTGGTGCGACGACGGTCGACGTGTGGCAACACAGGTGGCTGTTGCGAACCGTGGCGGTGCGGGCGTTTCAGCGTATGTACCGGCGCACGATCCTCGGCTGGCTGTGGCTGGTGATCAATCCGCTTCTGCCGTTGGTGATCCGCGCGATCATCTTTGGTGCGCTGCTCGGAGTCTCATCGGACGGGCTGCCGTATTTTCTCTTCCTGCTCGGCGGTTCTATTGCCTGGGATCTGTTTGCGGCGACGTTGATGCGCGGCACCCGCGCCCTCGAGATGCATCGCGAGATGTCGGATCTGATCTATTATCCGCGCGCGATCCTGCCGATCGGTAACATCGCGCCGGCACTGTTGGAGCTCGGAATCAAGCTTGGCGTCTTTGTCGTGGCGCTGGTCTACTACATGATTCACGACGGCCGGCTCTACGTGCGATCGGACGCCGCGCTGCTCTGGGGTCTCTGCGCGCTCGTGCTCGCCCTGATCTTTGCGCTCGCCATTTCGCTCTTTACCTCGGTGTGGGGCGAAACGACGCGCGACACCCGTTTTGCGCTGAACCAGCTCTCCTCCGTCTGGTACTTGTTGACGCCGGTGCTTTACCCGATGTCGCAGGTGCCGGAGGCGTACCGCGGGTGGATCGTCTGGAACCCGATGGCGGTCATCGTCGAGACGTTCAAGTGGGGAGTCTTCGGCGTCGGGACGTTTCAGCCGGTGCTGTTCGCCTGGACCGCCACTGCGATCGGCGGTCTGTTTCTCGCCGGTTTGATCTACTTTACGCGCACCGAGGCACGGATTATCGATGCGCGCTGAGCAAGCGAACGACCTTGCCCGCAGACTTCTGCGGCCGTTCGGCATCTCGCCGATCACGCCTCTCGCACTCGCGATCTTCCGCACAGTCCTGGGTCTTGGGCTCCTGTACATCCTGCTGGTCTATCAGCCGATCGTGGCGAGGGCAGACGATGTCCGGCGACCGCACAGTCCGCTGGCTGACATGCAGTGGGTGTATGCGCTCGCCGTGAACAAGGGGGCGACGTCGGTCCTTCAGGGTGTGGCGTGCGTTGCCGCGGGGCTCTTTACGGTAGGCATCTTCGCGCGGCCGGCGTACGTCGTTGTCGTATCGCTGATGCTGGTCAACGTGCTGATGATCCTTGCCAGGGCGGGCGGGCACGACTGGGGTCTGCCGATCGTGACACTGCTGATCCTCACGGTCGTGCCGTGGAGTGACGCGCCAAGCCTGTTCCAGTTGCCCCGTTCATGGGCGAGATTCTCCGCAGCCAGCCTGGCGAGCCGCGCCTACGGATTCGCGGTCTGGCTTCCGGGGCTGACGGTCGGTCTGGCGCTTGCGGCGGCAGCCTACGCCAAGGTCGTCGGCACGGGCGTCCAGTGGATCACGAACGGGACCGTGCGGTACCACTTTGTCGAGGACGGCCGGAACGCGCCGGTGACGCTGGGTTTGTGGATCGCGACGCATCCGTCGGTCGCCATCGCCGTCTCCCTTGCGGCGGTGCTGACTGAAGCAGGGTTCATCCTCGTCATCTTCGCGCGGGACTGGCGTACTCGACTGGCGTTTGGATTGATGGGCGCCTCGATGATGGCCGGCTTCACCTTGTTCCAGGGAGTGGCATGGTGGCCCTGGCGGATCCTGTTCCTGGCGTTCCTGCCGTGGACGTTGCTCACGACGTTGGACAAAGGGACGACGATCGCATCCTCCGACGACGTTTCCGGTTCATCCTTCGTCGCCCAGCGCGATCTGACGTGGACGCATGCCCTGCTCGTCGTCGTGCTGATTGCGGGTCAGTTGTGGGTCTCGGCTCGTGCGATCGAAATCGAGCCGTTCGTGTCGAACTATCCGATGTATGCCTACACCTGGTCGTCAACGGAGGAATTCGACCGCCACCAGTCGCGAACACGGTTCGAGGCCGACGGCAAGGACATCTCAGACCGTATCGAAGCCGCCGGCGGTGAGGACGTTCTGAGGCAGATGGTCACGCGGAACGATGACAGCGAGTCCAACCGCGACGACATTGAGGAAGATCGCGCTGACTTCATCGCCCGCTACACCCGGATATATGGCGGCGTACCGCCCAGCATTGATGTCATTCTCCTCCAGCGACCGTTCGACTGGCAGCGGGGCAGATACCTGCCGCCAACGCGAGCGCGTATAGGAACGGTGCACCTGGCCCACTGACCCGCCAGACGGGATCTCAAGACACGTCTGCGGGCCGGCGGAGCGCCTTGGCCGCCGCCTGTTGACGACGCCGCTCTTCGAGAGCCGCCTGCTTCTTCTCGCGGTGTTCCCTGATTCGGACCGTCTTCAGGCGTATCGCTTCTTCCTCGATCCGGATCGCGCGGCGCGCCGCCGCTCTGGCGAACGGGACCAGGATTGGCCGGATCACGTGCGTCCATACAGGTACCGGCAAGGGGGCGGGTGAGGGACCAGCGCCCAGCGCCTCGACGGCCTCCACGAACTTCGCAGTCGCGGCAATGTCGACGGGGCCGGGCCGGACAAACGTGCGGACGAAGCGCGCGCTGCGATCGGGATCCGGATCGCGATCCTCCAGCACGTCTGCGAGCTGGTGCACATGATCGTCCAGCGATCGCGCGGTTCGGAGCAAAGGCGCGGCAGGATCGAGCAGGTAATGGAAATGCAGCGTACCTTCCTGGCTGTCACGGAACTCCGGCAGAAGCACGGTGTGCACCGGGCGGTTGAGGATAGCAGCTTCAATCATCGCGCTGGTGTTGAGGCCGACGATCGCCGAGGCGTGGTACATCGAGTCGAAGTAGTCCGTCTTCGATCGCGCGTCGACCGGCGCATCGCCAAGCGGCGGCCAGCAGGCGACGTTATCGAAGCCGGAGAAGTCGACTCCCTCCCAGGATGCACCATGCTGATAGTGCGGGCGCACGAGCACACCGCATTCCTTCAGGATCGGATGGCTGCTGTCGCGCAGGTGTCGAATCCACTGCATGACGAACGGCGGCTCGGGGGGACTTCCCTCGAGAAGCGACGAACACACGTAGAGGACGATCGGTCGCTCGGGCCGCAGGCCGACACGCGCGCAGAACGCCTCCTTCGTCGTCGAGGGTTGTTTTTCGAACCAGACGTCGAACAGCTGCGCGCCGGTGACGGTAATCCGATCCGGGTCCATGCCGTGGAGCTCGACGGCTTCGCGCTTCTGGACGTCGTTCCACACCGTGATCTGCTGTGGCTGGAAGGTGAGCTCGCCCTTACTGGAAAGATGATCCCAGCTCGCGACGGCGAACATGTTGCGGATGCCGAGCTCGCACGCCGCGCGCGCGATGTCCAGTTGTGTCGTCTTGAGCACGACGAGTGGCGTCAATATGACGACATCAGGGCGCCGTTCCTGCAGATAGGCGTGAAACAGGCTTGCGCTGCGCGTTGTCCGGTCGAGGGCATCGATGGTCGCAGCGAGCAACCGGCGTCCTCGGATGCCGACGCCAGGCACCTCCGCCAGGCGGACCGCCGGGGTGGGCGCCCGTTTGCGAGCGCGGGTGAGCAGGGCCTGACTCTCACGATAGTGAGGCTCGAAGAACCGGAGGTAGAAACGCGCTCGCCGCAGGCGGTTGGCCAGCTCCCACCACGGGTTTTTGGCCATCTTTGGTGTGACCGACAAGCCGATTCCACACGTTTCGGCGAGCGAGACGACGAAGGGAGGCCACGCTGTCCCGCCCAGATGCTCCTTGACGAGCTCGACTTCGTGACCGCGGGCCGCCAGCATGCGCAGCACCGAGTCGAAGTGCCGGACGTTCGATGGTTTTCGGACGGAGAAAAGAATGCGCACCTTGTGAGTCGGTGACCGGAACCTATATATTATCTACGAGTTACGGCGTCACGCTACTGTCGCAGCAGCAACTGAGCTCCCGATCCGGATGTTAGGCGTCACGGCGGTCGTGTGCCCTCGCGAATGAAAATCCTTTTTTCAGCGACGCATTTCGGCTTTCTTCGCAATTTCCAATCGACGATCCGCGTCCTTGCCGAACACGGCCACGAGCTTCACGTGTTGGCGGAGCGCAGCGATGCGATCGACGGTCAGAAAATGGCCGATATCCTCTCGGCTGAACATCCGTCGATGACGTTCGAGCGACTTCCGACCAGTCGCCATCGCCTGTGGTACGCGCTCGGGAACGCTCTTCGCGCCTCGATGGACTATTGGCGATATCTCGATCCGAAATGGGACCATTCGGCGAAGCTCAGGCGCAGAGCTGCGGACCAGGCGCCGCCCTTGGCGCGCACGCTCGCGCGTCTCCCCCTTCTCGGCACGCGCTCCGGACTGGCATTGCTTCACACCTGTTTCCACACGCTGGAACGCGCGCTGCCTCCGCCCCCCGAGGTCACGGAGGTGTTCCGACGTGTGAACCCTGACGTCCTGCTGCTGACGCCGCTCCTCTATTTCGGCTCTCAACAGGCGGCCCACGTCCGATGTGCGCGGCGCCTCGGTATAAAGTCGGTTCTGGGAGTGGGCAGCTGGGACCATCTCACGACGAAGGGGTTGATTCACGAGATACCGGACCGTGTGCTGGTCTGGAACGAGGCGCAGAAGCGCGAGGCGATTGCGTTGCACGGCGTTCCGGCCGATCGGGTCGTTGTCACCGGCTCTCAGGCGTACGACCACTGGTTTTCGACCAAACCCGCGCTCGATCGCGCCGGATTCTGCCGTAAGGTCGGCCTCGATCCGGAGCGGCCGATGGTGCTGTATCTCTGCTCGTCGCCGTTCATTGCGCCTCACGAAGTCGGGTTCGTGCGGTCGTGGATGACCGCCATCAGACGCAGCTCCGATGAGCGCTTGCGGGGCGTCAGCCTTCTCGTGCGTCCGCATCCGCAGAACGCCGCGCAGTGGGAGAACGTCGATCTTGCCGCTGAGTTCGAGCACGCTGCGCTCTGGCCGAAAACGGGCGTCAATCCAATCGGCGGAGTCGCGCGGTCCGACTATTTCGATTCGATGTATCACGCGGAGGCGGTCGTCGGCGTCAACACCAGCGGGATGATCGAGTCGGGGATTCTCGGCAAACCGGTGTACTCGGTCTTGACCGAGGAATTTGCCTCGACGCAGGAAGGCACGCTGCATTTTCAGCATCTCAAGAACGTCGAAGGGGGATTGCTGTACCTCGCGGGGAGTCTCGAGGAACACGCCTCGCAACTCTCGCGACTGCTCGCCGACGGGCGTTCCGAGCGGCAAGGCACGCGGCAATTCATCCAGGCATTTATCCGGCCGAACGGCCTCGATCAGGCTGCGACGCCGCTTGTCGTCGAAGCCGTCGAACACTTCGCGGAGGGACCGCGCCTCGAGGTGGAGCCGACCCCTGTGGGCGCGTCCGTCCTACGCGTTGTGCTGGCGCCAGTGGCCGTCGTCGCCACGATTGCAACCATGGAGCGCGCGAAGCTTCAGGCCATTGTGGTGCGGTGGACCAGGCCGGCGAGGCTGATTGTTCGAGCGATCGTGAGGCGGTCGATCTACGCCGCCCGGTTTGTCCTGCGGCTGCCTCGTCGATTCCTGCGGCTGGTCGGGATGGCGTTCCGGCGGCTGCTGATGGCGCCCGCCAGGTGGATGCTGCATCAAGGAAAGCTGCGGGTGCACGCCTTTCTCGTCTGGCGCAAGGGCGAGCCCGACCAGGCGCCCTGACTAACTGCATGCGCATTTACTGCTCCATGCATCACCTCGGCTCGTTCCTGGTATATGAGCCGGTGATCCGTGAGCTGGCCGGGCGTGGCCATGACATGCACTTGGCCGTCAGCCGGGCGGAGACACTGGGCTGGGAGCAAACGCTGCAGTCGGTGCTCGTCGATCATCCCAATATCACCTGGAGCTGGCTGTCGCCGTCACCGCTCTCGTCGAGCATCTGGTTCGAGCTCGCGAAAACCATTCGCATCTGGGCTGGCTATCTGCGCTACTTCGAGCCCGAGTACGCTGACGCTCCAAGGCTGAAGGAGCGCGCGGAGCAGGGAGTGCCGCCTGGACTGGTTCGCCTGAGCGCCCGGCCGATTTTTCGCAAGGCGCGAAATCGGCAACGGCTGCTGCGGCTGCTGCGGCTGGTCGAACGGACCGTCCCGCCCGTTCCGGAAGTGCAGCAGGCACTGCGCGAGTACAACCCGGACCTGGTGTTCATCACACCGCTCGTCTACCTTGGCTCCTGGCAGTTCGAAGTGCTCCGTACCGCGCTGGCCGAAGGATTGCGCACCGCATTCGGCGTCGGGAGCTGGGATCACCTCTCGAGCAAGGCACTCATTCGGGATATCCCGCAGCGCGTGCTTGTGTGGAACGAGACACAGAAGGACGAGGCGATGCGTCTGCACGGGGTGCCGGCGGATCGGATCGTGGTGACGGGCGCACAGTGCTACGATCGGTGGTTCGACCGCGCACCGGTGCGCTCGCGCGAAGAGTTCTGTCGGCGCGTCGGGTTGCCACACGATCGCCCCTTCATCCTGTACGTGTGCTCGGCGCTGTTCTGGGGCAGTCCTGTCGAAGCGGAGTTTGTCCGTCGTTGGATCCAGGAGCTCCGCGCGAGCGGACACCCGGTGCTGCGTTCGGCCGCCGTGCTGATCAGGCCCCACCCGGCGCGCCTGGAGGAGTGGAAGGCGATCGACCTGTCGTCGTTCGAGGGCGTGTCGTTGTACGGCTCGAACCCGAAGGACCCCGAGTCGAGGGAAGACTATTTCGAGTCCCTCTTCTACAGCAGTGCGGTCGCAGGCCTCAACACGAGCGCGTTCATCGAGGCGGCCGTGGTCGGACGCCCGGTGCACACGGTCCTTGCGCCGGAATACCACGACAATCAGGAAGGGACGCTGCATTTCCACTATCTGACTCGCGTGGGTGGAGGCGTGCTGCATGCGGCGCGGACGGTCGACGAACATCACGCGCTGCTCGCGGCATCGCTGCAGGGACCTGCCGGCGAGCCCGGCACGAACCCGCAGTTCGTGCGCGAGTTCGTCCGGCCGTTCGGGCTCGACAGGGCGGCGACGCCGATCCTCTGTGAAGCGCTCGAGGAGCTCGGCCGCATGCCGGCGCCGGCGCCGGTCACAATCCCGCGGTCGCTTGCCTGGCTGCGATCGGCGGTCTACCCGATGGCCGTCCTCCTGCAGCGGCTGTACGGAGGGGCGGTCTTTCGCGACGTCGAGCGCCTGCAGCGACAACGCGATCACGAGCGCGGTCGCGAGCTGGAGGCCGAGCGGCGAAGGACCGAGAAGATTGCCGCGCGGGCGGAAAAGATTCGACGGGTCGAAGCGGCACGCGAGGCGGAACGGCGCAGTCGTGAAGAGCGCCTCGCCGCGTCGGCGCGGGCCAAGAGCTTAGCGAAAGCCGCCCGCGAGCGCCACAAGGCGCGGCACCGGCGCTCGAAGCGTCGTGCGGCGTTTGTCGCGCAGATCAAGCGTCGGATGGGATTCGGACAATGACGATCTTGGGGTCGGTGCGGCGCCTGCTTACGGGACGACACCAGCTCGAGCGCTTGTCGGCGCTCGAGGAGAAGGTGGTCAAGTTCGGTCGGGCGCAGCGCGAGCAGCTCGCGAGCCAGGATGCGCGGCTCCATTCGCTGCAGAACGCTGTCGGGGAATGTGCGAGCGCGACCGCCGTCCGGGCGGTCGGGCGGCACGTTGAAGGCGTGCAGACCTCACTGGCCCAGCTCGACCGAACCTTCGCCGAAGCGTTGGAGCGCGCCCGTCTCCTTGACGAACAGGGGCATGAAGATCGCCGTTTTGCCCGTCGCATCGAATCGATGCTTCGTCAGCGGCATCCGATCATCGTCGGTCCCTGGACCGGCGAGATTGGATTCGAGCTGCTGTACTGGATTCCGTTCGTCCGCTGGGTGGCGCAGACCTACAGCGTGCCGCCCGAGCGGTTGCTCGTCGTGTCGCGAGGCGGGGTCAGGTGCTGGTACGGCGGCCTCGCCGCGAACTATGCGGACGTGTTCACGTTCTTCGCCCCGGACGAATTCAGGGCGGCGACGGAAGCGACAAAGAAACAGCGCCGCGTGCGGGCATTCGATGGCGAGGTTGTCGATCGGGTGATTGCCGCGCATCAGACCGGTCGCGCAAGCCTGCTTCATCCCGGGATGATGTACCGCCTGTTGATGCCCTTCTGGAAGGAGCTGGCGCCGGTGACGCGCGTCGATCGGTACGCAGCCTATGCCAGGATTGAACCGGAAAATGAGCCGGCGCTGCGCGAGCTTCCCTCCGAATACGCCGCGGCCAAGTTCTATTTCAGCGACTGTTTCCCCGATACGCCGTCAAACCGGGCGCTCGTGGCATCGATACTGGAGACGATCAGCCGGGACCGTCCCGTCGTGCTGCTCAATACACCCTTCGCGGTTGACGATCACTGCGACGCCGCGGTCGCCGGCGGCCGTGTGATGACGATAGGACCTGCGCACATGGTTCCGGAGCGCAACCTTGCGGTGCAGACGGCCGTCATCGCCGGCGCGCACAGCTTCGTCGGCACCTATGGCGGCTATTCGTATCTCGCGCCGTTCTGCGGTGTGCCGTCGCTGGCGTTCTATTCGCGCCGGACGTTCCAGTCGCCACATCTTGACGTCGCCCGACGCCTGTTCGAACGGCTCGGCAGCGCTCCGCTGGTTCCCGTTGACGTCGGCGACCTTCCGCTGCTGCGACTCGCGTTGTCCGGATCGCCTTCAACGATATGAAGATTCTGTTTCTGATGGACTCGCCGGAGTACCTCCGGTTTTTCGACTCGGTGATCGGTGAGCTCGCCGCGCGCGGACACCAGGTCACTCTCGCCGTCGGGTACGGGCGCGAGAAGAAACCGGTCGGGCTCGAGGGGTTGCACGCGCACTTTCCCAACGTGCGCGTCGCCGGCGTCGTTCCGCAGGCGGAAGGGATGTGGGCCGACATCGCGTTCAGGCTCCGCGGAATCATGGATTTCGTTCGGTACCTTCACCCGCGGTTCGCGGCCGCGCCGGCGCTTCGCGCGCGGATGAAGCGGAAGGTGCTGCCGTCCGCGTATCACTGGCTGGACGCGATTCCACGCGTCGCTCCCGACACGGTGCGGCGGCTCGAACGCGTGTTGATGGCCGGTGAGCAGGCCGTGCCGCTGAATCGGCTCATCGTCGACTTCCTGCGCAATGAAGCGCCCGACGTGCTGCTGGTCTCGCCCCTCGTCGCGTCAGCATCACCGCAGGTGGATTGGATCAAGGCGGCACGCGCGTGCGGCATCCGCACGGCGGTGTGCGTGGCAAGTTGGGACAACTTGACCAACAAGGGGCTCATGCGTGTCGAGCCCGATCTGGTCGTCGTCTGGAACGATGCCCAGAAGCGGGAAGCCTCCGAGTACCACTACATTCCCGCCGAGAAAGTGGTCACGACGGGAGCGCAGCCGTTCGACCGCTGGTTTGCGAGACAGGTCACGCGCGAACGCGACGCGTTCTGCGCGCGCGTGGGCCTGCCGGACGATGGACCGTTCATCCTCTTCACGGGATCGTCCGCGTTCATCTCACGTTCGAACGTCGAGGTGCCTTTCGTTCGGCGCTGGATCGCCTCGCTGCGCGCCAGCGACGATCCGGTGCTGCAGCGGATCAACATCCTGGTCAGGCCGCATCCGTACAACTATCACTCGTGGGCAACCGACCCGCTGGCTGACCTGTCCGGCGTGAGGGTGTTTCCGCCACGGGGGTACAATCCTGTAGACGAAGAGAATCGGGCGGACTTCTTCGATTCGCTCCACCACTGCACGGCGGTCGTCGGGGTCAATACGAGCGCCATGATCGAAGCAGCGATTCTCGGGCGTCCGGTCTTCTCGATGCTCTCGGAGGAGTTCGCGGGCACGCAGGAGGGGACCATTCATTTTCATTACCTGCTGCCCGAAAACGGCGGATTCCTGCGAATCGCGGCAGGTCTCGACGAGCACGTCCGGCAGCTCGCGGAACGGCTCGCCGACACCGAGGGGGCGCGGGCAGAGACTCAGCGATTTGTCGCCAGCTTTCTGCGACCTCATGGGCTCGATCGGGCGGCCACGCCAATTTTTGCGGATGCAGTAGAGCAACTGGCCGCCACGCCGGCGCCCGCGCCCGTTTTTGCACCCGCTTGGGCGCTGGTTCTGCGACCCCTGTTGCTCGCGGGCGCGCTCGTTCAGGCCGCGGCGAACGTGGCCAAGAAGGGCAAGAAACGTATCCCGGGAAGACGCCGGGTCATCAACGCGGTGCACCGGACCGGCAAGACTGCTCACCGGACGAGAAAGGGACTGGCGAAGGCAGGGCGGGTGGCCGCGTCACGGCTGCGCCGACGTGCGAAGCTCGCAGGGAAGCAGTGGCAGAGGGTGGTCGTCAAGCCGCTGCGAACGGGGCGCGAATAGCTGGTGTGTCACTGAAAGAGGTTTTCTGTCATGTTCCGGAATCTTGTTGCCTCGCTCGCCAATCTCCGACCGGGTTCACAGGCACACCTCCGTCAGGCAGTCGACGTTCTGTCCGCCGACGCCCGCGAACTGAAGTGCACCGTCGCACAGCTCGTGGAGCAGCAGCAGCGCTTCGAAGCCAGTTCCGCACGTTGGGCCGGGGAGATTAGCGAACAGCTGTCGGCGCTCGCAGGCATGCGGGAAGTGCTGGATTCGCTGGTCCTGCGCGAATCGCAGCTGCGCGCGATCCTTCAGGCGGACGCCGCGCTCCAGGCGAAGTTCGACGAGCTCGAGACGAAGCCGATCCTCAAGGAGCCTCGCATCGCGAGAGTTGCCGGCGCCGCAGTGGAACGCGCCGAGTTACGCATGGATCCTTTTCCGCACGCCGTCATCGAGGACCTGTTTCCACGCAGTTTCTACAAGGCGCTTGTGCACGGCATTCCACCGGTCGAGCTGTTCGAGGACAAGCCGGTCAACCACCAGCAGCTGCCCGTGCCATTCACACTCGGCCCTGCCTACAGCCGGCGCGTGTGGAGCTTCATGACTGAAGTCGTCGAGCGCGTCATGGTGCCCCTGCTCGTCGACAAGTTCCGCGCCCCCTTGGAGACCTGGATCGCGGAGAATTGGCCGGCGCTCGCGGCCGACCCTCTCGGGCCGCCAATGGAGCTGCACGGAAATGCTGGACGCGTCATGCGGCGGCGTCGCGGTTACAACATCCCGCCGCATCGCGATCCGAAATGGGGGTTTCTCACCTGCCTCGTCTACCTGGCACGATCAGGCGATCCGGAGACGTGGGGCACCGGCCTGTACGCCGTCGATGAGGATCAGGAGGCGCAGGGCGCCCTGCCGCACTGGATCGACCCAACGATCTGCCGTCTTGTGCGGGAGGTCCCGTTCAAGGCAAACAGCGCGCTCGTCTTTCTCAACTCGTCGGGGGCACACGGCGCATCGATTCCCGCCGACGCGGAGCCCGCCGACCTCGAGCGCTACGCGTACCAGTTCAGAGTTGGTCCGACCCGCGACTCGATCGCCGCGTTGATGAAGCTGCTGCCTCAAGAGCGCCAGCCGGCGTGGGCAGGCAAACTCGTCGAAGCGTAGCGGTCCACGCCGACCCACGGGGCCATTGTTGCGGCGACGATCCCTGCCGCGCAGAGCTGAGCGGGAGACGCGGGCGTTCGCGTTGACAACGCAGATCCCCGTCAGTGACAATGCCACGTTCAGGATCTGAACAGTTTGTTCAGATCTTGAACGTCCCAGAGCCCAGCGACCCATCCGACGTCCCCTTGTGACCGAGAGGGCGGTAGCCTGTACGCCGCCCCTTCCCCCTCGCTCGACCCATGAACGCCGAATCCCAGCGCGATCTGCAGCTCCTCGAAGCTCTCGAGGAACAGTCGACTATTACCCAGCGCACGCTCGCCGCCCGCCTGGGTATCGCGCTCGGGCTGACAAACCTCTACGTCAAACGGCTCGTTCGCAAGGGATACGTCAAGTGCGTCACCGTTGCCCCGAATCGCCTCGCGTACCTCGTGACGCCTCAAGGGCTGGCCGTGAAGGCGCGGCTGACCTATGAGTTCATGAAGTACTCGCTCGATTTCTATCGGGATGTCAGGCGCCATCTCCAGCGAAGCCTGTCGTCGGGCGTCAACGGGCACCAGCGCGTCGCGGTGTACGGCACGGGAGAGGTCGCCGAGCTGGTGTTTCTGTTGCTGAAGGAGATGGGGATCGACCTGGTCGCTGTCTTCAACGACCGCTCAGGTCGCTTCCTGGGCCTTCCAGTAATCGCGATTGCCGATCACCAGGCGTCGGAGTACGACGTATTGATCGTCGCTGCCCTCGAGAAACCGGCCGCCGTGAAGAAGCGGCTGATTGCGGCCGGTGTTCCGGCTGCGAAGCTTCTGACGCTGCAGGCAACGACGAATGCCCACGCCGCCGATACACCGACCCGTGTGTAATTCGCGGGGAAGCACGATCTTCCTGACCGGGCTCCCGGCCGCGGGTAAGACAACGATTGCGGGTGCGCTCGAGCAGTGGTTCGTCGCTCGTGATCTGACGGTGACAATGCTTGATGGCGATGTCGTGCGGACGAGCCTGTCGTCGGAACTCGGCTTCTCTCGCGTGGACCGCGATCTCAACATCCGTCGCGTCGGATTCGTCGCCGCGGAGGTGACAAGGCACGGCGGCATCGCGATCTGCGCCTGCGTCGCGCCGTACGACGAGGCGCGCAGGGCCGTCCGCCGGACGATTGAGCAGGTTGGAGCCTTCATCCTGGTGCATGTGGCCACCCGGCTCGACACGTGCGAAGCACGGGATCCGAAAGGCCTGTATGCCAGGGCCCGTAACGGGTTGCTGCCGCATTTCACCGGCGTCACGGATCCCTACGAGTCTCCGACTGACGCCGACGTCGTAATCGACACCGACAAGCTCTCTGTTGACGCTGCGGTGCTCGAGATAGTGAACAGCCTGCGTGAGCGGGCAACCGGAATGGTATGGCCATAGGACGAATCGTTGATGCCACCCTGCGGCGGACCGGTGTGCTGGGTCGCCTGCAGCAGGTGTGGCGCCGTGACCTCGAGCGGGCCTCGACGAAGGACCGCCGCGATTCACAGCGGGCGATGAAGCGGCTCGACGACCTCGCGAAAGGCATCACCGAGGAGCAGCGTGCCGGCGATACGCGCCTGCGAGCCATCGAGCGACGACTGGAGGAGGCGGAGCGTGCCGCCGCCGTGGTGACCGACGCGCGCATATCGGCGATCGAAAAAGGCGTCGCCCAGCTCGCGCTCGTATCCCAGACCAACGATCGCCAGGCTCACCTCGTGGCCCAGTGGACGTCGCGATTCGACCCGCGGGATATCTGTGCGCACGTTGCGCGCGCGGTGTCCACCGCTCCGCTGGAGGCGGCGCCGTGCGCGCACCTGGCGATCGAGGGGCTGTTCCCCGCCGATTTCTACGAGCTCCTGATCGAGAGCCTCCCGACGCCCCAGTTCTTCCCGTCGCGCGACCCGATCAAAATGAATCTGCGGCCCGCGAATTTCAAGGTAGTGCCCTCGCTCACGCGGCTGGTGTGGGAGTTCATCGATGCCGACGTCACGCGGACGATTGCCGAAGCCGCGCTGCAGCGGCTGACTCCTTTCATTCACGCGCGCTATCGCGCGATGTTCGGCGAGGAGGGGGCGGATACCGTCCTCGCGCTGCCGCATCGTGCGTTTGGCGGGCGGCTGATGTTGCGGCGTCCCGGCTATTCGCAGAAGCCCCACCTCGATCCCAAGAGAGCGTCCGCGACTGTCCTTATCTACGGAGCCAGACCCGGCGACCCTGAGGCCGTCGGGACGGCGTTGTATGCGCTGGCCAGCCCTGTCGTGCCGGTCGGCACCAGCACCTTCTATCCCCAGGACCATGGCATCGCGTGCACGCCGGTCGCACACGTTCCGTTCCGTCCGAATACGGCGGTCGTATTCGTGAACGCGGAAGGTGCGCACGGCGCGGAAATTCCGAAGGACGTTGCGTCGGACGATCTGCGTCGATACGCGTTCATGCACTACATAGGGCCGGACGTGCCCCAGCTGCTCGAGTTCGTCTCGACCCTGCCTCCCGCCGATCAGCAGGGATGGCTTGGCCTCGCCGGGTGGGTCGACGAATGACGCATTTCCTCATCGTGTCGCTCTCGCGCAGTGGTGGGAAGCTGCTTCGGATGCTCCTTGACGGTCATCCGAGCCTGAACGCGATCCCCTTCGAACACTGGAACCGATCGTCAAAGGGGGACTTCCCCGCGCGTCGTATCGACGCGTTCGCGCGGTTGTCGCTCGACCAGAAACTTGCGACGGCCGGTGCGCCGCATGTCGAGCGTAAGTTGCGCCGCTTTCATCCTGACTCACAGGTCGTGGACATCATGAGTCGATGGCGGGCGGCGAGCGTGGATGCGCAAACGCTCGCGGCGATGTACGAACGCTTCGCGACGAACTATTTCGCTGCTATCGGGAAGGATCCCGCGCGAATCGTTGTGAACCACTGCGGCAGCCTGTGCCGGTTGTCGCGTGAGCAGCTCGATGCGCTGTACGGGGAGGGACGCCACTTGCTGACGATCCGGGACCCGCGCGCCGTCTTTGCCTCGATGGAGGCGATGCTGTACCGGAAGTTCACGATCAAGCACGTCCAGAAGAGGAAGGTGTCGGAGACGATGCTCGAGCGGCACATTCAGAAGCTCGAGCTGATTGATGGCGTATCGACGTACGTGCGCGAGTTCTGTGCCGACTATCGCCACATGATGTCGCACCACGCCGCGCGTGCCGACGTGGTTCGCATACGCTTCGAGGATCTGGTGACCTCGCCGGAGGCGGTCACGAAGCAGCTCGCCGCGCAGCTGGCAATCCCCTGGGACAAGTCTCTGTTGAAGCCAACGGAGTTTGGCGTGGCCCGTGCGGCGAACTCGTCCTTCGGCCGCCAGGGCGTCGGGATTCACAGCCGTGCCGCTGACGACTGGGTCACGCGCCTTTCGCCAGCGACACGCCGGTACCTCGAGGAAAATCTGGAAGGCGAGATGGCCGCGCTCGGTTATCAGCCCCTGGCGGCGCAGGTATAGGTCCTCGGCGCCAGCGGCGCGCGAAACGTGAACACACCTCCGGCCGCGCCACGAATCGTCCTCGGGATGACGCTGCACAACAACGCGCGTCACCTGCGCGAAGCTGCCACGTCTCTCCTTGCCCAGACACGCACCGATTTCGTCCTGCTGATGCTCGATGACGCCTCGACCGACGCGACGGAAGCGATCGCACGGGAGTACGAACGGCATGACCCGCGCGTGCGCTACTTCCGGCACGAGCTCCGGCAAGGCATGGTCCGCACGTGGCGTGAGGTGGCTGAGCTGTCCTGGCGCGAATATCCCTCCGCTGAATACTTCGCCTGGACGAGTGATCACGATCGATGGGAGCCTGACTGGCTTGCCCGGCTCGCGCAGGAACTGGAGAGTCACCAGAACGTGGTGCTCGCATACCCGTTGTGCTCGTGGATCGACGACGAGGGAGAGCCCGTGGCCAAACGGCCGCGGCAGTTCGCGACACGTGGTCTGGCTGTTCTTCGAGAAAGATGGTCCCACTTCTGCCACGACATCGTCGGAGCGGGCGACATGGTTTACGGCCTGATGCGCATCCCGGCGCTGCGTGCCGCGGGCGTCTTTCGCGTGGTCCTGCGCCCGGATCGGCTCCTCATGGCGCAGATGACCCTGCAGGGGGAGATCAGCCAGACCCAGGAGATTCTCTGGATACGCCGGCAGACGGGTACGGGCAGCGTGACGCGCCAGGGCCGGACGCTGGTTGCGACCCGGCGTCCGTGGTGGTTCTGGCTGCCTCCATGGACACAGCACGCGTTTGTGTTGTTGCGCGAGCACGGCGCGCCCAATGCCTCTCCCCGAATACCCCTCGCAACGCTGCTGTGGATGGTGGTCCTGTACCAGGCGACCTATACATGGCGGCACGTCAAGCGTGCCGGCCTTGCGCAGGGCATGGAGTCGTTCGTCAGCGGCTGCCAGTCGGTGAGGAAGAACGTCAGGCGGACGTATGGCGAGTCGCTGGTGTGGGCGCGTCTCGCTGGCCGCCACGCCGCCGGCCGGTTGCGCTGGCAGACGCGGCGCGCCCGTCACGAGTTGCCGTTGGCGACACGCGCGATGTCCGCCCGGGTTCGACGTGCCTGTCGCCACCGCGTTCGCGATGCGCTGGTCCTCACACGTCGTCTCGGTCTCCGGGGCAATTCATCTCCACGAGAATGACGCTGCGACTGTACCGCGCCTGTCTCCCAGCACCGCGCTCGACGCAAGGCGCTGCGCGCCATTGGCACCCATGAGAAAGGTCTGTGTCTTCATCGGCTCACGAGCCAACTACAGCAGCATCAAGTCGGTGATGCGCGCGGTGCAGCGACATTCGGAGCTTCACCTCCAGCTGATCGTCGGCGCGTCGGCACTGCTCGATCGATTCGGATCCGTCGTCGACGTGATCGAGGCTGACGGATTCAGGCCCGATGCCCGCGTCGCGATGATCGTGGAGGGGGAGACCCCGGCGACGATGGCGAAATCCACCGGGCTCGCACTCCTCGAGCTGCCGACAATGTTCGATCTCCTGAAGCCAGACATCGTCGTCTCGGTGGGCGACCGGTTCGAGACGATGGCGACCGCGATTGCCGCGGCGTACATGAACATTCCGGTTGCCCACACGATGGGCGGAGAGGTGACCGGCACGATCGACGAGAGCATCCGGCATGCCGTGACGAAGCTGTCGCACGTGCACTTTCCGGCCAACACGGCCGCGGCGGAACGGATCATCCGCATGGGCGAGCACCCCGATACGGTGCACCCGGTCGGCTGCCCTCGGATCGATCTTGTCAAGGAGATCGCGAGCGCCAGCGGTGGCTCGCCGCACGAAGACTGGCTGGAACGCGACGGCGTCGGCGCGCACGTCGACCTGTCGAAACCTTTCCTGCTCGTGAACCACCATCCCGTTACGACCGAATACGGTCAGGGCAAGGATCAAATCTGGGAAACGCTCTGGGCGCTGAACGAGTTGAAAATGCCGACGATCATGCTCTGGCCCAACGTCGATGCGGGCTCCGAGGACATCGCGACCGGCATGCGGACGTTTCGCGAGAAGCTGAAGCCCGACTACATCCGGTTCTACAAGAACTTCCCGATCGAAACGTACGTGCGGCTCATGATGTTGTGCGCGTGTGCCGCAGGGAACTCGAGCGCGCCCATTCGGGAGGGGGCGTTCCTCGGTGTCCCCGCGGTGAACATCGGCACGAGGCAGACGGGGCGCGATCGGGGCCCGAACGTGCGGGACGTCGGGTATTCGCGGGACGAAATTGCAGATGCCATCCGCGGACAGGTCGCGCACGGACGATTTCCATCCGATCAGTTGTACGGCGATGGACATGCCGGCGTGCGGGTGGCCGACGTGCTCGCACACGTCCCCTTGACGGTGCAGAAGCGTCTCGTGTTCATGCAACCCGCCTGATGAAGGTCCTCGGTGTCATTCCTGCGCGCGGCGGATCGAAAGGCGTACCCGGCAAGAATCTGCGCTTCGTCGCCGGAAAGCCGTTGATCGCATACACAATCGATGCGGCTCGCGCCAGCCGTCGGTTGAGCCGAGTGGTGTTGAGCACGGACGACCCCGCGATCGCGGACGCGGGGCGGGCGCTCGGCGCCGAGGTGCCGTTCATGCGTCCCGCTGAACTTGCGTCCGACGACGCCGCCATACTGCCGGTGCTTCGCCACACGACTCACGAGATGGCGGTGCGCGGCTTCGAGGCGGATGCGGTGGTCCTGTTGCAACCGACGTCGCCGCTGCGCCGCGGCGAGCACATCGATGCCGCCATCGATCTGCTGGCGCAGACCGGTGCAGATTCAGTGGTGAGTATTGTCGAGGTGCCGCATCAGTTCAGCCCCGGATCGCTGATGCAGCTCGACGGTGATCGACTGCGGCCGGTGACGGACGGTCCACTCGTCCTGCAGCGGCAGCACAAGCCTTCCGTTTATGCGCGCAACGGTCCAGCGGTGCTTGCCGTTCGCACCGCGCAGCTCGCGCGAGGGGCGCTCTATGGGAGCGACACGCGCGCCATCGTCATGACCGCCGAAGAATCGCTCGACATCGACGCGCCCTGGGATCTCGAGCTGCTCGAGTTCATTCTCTCGCGCCGTATGGCACGTCATGCCGGCTGACGCGCTCGACCAACAGGCTACGATGCAGATTCCCTATCGGCGTGTCGCGGAGTACGAGCCGGTCGACGTGACGCAATTGCGGCCCGGAAGCTCGTACCAGCAGCTGATTGCGAAGCGAACGCACCCGATCGATGAACTGGTGCGCGTGCACGGCAAGATCCCGGAGGCCTTGCTCACTCCGCGCGTGTGTCCGACGTGCGGCAGCGAGCACGAGAAACTGGAGCTCGAGAAGGATCACATGCGGATCGTGCGGTGCACTGGGTGCGATCTCGTCTACGTCAGCCCGACGTTCGATGAAGCTCACTACAAGGCGGTGTACGCGTCGGCTGAGTACCAGGAGATCGTGCGCGATCTCGGCGCCAGGAGCCACGAGTACCGCGTCGCGAGGTTCGGTGCCGAGCGCGTGGCGCTGATGACGCAGCATGTGCGCGGGACGCGACCGCGGTACGTGGACGTCGGCTGCAGCACGGGGTTCGTCGTCGAGGCCGCCCGTGATGCCGGTTGGGACGCTGTCGGGATCGATCTAAACCCGTCCGCGATCGAGTTCGGTCGTGCACGCGGGCTCGACCTGCGTATCGCGGCGCTCGAGGATGCCGGCCTGGCGGCAGAGAGCTTTGACGCGGTGTCGCTTTTCGACGTGTTGGAGCATCTCCTCGATCCCGTTCGCACGCTGCGCGCCAGCATCCGCCTCCTGAAGGCCGGCGGCATCATCTTTCTCTATGTGCCGAACTACGATTCGGCTTCACGGCTGCTCATGGGGAGCGCCGCGCACTTCATCTGGCCGACCCACCACCTGAACTACTACACGCCTGTCACGATTCGCGATCTCATGGCCCGTGAAGGGCTTGCGACGGAGTACGTCGCAACCGAGGGGCTCGACATCGTGGACTACCTCTGGTACCGCCGTGAGGTTCTCGGCAAGGGAGACGAGGGTGTGGCGGAGATTGCCGACACACTGCAGTTCCTCACGAATGCCGGCGCTTACGGCAAGAATCTTCGAGTCATCGCCCGCAAGTGCGGATGAAGGTCCTCTTCTCGGGTCTGCACTTCGCGTACTTCAGGAACTTCGAATCCGCGATACGCGAGCTGGCTGCGCGCGGGCACTCGGTACATCTCTCAGCCGATGAGGTCGAGGCCCCGATAAACATGGGCGGCCAGCATCTGGTGGAGTGCCTGGCGGCGCAATGTCCCACGATCTCATGGGACCTGGCGCCTTCGCTGGAGCAGGAAACCTGGTTCGATGCAGCCCGGCGTCTGCGGCTTGGCCTGGACTACGTGCGGGTGCTCGAGCCGGCGTATGCATCGGCCTCGAAGCTTCGCATGCGCGCGCGCGCGCGCGCGCCGCGTGTCGTCCGATGGGCGGCCGCCGCGCCTGTTATCGGACGTCCGCTGGCGCGTGCCGGGCTCACAGGCGCCGAACGCGCGCTGCCGGCCAGCGAGGCGCTGAAGGACTACCTGCGGCGTCACGATCCGGACGTCGTCGTGCTCGTCTCGCTGACCTATTCACGATCACAGCAGTTCGACCTCCTGAAGGCCGCGCGGGGCCTCGGGATCCCAGTGGCCGCGGCGATCATGAGCTGGGACCATCTGTCCAGCAAGGCGCTGCTCCACGTGGCTCCGGACATGATCATTGTCTGGAACGACCTGCAGCGTCAGGAAGCGGTGGAGATGCACGGCCTTCCCTCCGACCGCATCGTGGTCACCGGCGCCCAGTGTTACGACCAGTGGTTCAGCCGCACGCCCGAGCGAAGCCGGGAGGAGTTCTGTCGCGCGATGGGGTTGCGCGAGGATCGTCCATTCGTCCTGTGGGTGCACTCGGCCATGAGTCCAGTGCCCGACCCGCCTGAGCCCGTGCTCGTCACGCAGTGGCTCGACGCCCTCCGATCGAGTCACGATGCGCGGTTGCGCGATCTGGGTGTGCTGGTGCGGCCCCATCCCGAGCGATTGAAGGAATGGGCGGGCGTGGATCTGGGGCGTTTCGACAATGTCGTGTTCCGTGGCGGCAACCCGATCGACGCGCGCTCCAAGGAGGACTACTTCGACGCCCTGTACTACAGCAGGGCGGTGATCGGCCTCGTCACGAGCGCGTTTCTCGAGGCCGCGGTGGTCGGACGCCCGGTGTTCACGTTCACGCTGCCGGAATATCGCGTCCACCAGGAGGAGATGCTCCACTTCCGCTATCTCACGAGCGTGGCGGGCGGGCTGCTTTCGACGGCGCCCGACATTCCCACACACCTGGCGCAACTCGCCGATGCGATCGCCGAGCCCGAGGGGCGCGACCAGCGCAACCGGCGTTTTCTGACGGCGTTCGTTCGGCCCGCGGGACTCGACGTCCCGGCGACGCCCGCATTCGTCGACGCGATCGAGCGGTTGCACCGCGACGGGACGCGCGGCGATCCAGGTCTTCGTGGTGACTCCTGGATCACGCCCCTCGTGGTCGCCGCCGCGGGGGCGGCGCGGACCGGCGTCGGACGATGGCTGATGCTCGACGTCCGTGGCGACGAGACCGACGACCATCGCGATCGGAAGCAACGCATCATCAGCGCGCGGGCCGCCGCGAAAGCCACCCGGCAGCACGCAAAAGCGCGGCGGCGCGCCCGGCGGGCGCGTCGTGATGCCATCCTGCGGGGCGGCAAGGAAGTGAAAAGCGCGCTTCTTCTCATCCGCTATCACGCCGCCGTGGCCGTCCATCGAGCGCTCGCGCTCACCGGTTTCGATCGGAATCATCCGGGAGCCGGCAAGGAATGATGACGGAGGACCCCGCGTTCGCGGCGTATCTGGACGCGCGCGAGGCGGTGGAGCGAATCAAAGGATCCGGCGCGCCATCCGGGGTCGCCCGCCCGAGCGCCTACTGGCTCGAAGAGCTCGAGCAGATCGACTATCTCGCGGACGCGTCGCCGCTGATCGTCCGCAAGCTGCGACACCACGCGTTCCACATCACCGGCATCCGTCCTTACGACTATCGTGAAAAGGGAGACGGCCGCAGGCAACGATTCGAGGGGAGGCTGCAGGCGCTGCGGGCTCTCGACCATGCCGGGTTGATGGTGCCTGAGTCGCCCGCCCTCGGTGGATTCGGCTACGAGATCGACGGCCACCTGTTCAACGTCGACACGCTGAAGTTCTACGAGGTGTTGATCGCGATGCAGCGCGGCGGCGTGCTCGACGCGATGCGCGGGATCGATCGGCCGCTCGTGTGCGAGATCGGCGCAGGATGGGGAGGGTTCGCCTATCAGTTCAAGACGCTGTTCCCGCGCGCCACGTACGTCATCGTCGATTTCGCGGAGCTGTTCCTCTTTTCGGCTACCTACCTGAAGACCGTTTTCCCGGACGCGACCCTCCGCTTCGTCGGCGAAGATTTCGATCTGACGTCCGGCGCCTGGCGCGACGCGGACTTCCTGTTTGTGCCGAACACGCTCGCGCATCTCGTCTCCTCGTTGCCGCTCGACCTCACGCTCAACATGGTCTCGTTCCAGGAGATGACCGAGGCTCAGGTGCGGACGTACGTCGGTATGGCAGCAGACGCGCGGTGCCCGTTGCTTTACAGTCTCAACCGCGAACGTTCGTCATACAACAGCCAGCTGACCAGCGTCTCCGAAGTGTTGTCGGATCGTTACGAACTTGCTGAGGTGACGGTTCTCGACACTGATTACCCCACCGGACTGAAGAAACCGCCGAAGCCCGGCAAGACCGCCGAGCGGCCGGATCTTGCCTACCGCCATCAGGTGGGCAGGCTCAGTACGGGACCGGTGCGTTCGCTCGACTCCGCGGCCGAATTCGCCTCTGCACGTCACGCATCACGAGTCGTGCTCGGGATGACGCTCTACAACAATGCCGAGCACCTGCGGGGCGCACTCGATTCGCTCCTCGCTCAGACATGGCGCGACTTCACGCTCGTGTTGCTCGACGATGCGTCCAGCGACGACACTGAGCGAATCGCGCGGGAGTACGCCGGGCGTGATGCGCGCGTCCTCTACTTCCGCCACGCCGAGCGCAAGGCGATGATCGCCACGTGGCGCGAAGTAGTCGTGCTGGCCGGCGAGGCGAGCCCGTCGGCGGTCTATTTCGCGTGGGTGAGTGACCACGATCGCTGGCACCCCCGATGGCTCGAGGCCATGGTTGGCGAGCTCGATCGCGATCCTGGAGTCGTGCTCGCGTATCCCATCACGCGACGCATCGCACCGGATACCGGGATCGAGCTCGACAAGGGACCGCGGCTTTTCGAGACGATGGCGTTGCACGACGTCCGCAGCCGCTGGTCGTACTTCTGTCGTCACGCCGTGGGCTCCGGCGACATGGTGTACGGCCTCATGCGACTGGATGCCCTGCGGCGGGCCGGAATCTTCCGCACGGTCCTGCGTCCCGATCGGTTGCTCATTGCCGAGTTGACGCTCGCCGGCCGCATACGTCAGGTGCCGGAGGTCCTCTGGTTCCGCCGGCAGTCAGCCGCGACGAGCGTCTCACGGCAGCGGCACACGCTGGTCCTGCCGCAAGAAGCGCCGCGATGGTTTGCCGCGCCGCCATGGCTCCAGCATGCGCTGGTGCTGTGGCGCGAGTACGTCACGCCCGATCCACGTCCGATTCCGTTGCCGACGTCGCAGTGGGCGCGGATGGTGGTGCTGTACCAGGTGCGCTACGGTTGGCGCCACCTGCGCAAGTCGGAGACGTCGCACGTCGTCGGCCGCGGTATCGACAACACGATCTGGGCAAAGAAGATCACCCGCCACTACTACCATCACGCCATTTACCGCACGCTGGTTGGCACTCGCGCGGCGTGGGGCAAGCTGCGCCGGCTCGCGCGGCGCGGCGTGTATCACGTGCTCGTGCTCACGCACCGCGTGCGGCATCGCCGGGGCAGCGAGGAAACGCCGATCCGGTGAAGATTCTCTTCGTCGCGCGCCACTTCACGTACTTCCGAAACTTCGATTCGGTCTTGCGGCTGCTTGCGTCCCACGGGCACGCGATTCACCTCGCGGTTGAGCGGGACGAGACGCAAGGGCTCGGCGGCGTGGCCCTCGTGGAGCGCCTGGCGGCGGACTATCCATCCATCACTTTCGGCGAGGCGCCGGGTCGAGAACCCGACGAATGGGCCCGGTTGTCGGCCAAGATCCGCCTGGCGTTCGACTACGTCAGATATCTCGATCCGCAATATGACGGTACGCCGCGGCTTCGTTCGCGCTCCGCGGAGCGCGCACCGGAGTTTGCGATCCGTTTTGGCCAGACCTCCCTGGCACGGCGCCGGCTGGCGCGCGCGGCGCTGCGACGGGTGCTGCGCGCGGCCGACGGGTCCCTGCCCCCGAGCAAACAGATCGAGGCGTTTCTGCGCGAGCAGCGTCCGGACGTGATGCTCATCACGCCGCTCATTGGCGTCGTCGGATCGCCGCAGCCCGACTACGTGCGCGCAGCCCGTGCCCTGGGGATCCCGACCGCGCTTGCCGTCTGGAGCTGGGATCATCTGTCGAGCAAGGCGCTCATCCGGGATCTGCCCGATCGCGTCTTCGTCTGGAACGAGGTCCAGCGATCGGAGGCGAAGCGGTTTCACGGCGTCCCGCGCGATCGCGTCGTCGTCACGGGCGCGCAGTGCTTCGATCACTGGTTCGACCGCAAGGTGTCCCGCAGCCGCATCGAGTTCTGCGCTGACATGGGGTTGCCCGCCGATCGTCCACTGATCATGTACGTAGGGTCGGCGCTGTTTCGCGGCAGCCCCCCTGAAGTCGACTTCGTCATGGAATGGATCGCGCGCCTCCGCGCTAGCGCCGATCCCGCGCTCCGGAACGCGGCCATCCTGATTCGGCCGCATCCACAGCGGATGGATGAATGGCGGAACGTGGACGTCGCGACGTTAGCGGACGTCGCCCTAAGAAGCGCGAACCCGGTGACCGAGGAGGCGCGCGCGGATTATTTCGACGCGCTGTTTTTCAGCAGAGCCGTTGTCGGCCTCAATACGAGCGCATTCCTGGAAGCGGGCATCGTGGGCCGTCCGGTATTGGCGATTCTGCCGACCGAGTACCACGACAATCAGGAGGGCACGCTGCACTTCCGCTACCTGACCGATGTCTCGGGCGGGCTCGTGCGCGTCAGCCGCTCGCTCGATGAGAACGAGGCGCAGCTGCGTCCCGTCCTCGCCGCCCCCGATGACGCCGCTGCGGTGCGCCGGTTCGTCGAGACTTTCCTGCGCCCGTACGGTCTCGACGTCCCTGCAACGCCGAGATTTGCCGCCGCCGTCGAGGCGTTGCGGGATGTGCGGGTCCGACGCGGCAGTCGAATGCCGTCGCCGCTTGGGCGCGCCGCGCTCAACACGATGGTGGCAATTGGCCAGTCTTCGCAGCATCGTGCGTGGATGTTCGACCAGGAAGAGCGCAACTACGAGGAGTGGCGCCGCCGGAAAGGCGAAATCCGCTCAAAGAACAGACGTGCGGGCCTCACCCCGGAACAGCAAGCCGAGGCCGAGCGAGAAATGCGCGCACATCGGGCGAACCCGTGACACAGATGAAGATTCTGTTCTTCGCGAGGCACTACTCGTATTTGCGGCTGTTCGAGTCGGCCATCCTGGAGCTCGCCCAGCGTGGCCACCACATTCACCTTGCCGCGGACCGCGAGGAAGCCATGGGCGGCCGCCGACTGGCGGAGCGGCTCGCCGAGAAGTACCCGAACGTGACGCTTGGCACGACGCCAGGGCGGGCGCCCGGCGCCTGGGCCGAGTTTGCGCGTCGTCTCCGCATGGGGATCGACTACCTGCGGTATCTCGATCCGCGGTACGAGGACACACCGCACCTGAAGGCGCGCGCGCGCGAACGCGCTCCCCGCAGCATCGTGACCCTCGCGGAACGTCTCCGCCCCGGCGGCGGCCGCCGCGCGCTCGCGAGTCTGCTGCGCACACTCGAGCGTGGCATTCCGACCACGCGATCTCTCGAGAACTACATCCGCCAGCAGCATCCGGACGTCGTGCTGATCACGCCGCTGGTGGAGCTGGGCTCGCCTCAGATGGATCATCTGGCTGCCGCGAAAGCCCTCGGGATCCGCACTGCGTTGCCTGTCGCGAGCTGGGATCACCTTTCGAGCAAGGCGCTGGTGCGCAATTATCCAGACCTGCTGCTCGTCTGGAACGAGATTCAGAAGCGGGAAGCGGTCGAGATGCACGGCGTTGCGCCCGATCGGGTCGTTGTCACCGGCGCGCATTGCTACGATCAGTGGTTCGACCGCTCGCCGTCGAGGAGCCGCGAGAGCTTCTGCGCTCGCGTCGGGCTCCGGTCGGACAGGCCGCTGGTGCTCTATCTCTGTTCGTCGCTGTTCCGCGGGACCGCCAGCGAGGCGGCTGTCGTCGAACGCTGGGTCGAAGCAATCCGAACCAGCGACGATCCCCGCTTGAAAGACATCGGCATCCTGATCCGCCCGCATCCGGCCCGACTCGACGAATGGAAGCACGTCGATCTCTCCGGATACCGAAACATCGTGTTCTGGGGCGCGCATCCGGTCGATGCCGAGGCCAAGGACGACTATTTCGATTCGCTGTATTACAGCGCTGCGGTCGTCGGCCTGAATACGAGCGCCTTTCTCGAAGCAGCCGTGGTCGGCAAGCCGGTGCACACCGTGCTCGTCGACGAGATCTCTCGGGTCAACCAGGAAGGGACAATTCATTTCCACTACCTGATGGAAGTGAACGGCGGGTTGCTGCGCGTCGCGCGGACGTTCGACGAGCATCTTCTGCTGCTGGCCGACTCGCTCGCGCCCGAAGGCGGCGGCGACACCAAAGCGCAACGCTTCGTCGAAGGATTCATCCGGCCGCTCGGCGCATCGGTTCCTGCGACGCCTCGCTTCGCGGACGCAATCGAGAGGCTTGCAGCGTCGCCTGCGCCGCATGCGCAGGGTGACGGGATCGTGGAGCGCGCCATCCGACTGGCGCTCTATCCCGCGGTCGGCGTTCTGCATGCGCTGCTCGCGACGCAGCCGCA
The DNA here is from genome assembly GCA_036802945.1 of Vicinamibacterales bacterium. Classification (GTDB taxonomy): domain Bacteria; phylum Acidobacteriota; class Vicinamibacteria; order Vicinamibacterales; family UBA2999; genus Gp6-AA40. The sequence continues at coordinate 111,916 of DAIRVG010000001.1, forward strand.
ACGGAAGCGGGTGCGACTGAAGTTCAGCAAGTGGCACCAGGACGGACGCCGCCGCGTCTTCGTGAAGCTGAAGCAGTTTGCGCAGAGCCAGCTTGGCGAGAAGGAGTTGACGGCCGCTCCCCTCGGTCCGCCGTCGGCGCTCACTCCAAAGCCGGGCCGTCAGCGGGATCCCGCGAAGAAGCTGGCCGGCTGGAATCTGCCCGAAGCAGAAGAAACGCGCGCGCTGATCAACTCGCTTGGTCGGGGTGGACGACCGATCCTGATCGGACCATGGTTGTCGGAGGCCGGGTTCGAGCTGCTCTATTGGATTCCGTTCCTCGCGTGGGCGAAGGCATACGGCAACCTCGATCCGTCGCAGCTCGTGGTCATCTCTCGCGGGGGTGCGTTCTCCTGGTATCGCGACATCACGACCCAGTACGAGGATGTGTTGTCCTTCTTCACGCCAGACGAATTCCGCGCTCGCAACGACGGGCGCATCATCGAGCAGCGCGGACGGATGAAGCACGTCGAAATCTCCAGCTTCGATCGGGAGATCATTGCGAAGGTGAGCGAGAAGCGCGGCTTGAGCGGCGTTCGCCTGCTGCATCCGTCGACGATGTACCGCCTGTTCGATCATTTCTGGTTCCAGCGCGTGCCGGTCACACTCATCGAAGCGTTCACGTCGTTCGGGCCGCTGCCGCCCGTTGAGATCGGCGACCTGCGAAGCCGGTTGCCGGAGCGCTACGCCGCCGCGAAGTTCTACGGCAACACCGCGTTGCCGGACACCCCGGAGAATCAGGCGTTCGTGGCGTCGTATCTCGAGGAGTTGACGCGCCACATCGACGTCGTGCTCCTCAACACCGGACAACGGTTCGACGATCACGAGGACATGGCGCGGCTCAATCGCAGCCGCATTCATACCGTCGATCACCTGATGACGCCCGAGACCAATCTCGACGTCCAGACGCGGATTATCGCGGGCGCCGAGGCGTACGTCGGCACCTATGGAGGGTTTTCGTACCTGGCTCCCTTTGTCGGCACGCACGCGCTGACGTTCTACTCGCACATCACCGGCTTCCGGTTCGATCACCTCGAGGTGGCCAAGCGCGTCTTCTCCGGACTGCGGGAGGGAAGCTTCGTCGAGATCGATCTTCGCTCGATGGATCTGATGCGCCTCGGTCTTGGTGGCGCGTCACATACGACAGACGCGCTCGCGGGGGCGAGGCGAGGTTGACGCGTCGCCCGCACCGGACATGCTGCGCGCGCTGAGACGGCCTGTCCGCGAGATGCTGCGGCATCGAGCGGAGCTGCGCGAACAGCTGGACTGGTCGCGTACGGCGTGGCAGGTCGAGCGCGAAATCGACGACATCGCCGCCGGCAGCCGCACGCTCGTCGTCGGCCCGTGGCTCTCCGAGGTAGGGTACGAGGCCCTCTATTGGATCCCTTTTCTTCGCTGGGTGAAGGCCGCGTTTCGCATCGATGCGTCACGGGTTGTGGCGGTGTCACGCGGCGGGGTGGGCTCGTGGTACGAAGGAATCGCCGGCCGGTACGTCGAAATCTGGGATGAGTGCGACCCGGCGGAATTTGCCGTTCGCGCCGCGGAACGGGGCGCCACGAAGCAGCACGAGGTCTCGGCGTTCGATCGCGAGGTCATCGCGGCGGTCGAACGCCGGCTGGGCGAACGCGTGGATGTCCTCCATCCGTCGCTGATGTACCGGCTTTTCTCTCTGTTCTGGTCCGGTCAGAAGCCGCTGGGCTTTCTCGACGCGCATACCCGCTTCGAGCCGGTGGCGCCCCCGCGGATCGTCGATGCCAGCCGTCTCCCGCGCGAATACGTCGCGGTGAAGTTCTATGCGGCGCGCTCGCTGCCGGATACGCCGGAAATCCGCCGCACGCTCGCGTGGTTTGTCGACAGCCTGGCCGAGCGCACCAACGTCGTGCTGCTCGAGACCGGACTCGTACTCGACGAACACACCGACTACACCTTCGGGTCCTCGGGGCGTGTCATCAGCGCGAAGCCGTGGATGACGCCGGCCAACAATCTGGGGGTGCAGACGCAGGTCATTGCCGGAGCGCAGGCGTTCCTCGGCACCTGCGGCAGCGTGGCGTGGCTTGCCCCGATGCTCGGTGTGAACACGTCGGCGGTGTACGTCGATCCCAAGTGGCTGCACGCGCACCTCGGGGTCGCGCTGCGCGCCTGTCATCGCGCGGGCGCCGGCCGGTTTGCGGCGATGGACCTCCGGGCGCTCGATCCCCTCGGCATCCCGGTGCACGTCCGTTCATGACAGGCATGTCATTCAACTCGCATCCCGCGCTCGCCGGTCTCGGCTCCGGCCGGTGTCTCGTCATCGGCGAGGTCGCGCTCACCCACGACGGCAGCCTCGGCCTGGCGCATGCGTTCGTCGATGCGATCGCGGACGCCGGCGCGGACGCGGTGAAATTCCAGACACACATCGCAGCCGGCGAGAGCACGCCCTCGGAGCCCTTCCGCGTGAAGTTCAGCCGCCAGGACGAGACCCGCTACGACTACTGGAAGCGGATGGAGTTCTCCGAGGACCAGTGGCGCGGACTCGCGGATCACGCGCGCCACCGCGGCATGCTGTTTCTCTCGTCGCCCTTTTCGGTGCAGGCGATCGAGCTGCTCGATCGTATTGGCATGCCGCTGTGGAAGATCGCATCGGGTGAAACCTCGAATATGATGCTGCTCGATCGCGTTCTCGACACACGCAAGCCCGTGCTGCTCTCGACCGGCATGAGCCCGATCGCGGAGATCGATTCGGCGGTCGCCCGCGTGCGCGCGCGCGACGTCGACGTCGGGGTGTTCCAGTGCACGACCGCCTATCCATGCCCGGCGGAAAAGATCGGCCTCAATCTCATCCCGTTTTACAGGGAGCGATATGGGTGCTGGGTGGGGCTGTCGGATCATTCGGCGACGATCTATCCGGGCCTCGCCGGGGCGGCGCTCGGCATGGACATGCTCGAAGTACACGTGGCGCTTTCGCGAGAGATGTTCGGACCGGACGTGATCGCGTCGGTCACCACCTCTGAATTGCGCCAACTGGTCGACGGTGTGCGCTTCATCGAGCGCATGCGCGCCAACCCGATCGACAAGAACGCGTCGGCGCAGGAAACCGCGCCACTGCGCAAGCTGTTCACCCGGAGCCTCGTGGCAAGCAGGGATCTGCCCGCGGGCACCGTCATCACGCGCGAACATCTGGCGGTCAAGAAACCGGGTACCGGTCTCTCGCCGGATCGCCTCGAGGAGCTCATTGGCCGGCGCCTTGCGCGCCCCGTTATTGCAGATCAACTCCTTGCGGTGGAGGATATCGAAGGACCCGCCCGCTCTTGACCAAACGAAAAATCTGCGTCGTCGTCACCGCCCGCCCCAGCTACTCCCGTATCCGCAGCGCCCTCAAAGCCGTCAACGAGCATCCCGATCTCCAGCTCCAGCTCGTCGTAGCCGCGTCCGCGCTGCTCGACCGTTACGGCAATGCGATCCAGGCGATCGAACGCGACGGGTTCGCGATCGAGCAGCGCGTCTACATGGTGCTCGAGGGCGAGAACCTCGTGACCTCCGCAAAGTCCACAGGTATCGGGCTCTCGGAGCTCGCGACGGTGTTCGACAACCTCAAGCCGGACGCGGTCGTCACGGTCGCGGATCGCTACGAGACGCTCGCGACCGCCGTCGCCGCGTCGTACATGAACATTCCCGTCGTGCACGTGCAGGGCGGGGAGGTGACCGGGTCGATCGATGAGAAGGTGCGCCACGCCGTCACGAAGCTCGCGAACCTGCACCTAGTGTCCACTCAGCTCGCCGCGGAGCGTGTCCGCCGACTCGGTGAGGAGCCCGACAGCATCTTCGTCACCGGATGTCCGTCGATTGACATTGCTGCCGAAGTCGCGGCGCGGCCCGCAATGGATTTCGATCCGTTCGTGAAGTACGGGGGCGTCGGGCCGACCACCGACCTGTCCAGGGGTTACGTGGTGGTGATGCAGCACCCCGTGACGACTGAGTACGAAGAGGCGCGGCAGCAGGTCGACGAGACGCTGTATGCGGTGAAAAACTTCGGCGTGCCGGTGCTCTGGTTCTGGCCGAATGTCGACGCCGGATCGGACGGGACATCGAAAGGCATCCGCGTGTTCCGCGAGAAGGAAGATCCACCAAATTTCCACCTGTTCCGCAACATGTCCCCGGAAGATTTCCTTCGCCTCCTTTGCGGCGCGACGGCGATTGTCGGCAACTCGAGCGTCGCAATCAGGGAATGCTCGTACCTCGGCGTGCCGGCGGTGAACATCGGTAGTCGACAGCTTGGACGCGAACGCGGGCAGAACGTGATCGACGTTGACCACGATCGCAAGGAGATCTCCGACGCAGTCCAGACCCACATCAGGCGCGGCAAGCCGACGCGCGATCTCCTGTACGGCGACGGCAAGGCGGGAGGCCGCATCGCCGATTGCCTCTCGAAAGTCGAGCTGAAGATCGAGAAGAGGTTGACGTATTGACCGTCACCATGTCGTCGGATCGTCGGGCGCGGATCACTGCGCTCGACTACAACTACGCGTCACAGCCGAAGCTGGCGGTGACGTCCTGCAATTTGTGCGGGGCATCGGAGTTCGTCGTCCTGGCGCATCGCGATCGCTACGGCTATCCAGCCCAGGCGCACGCGTGCCGCCGCTGCGGCCTCGTCTTTCTCAATCCCCGGATGACGGCGGAGTCGTACGGCCGCTTCTACAACGGCATCTATCGTCCGCTCGTGAGCGCCTTCCACGGACGCCTGATTGACGCCCAGACCATACAGGACGAGCAGCGCGAGTACGCCGCCGAGCGTGCCGAATTCATCCGCTCGTTCATGGCGAAGCCAGGCGGCAGGACGATGCTCGACATCGGGGGGTCGACCGGTGTGGTCGCCCATCACTTCGCGCGTGAATTCGGCCTCAACAGCACGCTCATCGACCCCGCTCCGCTCGAGGTTGAACAAGCGGGGCGCCTTGGCCTCGAGACGATCACAGGGCTCGTCGAAGAACATGACTTCGGCAGCCGCCGCTTCGACGTTGTCATCATCTGCCAGACGGTCGATCACCTCCTCGACGTCGCCGGCACGCTCGGGCGCGTGCGCCAGTTGTTGTCGGACAACGGTCTTTTCTTCATCGACATTGTGGACTTCCGCGCCGCGTACCTGCGCAACTGGTCGGTCGAGGACGCAGTGAAGATCGACCATCCGTACTACCTGACCGAGTCGACGATGGTGGCGTATTTGAGGAGCTCGGGGTTCGAGGTCCTCCGCAGCGACTACGCGGCCGATCATCTGCATGTGAGCTACGTCTGTCGATCCGGCACTGCGGACGCGGACGTCATGCCCGCGGCTGCTTCGGTCGACGAGTTGTTGCGCGAGGTTCGGTTTGTGCAGAACACTCGCGGACCTGAAAGGTCCGCGCCGCGTCCGTAGGTTCGCGCCGCATCTGAATGTCTCTCGTCCTTGGAATCGTTCCGGCGCGTGGCGGATCGAAGGGTGTGCCGGGCAAGAACGTGCGGCCGCTCGCCGGGCTGACGCTCCTTGAGTACACCGCGCGCGCCGCGCGTGAGTCTGGCGTTCTCGATCGCGTGATCCTCAGTACAGATTCGGCGGAGATCGCCGACACGGGACGACGGGCGGGACTCGACGTCCCGTTCATGCGGCCCGTGATGCTCGCCAGCGACGACACGCCGATGCTGCCGGTGATCCAGCATGCACTCGAGTCGCTTGCGCGCGACGGCTGGTCGGCAGACATGATCGTCCTCCTCCAGCCGACGTCTCCGCTGCGGCGGCCGGATCACATCCGGGCCGCCGTCACGACGCTGCGCGACACCAAGGCGGATTCAGTCGTGACGGTTGTCGAGATTCCTCGACACCTGTCGCCGGACTACGTGATGCGCATCGACGGAGGGCGTCTCCAGCCGTTTCTGCCGGAAGGCGCGCGCGTGACGCGCCGCCAGGACGCACGTCCTGCGTACTGTCGCGATGGCACCGTCTACGCGTTCTGGCGCGCGACGATCGAGCGGTTCGGTGGTATTTACGGCGAGGATTGTCGCCCGCTGTTGATCGACGCGCGCGAATCGCTGAGCATCGACTCACCGGCGGACTGGGACGCGGCCGAACGGCTCCTCGCAGGTCGCTAGCGATGTCCATCGAGACAGGCCACGGAGGCACGCAGGCACGGAGGACAATTGTGATTCCTAGCTCCGTGTCTCCGTGTCTCCGTGGCCCGTCGCAGTGACATCGTTTCGACATCTGATTCCGCGGCCGCTGCGCCTCGCCGCAAGCGCATATCTCGCGCGGCGCCACAGCGCGCAACTCCAGCGCGATCTCGCGGCGATCGCCGCTCGGCGGACGGTCATTGTCGCGGGACCATGGCTCGGCGAGGTGGGGTTCGAGCTGCTCTACTGGGTCCCGTTTCTCCGCTGGTTTGCCGAGCGCTTCAACGTGTCCCCGGAGCGCCTTATCGTCGTGTCCCGCGGAGGGACGTCGTCCTGGTATCGACCGTTTGCTGCGCAGTATTTCGACGCGTTCGACCAGGTAACCCCGGACACCTTCCGTGGCCAGCATGATGCACGCGTACGCGATCTCGGCGAGCAGAAGCAGACGCGCCTCACTGAATTCGATCGCGAGCTGATCGACGGCGCTACGCGGAGGGCGAATGTCTCCGACTGGTCACTGCTGCACCCCTCGCGCATGTACGACGTGCTCAACCCGTACTGGTGGGGCCACCTGTCGAGCGGCTGGGTGCATCAACACACGCGCTATGCGCGGCTGTCTGAGCCTGATCGCATGGCTGACGTCGACTTTCCGGAGCGGTATGTGGCGGTGAAGTTCTACTTCAACGATTGCTTCCCGGCCAACGCCCAGAATCGTGCGTTCGTGCGCGATGCCCTTCGGACGCTTGCGGGCCGTGGACCGGTCGTCGCGCTTTCGACCGGGTTGAACATAGACGACCACGGCGGCATGCGCCTCGATGAGTACGGCGTGCGGCATCTTCCCGAAGGGATTGATCCGGCGCGCAACCTGCACGTACAGAGCACGCTGGTCTCACGCGCGCTGGCGTTTGTCGGTACTTACGGCGGGTTTTCCTACATGGCACCGTTCTACGGCGTCAGATCCCTGGCGTTCTACAGCGACCCGTCAGGCTTTTCGCAGAAGCATCTTCACATGGCGCGATCCGCGTTCGACGCGATCGGAACGACCGGCCTGCTGGACGTCCGCGATGCCGCGGCGGGTGCCGAAGCCGTGGATCACGCGTGGGCGGCCGGCGCGTGACTGAACGCGGCTGGGCGGCGGTCGACGCACGCGCCCGGACGGCGAAGCGCGCGGCATTCGCGGAGACCAAGCGCGGATTCAAGCTGGTACGGGAGCGTCTTCGCAACGCGATGATCGCCGCTGTCAACCTTTCGGCGAAGCAGCTGCGGCGCGCATCGTGGTTCGGCGCGCGTGTGCAGAAGCAGGTGCTCGAGCTCGGTGAAACGAAGAAACGCGTCGATACGTACCGCGCCGAGTGGGCGATCGAGCGCGACATCGCGCGTGTCGTTTCTGGTTCTGATCCGATCATCGTCGGGCCGTGGCTCTCGGAAGTCGGGTACGAGGTTCTGTATTGGGTGCCGTTCGTGCGGTGGGTTCAGGCGGAGTTCCGGATTCCCGCCTCGCGCCTGGTCGTGGTGACGCGAGGAGGGGCCGCATCCTGGTATTCGGACATCACGACGAAGACCGTGGAGCTGTTCGATCTGATGACACCGGACGACTACGCTTCGCGCAACGCGCAGCGCAGCGCCGAGGATCGCGGCACGCTCAAGCAGTTCGGCGTCTCGCCGATGGATCGCGAGATCGTCGCGGAGGTCGAGCGGCGGATTGGCGCAAGCCGGACGCGCCTCCTCCATCCGTCTCTGATGTACCAGCTGTTTCACCAGTTCTGGCTGGGACACCGGTCGCCGTCATTCCTCGAGAGGCGAACCAGATACCGGCTCATCTCGCCGCCCGATGTCGCGCTTCCGCCGCTTCCCGCGCAGTTCGTTGCGGTGAAGTTTTATACGGCTGCCTCGCTGCCGCCAACCGATCCGGTGCGCCGCGCGCTGAGATCGATTGTCCTTGGCCTGGCCGAGCAGATGCCTGTCGTGATGCTCGACACCGGGCTGGCGCTGGACGACCACGAGGACTATTCGTTTGCGACCGCGTCGCGTATTCACAGCGTTCGCGAGTCGTTCCACCCGCGCGACAATCTCGCGGTGCAGACGGCGATCATCGCTCGCGCCTCGTCATTCGTCGGCACCTGCGGCGCGCTCGCATGGCTGGCGCCGATGCTTGGCATCGACACGACCGCCGTGCTCGCCGACGCGCGGTTCCTGCATGGACACCTGCAGGTCGCCCGCCGGGTCTACCAGGTGATAGAGGGCGGACGATTCTCGCCGCTCGACATTTCCGCGTTCGATCAGCTCGGCATCGAGCTGTCGCGCGCCAGGGGCTCCATGACCGAAGACCGTAGACCGCAGACCGTAGACGGCGGGAGCCGACCATGAGCATTCGTGACGTGCTCGTCACCGGTGGCGCCGGGTATATCGGCTCACACCTCGTCGACGCCCTCGTCGCGCGCGAGTACCGCGTGACCGTGCTCGACAACCTCGAGCCACAGGTACATCGCTCGGGCACCTGGCCGTCCTACGCCAACCCCAAGGTGAAGTACGTGAAGGGCGACGTGCGCGATCGGTCGGTCTTCGAGCCGCTCGTCCTGGCGTCGCAGGCGGTCGTGCATTTCGGCGCCGCGGTGAGTATCGGCCAGAGCATGTACCAGGTCGATCGCTACGTGGACGTGAACACGCGCGGCACCGCGCTCCTGCTGGACATCCTCATCAACACGAAGCACAAGGTGGAGAAGGTGCTCGTCGCGTCCTCGATCGGCGTGTACGGCGAAGGCGCGTACACATGCGCGACGCACGGTGCGGTCGCGCCGACAATCCGCCCGGAGCAGCAGCTCGCCTCGCGAGACTGGGAGCAGCACTGCCCCCAATGCGGCACACACGTGACATCGATCCCGACGCCGGAAGACAAGGCGCTCTACCGCGACAACATCTACTCGATGACGAAGTATCACCAGGAAGAAATGGTCCTGCTCATCGGAAAGACCTACGGCATCCCCTCGGTGGCGCCGCGCTTCTTCAACGTCTACGGCCCTCGCCAGAGCCTGAGCAATCCTTACGCGGGCGTCGCGGCCATCTGGTTGAGCCGGCTGTTGAATGGGAAACAGCCGGTTGTCTTCGAGGACGGCGGCCAGCTGCGCGACTTCGTGTCGATTCACGACGTGGTCGATTGCCTGATCCTGATGCTCGAGAAGCCCGGCGCCGATTACCTGCCGGTCAACGTCGGTTCTGGACAGACGGTGACGATCCTGGAGATCGCGAACATTCTCAGACGCCTGCTTGGGTCCTCCATCGAACCGCAGATCACGCAGAGCGGGCGCAAGTTCGACATCCGCCACAACACAGCCGACATCGCCCGCGCGCGCGAGACGCTCGGCTTCGCGCCCAGGGTCACACTCGATCAGGGCTTCTCCGAGTTGATCGAGTGGGCCAGGACGACGCCGGACGTGGCCGTCGATTTCTTCGACAAGGCGCTGCAGGAATTGCAGGACAAGGGACTCCTGGTCAAGTCATGAGCGTTCTGTGATTCTCGAGTTCGAGCAGCTGAAGAACTACCGCAAGACAGTCGCAATGGTGGACGGCGCGTTCGATCCGCTGCACCGGGGGCACATCGAGTATTTTCGCGCCGCTGCCGGGCAACTCGACGTGCCGCTGCTCTGCAACGTCGCCTCCGATCGCTACGTGCGGACCAAGCATCCACCGCTGCTTCCCGAGGACCATCGAGCGGCGGTGGTCGACGCCATCCGGTTCATCAGCTACACGCACATCAACCAGTTCGACACCGAGACGATCCTGCGCGAGCTGCAGCCGAAGTACTACGTCAAGGGTCGGGACTGGGAAGGACGCCTTCCACCCGACCAGCAGCGCATCTGCGCCGAGCACGGCATCCAGGTCGTCTACCTCGATACCGTCATCGATTCCTCGAGTCGAATTCTCAAGAACTACACGGAGCAGCAGATCCAGCGATGAACATCACCGAGTTCGAACAGCGCGTCATCGATCAGAGACCGGTCGCATCTGGCCACTATGATTCCGAGTACTTCACCGGCGACTGGCGCGCCGAGGGGAACAATTACAACCTCGAAACACGCCGGCAAATTGAGGCGAGAAACCCATTCCTGATCAGGGACGTCTTCCAGCCGAAAAAAGCGCTGGACCTCGGATGCGGTCCCGGCGCGTTGATGCACCTCCTATGGGAGCTCGGCGTCGACGTCGAAGGGATCGACTTCGCCGAGAGCAGCAGGCAGCTTGCGACGCCGGAGGTCCGCGATCGCATCACCGTCGGCTACGTTGGAGACCCGACGGTGAAGCCCGCCAACAGCTACGACCTGGTCATCTGCCGCGAGGTGCTCGAGCACCTCACTGTGCTGCAGGTGAAGCAGACCGTCGCCAACATGGCGCGGATGACATCGAAGTTCATCTACGTGACGACGCGCTTTCATCCGAGCCCGGATGGCCTCCTCGACTTCACCACGCAGTTCGACGTCGATCCATCGCACATCACACTGCTGAACAAGGACATGCTCCGCCTGATGTTCGTGCTCGAGGGCTGCCGCTCGCGCCCGGACCTCGAGGGACGGATGGACTGGGGAAACAAGGGGCGCGTGCTCGTGCTCGAGAAGCTGTCGTAGACATGACCGCGGACGAGCCTGACTCGGCACGTCGTCTCGCCATCAATGTCGCGCTCGGGATCGCGGCGGTGATGGTCTGGACGCTTCTGTCGCTCGTCACGGGCCGCATCAACGTCCACGACGGCCTCGGCTTCGACGGCGGCGAGTTCTCGTCGATGATCCGGGGCTTCACGCTCAAGGGCGGTGACCAGGCCACGCGCGTGTCTCCGTTGTTCCCCGCGCTTGCGTGGCTTCCGTACGCGCTCACCGGGGACGTCATTCGCAGTCTTGCCGTCGTCAACGGCCTGTCGATCGCCGTGCTCGTGTTCGCCGCGTGTGTGCTCATGGACGGCCGGCGCAGCGAGACACCGTGGAAGGTCTTTGTCGCGTTGAATCTCACTCTGGCGATCGCGTTCAGCAAGGTGGCGGCGTTCGTACCGGGAAGCGCCGAGCTGTGTGCCATGGCGGCGCTGACGCTGGCGGTCGCCGCGTGTTCGGCTTCGCGGCCTCTTGTGACGGCCGGGACGCACGTTGCCGCGGTGATGGCGCTGCCGATTGGCCTGGTGGCCCCCCTCTACGGCGTCGTGCGGGCGACGCGACTGCGCGTGTCCGCGGCACGTACGGCGGTCATGTTCGCCCCGGCGGTTCTGATGTGGGTGTTCGTGCAATGGTGGGCGCGAGGAGGTGTCGCAGGTGCAGTCGAGGATTTCACGCCGCACGACCTGTTCGGCTCGACCGGCGTGTGGCTTCAGCCGCTGTTCCTCGCGATCGCCGCGTATTTCCTTGCGACGTCGGCCGGTGGGCTGAGCATCGTCGCCCTCGCGCAGCGGCACGCGTGGGGGCAGTTGGCGCGCCACTCGCCGGAGGCGATTGTTCTCCTCTGCGGCGTGCTGGCGTATGCGTTCGTCGCTGCTCCCGCCGCGCCCCTGGTCTTCGGGTTTCTGGCCCCGGTCTGGACTCTGCTCTGCGCCGAGTGGAGCCGCACGATCGATGTCCGCGCGCGATGGCAATGGTTCGCTGCCGGAGCGCTGTTGCTGCTGATCACCCAGCGTCCGCTCGCTCACATGGACCTGATGTCGTACTTCGTCGATTGGCATCCATACGACGTCTACCGTGGAAGCGCACCGGTGCAGTACGGGCAGCTGTGGGAGCATTGGATCCCCCGCTTCCTCGTCACGGCGGTCGCGGTCTGGATGATGTCGCTCGCGGCACGTTCGCGGGGGGCATTCGTCTCAGGCACTGCGCCCCCTGATGATGTGTTGCCGGGGCCCGCATCGCCGGAAGCGCCGCATCGTCAGGCCCGGACCGCGCGTACGTTCGCGTTGACGATCGCTCGCCGATGGATCACCCCCGTCGCGTACGTGTATGCCGTGCTGGTTGCTGCGGCCGCCGCGTACTTCCTGTTTGGCTTGCCGATCCAGCTTTCCGACAGCTTCGGGAATCTCCTCGCAATTCAGTCAGACTCCGTGTGGGAGGTGTTCAAGCGACAGCTCAGTCAGAGTGCTTACCTCCGGCCCCTGCTCCACGTCCAGCTGAAGATCGTTTACGAGCTCGCCGCGGGCAACTATTTCGGCTGGTTCAGAGGCCTGCAGGCCTTGCAGGTACTCGCTGCAGCTCTATTGACGGTCCGGCTGTTGCGGCCGCGCCGCGCGTCAGACCTGATGGTCGTCCCGTGCTGTCTCGCAATGGTGCTCGGTCTTCACACGTTTGCCGGCGCTATCCGCGAGGCGTTTCCCATCAACACTTTTCTGACGCTCGTGCTGTGCTGCCTGGCCGCCGCCAACCTGGCGCAGACACGAGGGGGCTGGCTCGTCGAGGCGACCGCGGGAATGCTTCTGGCCTTTTCCCTCCTCACTCTTGAAACGGGGGTGCTGGTCTGGGTGATCTTCGTCGCCGCATATCTGGCTGGATACAAGGGCGTATCGCGGCGGGGCCTTCTCGTCACGACCGCGGTTCTTGCCGCCTATTTCGTTCTGCGCGTGACTTTCCTGCACGTCGGCGCGCCAGCATTCGACGAGCGGTCGAGCGGATTCGGCTTTGCAGTCCTCGAGCCGTCGGAGCTCGTCGCACGCTTCAGCGGCAACCCGCTGCCTCTGTACCTCTATAACTACGCGTCCGCCGTTCTGACGGTCCTGTTCGCCGAACCCAGAGGCGGCGTCTGGCAGTTCGTTTCGGGTATCTCGCAGGGTTCGTTGCAGACGTGGAGCGTCGTCAATGTCCTCACTTCCACGCTGACCACCGCCGCGCTCGGCTGGTACGTGGCAGGTCGGGCGCGTGACTGGCTGCGCGGCAGCATTGCCGACGACGATCGACCCGTGCTGCTGTTCCTCGCGATACTGCCCGCGAATGCGCTCCTGTGCGTCGTGTATGTCAAGGACGTTGTCATGAGCCCTGCGGGCGTGTTCTACGCATTGGCCGCGGCTGTCGCCTTGCGGGAGTGTGTCCAGAGAGCCACGCGAATGATGCCAGCACGGACGTCGATCTGGACCGTGGCCATGCTCGCAGTCATCTCGGCCGGATGGGGATGGAGGCTGCTTGGGATTCACTACAGCCTTCGCGCGGCGGCAGCGGATGTGCGCGCGGAATGGGCGTTCGAAGACGAATGGGAAGCCGCGAGTCACACCAGGATTAACACTCCGGAAGGGGTCTCGCTGAAGCAAACGCTGCTCGATGACGCCCTCTGGAGACGGCCGGCGCCGCCCCGGCTCGGCTTGCGGTGGCCGGAACACGCGTTCGATAAAACGCAATAGGCCTCATGCCCCTGGCCTCGGTAGTCGTCGCCTCGACAGGAGCCGATCGTGAAGATCGAGTCGCGCTCATTCCGGCTGTGGCACTTGCTGTTCCAGTGGTTTTGGCTTTCCTCGTCCTTGGTGCATTCGTGATCGCGGAGGCTGCCGGAGCGCGACCCTTTGCGGTGGCACCGGATGCGAACGTCGCGGAAGCGACGGCATTCGGGGACGCCGGGCAGGCGCTGGCGTTTATCGCTTCAGGACAGGATCCGAATCACCGCTGGACGGTGCGGCAGGACCTGGTGGATTCGCGCGGCGCATTGAACCTGACGGCCATACAGGCGGCGATCCTGGCGCGGCGCCCTGAACTCGTCGAACTCCTGCTGCGCCACGGTGCTCGCGCGGACGATCCGGAAGGGCTGGCGTGTCTCGCGCAGGCTGTCGGCAAGGGCGCCGAGCTACTCCCGTCCGTCTTCGGCGCAACGAACACCGACTACTATCACGGACCGCCGATCGGCGGCAGGGAGGCGCTCGCGCAGTGTGGCTTTCCGTTTGACTGAGGACCGCGTGGCTGACCAACGGGGACACGCTGGGGCCGATGTTGATGCTCGAAAGCCGCGAGTGGTGCGTTGGGGCACCTGGGCCACGGCAATCGTCCTGGGTGTCATCACCGCGATCGTGAGATTCCTCTCCGTCGTCGGGTTTCCCAACGATCACTACCTCCATCTGGCGGGAGCGCAGCAGATACTGTTCGGCGAATGGCCGACCCGCGACTTCGTCGACCCGGGGATGCCCCTGATGTACGCCGCCTCTGCTGGTGCCCAGCTCCTGATAGGGCGCTCGCTCCTCGCCGAGGCCGTTCTCGTGAGCGTGGCGTTCGGGCTGGCAACCGCGCTTACCGTGTTCGCGGCGCGCCGGCTCTCGGGATCGCTGGCGATTGCGGTGCCGGCGGCCCTGGCGCAGCTGCTGATTTTTCCCCGCTCCTACGGCTACCCGAAGCTGCTGTTCTACGCGGCGGCGCCGCTCGTGGCGTGGTGGTATGCGGCCCGGCCATCCGTCGCGCGGCTCGCCGCGCTGTCGGCTCTCGTCGCGATTGCGTTTCTCTTCCGCCACGATCATGGGGTCTTCCTGGGTGTGGCCGCGTTCGTCGCGGTCGCGCTGACGCATGCGGCACTCGGTCCGTGGCGCGCGCTGGCAAGAGCCGGCCTCATGGTGGCGTTCACGGTGCTATGGCTCGCGCCGTACGGACTCTACGTGATGCGTTATGCCGGTCTCGTTGACTACGTGCGCGTGGGCGCGGCCTACAGCCGGGCCGAGGCGGATCGGACGCGCATGGACATGCCTCGGCTCGTGCTTGGCGACGGCCTTACCGAGGCATGTGGCAAGGAGGGCGGCGGCCTGGCGTTCGCCAGGTGTGCAGCCAGGCACAACGCGGATGCGTGGATGTTCTACGGCTTCTACGCGCTGCCGCTCGCGGCGCTCGCGGTGGTGGGCGTTGCCGCCGGGCGGCGACGCGACTGGGACACTGCGGCGCTCGTGGCGCCCGTTGCGGTGCTGGCCCTGCTCGTAGACTGGAGCTTCCTCCGCGATCCATTGGAATCGCGGTTGCCCGACGTGATCGTGCCAGCGGTGCTGCTTTTTGCGTGGCTTGCCGGCCGAGCCGTCCGTGTGGCTCCTTTCGTAGCGCGGCTTGTGCCTGTTGCCGGGCTCGCCCTCCTTGCGACGATCAGCGCCGAGGCGATCGCCGTTGTCGGCGACACCTATGAGCAGCTGGATCGGACCGGCCTGGCCGAGCACCCGGGGCGGGCGGCGGAGTTCGTGCGCGCGAAGTGGGCCGAGTTCGGCGATCCGTATTCACGCGAGCAGATGCCGGACGGCCGTGTCGAGCCGCTGGTGCCGTTCTTCCGCTACCTCCAGCGGTGCACGACACCCGACCAGCGTCTCCTCGTGACCGGAAACGCCCCCGAGCTGTACGTCTTCGCCCGGCGCCCGTTCGCTGGAGGTCTGATCAGCTGGTTTCCAGGCTATTACGCAGCTGCGGACTCCGCCCTTGCGCAATCGCGGCTCGACGCGCAACGCGTCGCGTTCGTGCTGGTTCTCACCGACTGGTACGGCGAGTGGGTGCGCGCTTTTCCGCCTGTCGCCGCGTGGGTCTCTTCCCGGTTTATGCCGATGACCGACATCCGGGTGAACGACGAGCGCACCGTCCACGTGCTCGTACATCGTGACTTTCTGGGCGCGGACCCCGACGCCAGCACCGGGTGGCCGTGCGCGCACTGACCCGACCGGTGCTTCGGGGATGCGTCACGTTCGTTTCGCGCACCCGGCGGCGCTCGCGCCCGCGCCGACGTGTCCGGTAAGGAGTGCGAGTGGCCATTGCATCATCGGTTCGTCTCGGCAAAGATGTACAGATCTTCCAACCGGACCTCGTCAACCTGTACGGCTGCGAGGTCGGAGACGGCACGAAGATCGGCGCGTTCGTCGAGATTCAGAAAAATGCGTCGATCGGACGGCTGTGCAAGATTTCATCGCATACATTCGTGTGCGAAGGCGTGTCGATCGAAGACGAAGTGTTCATCGGTCATGGTGTGATGTTCATCAACGATCGTTTTCCGCGCGCAACGGCGGCCGGCGGGCTCCAGACCGAGTCGGACTGGCAGGTGGTACCGACGCGCGTACGCAGGGGTGCATCGATCGGCAGCGGTGCCGTCATCATGTGCGGCGTCACGATTGGCGCGCGGGCCATGGTGGGCGCGGGCGCCGTCGTCACCCGCGACGTTCCCGACGATGAGGTCGTGGCCGGTGTGCCGGCACGCGTCCGCGCAAGGGAGTCGCGGTGATCAATGTCGGCGTGATTGGTTACGGATACTGGGGCCCGAACCTCGTTCGCAATTTCGTGGAAACCGCCGGGGCGCGCGTCGGGTTCGTCAGCGAGACGCGGCCCGAACGCCTCGCGCAGGTGACGCTGCGCTATCCGTCAACGAAGGTGTCGACGGACTACCGCGATCTGATCGCCGATACAGCCGTGGACGCCGTGGCGATCGCCACGCCCGTCTTCTCGCATTTCGACCTCGCGATGTCCGCGCTTCGCGCGGGCAAGCACGTGCTGGTCGAAAAGCCGATGACCGCGACGTCGGAGCAAAGCCAGCTGCTGATCGACGAAGCGGAGCGGCGGGGACTCGTCCTGATGGTCGACCATACGTTCGTCTACACGAACGCGGTCGCCAAGATTCGCGAACTGGTGGACGCCGGAGACCTCGGCGACATCTATTACTTCGACTCGGTGCGCATCAATCTCGGTCTCTTTCAGCACGATGTCAACGTGCTCTGGGATCTCGCCGTTCACGATCTCTCGATCATGGATTTCGTGCTGGCGCGTTCCCCGGTGGCGGTTTCCGCGACCGGACTCTCGCACGTTCCCGGGACGCCGGAGAACATTGCCTACATGACGATGTTCTTCGAAGGCCGCCTGATCGCGCATGTGCACGTGAACTGGCTCGCACCCGTCAAGGTGCGGCGCACGCTGCTCGGCGGCAGCCGGCGGATGATCGTCTTCGACGACCTCGAAGCCAGTGAGAAGATCAAGGTCTACGACCGGGGGATCTCGGTGAACCCGAGCCCCGAGAACGTGTACCAGATGATGGTTGGCTACCGGGCGGGCGACATGTGGGCGCCGCAGCTGGGCATTGCCGAGGCGCTGCACACCGAGGCGAAGCACTTCATCGAGTGCATCGACAAGAGGGCGACGCCCCGCAGCGACGGCCATGCCGGTCTTCGGGTGGTGCGGCTCCTAGAAGCCGCGACGCAATCGATGGCGCGACAGGGCCGCCCGATCCCGATCGCCGCGGCGATATCCGCCCCGTCTGGCACGTAACGCCGGCACTTATTCATGATTCCGTTGGTCGACCTTCGGTCCCAGCTCCGCACCATCAGGAGCGAGATCGACGCCGCGATCGGGCGCGTGCTCGAGAGCACCCAGTTCGTCCTCGGGGATGAGGTCGCCGGCTTCGAGCGGGACTTCGCCGGGTACTGCCAGGCATCGGAGTGCGTGGGCGTGAACTCCGGCACGAGCGCCCTGCATCTCGCGTTGCTGGCCTCGGGCATCGGCGCCGGCGACGAGGTCATTACTGTTCCGTTCACCTTCGTCGCGACCGTCTCGGCTATCTGCTACACCGGTGCGCGGCCGGTGTTCGTCGACATCGAACCCGAGTACTTCACGATCGACCCGGCGAAGATCGAAGCGGCCATCACTCCCCGGACCCGCGCCATTATGCCCGTGCATCTGTACGGCCAGCCTGCCGACATGGATCCGATCGTCGACATCGCGCGCCGCCACAACCTGACGGTCATCGAAGACGCGTCGCAGGCGCACGGTTCGGAGTACCACGGCCGTCGATGCGGATCGCTCGCGGAGGTGGCAGGTTTCAGCTTCTACCCGGGCAAGAACCTCGGCGCGTACGGCGAGGGCGGGGCGGTTGTCACGTTGCGCGCGGACGTCTCCGCGACCTGCCGGGCGCTCCGTGACTGGGGGCAGGAGACCCGGTACGTGCACCGCTGGAAAGGCTTCAACTATCGAATGGACGGCATTCAGGGCGCGATCCTTCGCGTCAAGCTGCGCCACCTCGAGGCATGGACGAAGAAGCGGCGCCAGGTCGCCTCCTGGTACGGGGAGACGCTGGACCGGGAAATCGTCCGCCTGCCGGAGGCGCGGCCGGGCTGCCGGCACGTCTATCACGTGTATGTCGTGCGCACCGACGACCGTGAGCGGTTACGCGATGCGCTCGGGAGGCACGGCATACAAACGGGCATCCATTACCCGATACCCGTACATCTGCAGCCCGCTCACGCGGATCTCGGCTACGGCGCTGGCGATTTTCCGCATGCAGAAGCTGCGGCGCGCGAAGTCTTGTCGCTGCCGCTGTTTCCAGAGATGACGCGCGATCAGGTCGAGACGGTGGCGGCCGGCGTGTCCGCCGCGGTGCGCGTCTGATCTCCTCCTTCAACGATGACATCACCCGGCGCGCGCATTGTTCCGGCGATTCACGGGGTGAAGCCCGTCGAGCGCGACCCTGACGCCGAGCTGACGCTCAGCGACGATCTCCGGCGATCGCATTCGCGCGATGCGTTGCTGCAGCTCGCGTCGCATCACGCGATCGGGGAGACTGATCTGGACGCGCGGATGCGCCGGGCCGTGTGGCGCGCCCTTGCCAGGAGTTTCGGCCACGGAGTCAAAGTGGGGCGCGGGGCGATCGCCACCCATCTGGAGACATTCGAGATCGGCGATGGCGTGTTCATCGGTGAGCAGGCCTTCATCCAGGGCCGGTTCGAGGGACGATGCGTCATAAGCGATCACGTGTGGCTTGGCCCCCAGAGTTATCTCGATGCTCGGGACCTCGTGATCGAGGAGTACGTCGGATGGGGGCCCGGAGCGAAGGCCCTCGGATCGGAGCACACCGGTCATCCGCCTCACGTGCCTATCATCCAGACGGACCTGGAGATCAAGCCCGTCCGGATCGGCGCCTGGGCTGATATCGGGGTCAACGCCGTGATTCTTCCGGGCGTGACCGTTGGCAAAGGCGCGGTCGTTGGCGCAGGCGCAGTGGTCTCGCGGGATGTCGATCCGTTTGCCGTTGTGGCAGGCGTACCCGCGAGGTTTTTGCGGTGGCGCGACGGCCACGAGCCTTCACGGCCAGCATGAGCCTTCCTATCGCGGCGCAGAATCTCGCGCGTGTTCTCTGGAACCGCACGGCGAAACTGTACCGACGTGGCCGCCATTGGACCCGCCGTCGGGCGAAGGACGTGCGAGAATCGGGCAAGCACGCGCGAGCACAAGTGAAGTCCGGCGGCGATCGCGGCCTCGACGCAGCGCACACCGCCTACTCGGGCGTCATCCGCACGTCGAGATACTGGGACCGCCTGACCCGCCGGACATGGCCCGCGATCGCGCGCGACGTGGCGGTGCGGCGAACGTTGCGCTCGGCGGCGCGCGGCAACAATCGAATCTTCCTCGGGCCGTGGCTCTCGGAGGTCGGATACGAGACGCTGTACTGGGTGCCGTTCGTCCGGTGGTTCGTCAGGCACTACGATCTCGATCCCGATCGGATCGTCGCGATGTCGCGCGGCGGCGTGTCCGCCTGGTACGGAGGCATCGCGTCACAGTACGTTGAACAGTTCGAACTGTTTACACCTCAGGAATTTGCGGCGCGCAACGACGCCCGGCGCCGTGACACTGACCAGAAGCAGCTGGAACTCTCCGCCTTCGATGAGGAGATCCTCGCTCGCACCCGCGCGCATCTGGCCGTCGACGGCGCGAGCGTCTGTCATCCCTCGACGATGTTCCGGCTGATGCGGCAGTTCTGGCTCGGCAATGATTCGCTGCAGAGCGTGCTCGATTACACGGAGTACTCGCCCGTGACGACGATCGCGCCGGTGGGCCTTCCACCGCTGCCGAACGAGTTCGTCGCGGTGAAGTTCTACACGGGTCGCGCGTTGATGGATACACCTCGCCACCGCGAGCTGCTACGCGCATTGGTCGAGCGAATCAGCCGGCGGTATCCGATCGTGACGCTGAACACGAACCTCGCGGTCGATGAGCATGAAGACTACGTGTTTCAGAACATTCCCGGCCTGATCACGCTCGATCGCTGGATGACCCCGCAGAACAACCTGGGCGTGCAGACCGAGGTGATCCGCCGGGCGTCGCGGTTTGTCGGAACGTGTGGAAGCCTGGCATGGCTGGCGCCAATGCTTGGCACCGAAACTCTCGCGGTATACGCCGACGATCATTTCCTCACATCACACCTGTATGCGGCGCGCCACGCGTACGCCTCAATGGAGGCCGCGCGCTTCACTACGTTGGATCTCGCGCTGCTCGATCAGATCGACGTGTTCGACCGTGCGGAAGGGTGGGTCTCCCGATCGTGACGCGCCCTTCGTTCCCAGCCTGTGTGGACCATCACGCTGTGGCGGCCGAAACGGTCAGAGTGAGGATCATGTGAGCGCCCGAGGGATCACCGTTGTGACGGGCGGGGCCGGGTTCATCGGCTCGGAACTGGTTCGCCAGCTGGCGGAGCGCGGCGCGCGCGTGGTCGTCATCGACAATCTGGTGAACGGGAGGCGCGACAATCTCGCTGGCCTTCCAGCCGATCGGGTCACGCTGCTCGAATACGACATCCGCGACCTCGCCGCGTACGCTGCGCTTTTGCGCGAAGCCGACGTGGTCTATCACCTCGCGTGCCTCGGCGTCCGGCACGCTTTGCATTCGCCGATCGAGAACCACGAGGTGAACGCCGCCGGCACCTTGCGGCTCCTCGGCGCCAGCCGCGGAGCCGGCGTTCCGAAGTTCGTCTACATTTCGAGCTCCGAGGTGTACGGCACCGCGCAGTGGGCGCCCTTGAACGAGGATCACCCGACGTTTCCTTGCACCGTGTACGGCGGTTCAAAGCTCGCGGGTGAGGCGTACGCGCGCGCCTTCCACCGGAGTTACGGATATCCCACGGTGGTAGTGCGTCCGTTCAATACCTACGGGCCACGGAGCCATCACGAAGGGGACAGTGGTGAAGTGATACCGAAGTTCCTGCTGCGATGCCTGGCGGGGAAGCCGATGGTGATCTTTGGTGACGGCACGCAGACCCGCGACTTTACGTACGTGTCCGACTCGGCGCGCGGCATCATCCTCGCGGGCACGGAAGCCGCGGCGATCGGTCGCACGATAAACCTCGGGAGCGGCGCCGAAGTAACCGTCAACAATCTTGCCCGCGCGGTCGCGCAAATCGCTGGGCGTGCGGATGCCGAAATCGTCCACGACGAGGGGCGTCCAGGGGACGTGTTGCGGCTGTGCGCCGATATGTCGACAGCTCGCACCCTGCTCGGCTACGAGGTGCTCGTTCCGCTTGCTGAAGGGCTGTCGCGGCTGCTCGAGTGGTATCGAGCGCAAGGCGTATCACCCGAGGAGCTGTTGCAGGACGAGGTCGTTCGCAACTGGGATGTGAAGCCGTTAGCGCAGTGACCGTTCACACGACGATTCCGGTGGCGCGTCCCTGGATGGACGATCGTGAAGCCGAGGCGGCGCGCCGTGCCATCCTGTCCGGCTGGGTCACGCAAGGGCCAGAGGTTGCCGCCTTCGAGCGCGAGTTTGCCGCCGCGGTCGACGCCGATCACGCGTGTGCCGTCTCCAGCTGCACGACGGCCCTCCATCTGGCGCTGCTGTCGCTGGGCGTGGGCGCCGGTGACGAGGTCATCACCGTCAGCCACTCGTTCATTGCCACCACGAACGCGATCCGTTACTGCGGCGCCACGCCAGTGTTTGTCGACGTCGAGCTGGCGACGTTCAACATCGATCCCGCGCTGGTCGAGGCGGCAATTTCTCCCCGCACGAAGGCGATCCTGGCCGTTCACCAACTCGGATTGCCGTGCGATCTCGCGGCGCTGATCTCGATCGCGAAGCGTCGCGGAGTGCCGGTTGTCGAGGACGCCGCCTGCGCGATCGGCAGCGAGATCAACTGGCAGGGCGAGTGGGAGCGGATCGGCAGGCCGCGCGGCGACGTCGCGTGCTTCTCGTTCCATCCTCGCAAGCTGCTCTCGACCGGCGACGGCGGCATGCTGACGACGAGCAACCCCGAGCTCGATCGCACATTCCGACTCCTGCGGCAGCACGGCATGAGCGTCCCGGATGCCGTTCGGCACGCGTCGGACCAGGTGATCTTCGAGGGGTATCCGGTGGTCGGCTACAACTACCGGATGACGGACATTCAGGGGGCCATAGGCCGCGAACAGCTTCAGCGGCTCCCGGCGATCGTGGCAAGGCGACGTGAGCTTGCCGCCCGCTACGAGCAGCGCCTGCGGTCGATCGACGGCATCATCGTCCCGCGCGAGCCGCAGTGGGCACGCACCAACTGGCAGAGTTATGCGGTGCGCGTCGGCGCGTGGATCGACCAGCGCACCGTGATGCAGCGGATGCTTGATGCCGGCATCGCCACCCGCAGGGGCGCTATGAACGTCCACCGGGAAGCGTCGTATCCACCGGGCACCTGGTATTGCGGCGTATCGATCGCTGCCTGTGAATGCGGAGGCCCTGGCGGCTGCGCCTGCCTGCGCCACGGCGAAGAAGCGCAGGAAACGGCGATCGTCCTGCCGCTCTACCATCAATTGACCGAGGCGGATCAGGATAGGGTGATCACGACGCTGGAAACGACCATTCGTGGTTTGTGATTCGTGATTGGCGATTCCAATCACCATTCACCGATCGCTAATCGCTCATCCTCATGCTCTCCATCCTGACTCCCGCGTTCAACGAGGCGACCAATCTGCCGGCGCTGTACGCCCGCCTCGTCGAGACGATGGGCGCGATCGGCGGCGAGTGGGAGTGGATCATCGTCGATGATCACTCGCGCGACGAAACATTCGCGGTGATCGAAGGCCTCACATTGCGCGATGCGCGTGTGCGCGGGCTCAGGCTTGCACGCAACTCGGGCTCACACGTCGCGATTACGTGCGGGCTCCATCACGTGGATGGGGCCGCCGCGGTCATGATGGCGGCGGATCTCCAGGACCCGCCGGAGACGCTTACGGCGATGCTCGACAAGTGGCGCAGGGGGGCGCAGGTGGTGTGGGCAGTCCGTCGCGCACAGCCGGGCCGGAAGTCGCACGCGGGATTCGCCGCGTTCTACTACTGGATCATGAGGCACGTGGTCGGCATGAAGGAGATGCCGGCGCGCGGCGCCGACTTCTTCCTCATCGATCGCGCGGTGATCGAGGCGTTCCGCCGATTCCCGGAGCGCAACGTCAGCGTGCTCGCGCTCATCACGTGGCTCGGCTTCCGCCAGGACTCCGTCGAGTACGACAAACAGCCGCGGGCGGCGGGACAGTCAGGATGGACCCTGGCGCGAAAGATCACGCTTGTCATCGATTCAGTGACGTCGTTCTCCGACTTTCCGATCCGGCTCTGTGCGTACGGCGGCGCCTCGCTCATCGCGATCGCGCTGGTCATCCTGATCGTGTCGCTCATCCTTCTTCCGACCCTGCTCGCAGGTCTGCTGTTCGTGCTGTCGGTGCTCATCGGACTGGCAGGGCTTCAGCTGCTGGCGCTGGGGATCGTCGGCGAGTACGTGTGGCGCGCGCTCGATGAGGCACGGCGACGCCCAGCGTATCTGATCGAAGCGGTCGCGGGCCAGCCAGAACCCGCCAAGCTGCAGTAGAATGACGACTTCCGTTCGCCCGCACGGCTGGGCTCGAGCGGGTTTCCCTCAACTTGACGCTCTGACTGGCGACAGGAGCCGAGGTTTTGCCAAGGTTCGGTCCCTGAGCCCTGAGGCCTGTTTTTGATCGACTGTATCGCCGGGTATCACCTGAATCCATGGACGTGCGGCATCGCGAAGTTCAACGCGATTCTCGCGCGGCGTCTCGATGTGCCCGTCGTCGGGATCGGCACGGTGGACCTGAACGGTTACAAGCGACCACTCTTGTCGCTGAAGATGTCCGAGTTCTCGGCGGAACATGCGCTTGCGCTCGATACGTGGATTGATCGTCACGCCGGCGAGTTCGAGCTCTTCCTGCACGCGTTCGACAACAGTGCGCTCGAGAAGCGGATGCTGGCGGCGGCGGCCAGGGTCTGCTGCGGAAATCGCGAGCTGTCCGAACAGCTGAAGCCGGCGCGTCCCGATATCGTCGAGCTATTCTGCCCGGGAACGCTGCTCAATCCAGAGCGTTTCGACAGGACCGAGCTGTCCGTGTTCACCTTCGGCATGGCGCACAAGATTCGCGTGCCCCTCTATCGGCGGCTCCGGGATCTGCTGGACGCAACGGGCAAGACCTACTCGGTCTACGTCTCGACGGCGCTTCACGAGAACACGAGCTTTGACGATTCGTTCGTCGTCCGGTTCGAGGAGCTGCAGTCGATTTTCAACCGGCAGGTATATTTCATGGGCTACCTGTCGGACACGGCGGTCTTCAATCATCTGGTCGACTGCACATTCGTCGCGGCATTCTTCGAGAAGGGGTTGCGCGCGAACAACACCACGGTTAACGCGGCGATGGAAGTCGGGTGCGCCGTCGTTACGAACCTCGACGATCACTCGCCCGAGGGCCTCGTCCACATGAGGAACGTGATCGACATCAACCGGTGCGATCGCCTGCCAGAGGCGGCGGAGGCGGAAACAATTGGCCGCGCGGCGCGCGAGATCGCGCACGCGGACTACGGGTGGGACCAGCTCGTCGCGCAGCTGCGTCCCGTCGTTCAGATATAGGCGGGGCGCAAAGCCCCCGCCCTACATGTGTAGGGCGCCCCTTTACGGGGGCGCCGTGGGGAGACACGCCATTGGCAGGGACTATCAGAATCGGCACCCACGAGATCGGCGACCACACCAAGTGCTATGTGATTGCCGAAATCGGCCACAACCACCAGGGCAGCCTCGAGAAGGCCCGAGAGCTGTTCCGCGAGGCGAAGCTGGCCGGCGCCAACGCGGTCAAGCTGCAGAAGCGCGATAACCGTGGCCTCTACACGCGAGCGGCGTACAACAAGCCGTACGACAACGAAAACAGCTTCGGGTCGACCTACGGCGAGCACCGCGAGTTCCTCGAGTTCGGCCTCAAGGAGTACCGCGCGCTGCAGGCGTACGCGCGCGAGCTCGATGTCGATTTCTTCTCGACCGCGTTCGATGTCGCCAGCGCCGATTTCCTGCGGCAGCTGGACGTCCCCGCCTACAAGATCGCGTCCGGCGATCTCAAGAGCACGCCGCTGCTGAAGCATGTCGCGAGGTTTGGCAAGCCGATGGTCATCTCCACCGGCGGCGCCGTGATCGAGGACGTGCAGCGCGCGTACGACACGATCATGCCAGTCAATCCGCAGCTGGCCATCCTGCAGTGCACCGCCGGGTATCCGGCAGCGTTCGAGGAGCTCGACCTGCGCGTCATCGACACGTACCGCGCGCGGTTCCCGGGCGCGGCGATCGGCTTCTCCAGCCACGACAACGGCATTGCGATGCCGGTGGCCGCTTACATGCTCGGCGCGCGTATTGTCGAGAAACACTTCACGCTGAATCGTGCGATGAAGGGGACCGACCACGCGTTCTCCCTCGAGCCGGTCGGCTTGCGCAAGATGGTGCGCGACCTCGATCGCACGTACAAGGCGCTTGGCAATGGCATGAAGAAGATTTTCGACAGCGAGAAGGCGCCAATCATCAAGATGGGCAAGAGCCTCGTCGTCGCGCGCGATCTTCCGGCCGGCCACGTGATTGGCGCGAATGACATCGTGATGAAGTCGCCCGCTGGCGGCATTCCACCGTACGAGTTGAACAAGGTGATCGGCCGCGTGACGCTCAAGCCGCTGATGCAGGACGATTTCCTCACCTTCGAGGTGCTGAGCAAGCCCGACGCCGAGCTCGCCCGCTCGTGAGCGGACGCTTCAGCCTCGATCACCAGATCGCAGTCGTCACCGGTGCGTGCGGCAGGCTTGGACCCATATGGGTCGAGGCGCTGCTCGACGCCGGTGCCCGCGTTGCGGCGCTTGAATTACCGGGCGCCCCGGTCTCGGCGGCGTTCCTCGCGCTCGCGGAACGGTCGCCGCTCACGCTCGAGCGGTTCGATTGCGACATTACCAGGCGCGAGTCGATTGAACGCGCGGCGGCGGCCGTGGCAAGCCGCATGGGCGCCGCCAGCGTGCTCGTCAACAACGCTGGCGTCGATCAGCCGCCCGACGCGGGCGGCAATCGATCGATCATCGACGATCTTCCAATCGAACAATTCCGGAAGATGATAGAGGTCAACCTCCTCGGCACCTTCCAGGTGACCCAGGTGTTTGGCGGACAGATGGCGGCGCGCGGACACGGCTCGATCATCAACATCGGCTCGCTGTACGCATCGGTGTCGCCCGATCAGCGGTTCTACGATCACCTGCCCGGGGATGCGCCGTTTCTCAAGTCGCCGGCCTACGGCGCATCGAAGGCGGCGGTGGTCAATATGACGAAATACTTTTCGACGCTGTGGGGCCGGCAGGGGATTCGCGTGAACACGTTGTCTCCCGGCGGCGTACTGGGCGGCCAGGACGACCAGTTCAGGTCGAAGTACGGCGCGCGGGTGCCGCTCGGGCGGATGGCGCAGGCGGACGATCTGAAAGGGCCTCTCGTGTTCCTCGCTTCGCCTGCGTCATCGTACGTCACGGGTCACGAGCTTCGCGTCGACGGAGGCTTCACGGCGTGGTGAATCCGAATGTCTGTCGGGTTTGCTTGGGTTTTGGGTTTTGGGATTTGGGTTTTGGGGTTTGACGATGATCACGACTTCAGCGTCAAGGAGTAGCTCGATCGACCTGTCGTCCATCCCAGCCACAATCTCGAATCAGATCGGTAGCGACGAGATGCCGTCTGTGGACGGACGCACGTTCCGCAAGATGGATCCGGCGACCGGCCGAGCGCTGTGCGAGGTTGCGCGATCCACCGCCGCGGACGTGGAGCTCGCGGTCACGAAGGCGAAGGCGGCGCA
The DNA here is from genome assembly GCA_036802945.1 of Vicinamibacterales bacterium. Classification (GTDB taxonomy): domain Bacteria; phylum Acidobacteriota; class Vicinamibacteria; order Vicinamibacterales; family UBA2999; genus Gp6-AA40. Next base: position 138,867 of record DAIRVG010000001.1, read on the forward strand.
GCCGGCGTGGGCCGCGCTGACGGTGGTCAAGCGCGGAGACATCCTGCGGCAGATTGCGCTGCTGATGCGCGAGCACCGCGACGCGATCGCGGCGCTCGTCGCAATGGAAACCGGCAAGTCCAGAAAGGACGCGCTGGGTGAGACCGACGCCGCGATCGAGATGGGCTTCTTTGTCGCCGGCGAAGGCCGCCGCTTCTACGGCCAGACGACAACCAGCGCGGTGCCGAACAAGTCCGCAATGGTTGTTCGCCAGCCGCTTGGCGTCGCGGGCCTCATCATTGCGGCGAACACGCCGATCGCCAATGTGGCCTGGAAGGCGTTCCCCGCCCTGCTGTGCGGCAATGCGGCGATTCTGAAGGCGGCCGAGGATACGCCGCTCTCAGCGTGGGCGTTCGGGATCCTCGCGCGCGAGGCAGGGGTTCCCGACGGCGTCTACACGACGCTTCACGGATTCGGTGAGGAGGCGGGTGCGCCGCTCGTCCAGCATCCCGAGGTGTCGGTCATCAGCTTCACCGGCTCGTGCGAGGTCGGCCGCTGGATCGCCGAGACTGCGGGCCGTCGGCTTGCGAAGGTCTGCCTCGAGCTCGGCGGCAAGAATCCGTTGATTGTTTGTGATGATGCGGATTTGCAGAATGCCGTGACGTGGACCGTGGGATCGGCGTTCAGCAACGCCGGTCAGCGGTGCGCGGCCGGGAGTCGCATCATCGTGTTCGACGCCGTGTACGACCAGTTCAAGTCGATGCTCGTCGAAGCCACCAGGAAGCTGAAGGTGGGGACGGGCGACACCGATGACTACGGACCGGTCATCAACCAGGAGCAGATGACCAACATGCTTGCGGCCGTGGAGCGCGCGAAGCAGTCGGGGGCGGCAGTGCTCACCGGCGGCGAGCGGTTGACGGGCACGAGCTACGGGGACGGCTACTTCGTCGCGCCGACAATCGTGGAGCATGTCGGGCCGAACGATGACATCACGCGCAGCGAGCTGTTCGGGCCGATCACCTGTCTCTACCGGGTCAAGGATTTCGAGGAGGCGATTACGCTGGCCAACGACTCGCCCTTCGGCCTGACGGCCTCGATTCACACGCAGAACATCAACCGGGCCATGACGTTCATCGGCCGGATCCAGTCGGGCGTGGCTGTCGTGAATGGCGGTACCTATGGCAGCGAACCACACCTGCCGTTCGGCGGCCTTCGTCACTCGGGCAACGGCTGGCGCGAGGCGGGGACGCAGGCGCTCGACGTGTACTCGGATCTCAAGACCGTTTACATCAATCACAATCCGCAGGCTGTATGACGCCTTCACACTTCGTGGTTCTCGCTTCTCTGTGTGTTCATGTTCGGTTCAGCGTTCGCGGTTCCTGGTTCCGCGTTCGCTTCGAACAATGAACGTCGAACCGCGAACCGAACATGAACACGAACTGAGCACGTAGAAGGCAGAAGTGCGAACACCACGATCTCCGAGCGCCGTCGCCCTTGTCCCCGCACGACGAGGTTCCAAGCGGATCCCCGGAAAGAACGTCCGTCTGCTGCAAGGTCATCCGATGCTGGCGTACACGATCGCGCCAGCCATCGAGAGCGGCGTGTTCGACGCAGTGATAGTGTCAACCGACTCCGACGAGACCGCGGCGATCGCGCGCCACTATGGCGCCGAAGTGCCGTTTCTGAGGCCGGAGGAGTTTGCAGGCGACAGGTCGCCGGACATCGAGTGGGTGCAGTACACGCTCGGAGAGCTGAAGCGCCGAGGCCGCAGCTGGGATTGTTTCTCGCTGCTCCGACCGACGAGTCCGTTTCGCACCGCGGACACGATCCGCCGGGCTTGGGAACGCTTTACGGCGCAGGACAGCGTGGATTCGCTGCGCGCCGTCGAGAAATGCGGGCAGCATCCCGCCAAGATGTGGGTTGTGCAGGGCGATCGGATGGTTCCACTGCTACAGCCGTCGGATCCGGCCGCGCCGCCGTGGCACAGCATGCCGTACCAGGCGCTGCCGCCGATTTATGTGCAGAATGCGTCACTGGAGATCGCTTGGACGCGTGTCGTCTCGGAGAAACGGACGATCGCCGGCGACGTGCTGGTGCCGTTCATCACGCAAGGCTACGAGGGGTTCGATGTCAACGACCCGCACGACTGGATGATTGCCGAGCGCCTGCTCGTGGATGGCACGGTCACGTTACCGCGCGTCGCGCAGGAGCCGTACGGCGCGGTGCGAGCGTGACAACTCCCAACCTCCAACGCCCAACTCCCAAGAAGCCTCGCTTCGGGGCCTTGGGAGTTGGGATTTGGGTCTTGGGAATTGAATTGACGAATGGGTGATTTACAGACAGACCAAGGCGAAAGTCTAGACCTTCGCTACGTGCCCGTGTCGGAGTTCACACGGGTCGTGGGTGCCAAGGCTGATGCGGCCGCGCGTGCGGAGGCATTCGCGGCGCTCGCGCGGATCAATACGCTGTACATGATCGCAGGCGCATGGTCGGGTCACATCGGGACGAGTTTCAGCTCGATCGAGATCATGAGCTGGCTGTTTCTCAACGAATTGCGCGACCTCGGAAAGGGGCCCGACGACTGCGATGTCTTCTTTTCATCAAAAGGTCACGACGCGCCGGCCCTCTATGCGGTCCTGATCGGCCTCGGCCTGCTTCCTGCCGATAAGCTCCATCAGCTTCGGCGGCTTGGCGGACTTCCCGGACATCCGCACGTCGAGACGCCGTACATCCAGGCGAACACCGGGTCGCTCGGCATGGGAATCTCGAAGGCGAAGGGGATGGCGCTGGCGAACCGTCTGGCCGGCAGGCCGCGCCGCATTTTCGTGCTGACGGGCGATGGTGAGCTGCAGGAGGGGCAGTTCTGGGAGTCGCTCGGCTCCGCGGCGAACATGGGGCTCGGTGAGATCGTCGCGATTATCGACCACAACAAGATCCAGTCGGACACGTGGGTCAGGAAAGTCAGTGACCTCGGCGACATCCAGGCCAAGCTGAGCGCCTTCGGCTGGCACGTGAGCCGCTGCGACGGCCACGACGTGCGCGCGCTCGAGCGCACGTTCCGCGCGCTTGACGCCGTTACGGATCGCCCGAAAGTCATCATCGCGGACACGGTAAAAGGTCGAGGTGTCTCGTTCATGGAAGGTCCCGCCGCGCTGAAGGCGAGCGATCTGTACCTGTTCCACTCAGGCGCGCCGCCCGAACAGCAGTACCTCGATGGCTTCCAGCAACTGCTGGCGATCGCCGAGCGCGCGTGTGCTGGTCTCGGGCTCGGTTCGCTGAAGACAGAAACGCGAACGCGCAATCCGCGCCGCGAGCCGCGTGACACGCAGAACCTCGTGGCGGCGTACGGGAAGGCGCTCGTGCAGCAGGCCGATCGCCATCCCCGGCTGGTCGTGCTCGACGCGGACCTGATCAAGGATTGCGGTCTGCTCGAGTTCGCCGCGAAGTATCCGCAGCGCTTCATCGAATGCGGGATTGCGGAACAGGACATGGCGTCGATGGCGTGCGGCATGGCGCGCCGCGGTGTGCTTCCAGTCGCGCATTCGTTCGCGTGCTTCCTCTCTACGCGGCCGAACGAGCAGATCTACAACCAGTGCAGCGAGGGGTCGAAGGCGATCTACGTCGGGTCGCTTGCAGGCGTCCTGCCTGGCGGCCCCGGCCACTCGCACCAGTCAGTCCGCGACATCAGCGCGCTGAGCGCTGTGCCGAACCTGCTGATGGCTGAACCCGCGGCGGAAGCCGAGGTGCAGGCGGTGTTCGAGTACCTCGTGAACGACGCGACGGAGAGCGCCTACCTGCGACTCGTGTCGGTGAAATGGCCGCTGCCGTTCTCGTACCCGTCGAGCGTTCGCGTCGAGCCCGGCAAGGGATGGATCGTCCGCCCGGGAAACGACGCCGTGGTCTTCGGGTACGGACCGTGGATGTTGTCCAACGCCTGGCACGCTGCCGAAGAGATTGAGCAGACGACCGGCTCTCGGCTGCGCATCGTCAACCTGCCGTGGCTCAATCGAGTGGATGCTGCGTGGCTGAAGGAAACGATCGGCCCTTGCCGCGCGATCATCACGCTCGATAACCACTACCTCCACGGCGGGCAGGGGGAGATGCTCGGCGCGGCGGTCGCGGAGCTCGGCCTCGATCCGGCGGCGCGCGTCTCGCGCATCGGCGTCACCGAGCTGCCCGAGTGCGGCACCAACGACGAAGTGCTCGCATATCACGGGCTCGACATCGCCGGGCTCGTCCGGCAGTTCAGCGCCGCCATGCGGCAGCACACTTTTCAATGACTATTCTGTTTTGGGATATCGACGGGACACTGCTCACGACCGGCAAGGCCGGTGTGCCCGCCTGGGAAGGGGCCGTTCGCGAGACAACGGGGAAGGAATTCCAGTTGTCGTCGATTCGCGTGCCCGGGCTGACGGACTACCAGATCGCGGCGCGAACCTTCGAGTTGCTGGGCGTCCCCACGACCGGCGACGTGCTCAAGCGGATGGTGACACGCTATGAGGAGCTGCTGCCCTCGACGCTTCCCTTGAAGCAAGGGCACGTGCTGCCCAATGTGCGCGAGATTCTCGAGGCGCTGCGCGCGAGGACGGACATCCGTTCGTACTTGTTGACCGGCAACACGCGCGCGGGCGCGCGGGCAAAGCTGACACACTACGACCTGTTGAAATACTTTCCCGACGGAGGGTTCGCCGAGGATCAGGGAAACCGGTCGACGATCGCGAAGCGCGCGCTGGAACTGGCGCGCCGCAGCGGTCCGGTGACGGCCGATCGGATCTTCGTGATTGGCGATACGCCGCACGACATCGAGTGCGCGGCGCCGATCAACGCCCGCACGATCGCGGTTGCCACGGGCGGCTTCACCGTCGAAGAGTTGTCGGCATATCACCCCTGGCGCGTATTCGCCGAACTGCCGCCGCCGTCTGAGTTCCTGCGGCTCATCGAAGAGCCCGCTCAAGCCGGCCCCCATGTACCGTCGATGCCCGCTGATCCCGTCCGCGCATGAGGCACTTCATCCGGCACTTCCCGGCGCTCTGGCGGGCGAGCCGGCTTGCGCGCCGGTGGTATTACGCCCGGCGGAACGCCTACCCGGACTGGCGGCAGGCATTGGCTGCGGATCGGGGTTTGTGGGACTCGGCCCGCAACGCGGCACAGGGCGGGCCGCGGGTGCTGATGGCAACCGCGATTGGGTCATATGCGCATGCTGTGACGCTCGAGAGCGCGCTTGCGGCCGCGTTGACGTTCCGTGGCGCGGAAGTGCACGCGCTGCTGTGCGACGGCACCATGACCGCCTGCGCCGAATGCGAGGCGTCGCTGTATCCGAATCTTCGCCATTTCGTTGATCACGGCCCTTCGCGCGATCTATGCCGCGACTGCCGGTGGCCCGCCGAGCGTGTCTATCAGCAGCTCGGGCTGAAGGTGCACCTCATGGGCGACTCGTTGACGCCCGCCGATCGTGCCGAGGCAAGCCGCATCGCATCGTCATTGCCGCTGGATCAGATCGAAGACTTCGTCCTGGACGGACTGGCGATCGGCGAGCATGCGCACGCCGGTGCACTGCGATTTTTTGCGACCGGTTCATTGGACCAAGAGCCCCACGCGGAACCGATCCTGCGCCGCTACCTGGAATCGGCGTTGCTGACGGCGTCTGCCACGCGTCGCCTGATGCGCGAGGTGCAATTCTCGTCGGCGGTCTTCACGCACGGCATCTACGTGCCGTGGGGAATTGTCGGCGAGGTTGCGCGCCACGAGGGCGTGCGCGTGTCCAACTGGAACGTTGCCTACCGCAAGCGGCGGTTCATCTTCAGCCACGGCCACACCTACCATCACACGCTCCTGAGCGAGCCGCGCGAACACTGGGAACATCTCGACCTCTCGGCGTCACGGGAGCGCGAGCTGATGCAGTACCTCGCGAGCCGTCGCGAGGGGATGTTCGACTGGATCGTCTTCCATCGCCCTACGAAGCAGGACCCGCAAGAGATCGCCAGGAAGATCGGCCTCGACCCGTCGAAGCCCGCCATCGGCCTGCTCACCAACGTTGCGTGGGACGCGCAGCTTCACTATCCGGCCAACGCGTTCCCCAACATGCTCGAGTGGCTCGTGCAGACGTGCGAGTACTTCGCCACGCGGCCGGATTTGCAGCTGCTGATCCGGGTCCACCCCGCGGAAATCAGCGGCTTCCCGCCGTCGCGCCAGCCGATCCTCGCCGAGCTTCGCAAGCGCCTCCCGCGCCTCGCGTCCAACATCATCGTCGTCCCCCCCGAAAGCGGCCTCGGCACATATGCGCTGATGTCGCTCTGTAACTCTGCCATCATCTACGGCACCAAGATGGGCGTAGAGCTGACGAGCGTCGGGCTGCCAGTGATCGTCGCCGGCGAAGCGTGGATCCGCAACAAGGGGATCACGCTGGATGCGAGCACGCCTGACGAGTATTTCCGGCTGCTCTCGCTGCTGCCGTTCGCCGAACGCCTCTCACCGCCGCAGCTCTCGCGAGCGAGGCGCTATGCGTACCACTTCTTCTTCAATCGCATGATCCCGCTGCCGTTCATCGAGCCCAAAGCGGGCTATCCGATCTACCGGCTGAAGCTCGAGCGGCTGCAGCAGTTACTGCCTGGCGCCTCACACGGCCTGGATACGATCTGCGACGGCATCCTTGCACAAGGGCCCTTCGTTCTGCGCGACAAGGCCAGCAGGACCCCGGCCATCATCGCGGCGCCAGAACCGTCCGCGGTTCAGTGATTTACTCTTCCCTCGCATTTCTGATGTCGATGCTGGCGTGCGTGGCGCTGTGCGCGCTCGTCCGCCGGACGGCACCGGCGATCGGCGCGGTCGTGCCGCCTCGCGCCGATCGCTGGCACAGCGAGCCGACGCCGACGATGGGGGGTGTCGCGATCGCGGCTGCGGCGGTGCTGGGGTCCGGAGTCATCGTCGGCCAGGCGCACGCGGTGATTCCTCCCGCCGCGTGGCTGCCGATCCCGCTCGCCGCGATCGCGATGTTCGTCGTCGGCGTCCTCGACGATCGGTTCCAGCTGTCGCCGCTCGCCAAGCTCGTCGCGTCGCTCATCATCGGCGCCTTTCTGGTGTTTTCGCTGACGAGAAGTCCCGGCACGGCGCTGCCATGGACCCATACGCTGGTCGCGACGATCTGGTTTGCCGGTGTGTGCCACGCCTTCAACCTGCTCGACAACATGGATGGTCTCGCCGCCGGCGTGGCGTTGATTGCGGCGGGATTCATGGCATGGCTGCTCGCCCCGTGGCTCGGCGCGCCTATCGCGCTGTTGCTCGTCGCCTTGTGCGGGGCGCTGCTTGGGTTTCTGTACTGGAACCGTCCACCCGCGCGGCTCTTCATGGGCGACTGTGGGAGCCTCTTTGTCGGGGCTGTACTTGCCGGCGCATCGCTGATGCCGGTGCTGCAGGAGCGTACCGTGTTTCCGTGGACGTCCGTGCTGGTGGTGCTGATTCTCGTGGTCCCGCTGTTCGATACCGGTTTCGTGCTCGTCCTTCGGAGGTTCGCGGGCCGAAGCGCCACGCGAGGCGGCACGGACCACGTGTCGCACCGCCTCGTGTCGCTTGGCTTCTCCGAGCGGAGCGCGGTGCGGATCCTGTATCTCCTCGCCATCATCGGCGGATGCGTGGCGTGGGCGCTGGTCAACGGCGGCATCGAGCAGATGTTTCCGCTGGCCGCGCTTCTGGCTGTTGTGGTCACGCTCATTGGCATCTACCTCGCGCGTGTACCCGCGTACAACGCGCAGGATTTCACCGCGCTCGAGAGCTCGTCGTTTGCTCCGCTGCTCAAAGACCTGACGTTCCGCTGGCACGCCGGCGAAGTGATGCTCGATCTGGTGCTGATCGCGGCGTGCTACTACTTTGCGTACCGCTTGCGGTTCGAAGGCGAGAGTCTCGATCACTTCCTGCCATACTTCACGGCGTCGCTTCCGGTTGTGCTCGGCTGCAAGCTCGCTTCGCTGTACGGCTCCGGGCTGTATCAGCGGTCGTGGGAAACGTTCGGTCTTCGTGACGTCAGCGTCGTCCTTCGCGGTGTGGTGATGGGTTCCCTCTTGTCGGTGCTGGCGGCAGCATACTTCTACCGGCTCGAGGGTTTCTCACGCGTGGTGTTCATGCTGGATGCATTGCTGCTCACGGTAGCGATCATCGGCACGCGGGCATCGTTTCGGAGCATGAGCCTCATCGCCGCGTCGCGCAGCAAGCGGAGCCGCCGCGTGCTCGTGTATGGCGCCGGGGCGTACGGCCAGATGATCGTGCGCGAGATGCGGGCCAACCCCCAATGGCACATGAACCCCGTTGCGTTCATCGACGACGACCCGATGAAAGCGCACCGCTGGATCCTGGGTGTGCCCGTCCGCGGCACCCTGGAGCAGCTGGACACGACGATGCGCCGCTACTCTGTGGACGAAGTCATCCTCAGCAGCCCGCTGATCAACGGTCAGATTGAACACCGGATTCGCGAGGTGTGCACCGATCTCGATCGTCCCGTGCGGCGGCTGCACATGAGCATCCAGTAATGCAAAATGCAAAAGTCAAAATGCAAACGCTGACGCCGCAAACGCATTCTGTTTGCATTTTGCATTTTGCATTTTGAGTTACACGAGCACGCTCCGCATCGGATTCGACGGTCACGGCTTCAGCTCCCCCGCCGCCGGCATCCGCCGCTATTCGATCGAGCTGGTTCGCGCGCTCCGGTCGCTCGGAGAGCCGATCGAGATCATCGCGCTCGGGGGCAGGCGGGAGTGCATTCCCGCCGGCATCGAGCGCGTGTCCGAGTCGGCCCATCCCCGCAGTAACGCCGGCTGGGCGCTGGTCGGGCTGCCGCGCACCGCGTCGCGCGCACGCGTCGATCTCATTCACGCCCCCGCCTACACCGCCCCTTTCTGGGCCGGCGTTCCCGTCGTGCTCACGATCCACGACGTCAGCTACGAAATTCATCCGGAGTGGTATCCGTACCGGCGCGACTGGCTGCGGCGGTACTTTTACCGGCGCAGCGCAACCGCCGCGGCGCGCGTGTTGACCGTCTCGGCGTTTTCCGCGTCGGAGATTGCGTCCGCGTATGGCGTCGAGCGATCGCGGATCACGGTCACCCCGCTCGGGGTACACGCGACGTTCGGGGCGGGAGACCCGAACCTGGCGCCGGACCTGCCGGCAAATGTGACGACGCCGTTTCTCCTGCACGTCGGCGACCTGCACCAGCGGCGCAACTTGCCGATGCTCGTCGATGCGATGCTGGCCGCGCGCCGTCATTTCGGCGCAGTTGCCGCGCTGTCGCTCGTGGTGGCTGGCGTCGACCGGGGCGTCAGCGACGGCTTGTGCGCGATGGCTGCGGAGGCAGGGGCGCCCGACGCGGTTGTCGTGCTTGGCGTAGTCGACGAGGACCGGCTCCGCGCGCTCTACCGCGGCGCCATGGCGTTGGTGTACCCGTCCTTGTACGAAGGATTTGGGTTGCCGCTGATCGAAGCGATGGCCAGCGGCACGCCGGTGCTGGCCTCGCACGAAGCGTCGATCCCTGAGGTGCTCGGCGGCGCCGGCTTGCTGCTCGACCCTCATGATGTATCCGCATGGCGGGACGCGATCATCCGCGTGGTTAACGACGAGTCGCTGCGTGACGACCTGCGCGCGCGCGGGCTCGCGCGCGCGGCTACCTTCACGTGGCAGCGCACGGCGCGGCTGACGCTTGAGGTCTATCGAGAGGCGATCCGTGCAGCCTGACGTCTCTATTGTGATCGTGTCGTGGAACGGGCGGCAACACCTCGAGCCGTGCCTCGCGGGCGTGGCGGCTCAGACCGGCGTGGCGAGCGAAACGATCCTCGTTGACAACGGTTCTTCCGATGGCACGGGGGAGTTCGTGCGCGAGCGATTTCCATGGGTCAGGCTCGTGCAGCTTCCGGAGAACCTGGGCTTCGCCGGGGGGAACAATGCGGGCGTCCGGCATGCTCGCGGGCGCTACGTCGCGCTGCTCAACAACGACACCTCGGCGGATCCCGGATGGCTGCGCGCGTTGCTCAGCGGCGTCGACGAGGGCGCCGGCTACGTGCTCACGACGTCGCGCATCGTCTACATGCACGACCCCGAGGTGATCGACAGCGCGGGCGACGGCCTTCTGCGGTGGGGTGGCGCGTTCAAGCGGCACCATGGTGAGTCCGCATCGGCCGCGGCCGTGACCGAAGAGGTCTTCGGCGTCTGCGGCGCCGCCTGCCTGATGCCGAAAGCGGTGTTCGACGAGCTTGGCGGCTTCGACGAAGAGTTCTTTGCGTCGCACGAGGACGTCGACCTCTCGTATCGCGCGAGGCTTCGCGGATACCGCTGTCGCTATGTCGCCAACGCGGTCGTCCGCCACGTCGGCAGTGCGACGCTCGGCACCGTGAGTCCGTTCTCCGTGTTCCACGGACAGCGCAACCTGGAATGGGTGTACGTGAAGGACACGCCGGCGAGTCTCCTGGTTCGGACGCTACCCGGCCACGTGGTCTATGACATCGCGGCGGCAGTGCATTTCGCGCGTATCGGCATGCTGCGTCCGTACATCCGCGCCAAGGCCGCGGCGTTTGCGGGGCTGCCGCGGATGCTCGGAAAGCGCGCCGCGATTCAGCGCGGCCGCCGCGTCGGCGCTGCCGCTATCGCTCCACTGCTCGATACGCGCTGGCTCTCCACGAAGTTGCGCGAGAAGCGCTTCGATGGGCGACTGGCGGCGGGGGCGCCATGAATCCCCCCGAGATCGCGGCGATCCTCGTGAACTACAACGCCGGTGGCGAGCTCGCGCGGGCCCTTCGATCGATCGCCGATGAGATGGTCGGCCGTTCGTGGGAAGCGTTCGTCGTCGACAACGCCTCGAGTGATGGGAGCGGGGCATCGGTCGCCGACTATGCGCCGATGGTGAAGCTCGTGCAGAACACGGCAAATGTCGGCTTCTCGCGCGGCGTCAACCAGGGGCTTGCCGCATCGACGGCACCGCTCGTCCTCATCATGAATCCCGACTGCAGGCTGGTCGCGGGGGCGGTCGCTACGCTGCGTAGCGTCCTCGACGCGCGCCCGGACTGCGCGATCGTCGGACCGCGGATTCTCAACCCGGACGGATCGGTGCAGGGAAGCGCGCGTGGCGATCCCGACATGTTGACCGGCCTTTTCGGGCGCACGGCGCTGCTGGGCAGGCTCGTGCCGTTCCTCCCGGTCGCGAAGCGCAACGTCGTCGCAGAAGAGGCCATCCGGAGCGGGGAACAGAGCGTGGTGGTGGACTGGCTGTCTGGCGCGTGCATGCTCGCTCGTCGGACGGCGCTCGAACAGGTGGGCGGCTTCGACGAGCGGTTTTTCCTGTACTGGGAGGATGCGGACCTATGCCGGCGGTTGAGATTGCGCGGTCATCACGTGCGGTATGTGCCGCCCGCGACCGCCATCCATCGCGTAGGCCAGTCGAGCCGCACCGCGCGGACGTTCGCGATCCGCGCGTTCCACAGGAGTGCGTATCTGTACTACGCGACGCACGTGGCGCCGGCGCCGCTGAACCCGAAGCGCGCGCTCGCGCGCGCCATTCTGAATACGCGGTGCTGGCTTCAGGTGGTTACGGATGGATTCCGGTGATCTTCATCGCCGCGGCCAGCACCCGATCGCGCGTTGATTGTCAGCGTCCGCGCACGTCGTGCCTGCTTCTGAACCTTCTTGAAAACTCCCTCCCCGCCCTGGTCAGCCCACAACTTCCGTGAGGTAGCGGAAGCGAATCGTTCCTGCCTGCGTCTCTGAAAATCGTCGGCCAGGATCGCGCAAACCGGCCGGCCCGATAATTGCCGCTTCGATGAATACTCCAGGTTGGTACCGACGACGGCGGAGCTGTGACAGGGCACGTTCGAAGTACCCTGCTCTGGAACGTCATCGATCGCGTTACTGCAGCAGTTCGTCGACCAGCCGCGCCACCTGCTCCCCGATGGCGAGACAGGCGGTGAGTCCCGGTGATTCAATTCCCGCGGCCTGGATCAGTCGTGGACACGCTTCGTCTCTGCCAATCAGAAAGTCAGCGAATGTCGTCTCGGGTCCATGAAGCTTGGGACGGATACCGCTGCCGCCAAGGCGGAGATCCGAGAGTTGCAATGAGGGAAGGAGCCGCCGCGCCGGGTCGAGAAAGGCATCAACAGGAAGACGCGCGTCTTCGTAGTCGTCCTTGCGACTCTGAAATCGCGTGGTCGGTCCGAGTGTCACGTTGCCGTGAATCGTCTTGCTCAAGTGCGTGCCGAGGCTGTGGGTGTGGGGAAGCGGATAGACGAGGCCGTTGACCAGCGCGCGTTTCGACGGCACGAGTTCCGCGTATTCACCCCGGCACGGAAAGATGCGAAATGACGATCCTCCGAGTGCCGTAGAGATCTCGTCGGCATAGAGGCCGGCCGCGTTGACGACGGAACGAGCGTCGATCCGCTCCGACGCAGTCGCGATTTCGATCGAGCGGTCGCGCTGTTCGGCGCCTGTCAGCTCTGTTCCGGGCAACAGGAAGACACCTTGTTCTGCGCCGAGGCGCGCGAGCGTCCTGACAAGTGCTTCCGCTTCGAGAATCCCCGTATTCGGCGAGATGAGCGCGGCCACGGCCTGGACGTTCGGCTCGCGTGCGCGGACGTACGCGGCGTCCACCACCTCGAGGCCTTGAACGCCATTCGCGATCCCTTTGGCACGCAATCCTTCAAGCGCCGGGATTTCCGTGTCGTCGTGCGCGACGATCAGCTTCCCGCAGCGGCGGTGCGGCACGCCATGCGCCGCGCAGAATTCGTATAGCAAACGCGCGCCTTCCACGCAGTGTCTCGCCTTGAGCGACCCGGGCGGATAGTAGATGCCCGCGTGAATCACCTGGCTGTTGTGCGTGCTGGTGCCCATGCCGGGGCGCGGCTCCCTTTCGAGGACGCACACGCTGCGCCCCCGTCGCGCCAGGGCCAGGGCCGCGGCAAGTCCGACGACGCCCCCTCCGATGACCGCCGTATCGATCTGTTCCATCGCTCAGCCAAGGCGGGCCGTTCCATCCGGCCCTGCGTTGTGCATCACCAGGTCATGAAGTACGATCGTCGATTGTGCGCGCGCCGCAGGTTCACACCGACGAACAGATGCAGGTTCCGTTACTTGATCTCCAGCTCCAGTACGCGTCGATACGCGAGGACATCCTGTCCGCTGTCACGCGCGTCTGCGATTCGCAACAGTTCATTATGGGACCGGAGGTGGAACGGTTGGAATCGGAGGTGGCGGCTGTCATCGGCGTTCCACATGCCATCGCGGTATCGTCGGGGACCGACGCGCTGCTCGTCGCGTTGATGGCTCTGGGCATCGGTCAGGGCGACGAGGTGATCACGCCGACGTTCTCGTTCTTCGCGACGGCCGGGTCGGTGGCGCGCCTGGGCGCGCGACCAGTGTTTGTCGACGTCGATCCCGAAACACTGATGCTGGACATCGACCGTGTGCGCACCGCGATCACGCCGCGCACCAGGGCAATTATGCCGGTCCATTTGTACGGTCTCTGTGCCGACGTCGATGCGCTCAAGGCGGTGGCGGGTCCTGGCGTTCACATCATCGAGGATGCTGCGCAGGCGATCGGCGCCACCTATCATGGTCGTGCCTCTGGGACGCTCGGGACCATCGGGTGCTTTTCGTTTTTTCCGACGAAGAACCTTGGCGGGTTTGGCGACGGCGGTCTCGTGACGACGACCGACGCGGCAATCGCCGACCACGTGCGACTGCTTCGAAATCACGGCGCGCATCCGAAATACGTCCACCGGGAGATTGGCGGCAATTTCAGGCTCGACGCGCTCCAGGCGGCGGTCCTGCGCGTGAAGCTTCCTCACCTGAGCGAATGGAACTCGAAACGGCGCGCAAACGCCGCACGCTACCGCGAACTGTTCACGAAGGCGGGTCTCGCCGGCCTCATCGGGCTTCCCGTGGAACCTCCTGGGCGAACGCATGTGTACCACCAGTTCGTGATCCGCGTGCCCGATCGTGACGCCGTGCGCGCGCATCTGGCGACGAGAGGCGTCGGAACGGAGGTGTATTACCCGGTTCCGTTCCATCGACAGCAGTGCTTTGCAAACCTGGGGCACGCGCTCGACGCATTTCCGAATGCCGACGCCGCGGCGTCCGACGTACTCGCGCTCCCGATCTATCCCGAGCTGACACGCGAACAGCAAGAATACGTGGTGGCAAGCATCGCTGAGCGCGTCGCGTGAACGTCTCGCGGGTCCTCGTGACGGGCGCGTCCGGACAGCTTGCGGCCTCGATCATCCGTGTCTTTTCAGGTCGTGAGGTGATTGCGCATACGCATGCGACGCTTGACGTGACGGACGGCGAGGCGGTGCAACGGGAGATCGGGAACGCTCGTCCGGACCTGATCGTCAACTGCGCGGCGTTCAACCAGGTGGATGACGCCGAGCGCAGCGCTACTCAGGCGTTCGCTGTCAATGCGTTTGCCCTACGCAGCCTGGCCCGGGCTGCTGAATCGTGCGGGGCGGCGTTGGTGCACTACGGATCCGATTTCGTGTTCGACGGCACGGCCACCGAGCCGTATGACGAAGCCGCGGCACCCGGGCCGCGCAGCGTCTATGCCTCGTCGAAGCTCGTTGGTGAATGGTTGGCACTCGAGGCGCAGCGCGCGTATGTGCTACGAGTCGAAAGCCTCTTCGGATCCCCTGCGGACTGGACCGGCCGGCGAGGCACGCTCGACGGAATCGTGGCAGGTCTCGAGGCGGGTCGTGAGGTCACGGTCTTCACCGACCGCACAGTGTCGCCGAGCTACATCTCGGACGTCGCGGACGGCACTCGACATCTCGTCGATTCCGAAGCTGCGCCAGGGATGTACCACTGCGTGAACTCTGGCTACGGCACCTGGCGGGAGGTAGCGCTCGAAGTCGCCCGCATCCTGGGCGTCACTCCGCGCCTGAAGCTCGTCACGATGGATGAAGTGTCGCTGGCGGCCGCGCGGCCGCGCTTCTGCGCGCTGTCCAACCGGAAGCTGGCTGCCGCAGGTTTTGCGATGCCCGCCTGGCAGGATGCCTTGCAGCGCTGGCTCGGGGCGCGTGGCGGTCCCGCAGCATAGAATGAAAGGACCGATGGCTAAACGCGCAGTTATCACTGGTATTACCGGCCAGGACGGCTCGTACCTTGCCGAGTTGCTGGTTGAAAAGGGGTACGAGGTCACGGGTATTGTCCGCCGATCGAGCTCACCCAACCTGTGGCGCATCGAGCACATCCTCGACCGCATCACGCTGCGTCCCGGTGACCTGCTCGACCAGCTGTCGCTGATGCGCATCGTCCAGGACGTGCGGCCCCACGAGTTCTACAACCTCGGGGCGATGTCGTTCGTGCCGGCGTCGTGGGATCAGCCGCTGCTGACGGGGGAGTTCAACTCGCAAGGCGTGACTCGCGTGCTCGAGGCGATCCGCCAGGTCGACCCTGCCATCCGCATCTACCAGGCGTCATCGAGCGAGATGTACGGGCGGGTCCGTGAGGTGCCGCAAACCGAGATGACGCCGTTTTATCCGCGCAGTCCGTACGGCGTGTCGAAGGTCTTTGCGCACTACATCACCGTGAACTACCGCGAGAGCTACGGCATATTTGCGAGCTCGGGGATCCTGTTCAATCACGAGTCGCCGCGCCGCGGCCTCGAGTTCGTGACGCGGAAGGTCACCGATGGTGTCGCCCGGATAAAGCTGGGACTCGCCGATCACCTCGCGCTCGGCAATCTCGACGCGTGCCGCGACTGGGGCTTTGCGGGCGATTACGTGCGCGCGATGTGGCTGATGCTGCAGCAGGAAGCGGCGGACGACTTCGTGATTGCAACCGGCGTCGCTCATTCGGTGCGCGAGCTGGTGGAAACGGCGTTCGGTCATGCCGGGCTCGACTGGCAACGGTACGTGCGGATCGACCCAGCGTTCCTGCGTCCGGCGGAAGTGGATCACCTGATTGGCGATGCCAGCAAGGGCAAGCGCGTACTCGGCTGGACGCCGTCGGTCACCTTCGAACAGCTCGTCGCGATGATGGTTGAAGCCGATCTCGCGCGGCTTTCGCCGTCGGCGCGTGCCGGCCTCGCTCGGTAAAACATCGGAGAGAACTTGGATCTCAAGGACAAGATACGAAACCGCCAGGCCCGGATCGGCATCATCGGTCTCGGGTATGTCGGCCTGCCGCTCGCCGTGGAGTTTTCAAAAGCGGGCTTTGAAGTCACCGGCTTCGATGTCGATCTCGCCAAGGTCGACGCCATCAACAAGGGCCACAGCTACATCGGCGACGTGAGCAGCGAGGATGTCTCCGCGGCGTCGAAGGCGGGTAAGTTGTCGGCGACCGCCGACATGTCCCGTCTCCACGACATGGACGCGATCGACATCTGCGTGCCGACGCCGCTCCGGAAGACGCGCGACCCGGACCTCTCCTACGTCGTGCTCGCGGTCGACGCCGTGCGCGCCCAGCTGCGCGCCGGACAGCTCGTGATTCTCGAGTCCACGACCTACCCCGGCACGACGGACGAAGTCGTCCAGCCCGCGCTTGAGGAGAGCGGTCTCAAAGCGGGGAAGGACTTCCATCTCGCGTTTTCGCCGGAGCGCGTCGATCCGGGGAACGTCACGCACACGACGCGCAGCATCCCGAAGGTGGTCGGGGGGGTCAACGAGGCGAGCACCGAGCTGGCAGCGGAGCTGTACGGGTCGATCATCAGCACAATCGTGCCGGTGAGCTCGACGCAGGTCGCCGAGATGGTGAAGCTGCTGGAGAACACTTTCCGCGCCGTGAACATCGGCTTGGTCAATGAGATCGCGTTGATGTCGCACCGGATGAACATCGACGTATGGGAAGTGATCGAGGCGGCCAGCACCAAGCCGTTCGGGTTCATGCCGTTCTACCCGGGGCCTGGTCTCGGTGGCCACTGCATTCCGATCGATCCGTTCTATCTGTCATGGAAGGCGCGGCAGAACGGCTTCGAGTGCCGCTTCATCGAGCTCGCCGGCCATGTCAACGGCTCGATGCCCGCCTTCGTCGTCGAGCGGGTTGGCGAGGCGCTCAATTCGCAGAAGAAATCGATCAACGGATCGCGCATTCACGTGTTTGGCGTGGCCTACAAGAAAGACGTCAGCGACATGCGCGAGTCGCCCGCGCTCGACGTCATCGAGCTGCTGCACCGCCGTGGAGCCGTGCTCAGCTACACCGACCCGCATGTGCCCACGCTCGACCACGGCGGGCTCACGCTCAAGTCGGTGCCCGAGCGCGACGCCGCCAAAAAAGTCGACTGTGCGGTGATCTGCACCAATCACGCAGTGTTCACCTATGCCGATATGCCCAAGCGGTTTCCGCTGGTCGTCGACACACGCAACGCGCTCAAGGGCATGGCCGGCGAGAACATCTTTCGGTTGTAGACGAGACGGCTGTCTTGCTTAATTACGCCCGTTTTCCGATGGCTGCGTAATCGAGGTAGGTGAACAGCAGGCGGTTGATCTTTTCGACGTTCTCGTTCAGCGTGGCGACCAGATTCTCAAAGCCGGCTGGCGGCTGCGCTGCAAGCGACTGCAATTTATCGCTCTCCGGATAGGGCGCCCGATACCGAATCTCCACGTGCTGAAAGCCCGTGGCGATGAGCAGGTACTTCAATGTGTCTGGATGGACGGGACGCACGTGCGTCAGGTCGCGGATGTAGCTTTCGAAGAACGCGAACCAGCAGGCGGGATTGATCGTCTCGAGCACGATCGGCGCCCCCGGACGCAGCTTGTCGAACGCCGCATCGAGCAGCTGCATCAGGTAGCGCGGTTCGAGATGCTCGACGACCTGGGCCGCAAACAATCCCCCTAACGATCCGTCCGGCAGGCCGCGCAGGTACGTGAGCGCGTCAGCGGTGACCGCATCGAGCCCGTGCGCGCAGCACACGTCCACCATCGCGGGGTTCACATCGATGCCGCGGGCGGTGATGCCCTGGTCGCGGAGCAACTCGAGGAACTCGCCGCGGCCGCAGCCGACGTCGAGGACGTCGCTCGCTTTGATCCCCGATCCCTGATCCCCGATTCCCAGGAACATCGGCAGATACTCGGCGACTCGCCGCTGGATATCTTCGGGCGAGCCACGGAACTGATCCTCGAAGCCGACGTACTTGTGGCTGTCGAGGTCATCGAACTGGTTGCCAGGGACTGTGTCGGCGGCGCTGCCAGGTGCGGCGTTCGCCTTGGGAGTTGGGAGTTGGGAATTGGAAGCTGGCGGCGCACCCGCTGCCAGCCTGGAGACCTCGCGTTTCAGGTTCTGTGCCGCCTGCTGCAGCACGCTGACGGCGGAGCGTAGCTCGTCGTGCTGTGCCGCAAGCGCGGCAATCGAGGTGTCGTTGCGCCGGTCGCGCGCTAGCAGGCTTTCGGTATGCCGGCGGATTCCGTCCCACTGGTTGATCGCGCCGCCAATCCACTCGATCGTCCTGAGGCTGGCCTCGTGGGCCTCGACCGCGACGGCTGCGTCGCGATTGAGGTGATCGACCAACGCGGCGTTGAACTCCTGCTGGCGTGACAGCACTCGTCCCAGGAGGCGCCGCGCCGTCGACGCCAGCCGGGACTTCAGCCCGCCTCCAGCCGGCGCATCGATGATTTGATACAGGCTGTTGAGGCGCTCGATCTGGTGGCGATCGGGTTGCGGAATCGGCGAAGGCTGCGGTCCCGTACGGTCGGACATCGGATCAGCGGCCGACGAGACCTTCAGCCGGGCTGCTCGCCGTCGCGTACATCTTCTTCGGAATGCGTCCGGCGAGGTGCGCGAGCCGGCCCGCGATGACGGCGTGCTTCATCGCGTCGGCCATGGCGACCGGTTCCCGGGCGCCGGCAATCGCGGTGTTCATCAGCACCCCATCGGCGCCGAGCTCCATGGCCAGCGCCGCATCCGACGCCGTGCCGACCCCTGCGTCGACGATGACCGGGACGCGCGAGAACTCGCGGATGATGCGGATGTTGTTGACGTTCTGGATGCCGAGGCCCGAGCCGATCGGCGCGCCGAGCGGCATGACCGCCGCCGCGCCCGCATCCTCGAGCTTCCGGCACGCGATCGGATCGTCGTTGGTGTAGGGCAGCACGACAAAGCCTTCTTTGACGAGCACGCGGGTTGCTTCGATCAGCGCCTCGTTGTCGGGGAAGAGCGTGCGCTCGTCGCCGATGACCTCGAGCTTGACCCAGTGCGACAGGCCTGCCTCGCGCCCGAGCCGCGCGGTGCGGACGGCTTCGTCGGCGGAATAGCACCCTGCGGTGTTCGGGAGGATGAACATCCGCGCCGTGTCGATGTAGTCGAGCAGTGACTCGCGTGTGCGATCGGAGATGTTCACGCGCCGCACCGCGACCGTCACCATGTCGGCGCCCGAGGCCTCGTGCGCCTGCGCCATGACGGCGTGCGACGAGTACTTGCCGGTGCCGACGATCAGCCGCGACCTGAACGTGCGGCCCGCGATCGTGAAAGGGGTATCAATTGCCACAACGCGCCTCTGTGTTTCTGTGTCTGGGTGGCCGTCTCCGCTAGCCGCCGCCGACGAAGTTCACGATCTCCACGCGGTCGCCATCGCCGACGAGCGTGGCGGCGAACGCGTGGCGCTTGAGAATCACGAGATTGTGCTCGACGGCGACGCGCCGCGGATCGATCGCGAGCCTCTGCAGCAATTCTTCGACCGACAACGGCTGGTCGAGCTCGAAGGATTCCCCGTTGAGCGTGATGAGCACCGGCGTGGCCGCGCAGAATTGTACCTGAGTCTGGCACTGCGACGCGCGGCACGCAATTGGCGTCTCAGTGACGTATGCTCCGAAGTATCTCGACAGCACCTCCAGCGTTCAATCGGTCCGCGGCCCTCGATCGGTTCCGCCGCGCGCGCGCACGGACTCGTGCGCTGTTCGACCTGCTCGATCCGGCGGCCTATTTCGAGAAGCCGATCGCGCTGCGCAATCCCATCGTGTTCTACGAAGGCCATCTCCCCGCATTCGCGGTCAACACATTGATCAAGAAAGGGCTTGGCCGTCCCGGTGTGGACGATCACCTGGAAACGATCTTCGCTCGCGGCATTGATCCCGAGGCGGAAGCGGCGGCCGTCGCGCGCGGCAACCCGGCCTGGCCCGGCCGCGATGTCGTCCTCGCGTACGCCCGCGCGGCGGACGCACTCCTCGAGGACGCTATCGCCGGCGGCGACCTGGTGCGGGACGATCATCCGTTGCTGCGCGACGCGCAGGCAGTATGGGCGATCGTCGAACACGAAGAGATGCACCAGGAAACGCTCGCCTACATGTGGCATCGGCTCCCGTATCGATCGAAGTCGAAACCGGAGCACTATCTCACGCTGCCTCCACGGCTGTCGGCGGGTTCGCCGCGAGCAGGGCGCGTCAGGATCCCGGAGGGCACCGCGCCGCTTGGGACCCGCGTCGACGCCAGGACATTCGCCTGGGACAACGAGCTCCCTGCGCATCGCGTCGACGTTCGGGCATTTGAGGTTGACGTCCTCAACGTCACCAATGCCGATTTCATGGCGTTTGTCGACGCCGGCGGCTATGGTGATCCCCGCTGGTGGCGTGAGGAAGACTGGGCCTGGGTGCAGGAGGAGCGCGTCATGCACCCGGCGTTCTGGGAGCGCGATAGCGCCGGGTGGCACTGGCTCGCCATGTTCGAGCGTGTGCCGCTGCCGCCAGACTGGCCCGTGTACGTCACGTGGGCGGAGGCTCACGCCTACGCGCGATGGCGTGAGAGGCGGTTGATGACCGAAGCAGAGTTTCATCGCGCGGCATTCGCGACCCCTGCGGGACGCGACCGCCGGTTCCCCTGGGGCGAGACGCTCGATCGCGCGGCGGAACACGGCAACTTCGACTTCGCCCGCTTTGATCCGCTGCCGGTCGGTGCCTTTCCGGGCGGTGCCAGCGCATTCGGTGTTCAGGACCTCGTCGGCAACGGATGGGAGTGGACCTCGGATGTCTTCGCGCCGTTCGATGGCTTCACGCCCCTTCCCTCGTACCCTGAATACTCTGCCGATTTCTTCGATGGTCAGCATTTCGTGCTCAAGGGTGCGTCACCGATGACTGCGCGGGGGCTCGTGAGGCCCGGCTTTCGCAATTGGTTCCGGCCGCGATATCCCTACGTCTACGCCACGTTCCGCTGCGCGCAGGACGCCTAATGCAGCCGACGCCCGCTCTCGACGATCGCGCCGCGTTCACCGCTGCATTTGCCGCCGACCTTGCCGACACCCTCCGCCGGCAGCCAC
Organism: Vicinamibacterales bacterium; assembly: GCA_036802945.1. GTDB lineage: Bacteria > Acidobacteriota > Vicinamibacteria > Vicinamibacterales > UBA2999 > Gp6-AA40. The sequence goes on from DAIRVG010000001.1 coordinate 160,045, forward strand.
GGCAGATTCCGTCCAAGTACCTGTACGACGAGCTCGGCTCAGCGCTGTTCGAAGCGATCTGCCGATTGCCGTGGTACCGGATCACGCGCGCGGAATCGTCGATGCTCGTTCGCTACTCCCGCGAGATTTTCCGTCCGCTCCGGCGGCCGGTCAGCCTCGCCGAGCTCGGGTGCGGCAGCGGAGAAAAAATCGCGCTGCTGGCGAGCGCGGCAGGTGAGCGGTTCCCGCTCATTCAGCTGATCGACATTTCGCAGGCCGCGCTCGATATGGCGCGCTATCGCCTCGAGGCGATCGGGATGCGCGCCGTGCTCGCGCACCATGTGCCCTATGAACAGGGAATCGTCCTGGCGGCACAGCAGCGGCCTCGCGAGGGATCGCTCGTGATGCTGTTTCTCGGATCCAACATCGGGAATTTCACGCCCACCGTGTCGCGCGATTTGCTCGCGCGCATCCGGCGTTCGTTGCGTCCTGGTGACGCGCTGCTCCTTGGCGCCGACCTCGTCAAACCGGAGCGTGAGTTGCTGCTCGCGTACGACGATCCGCTCAAGGTCACCGCGGTGTTCAACCGGAATCTGCTTCGGAGGATCAACGACGAGCTCGGTGGAAACTTCAATCTCGACGGGTTCACCCACCACGCGACATGGAATGCCTCGGAGCGACGTGTCGAGGTGCATCTGGTCAGCGTCAGAGCCCAGCGGGTCACCATCCCGGCAGTACCGATCGAGTTCGACTTGAATGAAGGTGAAGCGATCTGGACCGAGAGCTCGCACAAGTATGAGCCGGCGCAGGTGCTGGAGGAAGGCATCGCCGCCGGGTTCAGCGGCGGTGAGCAATGGATCGATCAGGATGCGAAGTTTGCGTTGACGCGCTTCAGCGTGGCTGAGTAGTGCCGCGCACGACCTTCCCAGTCATGACTGTGGGGCTGCTGATCGCATCGACCGCCCTCTGCTTCATCTCGATCTGGATCGTGCTTCCACCGCCGCACGCGAGCCTGCTGCCGCTTGCGGTTGGCGCGCCCGAGCTCAGCCCATGGCTCCTGCTCGTGTCGCTGATCCTGTGCGCGATTGCTTTCCGCACGACCGGCGTTGATGTCACGGCGCGAGTGGTCTTCAGCCTTGCCGCGGCATCGGCGGTCCTGAGCGCGTATCCGCTGATACGTGCTCCCTTCGCGCTTGCGAGATTCGACAGTGCGATGGAGCAGGGCCTGGGCAAGGACTACGAGCGTCAGATTCCGGCAGGTGCCAGTGCGACGCTTCGGCCGCATCGGATATCGGCCACTGACTTCGCGCGCGGAATCAGCCTCGGTGACGTGCTGATCCGGCGAGGGGTCGAATTTGCAAAGCCGAACGGTGTTCCGCTCACCGTCGATGTGTACCGCCCTGTGTCAGCTGGCCCTCATCCGATCCTGTTGCAGCTGTATGGCGGCGCCTGGCAGCGTGGATCCCCCGAAGACAATCCGACCTTCGCGGGCTACTTCGCGTCGAAGGGCTATCTCGTCATTGCGCTCGACTATCGACATGCGCCCGAATGGAAGTGGCCGGCTCAAATCCAGGACGTCCGCGCGGCGCTCGGTTGGGTAGTCGCCCACGCGGCCGAGTACGAAGGTGATCGGAGCCGCATCGCCGTCATCGGCCGTTCCGCAGGTGCGCAACTGGCGCTCGTCGCGGCCTACCAGGCAGGCATGCCCCTCGTCCGGGCGGTGGCCAGTTACTACGGGCCCGTCGATCTTGTCGAAGGCTGGCGCCGGCCCCCTCGCCCCGACCCGCTCGACACCCGCGCCATTCTCGAGACCTACCTCGGAGGCACTCCGGAAACAGTGTCGGCGCTGTACCACGCTGCCTCGCCGGTCACGTACGCGCTCTCGCGCGTCCCGCCGACGCTCCTGATCTACGGCGCCCGCGATCACATTGTCGAGGCACGTTTCGGCAGGGAGCTGAACGACCGGCTGCAGGAGAACGGTGCGACGTCAGTCCTGCTGGAGATCCCGTGGGCTGAGCATGCGTTTGACGCGCTGCCGAGCGGGCTCAGCGGACAGATTGCCCTGTATTACACCGAGCGATTCTTCGCGTGGGCATTGCGGTAAAGCGAGCGTGTAGGGGCGGGTCTCAAGACCCACCCCTCCACTGTCCAGCGCCGCGATTGGCGCCGATACACCGGCGGGGCCTCCACTCGATCCATGTCAATTCTGAAACCGCTGCCGCGTTCGGTCACGCGGCCTGTCTCAATCGTGATTCTCATCGCGTGGGCCGCCTCGATGGCGGTCCTCGTCAACAAGTCGTACCTGCACGCCTCATCCGCGAACCTCGCCACCGATCTCGCGCGGTACGGCTCGGACGCGGCGTGGCGCGGGGTGTACTACCGTGGGGAGAAGATCGGCTTCACGGTCAGCCAGACGGTCCCGACCGACGATGGGTTCGAGCTGCAGGAGGATGGCCGAATGCAGATGTCATTGCTCGGGGCAACCACCGCCGCGGCGATCCATACGGCGGCGCGCGTCGATTCGAACTTCGGGTTGCGTTCCTTCGAATTCTCACTCGATCCGGGCACTGGTGCCGTCATCGTGCGCGGCCGTGTCGACCCGATGCCGGAGGGTGGGCGTGGCGCCCGGCTGGTCATCGGCATTACGTCTGGCGGTAGCACAAGGACGGAAGAGCGTGATCTCCCGGACGTGCCGGTCCTCTCGTTGAATTTTTCCAGGTTGCTGGCTGGCGGTCACCTGACGGCTGGTTCGCGCCAGCAGTGGACGATCTTCGATCCGGCGACGCTGCGCAACGCCCCGGTCACCGTGCAGATTGGACAGCGCGAGGTCGTGCGCAATACCGGCGAGCGTCCGATTCCCGCGTTCCGGGTCGAGATGGAGTACCAGGGTCTGCATACGACGTCGTGGGTGACCGACACGGGCGACGTGGTGCGCGAGGAAAGTCCGCTTGGTCTCATGACGGTGCGGGAGTCACAGGACCGCGCTCAATCATTGGGGGTGTCGGGCCGTGTGCAGACCGACCTGCTCCAGGCCGCGGCTGTTGTGCCCGCCATGCGGCAGCGCATCGACGAACCTCGTGACGTGCGACTGCTTCGCCTCGAGCTCGATGGTGCCGACCTGACGAGCATCGATGTACAGGGGGCCGGCCAGACCGTGAGTGGTTCGACGGTCGAATTGATCGACCCGCAAAGCCTGCAGGCGGGTCCTGCGGATCCGGATATCGAGCAGTACCTCGGCCCCGAGCCGTTGATTGAGAGCGACGCACCCGAGATCCGCGCTGAGGCCGAGAAGGCCGTGGCGGGCATCAACGGCGCGCGTGCGCGCGCCGAGAAACTGACGCGCTACGTGAACGCGCTGCTCGACAAGAAGCCGACCGTGAGCCTCCCGTCGGCGCGCGAAGTGCTCAGGACCAAGGTCGGCGACTGTAACGAGCACACGGCGCTGTACGTCGCAATGGCGCGATCGATTGGGATCCCGGCGCGCATCGCGGTTGGTCTCGTGTACGTGCGCGGCGTCACCGGCGCGTTCTACTACCACGCGTGGCCCGAGGTGTACATCGACGAGGGATCCGGCCGCGGCTTGTGGCTGCCCGTCGACCCGACGCTGAACGAGTTTCCCGCGGACGCGACACACCTGCGGCTCGCCCGCGGAGGTCTCGACAAGCAGGCCGCCATCCTGCCGTTGATCGGGCGGCTGAAGATGACGGTTCTCGAGATGAAGCTCGCCGAGAATTCCACGCCAATCCTGGTCGGTCGGCCGTCGGACCTGTCGCCCATTTCGCTCGACGTACCGCAGCGCCGCACCGGCGGCTGCTGCTGGTGGAGCCCATCACGCCGATGATTGCCATTCACGATCTCGTCAAGCAGTACGGCAAGTTCACCGCGGTTGACGGCATTTCGCTCGACGTCAAGCCGGGTGAGATTCACGGCTTCCTCGGCCCGAATGGTGCCGGAAAGACGACGACGCTGCGCATGATTGCCGGGCTGCTGAAGCCGACCTCGGGACGCGTGGTGGTCAACGGCCACGACATCGCCACGGAACCCGAGCTGGCAAAGGCCTCGCTTGGATTCATTCCCGACCGGCCCTTCATCTACGAGAAGCTCACCGCGGGCGAGTTCCTGCGGTTCCACGCAGGTCTCTACGGCCTCGATGGCGACGGCGTCACCGAGCGCGTGCAGGAGATGCTGGATCTTTTCGAGCTGCGCCGCTGGGAGAACGAGCTGGTCGAAAGCTTCTCACACGGCATGAAGCAGCGGCTCGTCATGTGCGCGGCATTCCTGCACAGGCCGCAGGCGGTTGCGGTCGACGAGCCGATGGTTGGTCTCGATCCGCGCGGCGCCAGGTTGATCAAAGACGTCTTCCGCCGGATGAGCGAACACGGCGTCGCGATCCTGATGAGCACCCACACCCTCGAAGTTGCGCAGGAGATGTGTCAGCGGATCAGCATCATTCTCAAGGGGCGCATCATTGCGCAGGGCACGGTCGATGAGGTGCGGGGGCTGGCGGGCGCCGGCGACGACCATTTGACGTCCGTGTTCCTCAGGCTGACTGGCGGAAGCGCGCTTCAGGAGCTCGACGAAGTCGTATGAAGGGCGCGTTCTCGTATCTGCTGTTGCCGCACATCTGGTCATCGCGTAATCGCGCACGGCGGCGCGAGCGGGGCGATTTGATGCGGGGACTTTTGTTTGGCGGCGTGGGCCTGTTCGTGCTCGCAGCGTTGTTCGGGGGCGCGTTCTGGCTCACGTGGCAGCTCGACGACTACGACGAGCTTGGCGACTACCTGCTGCGGCTCGGCCTGTCGTGGCTGTTCATGACGTTCCTTGCCTTCCTCACCTTCAGCGGTATCGTCACGGCGCTGTCGACGTTCTTCCTGTCTGAGGATCTGCGGCTGCTGCTGGCGGCGCCGGTTGCGTCGCGGCGTCTGTTCTACGCCCGGTTCGTGCGCACGGTCGTGCAATCGTCGTGGATGGTCGTGGTCTTTCTGGCGCCCGTCCTGATGGGCGTCGGTCTGGCGCGCTGCGCGCCGATCGGCTTCTACCTGACGTCAGTGCTGACGATCGTTCCGTTCGCCGTGATCCCCGTCGCGGTCGGGACGGCGTGCACGCTGCTGCTCGTCAATGTGTTCCCAGCGCGCCGGGCGCGCGACCTGCTGATGCTGATGGGCCTCCTCTTCGCCGGGAGCATCGTCATCCTGTTGCGGATGATCCGTCCCGAGCAGCTGATGCGCGTCGAGTCGTTGCCGGACGTCACAGGGTTCTTCGCCACGCTGCAATCGCCGGTGACGCCGCTGCTCCCGTCGTTCTGGGCGGGCGAGATGCTCTTCGCAAGCCTGAAGGGTGGCTGGGACCTCCTCCACACGGGTGCGCTCTGGACGACGGCGCTCGCGTTCTGCGTGGGGCTGAGGGCCGCAGACGAGCGGTGGCACTTCGCCGGATACAGCCGGTCGCAGGAAGCACCCAAGGCGCGTTTCACCAAGCTGCGCGGTCTCGACATCATCGCGCGCCTGCTGCCGCTATCGCCGGTGCGGCGGCAGCTGCTCGTGAAGGACCTGAAGATCTTCCTGCGCGATGTCAGCCAGTGGTCGCAGCTTCTGCTGCTGCTCGCGCTCGTGCTGATTTATCTCTACAACTTCCGCGTGCTCGACCTGGGCCGCATTCCGTACATGAGCGGGTTCATCAAGAACGTCTACGCGTTCGTGAACCTCGGCATGGCCGGCTTCGTGATGGCAACGGTGGCCGTGCGGTTTGTCTTTCCAGCCGTGTCTGCCGAAGGCGCGGCATTCTGGCTCATCCGTACCTCGCCAGTCTCGATGCACGATTTTCTCTGGTCGAAGTTCTGGACCGGCCTCGTGCCCGTCCTTGTGCTGACAGAGGGCCTGACGATGGGGGCCAACGAACTGCTTGGCGTCGATCCGGTCCTGAAGGTCGTCGCGGCGTGCGCGATCGTGTTTCTGAGCTTTGCGTTGGTGGGGCTGGCGACAGGCCTAGGCGCGCGCTATCCAAGGTTCACCGTCGATCCCAGCCAGGTGGCCGGCTCGTATGGCGGCGTCATGTTCATGATCCTCGCCGTGCTGCTGATCATCGTCACGATCGTACTTCTCGGCTGGCCGTCGACGACCTACTTGATGCTCAAGCTGCGCCACATCCCGCTCGGCCCGACCCGGCTGGTGATCATGGGCGCCTCATTCGTGGTGGCTGCGGTGATCAGCATCGCGACCTGGCTTATTGGCATGCGCTCAGGCGTGCGCGCACTCGAAGCGATGCGCAACTAG
>DAIRVG010000001.1:166395-177548 GCA_036802945.1 Vicinamibacterales bacterium
TAGCCGGACCTGACCAACTCTTCTGCCGCGACGGCGGCGCCAAGCAGGCCTGCGTCCGGATTCATGATGACCCGCACCGGCATCGCCGACAGGAGTTCCGTCATCGGCGGTTTGTCCCGGAAGGCCGTCATGAATCGTCCGGCCTGCAGCGCCGGCAGGATCTTAGGCGCGATGCCGCCGCCGACGAACACCCCTCCGGTCGCCACGCCGCGCAGCGCAAGATTGCCCGTCTCTGCTCCATACGCCTCGACGAACATCCAGAGGGCTTCCTCGCAGGCCGGGCACCGACCCTCGAGCCCGGCTTCCGAGATGGCCGCCGGCCGCTGATGCGGGTCGATGTTTCGTACCGCGTCACATTCCCGTCCATCGTGAGTGAAACGGTGCAGGTTCACGAGGCCAGGGCCGCTCAGGACCTGTTCCACTTCAACGCGGCCGTAGTGTTCGCGCAGCATGCGAACGAAATCGAGCTCGCGGTCGGTGCGGGCCGCGAAGTCCGCATGGCCCCCTTCCGAAGGGACTGGGATTAACCGTCCTGCGATCCGGTGGAGGTACGCCTCACCGAGGCCGGTTCCGGCGGCAATCACCACGCCGTTTCCATGGAGCGCTGACGTGCCGCGCTGAAGAACGACCATCTCGTTGTCGTTGAGCACGGGCACACTCCGCGCCATTGCTTCAAGATCGTTCAAGAGGATGACCTGGCGCGTATCGAGACGCCGGCCGATCTCTTCAGCTGAAACGTCCCAGTGAATATTGGTCAGTCGTGCCCGCTGTTCGACGACCGGGCCGGCCACGCCGACGGCGGCCGCCTCGATCTCCAGCATCGGTCCGACGTCGTGCGCGAAGGCATCAAGGATCGCGGTGACGCTGACGAACTCCTGGGTCGGGTACGCATGAGATGCGATGGGCCGCGGGCGTCGATCGCCGCGCTCGAAAAGCCCAAGCAGCGTTTTGGTGCCTCCGAGATCGCCGGCGAACAACATGACTGGATTATAGTGATCGCACGTGACCGTCCCCGCGTCGGCCAACATCTCGAAGCGGCAGTTGCTCGAGCGCTACAAGCACGTGCGCGACGATCATCTGCGCTACATGCAGAAGTGGGGACTCATCAGAGCGGCGCATCGCGAGAACGGAGAGTCACTCTACTCTTTTCTCGACATGGCGGTCGTGCGCCAGGCCGATGAAGCGCTCGCAGACGGCGCACCCTTTCGCTCCGTGCTCCGCAACCTGCTCGCTTCGAGGCACGGTCAGCTTGCATTCGACTTCCGGATCGAGGCGCAGCCGGCCAAGGTCCTGCAGCTCAGACGACGTGAGCCGCCGCCGATGGCCGCGCTCATGGATCCGCTCCTGCCGGACGAAGAGTCATCGGCGGATCAGTACTTCATGGCCGCGTCCACACTCGACGACGGGAGCCCGCAGAATTTCGAGGAGGCGGCCACCGCCTACCGCCGTGCGTTGGAGATCGATCCGTACCTCGTGGCGGCGCTGATCAACCTCGCCAACATCCACTACGCGCGGGACGAAATCGCCGAGGCGCAGGCGCTGTACGAACGCGCAATCGTGCTCGAACCCGACGTGTTCGAGGCGCATTTCAACCTCGGCAACATCTTTCACGATCTTGGACGCTACCGCGAGGCGCAGGTCTGTTACCGCGACGCTCTCAAGCTGAATCCTGGCTATGCGGACGCCCACTTCTATTTCGCGGTGACGCTCGAGAAGAACGGCCAGTCGCAGGAGGCACGTACCCACTGGCGTGCGTACCAGCAGCTCGCGCCGAATGGGGAGTGGGTGGAACTGGCTAAAGAGTTTTCAGATTAGGGTTCAGGAGGTTCAAAACCCTGAACCCCCTGAACCTTCTTAACTCTGTTCAGTAGCTATAGTCGTCGGAAGGATTTCTTTTCTTCGGCGCGCGGCGCAGCTTGTAGTACTGGCACTCGGGGCACCACGCGTCCGCGTCGAACCCCTGCATCCCGGCGTACGGTTTCACCTCGCGGTGTGTGCAGAACTCCTGGTTGCCGTTCTCCGCTGGCTGCTGCCACCGGCACGAGCGGAAACGGACGAACGCCGCTGACGCCGGCACGTCTGAGGTCGCGGGCGCGTGACCATCAGGCATCGGGCTGGCGGGCGCCGGATTCGTGACCGGGGGACTTACCGGTGCCGGGCTCGTGGGTGCGGGCACCTGGTCGTCGGCGCTAGCTCGCAGCAACGTGTTGTTATTGAAGTTGGACGCCAACGGCTTTCTCCAGCGCGCGAAGCGCGCGCAACTCTTCTGGGGCGGCGAGGGTCAGCGCGCTCCCTGTTGATTCGGCGCGGCCCGTGCGGCCGACGCGGTGCACGTAGGCTTCGGGCGTGTCGGGCACCTCGAAGTTCACCACGTGCGCGATGCCATCGATATCGAGCCCCCTGGCGGCGACATCGGTGGCGACCAGCACCGGGAACGTCCCGGTGCGAAAACCTTCAACGGCGGCCATTCGCTGCTGCTGCGTGCGATCGGCGTGCAGCGCGGCGGTCCGGATCCCCATCCCGCTCAGACGCGACGCCAGGCGCTCGGCGCCAATTTTCGTCCGGCAGAACACGAGCACGGGTCCCGTTGCCTGGTCGCGCAGCCATCGCGCGAGCCACTGCACTTTTTCAGCCGACGGCACCGTTTGTACCGAGTGCGTGATCGTCTGCGCGGGCCCTCCTCGGCGACCGACCTGCACGTACTTCGGGCTCCGCAGGAACTCCTGCGTCAGCTTCAGTACTTCCGACGGCATCGTCGCCGAAAAGAGCAGGGTCTGACGTACCGCGGGAAGCGCGGACAGGATGCGCTGCACGTCCGGCCAGAAGCCCATATCAAGCATCCGGTCCGCTTCATCGAGAACCAGCACTTCGAGCTCGCCGAATCCCACCGAGTCGTGTCGCATGTGATCCATCAGCCGGCCGGGCGTCGCGACGATGATGTCGACGCCTGCTTTCAGCGCGCGCTCCTGGATGTCCATCGGCACGCCGCCAAATACAGCGACGCTGGATACCTTGGTGTGATACGTGAGCCCCTGGACCTGGTCCTCGATCTGGACCGCCAGCTCACGCGTCGGCGCGAGAATCAGCGCGCGTGTCGCCGCGCCACGGACCGGACCTTCGAGCAGAAACCTCTGCAGAATGGGGATCAGAAACGCCGCCGTCTTGCCGGTTCCCGTTTCCGCGCACGCGATGACGTCGTTGCCGGCCAAGGCAAGTGGAATCACACCGCTCTGCACCGAGCGTGTTTCCGTCCATCCAAGGTCCTTGATGCCGTTGAGCAGGCGCGCGTCGAGATTCAACGTGTTGAACGAGAGCGGCGCAGGATCGAATGTCTCGGGCTCGTATGCGAGCGCTGTCGGCTCCGGATTCGGAGCCGCGTGTGGACGATGACCGCCGTGACGACGCGAGGACGAGGGGCCGGTCCGGCGGCTGCGACGTTTGGGTGATGGGGCGTTGGTATGCAGTGTCAAGGGCGGCTATCGTGCGCGGAAGGTGATGATGCCGCGAACTGGATCGTAGGGAGAGACGCCAACCGTCACGCGATCACCGGGGACGACCTTGATGCGGAAGCGCCGCATGCGGCCGCTCAATTGCGCGAGCACTTCATGACCGGCATCACACTGAACTCGATACAACCCGCCGGAATGCACCGCCACCACGGTTCCTTGCATGTCGATGAGATCGTCTTTGCTCAAAACTCATCCTTTCACCAAATGTAGCAACGAGTGTGCCACACGCGCGGGCGAGGCGCAATCTTAACAAAATTAATTATTTTCAGAGCGATTTCACGTGGCGTTCTACTTCTGCGGCGAGCGCGGCATAGTCTTCACCGCGGAGGCGCATGGGGGCGCCGAACGCCACGCGGACGGGACCTGGAGTCGCCATTTTCGCCTTCATATGGAGCACGCGATCGACGCCGTCGAGCCGTACAGGGACCACGGGCACGTCCAGGCGCGCGGCAATCATCCCGATGCCGCCGCGGAATGCCTTGATTGAGCCGGTCGCCGACCGCTCACCTTCTGGAAAGATCAGCACCGACCAGCCGCGGCCGGTGAGCTCGCCGACATAGGCCAGCGTCTGCCGCGCGCCCGCTTCGCGCTGCGGCAGCGGGAAGGCGTTGAAGTAGAACGCGGCCAGGTAGTAGTTCACCGTGTTCGTGAACCACTGGCGCCAGGTGTGCCCTTCGGGAAAGAAATGCGCCTTGAAGAACTCCTTCGCCATGGCCGGCGCGACACGCGCGCGCACGTGCGCGGGCAGTGCCGCAAGGATCACGGGCACGTCCATGTGGCTTTGATGATTTGCGGCGAAGATCACCGGACCGTCGAGATCCTTCAGATGCTCGCGTCCTTCGACGCGCATCCAGGCGAACATGCGCGCGAGCGGCAGGATCCACATGGCCAGGGAGAGCCGGCGGATGACGCGGACCGGCCACGTGCGGTTCCACGAGGGAAAGTCGACAGGATCCGCGACCTCCTCCGATGGAGGCGCATGCTCGACGAGCTGCTTGAGATCGGACACGCTTGCCGCCTCGGCGAAGCGACCTTCATCGAGGCGCGTCTGAAACCGATCCTCGAGCGCGATCATAAGCTCCACGCGCTCGAGCGAGCTGAGCCCTAGCTCCTCCAACGTCGTGGCGCCGCTGACGTCGCGGCCGTGAGCGAAGCGTCCGATGAGCGATTCGAGCGTGTCGGCGGAGGCGGCCGAGGCGGGTTGCTCGCCTGAGTGCACCCAGTCGCGCAGCGCGCGGCGTTTGAGCTTCCGCGTCCCTTCAGTGCGCGGAAGTTCGCCCGATGTCCATACCGACGCCGCGCGGATTCGTTGATGGTCCTGGAGCCGGCTGTTGGCGGCGCGAACGATCGCATCGGGCTCGATGCCAGGGTCCAGCACGAGGACGGCATGGACGCGCTCGTCGGTCCCGTGCGACACACCGACCACGCCTGACTCGCGCACGCCCGGCAGCTCGTTCAGCACCTGCTCGACGTCCTCGGGGAAGACGTTCAACCCCTCGGGTGTGACGATCATTTCTTTCTTGCGGCCCTTGATGAAGAGCCGCCCCTGGGCGTCCCGTTCGCCGATATCGCCCGTGTGCAGCCAACCGTCCGCGTCTGACGCCTTGTTGCCGTCGGGATCCGGGATCCGGGATCCGGGATCCGTTTGGGATTTGGGATTTGGGCTTTGGGACTTGGGATTTTCGTAGTACCCGCTCGTGACGTTTTCGCCGCGCACGAGGATCTCGCCGTCGGCGGCGATGCGCACTTCGACGCCTTCGATGGGCGTGCCCACCGATCCCTTGCTGGTCTTGAATGGATGGTTCAGCGTGACGATCGGCGCCGTCTCCGTCAGCCCGTACCCCTGAATGACCGCGAACCCCATCCGTCGCCAGAACTCCTCGAGGTCCGGCGGCAGCGGTGCCGCGCCGACCACGAACGCCCAGAATTTCAGACCGAAGGCAGCGTGTGCACGGCGATAGCGCCACCAGCGTCCGGGGATCGAGATGCCCGGCGGGGGCGCATCCGCCGACTCCGGCCACGCGCGCGTGGCGTGGTCGCGCAGCACGTCGAGCATTTTCGGCACGCACACCAGCACCGAGATGCGCCGTGACTTGATCAGCTTCAGGACGTCGTGCGGGTTGAAGCTGCGCGTGAAGATGACGGTGCCACGAACCATCGGCGGGATGCTGGTGGCCATCGACTGGCCGAACATGTGGCTGAGCGGCAGCAGGTTCAGGAAGCGAAGCGGATGAAACGGCCTCGCGTATTTCCGGTATTTCAGGATCTCGCGCTCGACGGGAACGATGTTCGCGAGAACGTTGCGATGGCGGATGACGACGCCCTTCGGCTCCGCCGTTGCGCCGGACGTGAAGATAATCTGTGTGATGTCGTCGCGCGAGATAGCGACTGCTGGCATCGGGCCGTCGGCACGCCAGTCGAGATCCGCGAACTGCCACCGTACCGCGTCGCCAAAATCGGCGTCCGGCGTTCGCGGCACGTCATCACCGACGAGCACCACCCGTGCCTCGACGAGGGCGCGGACCCTGGCTGCGAATTCCGGCGATGACCGGAAGTCGATCGGGACAACGATGACGCCGGAGATGAGGCAGCCCCAGTAGCACGCGACCCACTCGGGACGGTTCTCGCCCCAGAACACCACCTTGTCGCCCTTGCGCAGGCCGGCGGCCGCGAGCCTGGCCGCCAGCCCGCGCGCTGCGCGCCCGACGTCCTCGTAGCTGTGACTCCGCCGGCGATACCCATCGTCGTACACGAGAAATTCCCCACGGGTCGTGATGAGGTCGCGAAAGAAGTCGATCAGCGTGTCCCGCTGCATCTGGGCATTATCATGCGTAGGCCGGATACTGTTGGACCCGGCCGCCGGCTTAATGTCTCTTCCACCCGCTCTTGCGCTCGGAACGTTCTACGAAGGCGTGATGCAGGCGGCGCTACGGCAGTTCTTCAGCCGTGCGACGCTCGAGATCGAGCCCGCGGCCACGCCGTCCTCGTCGCTCGAGCAGCCGCTGACCATCGAGCCGTCACCCGATCCAACCACGCTGATCATCTGCTGGACAGGGACGCGGTACAAGCTGCACACGTCGGGACGCTGGGCGTTCACCCCGCATGAAGTCCGGGTTGCGCGGGCCATCGGCGCCGTGATCAGCGCGCGGTACCGCGCGATCCTCAACCCGCAGCTGGCGGCGGAGCGCGGTGAGCTCTTTCGAGGGCAGATCGAAGATCGCTACGTCGGCGCGTTTCTTGACGAGCGGCCGTACGCCCAGGACCTCGACGATCACAGAGTCGATCGGATTGCGTCCGTGATCGAAATGCTGCGTCTCGCCGCGCTGTCAAGCTATGAGAACCGCCCGATCTCGACCGGCATTCTAATGCTTGGTGGATCGCACGATCCCAGTCGCCCGGAGCTCGCGCCGCGGGAGCGAGTGCTCGCGTACCTGGAGTCGCTGACCTCGATCAAGAGTTTTTATCGACTTGCCGACGGCGTTCGGACGGTGTTTCTCGCCGATTCCGAAGGGCGCCTGCTCGACATCATCGACATCGACCGCTGGAGCATGCAGATGTGTCCCGAGGCGATCCTGGAGGTGCCGGGCGCGAAGGCCTACCAGGCGCACGCCCGCGCGACGCTCGAGCAGCGGAGCGTCTGCGTCGTGCTCAGCCCGTCGCGCGAGATCAAAGTGTTTGCCGAGGGCGCGGAAGTGTTCGCGTTCCGCGGCGCTGCATGGCATCTGCTCGACCTGAAAGCAAAGTTCGAGCTGTGGGCGGAAGCGGTCGGGAACGGCCCGCTGGCGCTGCGCCTGTTTCAGATGGCGCTCGACCTTGCCGACGCTCGCGATGGTGCGCTCTTCGTGGTCGTCCGAGATCCGGCGGAGGCCGTGCCGCAGCTGGTCGCGCCGGCGGATCGCCTCGACATCTGCGCGCGGCCGGAGCGGTCCGCTGCACCCGTGCCCTCTCGCCGAGAGGTACTGCATCTGCTCGAAGGGCGATCTGCAACCGCCCTCGATCCGAGCGTGCTATCGACGCTTGCTTCGCTGGATGGGGCGGTCGTCATCGACCGCGAGGCGCGGCTGCTGGCCGCCGGCGCCATCCTGCGACACCCGCCGTCGGATGAACCGGAACTTGGCGATATCGTAGAAGGCGCGCGCACCACGGCCGCAATGGCCGCCAGCAAGTTCGGGCCCGTGCTGAAGGTGAGCGAAGACGGGATGATCACCTTCTACGATCGCGAACGTGTCTGGGATATCTGAACCTGAAGGGGTTAGGGGTTAGGGGGAAGGGGTTAGGGGAAGGGGTTAGAGGGAAGGGGTTAGGGGGGAAGGGGTTAGGGGGAAGGGGCTAGATGGATTTTGAGCACAGCGCGCGGACGACGAAGTACCTGGATCAGGTCCGGTCTTTCATAAACGCGCACATTCTGCCCAGCGAAACGTTATACGCGCAGCAGCTGGAATCCGCCTCGTCCCGGTGGGCGGTGCCGCCGGTGATGGAGGAACTCAAATCCAGAGCACGCCGGGAAGGGCTCTGGAACCTGTTCTTGCCCGGGAGCGAGTACGGGCCCGGCCTCACCAACCTGGAATACGCCCCGATCTGCGAGCTGATGGGACGGACACCGATCGCGCCCGAAGTGTTCAACTGCTCGTTTCCTGATACCGGCAACATGGAAGCTCTCGTGCGGTACGGCACCCCCGAGCAGAAGCAGCAATGGCTGGTGCCACTCCTCGAGGGAACGATCCGCTCCGCGTTTGCGATGACCGAGCCGGACGTCGCCTCCTCGGACGCAACCAACATCCAGTCGTCGATCGTTCGCGACGGCGGCGAGTACGTCATCAACGGCCGCAAGTGGTGGACGTCTGGCATCGGCGATCCGCGGTGCACGCTCCTCATCTTCATGGGCAAGACCGATCCGCAGAATCAGGATCGCCACAAGCAGCAGTCGATGATTCTGATCCCGCGCGATACGCCCGGCATCACGCTGGTGCGGATGCTCAATGTGTTCGGCTATGACGACGCGCCGCACGGACACGGGGAGCTGCTGTTCGAGAACGTGCGCGTGCCGGCCTCAAACCTGCTCCTTGGCGAGGGACGCGGCTTCGAGATTGCGCAAGGGAGGCTGGGACCCGGACGCATTCATCACTGTATGCGGCAGGTTGGCGTGGCGGAGCGGGCGCTGGAGCTGATGTGCCGCCGGGCACGCGAGCGCGTGGCGTTCGGCAAGCCGCTGAGCGAGAACGACATCACGCAGGAGCGGATCGCGCAGGCACGCATCGAGATCGATCGTGCGCGGCTTCTCGTGCTGCATGCGGCATGGGTGATGGACACGTATGGCAACAAGGCGGCCCGGCTGGCGATCGCCGAAATCAAGGTGGCGGTACCCGATATGACGTCGCGCGTGCTCGACTGGGCGATCCAGCTGTTCGGGGCGGCGGGGGTCAGCCAGATGTTTCCCTTGGCGTATCTGGCAGCCACGGCGCGCACGATGCGCATCCTCGATGGACCGGACGAAGTGCACCGCCGGCAAATTGCGCAGCTGGAGTTGCGGAAGTATCAGATATAACCACGAAGGTCACGATGGACACGAAGAAGCACAATGGCCCTTCGTGAACTTCGCGTTCTTCGTGGTTAGTACCGTGATCCGATGAGTTGCCATGCCCGCTCGGCGAGTGGCCGTGCGCGCGCGCCGGCCCGGCGCGCGTCCGGATCGTTGGCCGTGCCGGCGACGACGCGACCCATGATGCCCTGGAAGATCGCCGCGAAGCGGAACATCGCAAAGGCGACGTAGAACTCCCACTCCGGTAACGAGGCGCGCCCCGTCAAACGGCAATACGCGTCGAGGTATTCCCGTTCACTCGGGATCCCTTCCGGTCGCTCGCAATCCGCAAGGGCACCAAAGTCTTCAGGACCCGTCCGGAAGATCAGCGCGTGATGGCCGAGATCAACCAGAGGATGGCCGATTGTCGACAACTCCCAGTCGATCACAGCCGCGACGCGTGGCTCCGCCGGATGGAGCAACAGGTTTCCGGGGCGGTAGTCGCCGTGCACGACCGCGTCCTCGTCGCCGGGCGGAATGTGGGCGGGAAACCATTCGATCAGCCGTTCCATCGCCTCGATGCGCTCGGTTTCCGACGCGCGATACTGCGCCGTCCAGCGATGCACCTGCCGTGCGACGTAGTTCCCCGGCTTCCCGTAGTCTGCGAGACCGGCGGCGCGCCAATCGATCGTGTGCAGCCGCGCGAGCACCGAGATCATCGACTCGTAAATTTCGCTGCGCTCAGCGGGGGAGCGGTCAGCCAGCGTCGGATCGGCTATCGGATGCCCCGCGACGTACTCCATCAGAAAGAATGGGGTGCCGATCACCAGCGGGTCTTCGCACAACAGGTACGTTTTCGGAACCGGCACACCGCTCGTCTGAAGAGCGGTCATCACGCGATACTCCCGGTCGACCGCGTGCGCCGACGGCAGCAATTGGCCGGGCGGTTTTCGGCGGAGGACGTACTCTCGCGGCCCCGGAGGGTCCGCGCCGCTCACGTACTCTCGCGGACCTACAGGGTCCGCGCCGCGCAGGTAGTAGGTGGGATTGGACTGGCCTCCGCGGAACTGGCGTACGGAAATCGGCGCGGTGAAATTCAACAGACGTCCGGCGAGATAACGCTCGAGCGCATCGACATCGAAGCGATGCGTCTCAAGGACGTCGATCGTGTCGGCAGGATACACGACGCAACTCTACTGATCTCCATATGGATGGCGCTATTGGGCAGATCACCGATTTCATTTTTGACCGAGGGAAGGCCGGAGACAACTCACAGCAGACTAGGAATCAAAGTCCGATTAGAATAGGCGCCCCCCATGCAAATCTTCATGACAGGCGGTACCGGGCACATCGGATCGTCGGTGCTCGAGGCGTTCATGCGAGCGAGCCACGATGTGACCGCGCTCGTGCGCGATCCCGAGAAGGCGGAGTTCATTGCCCGGCGTGGAGCGCATCCTGTCATCGGCGATCTCGCCAAGCCTGCGTCCTACGCGTCTGCGGCAGAGCAGGCAGACGTCATCGTGCACACGGCGCTCGACGGCTCGATGCTGGGTCAGAAGATTGACCGTCAGGCGGTCGACGCATTTCTCGGAGTGATGACCAGTCGCGCCAGGTCCAGCGTTCCCGCGGCGTTCGTATACACCTCCGGTGTGTGGGTGCTGGGTGATACCTCGGCGCCCGTGGCCGAGGACGCGCCGCTGAGACCGACACCGTTTGTCGCGTGGCGGCCGGAACATGAGCGGCTGGTACTCGAAGCCGGACGTACCGGGATCCGCACCGTGGTCGTGCGGCCTGGAATCGTCTATGGCGGTAACCGCGGGATCATTGCGGATTTGCTGAAAGACGCAGCAAATGGGCTGGTTCGGGTGATCGGTGACGGCAACAATCACTGGCCCTGCGTGTACGCGCGAGACCTCGCCGACCTCTATCTGCGCGTGACCAGCAGCCCTGAGGCTTCCGGTGTGTTTCACGCCAACGACGAAGCCGACGAAAGCGTTGGTGACATCGTTGACGCCATCGCACGCCATGCCCGGATGCGTCCGGACGTGCGCCACGTGCCGCTCAAGGAAGCTCGGGCGAAGATGGGCCCCTACGCCGACGCGCTCGCCCTCGATCAACGGGTGCGC
>DAIRVG010000001.1:177648-223519 GCA_036802945.1 Vicinamibacterales bacterium
GGCCCGTCTTATCCTTCTACGATTCCATCAATCAAGCCGTACTCGAGCGCCTTCTTCGCATCCAGGTAGAAGTCGGTGCGCTTGGTATCGCGGATGATCTTCTGCAGTGGTTTGCCGGATCGGTTTGCGAGGATCTCGTAGATCTGTGCCTGCATCTGTTTGAGGCGATCGAGATGCTGCGCCGCCGCTGACGTCGACTGCCATCCCGCCCACTTCGCTGGCTCGTGAATCATGATCCACGAGTGCGGGTACGAGAAGCGGCGGCCTGTGCTCGCCGCCTGCAGTACGACCGAACCCATCGAATACGCCATCCCTTGCACGATGATCGTGACCTCGATACTGCGGCTCACGATCTCTCGCACCGCGTCGTGAATCGCGAGGCCGTCGGTGACGTTGCCGCCCGCGCTGTTGATGTAGATCGTGATTGGTTTCGTGCTGTCGTTGGCGAACTCGCGAAGCCGCTCGATGACGCTGCGCGCTGTATCTTTTTCGATGTCACCGATGAGGTAGATGTCGCGGAGCCGGTCGGACGTCTCTTTCCGGAGGACGCCTTTGACGGCCTCAATCAGCTCGCCAATCAGGCGGTCGTTCAAGTCTCGAAAGGGAACAGTATTCGCGACCTGGGCTCGATCTTTCTCGGGCGAGGTCGGAATAGACGAGTCCGGCACGGTCAGGCCCTGTGCAAATCGAGTTCCGAAACGGAACTAGTGGACCGTCTGGACGATTGAGTAATAGTCACAACAGGCCTCCGACCGCGATCTACGGGCCGCGACAACGGAGTGGCCCGGTAGTAATTCGGAAGAGGCAGGCCACTAGTCATCACGATCTTCTTCTTCCGCGCCTGGCAGGAGCTCGAAGAACGCATCGAGGCTCCGGTCGAGCGCCCGCCGGAGCTGTGGAACTGTTCCGTCGATCGTATGGAGCGTCAGTCCCGCCTGCGATCCATCTTTGAGGTTCAGTCGTCCCTCATCTGCCCCGGTGAGCGAGCCTTCAGGTACGAGCCGAACGCCGTAGACCAATGTGTAGCGCGCCATATCACGCCACTATACTAATTAGTGAACCGTTCGAACTGAATGCCTACACGTACGCGTATTCGCGCTTCAGTTGCAGCAGCCATCGTGCTTGCCGTCGTGGTGGTGCTCTTTGCGCAGGACCGCCTGGGTGCTCCTCGAGTGTCACTCGACGGCCCAGCCCTGGATGAGATTCGCGGGGACGAGATTGCTGCGCACATCAAGTTCCTGTCGGACGACCTGCTTGAAGGTCGAGCGCCCTCGACCCGGGGCGGACGTCTCGCCGCCTCCTACCTTGCAACTCAACTTGCGACGCTCGGCTACGGACCAGCCGGCGACAAGGGAACGTACTTCCAGGATGTCGCGATCCTCGAATCGGTGGTCAGCCCGTCGTTCACGCTGACGGCTGGCAAAGGGACTCCCTTCACGTATCGACAAGACGTCGTCGCATTCACCGGGCGGCAGGAACCCCGCGTCCGCGTCGATGGCGAGCTTGTATTCGTTGGTCACGGCATTGTCGCGCCTGAATACAAGTGGAATGACTACGCCGGCATCGACATGACAGGGAAAGTGGCCCTCGTCATGGTCAACGATCCTCCGGCGACCGCGGACGAACCGCAGTTGTTCGGCGGTCGCGCGATGACCTACTACGGGCGCTGGACCTACAAGTACGAGGAAGCCGCACGACAGGGCGCGGTCGGCGCTGTCCTGATTCATACGCCGGAATCCGCCACGTACCCGTGGCAGGTCGTCCAGTCATCGTGGACAGGAACGCTGTATTCGCTGCCCCCATCCGCGGGTGAGCCAACGCTCGCGTTGAAAGCGTGGGTCAGCAATGATGCGGCGACAGAAATCGTTCGGCGTGCCGGCAAGGATCTCGATTCGCTTCGTGCTGCTTCACTCAAGCGCGGCACAGCACCGCAACCGCTCGGTATCAGCGTGTCCGCGACGATTGATCAGAAAGTCCAGCAGAAAATTTCTCAGAATGTGATTGGCGTCCTTCCCGGGACGAACCCGCAGGAGGGGATCATTTTCTCCGCGCACTACGATCATCTTGGGACGGCGGAGCCGAAGCCCGGCGAGCCGGCTGACGCCGATCGCATCTACAACGGGGCAATTGACAACGCATCGGGCGATGCAGGGACGCTCGAGATTGCGCAGGCATTTGCACGCGCGCGTACCCGGCCGCGGCGTTCGGTCTACGTCATGTTTCCAACGGCGGAAGAGTCAGGACTGCTTGGTTCGGCGTGGTTTGCCGCGCATCCCGCGCTTCCCGCCAGCGCCTGGGCCGCGAATATCAACATCGACGGATTGAATTTTGCCGGGCCGGCCCAAGATATCGTGCTGCTGGGCGCCGAACGCTCGTCGATCGGCACGGTGGCGTCGGAGCTCGCCGCCCGCCATCAGCGTGTGGTTGGCGCCGATCCCGAACCCGAGCGCGGATACTTTTTCCGGTCCGATCACTTCTCCCTTGCGAAGGTCGGCATTCCCGCAGTGTCCATCGGCGAGCCGGTCGACTTCATCGGGAAGGAGCCTGGTTTCGCTAAACGCGTGCACGACGAATACAACGAGAAGCGGTATCACCAGCCAAGCGATGAATTCCAGCAGGACTGGAACTACGCAGGCGCCGTTCAGGACATGCGGCTGCTTGCGGAACTCGGGTGGCGCCTGGCCAACGACCCGGCGATGCCGACTTACAACCCGAACGAGCAGTTCGCCCGCCCGCGACAGTAATGGGGGCGGAGCTGGTCTCGCTCGCCGACATACGAGCGGCGGCAGCGCGCATCGCGGGCGTTGCGCGACGGACACCGCTCATCGAGGTCGGCGCGGGCCTCGGGCCCACGTTCGCCCTCAAGTGCGAAAACATGCAGCCGGCCGGCGCCTTCAAAATCCGCGGCGCCTACAACATGCTCTCGCAACTCGGCCAGGACGCGCGAGCAGCCGGCGTCATCACGTATTCATCGGGCAACCACGGCCAGGCGATGGCGCTCGCCGCACGTCTCCTCGGCGTCCGGGCGGTCGTTGTCATGCCCGAAACCGCGCCGCGCGTGAAGGTCGCCGGCGCGGAACGGTACGGAGCGGAGGTCCTCTTTGCCGGCACCACCGTGCTCGACCGCAAGGCGCGGGCGGAATCCGAGGCTGGGGCGCGAGGACTGACGATGGTGCCGCCATTTGATCATCCGTGGATCATTGCGGGACAGGGAACCTGCGCGCTCGAGATCGTCGAGCAGTCCCAGGCGTTGTCCGTCGTCTTTGTTCCAATGGGCGGCGGCGGACTGATTTCCGGAGTGTCGGCGGCGATCAGGGCACTGCGCAGCGACGTGCGTATCGTCGGCGTCGAGCCGGCGGGCGCTCCGAAAATGACGGCATCACGCGCGGCGGGACAACCTGTCACGCTGCCGACAACCGCCAGCATCGCCGATGGTCTCCTGTCGGTGCGCCCGGGCGATCTCACATTCGCGCACGTCCAGGCATTCGTCGACGAGGTTGTCACGGTTGACGATCGGCAGATCGCGGCGGCGGTGAAGTGGCTCTTCGACAATGCGAATGTCGTCGCGGAACCGAGCGGCGCCGCAAGCGTAGCCGCCGTACTGCGCGACGACCTCCCGATCGCAAGAGGAACAGTCGCGGTGATCTCGGGCGGCAACGTCGCGCCGGGAGACTATGCGAGATACATCTCTGACTAGGGGGAAGGGGGAAGGGGAAAGGGGGAAGAACTCAGAAGGCGCCGCGCCTCTTCGATCGCTCGCTCGACGGATGCGACCTCGCCATCGAGCTGTTTTTCGTAGACCTGTTTGAGTATCTCGCCGACGCGCGGGCCGGGGGTCAAGCCAAGCACCAGGAGGTGCCGTCCGAGGAGCAGCGGGGCAGGAGGGCGATGCTCCACGCCGAGCGCGCGTGCGCGCTCGATGAACCAGTCCATTGCGGAACAATCGAAGTCGCCGGTCCGGCCGAGACAGTCCGCGCGCGCCAACCGCGCGAGCAGCTCCAGATCGACCTTCTGCGCCAGCCTGCGGAACGCGCCATCGGTCACATTCGCGGCTTTCCTGAAGGCGCCCGGCTTCAGATGATGCGCGACCAGGCCGACGACCTGGCCGCGGACGTCGAAGCCGTCGATTGAATGGACGTTCAAGCGATCCAGCAGACTGAGCGCCGGCTCGACACCTGCCTGTTCGTGGTCGAGCGACCGGATGCGGCCATCGATACGCGCCGTCGTGGAAGGTTTCCCAAGGTCGTGGCAGACGGCGCCAAGCATCACGCTGACGCGGCGCGCGCGATCGAGGTCGTTATTCAGTTCGCGCGCCTTGTCGATCACCATCAGCGTATGCGTCCAGACGTCACCCTCCGGATGCCATTCCGGCTCCTGCTCGCATCCAACGAGTGGCAGGAGTTCGGGAAGCACACGCTCGATGACACCCAGATCCATTGCGAGGCGGAATCCAATCGACGGCTGCTCCGCCTCCAGGAGTAGTTTTTCGACCTCGCCCCAGATCCGCTCGGACGGCAGATCGTCGAGTCGGAGGCTCCTGCACAACGCGGCGGTCGCCTCATCGAGCGTGAAATCGAATCGGGCCGCGAACTGCACCGCGCGCAACACGCGCAGGCTGTCGTCGGAGAACGTGCGCGGATCGACGGCGCGCAGCCGCCGCCGCTCGAGATCGGCGCGGCCCTCGAATGGATCTTCGTACTGATCCGTCAGCGGGTCCCACGAGATGGCGTTGATCGTGAAGTCGCGGCGCCGCGCGGCGTCGGCGATCGACATCGACGGGTCGCCCCGCACGTCGAAGCCCTTATGGCCGCGGCCTTTCTTGGATTCACGGCGCGGCAATGCGACATCGATCTCGCCATGGCCGCCGCCCGGGGGAACCAGTTTGTAGACAGGAAAACTTTGACCGACAGTCTCGACGCGTCCGAGCGGCGAGAGCAGCTCGACCAGTCGATCCTGCGTGAGACCGAATACCTCGATGTCGAGGTCTTTCGACGCCCGGCCGCGCAGGCGATCGCGCACCCAGCCCCCGACGATCAGCGCGCGCCCTCCAGCGTCTCGGGCGGCGAGCGCAATACGGCGCGCCACATCGAGCGATGAGCTCGGTTCGGCCACGCCCGCGATTATCTGTTAACTAGTGAGGACAAAAAAAAGAGGGCCAGGTAATGCCTGGTCCTCGTGGCGCGTGTGTGCGGTGTTGATGTTCAGGCGACGCGGCGTTCGCGTACGAGCGGCATCCGGACGATGCGCGGCGATTCCGTCGCGGCGGTAGACTGCGGCCGGCGATCGTTTCGAAGGTCCCAGCCTGGCGTTTCGTGGCCGCAGGACGTGCATTGCAGGGACATCCGCCCCCGCTCGAAATGCAGGAGCGAGTCATGCCCGTGGAGCCCGCAGATGAATTGCCGGAGCTGCTCGGCGGCGCGTGTCATCACGCCGGCGCCGGTTGGTGCTGCGGTTATCGTCTGCTGCGTGTCGGTAACCATTTGCCGCGATTCCCCTTTTCTGAGTAGCCACTGGTATGACGCCGGATTGCGCCTCGCCGTTTCCAGGGACTCGTTTTCAGCTATAGCCCGGCATTTCAAGAGCAGTGCCACGGCCCGACCGTATCGGACACGAGCCCGTCACTGAATGAATAACGAATCGGACACGAAAACCGAACATCTGCGCATTCCATTTGTCCTTCGGCAAGGAGACATCAGTGATGGGATTCCGCCGGTCGCTGTCTGAAGTGTGAACGGTTCGTGTGTATCTCTTGAAGTGTTACGCGAGAAATGCCGCTAAACCCCGCAGCCCCAACGCATGATGCCGATCCGCGGTGCTGCAGAGGTTGGGCGCTAACCCTCCTTGAGGATCGCGCGGATTACAAATCCGAGATTCGCGGGCCGCTCGCCAAGCCGGCGCATGAAATAGGGGAACCATTTCCGGCCGAACGGGACGTAGACGCGCATCCGATAGCCCTTTTTCACCAAAGACGCCTGCAGATCGCGCCGTATCCCGTAGAGCATCTGGAACTCGAATCGATCTTTCGTGATTCCGCGCTTTGCGGCGTATTTCTCTGTTGCTTCCAGCAGCGCCGGGTCATGCGTACCCCAGGCAGGGTAGGTTCCCGAATCGAGAAGTATGCGCATGAGTCGGATGAAGGCCGCATCGACGTCCGCCTTATGTTGATACGCGACCGTTGGCGGCTCTTTGTATGCCCCTTTGACCAGCCGGACACGGGCGCCAAGCTCATTCATACGCCTGACGTCCTGCTCGGTGCGAAAGAGCGCCGCCTGCAGGGCGATACCGATGTTCCGGTATTCCTGCTGCCACAACGTCTCGAAAATATCGAGCGTCAGCTGCGTCCACGGCGAGTTCTCCATGTCGATGCGGACAAAGAATCCGTGCTTCTGGGCTGGCTCGAGGATGCGCCTCAGGTTGTCGACGCACGTCGCGCGGTCGACGCCCGCGCCGAGTTGCGTCAGCTTGAGCGAGATATTCCGCTCGATTCCGGAGACGACGATCACCTCAAGGAGACGTCCGTACTCGCGCGTGGCCGCGGCGGCTTCTTCGAGGGTCCTCACGCTCTCTCCGAGGTAGTCGAGGGTGAGGAGCAGGCCCTGCGCCTGGATGCTGCGGGCGGCGTCGATCGCTTCCTCGATCGTTTCGCCGGCGATAAAGCGGCGCGCGAAGCCTCCGGGCGACCGCATGCCGTACGTCGACGCGAGGCGCTTCAGCAGGGCACTGTTCGACAGGGCGTAAAACAGTGCTTTCGCACCCGCGTACATTTAGGGCTCCGGCGGGTCCAGAAGGACCCGCCCTACGGACACGGTAGGCCGGGTCCTTTTGGACCCGGCGACCCGCCCTCCACGGCCCGGAGGCCGGGTGCTGACGGACGCGGTTCGGTGATCAATGGGTTCGGCGAGAGGGTGACGCGAGCAGGTGGTCAAGCGTGCGGGCGTAGTAGCGGAGGACATTGCGATCGCGAACACGGATACGTCCTCGCTCAGCAACGATGATGCCGCGGGCCTCGAGCGGCTCGATCGCCTCCGCCATCGCCTCGGCGCCGGTCTGAACGCCGAGATTGGCGCCCGCTGACCGCAGCGTATCGAGCACCGCGTCTGCGCGCGACTCGAGCTCGCGTCGCGTGATCGACGGCCGCATCGCATTGGCAATCACTGCGGTCGGGAGCACCTTATGCAGCCGCCCGATCGCAGCCATGATCGCGTGCGCCAGATCCAGAACGTCGCGACGCGAGTTCGGGTCGACCCCGTCGATTGAGAGCGGCTTGCCGAACGTGACGATGGCGCGCGAGCGATAGCCGACCGCGTAGCGCACCATCTCGGCGAGCTCGCGGCTGAATGGCCGCTGCGTCCGCTTCACGCGCTGGCGGGCGAGGACATGATCCTCGAGTACGAAGTCGTACGCCACCGCGGTCGGGACGATCACCATCGGCGACACGTCCGCGTGCAGCGCGGCATTCAGCAGTCCAGTCTTCGGGCTCTTCAGGTCGCCGCTGTAGCTGCGGCCCCCCTCAGGATAGAAGAACAGGTCATGCCGCCGAAGCAGCTCCGCCACGTACGCCTTCAGTGTGATCAGGTACGCCGGATCCTTCGTGTTGCGGCGGACCGGCATCGCGCCAGTGATGTGGCGATGCAGCAGACCGAGCGGGCCGCCGAAGAGATTGATGCCCGCGGCAATGATCGGCGGGCGTATGCCGTTGTCGTCGAGCACGAGCGGCTCGGCAAGATAGTCGGTGTGGCTCTTGTGATTCGACGCGTACACAACGCGGCCCGCGCGCGTGGCGGCCCTGACGGTCTCGACGTTTTCGCCGAGCCGCTCGATCTTGCGCAGGATTGGATAGAGGGGATGCTTGAGCGCGCGGTAGATCGAATACCGCTGCGTCGTCCGCAACTCGTCGAGGTATCCGTGGATGCGCTCCCGCGCTGCACGCCCACCGTGGCTGCCCTGCAGGTAACGCTCGATTTCGTCCCGTGACAGGACCGCCTGGGTGATCTCGTCGAGCATCGACAACGGCGACTATACCATCCTGAGACAAGCCACGGAGACACGGAGTCACGGAGAATTATTTGGTTCGACCTCCGTGTCTCCGTGCCTCCGTGGCCCGTTTCATGCCGCTAGCCTGCGGCAGATGGCGGTGGTGAATTCGGTTGTGCTCGCGGTGCCGCCGAGATCACGCGTGCGGACCTTGTCGTCGGTCAGCACGGCGCCAAGCGCTTTCATGATCCGATCGGCCATCGGTGCTTCGCCGATGTGGCGCAGCATGAGCAGCGCGGACAGCAGCAGTGCCATGGGGTTGGCCAGGTTGCGGCCGGCGATATCCGGCGCGCTGCCGTGAACGGCTTCGAAGACACCGATCTCGACGCCGAGGTTCGCGGCAGGCACGACGCCGAGTCCGCCGACGAGGCCCGCACAGAGATCCGACACGATGTCGCCGTACAGGTTCGGCATGACCAGCATGTCGAACTGCTCGGGCTTCATCACCAGGTGCATGCACGCCGCGTCTACAATCAGGTCGTCCTGCGTGATGTCCGGATACAGCGCGCCCACGTTCTGGACGCACTTCAGGAAAAGGCCATCACCAAGCTTCATGATGTTTGCCTTGTGCACCGCCGTGACGCGCCTGCGGCCGTGCCGCCGCGCGTACTCGAACGCGAACGCCGCGATGCGCGTCGACGCCTTCTCAGTGATGATCTTGAGGCTCTCGATGACGCCAGGAACGACTTCGTGCTCGAGGCCGGAGTAGAGGTCCTCGGTGTTCTCCCGCACGATGACGAGATCAACGTCTTCGTACCGCGACGGGACCGACGGAATGTTCCAGACCGGTCGAAGATTCGCGAAGAGCTCCAGCGCTTGTCGCAGGCCCACATTCACGCTCGTGAAGCCGCCGCCAACCGGCGTCATTACCGGCCCCTTGAGCGCTACCTTGTTCCGTGTAATCGAGTCGAGCAGTTCCACCGGCAGCGTGGATCCATGTTGCTCGAGTGCGGTCGCGCCGGCCGAGCACGATTCCCACTCGACGTCGAGCCCTGCGGTCTCGAGGATCTTGACGACGGCGCTGCTGATTTCCGGGCCGATGCCATCGCCGGCGATCAGCGTGATGCGATGCTTAGCCATTCGGCTTTCGCCACCCGCCATCTTGCATCGGCTATTCCCTCGCCTCCCAATAGAGCAGCACCAGCGCGGCCGCGATGTTGAACATCATGAGGCGTGTGGAGAGCACATGCAGCGCGTCGAAGCGGGCTCGCCGATTGTCACCCGCTGGAAGCCGCGACGGGAGTGCGCCCGCTTCTGCCTGCACCGCCTCGATTTGGTGCAGGACGACCTTGCCCGAATAGAGCGCGACCGCGAGCATGACGGTAGCGATGATCGCGCGCACGCCGACATGCGCTGGTCGGGGACCGAGCACGCGCATCGCCGCCAGCGTGACGAGGAGCAGTCCGCCGGCGATGTAGGCGACGTAGTGGAAGCGGGCCAGCGTCGCGCCGAACACGGTACCCGCGAGCTCGCGGCCGGTAGCCGGCACGCTGGCCTGCAGCACCTGGAACGTCGTCGGCGCCACCACAGCGCCCAGAATCACCATTCCGCCCAGCCAGACGACGAGCGCGAGCACGTAGACATACCGGAGCGCGAGCATCAGACGATTATAGTTTGGGGGGGCGCGGCCTATGCCGGGTGAGCTTCGAGACACTCGCGCACCGATCTCGCGAGCGCGGTGGCGGTAAACGGCTTCGGCAGGAAGCACGGTCCTTGCACATGTGCGCGGGTGCGCACGACCTGGGCGAATCGGTTACAGCGCGCCTACGGCACCGGACGGTGATGCCCCCCTTACCTTTCAGGGGGCCATCTCGTCGATGCGGCGGTACAGCGCCCTGCGGCTGATGCCGAGGCGGCGCGCCGCCTCGGACTTGTTGCCACCGGCTTCATCGAGGACGCGTTCGATTTGGTGATGTTGGAGGGTCGAAAGTCGATCGTCGGGTACCGCATCAGGCGCCGGCATGGCAGGCGGTGCTGACAGCGCCGAGCTCAGTTCACGTTCGGTGATCACCCCCGCCTCGCAGAGAATGCACGCGCGCTCGATGACATTGCGCAGCTCGCGAACGTTGCCCTGCCACGCGGCGTGCTGCAGCAGGCGCTCGGCAGCCGGGCTGATGCTCGTGACGGGACGCTTCAGACGCCGCGCACAGTCCTTGGTGAAATGCGCGCTGAGATACGGAATATCTTCGCGCCGCTCGCGGAGAGCGGGCACTTGGATCTCGATGATGCTCAATCGATAGAACAGGTCCGTGCGGAACCGGCCCGTTGCGGCTTCCGCCCTGAGGTTGCGGTTGGTGGCGGCAATGACGTGTACATCAACGCGCCGCGTCTCGAGCGAGCCGACGCGCTGCACCTCACCGTTCTCTACAGCTCGGAGAAGCTTGGACTGCAGCGCCAGCGGCAACTCCCCGGCCTCATCGAGGAAGATCGTTCCGCCGTCGGCATGTTCGAAGAGACCGACGGTCGTATCGATCGCGCCGGTGAATGCGCCGCGGACATGACCGAACAACTCGCTCTCGAACAGGCTCTCGACGACGGCGGAGCAGTTCACCGTGACGAACCGCTTGGTGCGCCGTGGACCGAGATTGTGCAGCGCCTTGGCCACCAGCTCTTTTCCCGTCCCGGTCTCACCGGTGATCAGCACAGTGCGAACGTGCGGCGCAAAGCGGCGCAAGGAATCGAATAACTGCTGCATCCCCGCGCTCGGGCCGATCATCCCTTCGCACTCGAAGTCCACCGCGACATCCGCCTCGATGGCGAGGAGACGCTCCCGGCGCCGGATGCCGTCGACCACGCCCGTCAGCAGGCGGATCAGTCGATCGAAGTCGAGCGGCTTCTGGAGATAGTCCAGTGCGCCGAGTTTCACGGCGTCGATGGCCGTGTCGATCGTCGGCCTCCCGGTCATCAGGATCACCTGACACTCCGGATCCGCAGCGCGAATCGCCTTGAGCACGTCAAGGCCGCAGATGTCTGGCATCTGGAGATCGACGAGAGCGACATCAGGATCGAGCGCGGAGAGGCCCGAGAGCGCGGTCACCGCATTCGCGCTCGTCTCGACCTCGAAGCCGGCTTGACGGGCGAATCGCTCGACAATGGCAAGGATCTGTGGCTCGTCGTCGATGACGAGCAGCAGCGGCGGCACTTGCGTCATGCGTTCATGCCCTCAGGAGCTCGTTCTGGAAGTCCGTGCGGACTGCGCGTTGAAGGCGACGTCCGGGCCAGCCGAGCGTCTGGCGCAGTGGCTCAGCCATCCAGAATGTCGATGGAGAACATGTCATCGCCGCGCGTGACGCGACGATCGCGCGTGAGACACGTCTCATCGATCGAGCACGTCGCGAACTTTCCGCAGGAGTCCGTCGTTGCTGAACGGCTTCTGCAGAAACGCCGTTTCAGGATCGAGCATTCCCTCGCGCTTCACCATGTCGTCCGTATAGCCGGACATGTAGAGCACCTTCAGTTGCGGGTGCCGTTCGGCGAGCATTCTGTACAGCGTCGGCCCTGTCGCTCCTGGCATGATCACGTCGCTGATCAACAGCACGACGTCGTCGGTGCAGAACGCGGCCGCCGCTTCAGGATTCGACGCGTCAATGACGCAATAGCCCGCGCGTTCCAGGATCAAGCGCGTCAGGAAACGCACCGCCGCCTCGTCCTCGACGACCAGCACGGTCTCCGTTCCACCCGACGGCCCGGGCCGTGGCTCTTGCGTAATCGTGGCTTTGTCAGCATCCCGTTCCGCGCGCGGCAGGTACATCTTGAACGCGGCACCGCGGCCTGGCTCGCTGTACACCCAGACGTAGCCGCCGCTCTGCTTGACGATGCCGTACACCGTTGCCAGGCCGAGACCAGTGCCCTTGCCACGTTCTTTCGTGGTGAAGAACGGCTCGAACACACGGCGTCTCGTCGCGTCGCTCATGCCGATGCCTGTGTCGCTCACCACGAGCATGACGTATGGACCGGGCCGCAGCACGACAAGGTGCTGCGTGGCGTACGTCTCGTCGAGGTCAACATTGGCTGTCGAAATCGACATCGTGCCGCCACCCGGCATCGCGTCGCGCGCGTTCACGGCAAGGTTGATGATGACCTGTTCGAGCTGGGTTTTGTCGGCGAGCACGGGCGAGAGATCGGAATTCAGGCTCGTCACCAGGTGGATGTGCTCGCCAATCAGCCGGCGCAGCAACTGGCTGGTGTCCAGGACCAGCTCGTTCAGATTCACCGGTGTCGGCTGGAGCATCTGCTGGCGACTGAAAGCGAGCAGCTGCCGGGTCAGGCCGGCGGCGCGTTCCGCCGCATCATGAATCTCGTGGACGTCCCGCCGGCGCACGTCATCCGCTGAGAGGGAGTCGTCGAGGAGCTTGGTGTACCCCAGGATCGCGGTGAGCAGGTTGTTGAAATCGTGCGCGATGCCGCCCGCGAGCTGGCCGATCGCTTCCATCTTCTGCGCCTGCCGCAGCTGCGTCTCGAGCGTCTTTCTCCCGGTGACGTCCATCGCGACGCCGAGAAAGCTCGCCGCGCCTCCGCCTTCTCCGTAGACCACTCGCGCAGTTTCCTCGATCCACCGCACGCTGCCATCGGGCAGGATGGAACGGTATTCGACGAAGAACTCGTCCTGGTGGTCCTCAGTGGCCTGCGAGATGGCGTCACGAACCAACTGGCGATCGTCCGGATGCACGACCTCATAAAATTCTTCGATCGTGCGCGGGGCCTGCCCGGGCGTGAGGCCGAAGATGCTGGCCATCGTGTCCGACCAGGTGAGGCGGTTGGTCGCGATGTCAACTTCCCAGATGCCCGTGTGCGCCGCGCCGAGCGCGAAGTGCGTGTCGTCGTGGCTTTGCTTCAACGCGCCGTACGCGCGTGCCACCTCGCTCGTCATGCCGTTGAACGCTTCGGCGAGGCGGCCGATTTCATCCGCGCGAGTCGTGACGATTCGCCCGGAGTAGTCGCCATTGCCGATGCGCGCGACCACAGCGGACAGCTCGCGGAGCGGCCGCGTTACGCCGATGGACACCGCGGCTACCAGACCCACGCCGACCACGAGGAAGATGAGCGCGAGGCCGACCATCCTGTTGAGCACACGCTGAGCCGGCGCAACGATGCGCGACTCCGGGAACTCGACCCACGCGGCCCATGACGTGTTCGTGATGGGCGTGACGGCGCCCAGGTAACGGCCCTCGGCGCCAGAACCGTATCCGCGCACGCCTCGGTGCGCGAGGTCGACCGGCGGAGCGTGAATCACGCGCGAAAAATCAGTCCAGACGCCACCAGCCAGGTTGCCGATCGCAACACGGGCACCGTCACCGACGAGCCGGTCGAGGATACCTGGAGGATTCACGACGAACGTCGAGCGTGTGACCAGATAACCGAGCAGCCCCGGAGCGGCGCCGGACCCAGCTGTCGACGCGTCCTGAATCGCAGTGACGTTTTCAGAGAATACGACTTCGTTGTCCCGTGTCTGGAGCGCACTGAGTCCGGCAGCCGTGGGGGCTTTGCCCCCTGGTAGACGTCTCGCCTGGGGGTTCCTGGTCGTAGCGGCCAGCTGAACATCGAGCATTAGAGCCCCATCGGGGGTCCATAGTTCGAACCGCATTGGAGACGCTGTAGCGCGGGTCTCGAGCTCGCGGCGGACCGCCGCCTCGCTCGCAGGTGTGCCGTATTTCAGGTACGTTCGAATGTCCGGACCGGTCTCGAACCGTCGCCGCTCCTCCGCGCCTTCGACACTCGGTTGTGCGAACAAATCCGCGATCTGATCAGCCGCTGCCTGCGCGCGTTCGCTCCCAGTGCGCAGCAGTGATACCCGGACTTCACGATAGGCCAGGGTGACGAAAGTGGCCAGAACGAGGGCCATCAGCAGAGCTAGGAGAAGCGGTAACCGCAGGCGCAACGACTGCCACACGCGGACGTCGTTTCGAATCCCGCCCGCCTGCATTCGATTGTTTACCCCTGACTGTCCCCGGTTCCCCGGCGGGGAACGATCTCAGGATGGTGTCAGACCACAGTAGGACATAAAGAACAGGATCTCTGTTCCGAAATGAACACTTGATTTGAAAGCGGGCGCCGCAGGTTGCCCGGTCGGGGCGGGTTCCGACCATCTGCTAGACTTGGCGGCGTCTTTCCGGAGGTCCTTTTTCGTGCCCGTACAAGCGTCATCACGAGTCGCGCCGTTGAAGAACGTCGCCACGCGGCTTCGCATCGACTCGGTCCGCTCGACGAGTGAAGCCGGCAGTGGTCATCCCACGACGTGCGCGTCGGCCGCCGAAGTCGTGGCCGCGCTCTTCTTTTCGGAGATGCGCTATGACCCGCGCGATCCCCAGAATCCAGACAACGATCGCTTTGTCCTGTCGAAGGGGCATGCCGCGCCGATCCTCTACGCCGCATGGGCGGAAGTCGGCTTCCTCGCGCGCGAGCAACTGCTGACGCTGCGCCGGCTCGACTCCGACCTCGAAGGACATCCGACGCCGCGCCTTCCATTCGTCGACGTCGCGACCGGATCGCTCGGACAGGGCATTACCGCGGCCATTGGCATTGCGCTCAACGCGCGCCGCATCAAGTCCGACTACCGTACCTACGTGCTGCTTGGCGACGGCGAGTCTGCTGAGGGCTCGGTGTGGGAAGCGGCGGAAACAGCGGCCCACGACACACTCGATTCGCTCTGCGGCATCACCGATGTCAATGGTCTCGGCCAGAGTGGCCCGTCGATCTGGGATCACGACATGGAGGCCTACGCCGTGAAGTGGCGCGCCTTCGGCTGGCATTCGATCGTCGTCGACGGCCATGACGTGCAGGCGGTGCTCGATGGTTTCGAAGAAGCGCGCCGCACCAAGGGTCGCCCGACGATGATCCTGGCGAGGACGATCAAGGGTAAGGGAATTTCGATTGCGGAAGGGAAGCCCGGGTGGCACGGCAAGGCGTTCAAGAAAGGCGAAGAGCTCGACAAAGTGATCAAGGAGCTCGAGTCGCAGTTCGTTGCCGAGGACGAGCCGGCGCAGCCGCCTGGACCTCGACGAGGCGGAGCCTCAGGACCGCCTGCGACTCAGCGGCCGGCTCCGAAGAAAGGGAGCGTCGGGACGCCTTCGTACAAGCTCGGTGACAGTGTTGCGACCCGCGAGGCGTACGGCGCCGCCCTCGCCAAGCTCGGAAACGACGACGACCGGATTGTGGCACTGGACGGGGACGTGAAGAACTCCACGTTCAGCGAAAAGTTCGAGGAGAAACACCCAGGGCGTTTCTATCAGAGCTACATTGCTGAACAGGTGCTGATCGGCTCCGCGATGGGGCTTGCCAGCAGAGGCGCGATCCCCTTTCCGTCGACGTTCGCGGCGTTTCTCACGCGTGCCGCTGACTTCGTACGGATGGCGGCCATCAGCAACCTGAACATCAAGATGGCCGGGTCGCATGCAGGGGTTTCGATAGGCGAGGATGGCCCGTCACAGATGGCGCTCGAAGATCTGGCGATGATGCGCGCCCAACCGAACATCACCGTGCTCTATCCCTGCGACGCGATGAGCACCGAGCGGCTGCTCGAGCTCATGGCGTATCACCCGGGCCCCACGTACATGCGGACGTCGCGTCCGAAGACAGAGGTCATCTACGGTCCGGACGAGCCGTTCGCAATCGGGGGACTGAAGGTGCTGCGTCAGAGCGCGAACGACGTGGCGACGGTCATCGGCGGCGGGATCACCGTATTCGAAGCGCTGAAAGCGTACGAGGAGCTGCAGAAGCGCGGCGTCAGCATCCGCGTCATCGATCTGTACTCACTGCAGCCGATCGACTTCGGGTCGTTGCTGCAGAGTGCGCAAGCAACCAGAGGCCGGGTGATCACCGTGGAAGATCACTATGCCGCAGGAGGCATCGGTGACGCAGTCGCGGCTGCCGTTGCTCCGGGCGGCTTCACCGTGGAGCGGCTCTGTGTGCGCGAGATTCCCCGCAGCGGCAAGCCGGAGGAGCTAGTCGATTATTACGGCATCTCCGCGCGCCACATTGTTGCCGCCGTGACACGGTAGCCGGCAAACTCCCAACGCCCAGCCTCCAACTCCCGAGATGTCCCGGTCCCTAAGTCTTGGGAATTGGGAGTCGGGAATTTGGGGTTATGTGGGAAACCCCGCCGCATCCATCACCCGCCGCGCCTGCCATAAATGGCGCCTCTCGTGCGCGGCGATGACCGCGAAACCGGATCCGAGCGGCATGTAGATCCACGATGCGGCTGGCGAGCGGACGCGCGCCCGGGCGAGGTCGAGGCCATTGGCCTGCCGAAGGCGATCGATATATTGCACCTGGTAGGCGCGAAATGCCGCCGTGATTTCCTGGCGCGTGCGTTTGGGCGGCGGCTGGAACGCCGCAGGTGCCTTCGTGCGGAAGAGCGGCGGCGGCTCGAGCATGCGGACGAACAGTCGGGCGAGCCACCAGTAGGTGAACGGCCCTTCGCCATAGAGACCTTGACGGATCGCGCTGGCGATCCCTTCATCGAGGAGCGGCAGATACAGACGAGCCGAGACGTTCAGATGATCGACGCACTGCGCGATCGACCAGCCGTTCGGCGACGGCTGCCATGTGAACTGCGCATCAGTCAGCGGCCGGACAAGTGCGTCCGCCTGGTCGATCAGTTGCTCGAACTGACGGCGAAAGTCGTCGATTTCCGCCGTCAGCGCGAGGTGAGCCGGGATCGGCATTCACCTCAGATCTTAGCGTCTGGGACGTCAGCGCGCCGGTGCGCGAACCAACGCAATGTCGGCAGCCCTGTCGGGGTAAAGACCTGCCTCGTCAAAGCTTGTACTGCCAGCCGGAGCAGCCGATCCGCACCCGACCGTTGCTGAGCTCCTTAACTGCAAGCTGCGCCACTGTTTACAGTCCGCGAACCGTCCGATACAATCATCAAGCGCGTTGGCTCATGGCGCGCCCTCCTAAGACAATCGAGCCCGTTGCACCCGATATACCCGGGCTGCCAAGGACTCCTCTATGCCGCTAAGGGAGTAACCCCGTGCTAGGCAAACTGCCACGCACCCGCCTTTTCTGGATGATTGCGGGCGTGCTCGTCCTCATTCTCTCCGTCGGGGCCCTCTTTGTACTCAGGCCGGCCGGTGAGTCGGCGCGGACCAACGCGGCATTCTCCGATTTCCTCCACGACGTCCAGGACGGACGCGTTCGCCACATCACTCAGGCGCAGGACGTCCTCCAGTTCGAGCGGCTTGACGGTTCCCGCTTCGAGACAATTGCACCTCAGGGGTATGTCGCGTCCAACCCGACCTTCGTCGGTGACCTCGCGGAGCGCGGCATCAAGTTCGACGTCAAGGCCGGGGAGGATCCACGCGCCGGCAGCTACGGCGCCATGGCGTTCGGCCTGGTCCTGCTCGGTTTCGCCGGCCTCGTGCTGTTCCGGGCGGTCACCGGCCGCGTCCCGACCCTCGAGAAGGCGCGCACGATCGATCCGCAGTTAGTGAATGTCACGTTCGCGGATGTTGCCGGCGTCGACGAAGCGAAGGATGAGGTCCAGGAGATCGTGGACTTCCTCAAGGACCCGCAGCGCTTCGAATCGATTGGCGGGCGTATCCCGCGCGGCATCCTGCTCGTGGGGCCACCCGGCACGGGCAAGACACTGCTGGCGCGGTCGATGGCGGGCGAAGCGGGAGTGCCGTTCATGTCCGTCAGCGGATCCGACTTTGTCGAGATGTACGCGGGAGTCGGCGCATCGCGTGTGCGCAAACTGTTCAAGGAAGCGCGCCGCCACAAGTCGTGCATTATCTTCATCGACGAGCTCGACGCGGTCGGCCGCAATCGCGGCGGCAACTCGCTGAGCCACGAGGAACGGGAGCAGACGCTCAATCAGCTGCTCGTCGAGATGGACGGCTTCACCCAGTCCGAAAGCATCATCATCGTCGCCGCGACGAACCGGCAGGACATCCTCGATCCGGCGCTGCTGCGCCCGGGGCGCTTCGATCGTCAGGTGATGGTTGGCAATCCCGACATCAAGGGCCGTGAACAGATTCTTCGCGTCCATGCGCGTAAGGTGGCGCTTGAGGGCGACGTCGAGCTCCGCTCGATCGCGCGTGGCACCCCTGGATTCTCAGGCGCCGACCTGGCGAATCTCGTGAACGAAGCGGCGCTGATTGCGGCGCGTGCGGGGCGCAAGACCGTCGGCAACCGCGATCTCGATGCCGCGCGCGACAAGGTGCTGATGGGTGTTGAACGGCGCTCGGTTGCGATGAGCGAGCGCGAGCGCAACACGTGTGCGTATCACGAGGCCGGCCACGCGGTTGTGGCGGCGTTGCTCCCCGACGCCGATCCGCTCCACAAGGTCACGATCATCCCGCGCGGCCGCGCGCTCGGCGTCACGATGCAGCTCCCGGAAGCGGATCGCTATACGCATTCGAAGCCGTTCATCGAGACGCAGATCGCGATCCTGATGGGCGGCCGCATTGCCGAGGAACTCTTCCTGCGTCAGATGACGAGCGGCGCCTCGAACGACATCGAACGAGCCACCGAACTGGCGCGCAAGATGGTGTGCGAGCTGGGTATGTCGCCACTGGGGCCGCTCCACTTCCGTCGGCCGTCGGGTGCGTTTGACAGCGACAATCGCGCTTCGGGTTTCAGCGAGGAGACCGCACGCCGGGTCGACGACGAAATTCGTGTCCTCGTGATGCGCGGCTACGAAACGGCGCGCCAGATCATCGAACGGCAGCGCGCCGCCGTGAAGGCGCTGGCCGAGGAGCTGCTCGAGGTCGAATCGGTCGACGCCGATCGCCTCAAGGAGATCCTCGCCGGATCGGTTCTGGCCGCGCCGTCGCCGTTTCCGCCGGCTGTGCGTGACGCGCCGACAGAGGCTTCCAGGCCGACCTGAGGGTCGGCCTCTACGCGAACCTCACTGAGGTACGATCGTGTCTTAGTCTTTTACTGAGGCACATCGTACAGTGATCAACGAAACTCCTCGATTCGCCCTTGCCGCATCGCTAGTACTCGTTGCAGCGGCTGCGACACCCGCCTTCGCGCAAATCCGAACCTCCGCGCCACAGATTTCCGACGACAGTCCATTCAGGCGAGGCGTTCCGGCTGGCACGGCCAGGGCCGAGCCGTTGACGCTCTCGCTCGGCGACGTCATTCAGCGGGCCCTCGTGAATAACCTCGGCATTGTGACGTCCGTGGATGCAATGGATCGTGCCCGCGGGGCGCGACGGGTCGCCATGAGCGAGCTGTTGCCCAACTTCAGCGCCCGTCTCGGCGACACGCGACAGGTGGTCAACCTCGAGGCGTTCGGGATTCCGGTTGCGGAAACGGGACTTCCCCGCGTCGTCGGGCCGTTCAGCGTCTTCGACGTCCGCGTGTTTCTGAGCCAGGCGATCTTTGACCTTCGCGCGCTGCACGAGGCACGGGCGGAAGGGCACAACGAGAACGCAGTGCGTCTCACCAACAGGAGCCGGCGCGATCTGGTATCGCTGCTGGCGGCCGACGTGTACCTCCAGGTGCTGGCCGCCAACGCGCGTGCCCAGTCGGCGCGTGCTCAACGTGAGACCGCTCAGGCGCTCTTTACGCAGGCACAGGACCTGAGGCAGAGCGGCATCGTCGCCGGGATCGAGGTGCTGCGGGCGCAGGTGCGCTTCAGCTCGGAGAGCCAGCGCGTGACCGTGGCGGACAACGATGCGCAGAAGATGAAGCTCCAGCTCGCGCGCATGATCGGTCTGCCCCTGGGTCAGGAATTCACGCTGAGCGATCAGTTTCCCAACGTGCCCGTTCCAGAGATCACGCTTCAGCAGGCGCTCGATCGCGCGTACACGGAGCGGCCAGACTACCTGAGCGCCATCGAGCGGGTGCGCGCCGCGGAGGCGAGCCGTAGCGCCGCGCGTGGTGAGGCCCTTCCTGCGGTCCACGCCACCGCCGACTACGGGAAGATTGGTTTGTCCCCGTCCACGGCGGTCCCCACATACACGCTCGTCGGCAGCGTCACCGTGCCGCTGTTCCAGGGTGGCCGCACGCAAGGACGCCTGATCGAGGCCGACGCCGACCTTCGTACCCGGCGTGCGGAGGTCGAAAACATCCGCGCGGACATTTACTACGACGTCCGTAACGCCTTTCTCGACATGCAGGCAACCGAGGAGGAGCTCCGAACCGCGACCCAGTCCCGCGACCTCGCCAACCAGCAGCTGACGCAGGCGCGCGATCGATTCCAGGCGGGCGTCGCGAGCAACATTGAAGTTGTCCAGGCCCAGGAGGCGGTGGCGGTGGTGAATGAGCAGTTCATCGACGCCACGTACGGCTTCCTGATGGCGAAGGCGATGCTCGCCGGCTCCCTCGGCATCGCGGAGGAGGAGATCAAGCGGTACCTCGGAGGCGCGAACTGATGAACACACGGATTCGCATCGCGATTGGCGCGGTCCTGATCGCGGTGCTGGCGACGTCCGCCTGGTTGTGGGCGACCGCCGGACGCGAGACGACCGACGATGCGCAGGTGGACGCCCATGTGACTCCCATCGCGGCGCGCGTTGGCGGGACGGTGCTCGAGGTGCGCGTGAAGGAAAACCAGCAAGTCGAGGCGGGAGCCGTCCTCGCTGTGATCGATCCGCGCGACTATCAGGTGGCGCTCGAGAAGGCCCGCGCCGAGCTGGCGACCGCCGAAGCCGACGCGGCCGTGGCCAAGGTCAACGTGCCGATCACGTCGACGGCCGCGACCAGCAATGTCTCGACGGCGCGCGGCGGTGTCGCGCAGGCCGAGGCAAGTGTCGACCAGGCGCAACGGGGCATCGAGGGCGCCGACGCGCGGCTTGTCACCGCGCAGGCGCGTCAGCGCGAGGCGGAAGCCAACGCGACAAGGACCGCCAAGGATGTCGAGCGATTCAAAGGACTGCTCGCGAAGGACGAGATCTCTCAGCAGCAGTACGACGCGGCCGTCGCTGCCGCCGACGGGGCACGGGCGGCCACCGATTCGGCCCGCTCGCAGGTCAAGGAAGCGCAGTCAGGGATCCAGGTTGCCCAGAGCCAGCTGGCACAGGCACGGGCTGGCTCGTCACAGGCAACCGCGCAGCTGGAGAATGCGCAAAGCGCCCCGCAGCAGATCGCGGCGATCCGCGCGCGCGCGGCGTCCGCCGACGCAAAGGTGATGCAGCAACGTGCGGCGGTGCAGGAGGCGGAGCTGAACCTGCAGTACGCGATCGTGAAGGCTCCGACGAAGGGAGTCGTCAGCAAGAAGGGCATCGAGGTAGGGCAGGTCGTGCAGCCTGGTCAGCCGCTGATGGTGCTCGTTCCGCTCGAGGACGTTTGGGTAACCGCAAACTTCAAGGAGACGCAGCTCAGCAACATGCGGCCCGGCCAGCCGGCGATCGTGGAGGTGGACGCGTACGGGGGACGCGAGTTCAAAGGGCACATCGAAAGCCTCGCGGCCGCGACCGGCTCGCGCTTCAGCCTCTTGCCGCCTGAAAACGCGACCGGCAACTTCGTCAAGGTGGTGCAGCGCGTGCCGGTGCACATCGTAATCGACGAGAAGCAGGATGCGCAGCAGCTGCTGCGGCCAGGCATGTCGGTGACCGCAAAGGTGTATACGCGGTAGTGAAATCACGAATCTCGAATGGCTTCCGAGCACCGAAACGTCAATCCCTGGATCGTCGCGATTGCGGTGATGTTCGGCACCTTCATGGAGGTGCTCGACACCACGGTCGTCAACGTGTCGCTCCCTCACATCGCGGCGACAATGTCGGCGACGATCGACGAGGCGACCTGGGTCCTGACGTCGTACCTCGTCGCCAACGCCATCATCCTGCCGATGACCGGGTGGCTCGCGAGCACCTTTGGCCGCAAGCGGCTCCTGATGATGTCGGTGACCGGGTTCACCATCACGTCCTTCCTGTGCGGTATCGCTCCGAACCTCGGGTCGCTCATTGCGTTTCGCATCCTGCAGGGCGCGACCGGTGGCGCGCTGCAGCCGCTGTCGCAGGCGATTCTTCTCGAATCGTTCCAGCCGCACGAGCGAGGGAAAGCGATGGGCTTCTGGGGCCTCGGCATCGTCGTGGCGCCGATCCTCGGCCCGGTGGTCGGCGGTTGGCTGACCGAGACCTACAGCTGGCGCTGGGTCTTCTACATCAACCTGCCGGTCGGTATCGCGTCGATCGTCATGACGCAGTTGTTCATCTTCGATCCGTCGTACCTGCGCCGCCAGGTCGAGAAAGTCGACTACTGGGGTATCGGCATGCTCGTCGTCGGTATCGGCTCTCTGCAATACGTGCTCGACAAGGGACAGGAGGCGGACTGGTTTGCATCGAGGTCGATCCTCATCCTGTCGATCGTGTCGGCAGTGACCCTGCTTGTGCTCCTGTATCACGAGTGGACCACCGACCATCCGATCATCGACCTGCGTGTATTCAAGGAGCGGAGCTATGCCACCGGTGTCTTCCTGATGACGATGCTCGGCTTCGTCCTGTACGGGAGCATGGTGTTGCTACCGGTCATGCTGCAGACGGTGCTCGGGTACCCGGCAATCGCGGCGGGTATCGCGATGGCCCCGCGCGGCATCGGATCGCTCGTGATGATGCCGATTGTCGGCATGCTGACCAGCAAGGTCGATGTGCGGAAGCTCCTGGCGATCGGCTTCACCGTTGCCGGTGTCACGCTGATCTGGCTGGGACAGTTGAATCTGCAGGCGGGGTACTGGGACATCTTCTGGCCGCAGCTGCTGCAGGGGACGGGGATGGCGCTCACGTTCGTACCGCTGACGACGGTGTCGATGCAGGCGATTCCGCCGGAGCGGATGGGCAACGCGACGAGCCTTTTCAACCTGATGCGCAACATCGGAGGCAGTGTCGGCATCGCGGTGACCGGGACGCTGCTGGTCCGGCAGCGCCAGACTGTAGCGGCGGTGCTTGGCGAGCGCGTCACGGCCTACGACCCGGAGTCGCAGGCGATGCTGGCGCAGCTGAAGGCCGCGTTCATGGCGAGGGGCGTGGATGCCGTTACCGCGGGCGAGCGCGCATATGGGGCGCTCCACGGCATCCTGATCCAGCAGGCATCAATGGTGTCGTTCGTCTGGCTGTTCCAGCTGCTCGGGATGATCTTCCTGCTGCTGCTTCCGTTGATTCTGATCATGCGGCGGCCCAAAGGAAGAGTGTCGGCGGCGGCCGCTCATTAGGCGAGCGTCCTTCAGGCGGACCTGTCGAAAATCGATTCGATGATTGGAGGTTGCGGACGTGCGAACGCCGGAGCCGCTGCGTATCCAACGTGCGCCAACGACCGCTGGAAGAGCGCCGTTTCTGACGCGAGGAACTGCAGCTTTACAAGGAGTCGTGCGAGCACGTAACACTGTGTCGCGACGACGGCCCCCCACATTGAGAGTCCTGCCCCGCCTGCTCCTGGCGCAATCAGTGCCCATACGGCAACGGCGACCAGAAATGTCGCGGCGTTTGCCGCGTACAACGCCGCGACGCGCAGCGGATTCCTGACGAGAAAACGGAGCGCCGCGACGAGCGCCCACATCATGCTGCGGCGATCCTCGACCACCGCGCGCACCTTCGCGTAGTCGAAGATGGTCGTGGTGAGCGCGAGTAGCCCGCCGAAGATCGCGTACATCAGGAGACGCCAGTAGAAGGCCGTGCGCTCGACCGCGAGGTCGCGCGTCACGTTCACGTACCATTTCGCGAACAGCCACTCGTGCATGTAGACGAAGAGGAACCAGTACATGATCCCGGCCGCGATGCCGAGACGGAGAAAGCGAAAGAAGAACGTCCCCGAGGCCGCGAAGAAGCCGTGCGCGCCGACGCGCCGCCCACGCGCGTAGCGGTCCAGGATCCCTCCTGACAGAAAGATCCACGCGGCCACATAGATGCCGAGCGCCCATGCGATTGGCGTGATGAGCACCCGCCTGTCCAGCAGCCCGCTGACGCTGTCGAGCGTCGTTGCGAACCCGATGATTGACGGCGTGAACGTCGAGCCCAGCCCCGTGGACTGCGACGCGAATTCCTGCCACCAGTCGTAGTTGACTGCGTCGGCCGCCTCTCCAGCCATCAGGCTTGCCCCGAGATGATTTTGCAGCGCGCCACGCAGCGACACCGCGAGCGGCAGCGCCGCAAGCAGCGTCACGAGGTACACGCCCGCGATGATCGCGGGGGCAGCGAGCACGCGCCTCCAGCCGTCAGACCAGGAACGCATAGGTGAGCAGCGCGTCCTGCAGCCACACCATCCACTTGAGGCTCCACTTCAGGGTTGCCTGGGATGCGCGCGGCTCGAGCGTCCGGCTGTTGTTCGTGTAGT
The DNA here is from genome assembly GCA_036802945.1 of Vicinamibacterales bacterium. GTDB lineage: Bacteria > Acidobacteriota > Vicinamibacteria > Vicinamibacterales > UBA2999 > Gp6-AA40. The sequence continues at coordinate 201,898 of DAIRVG010000001.1, forward strand.
TCACGTCCAGCAGGAGGATCCGTTGTGGATCCACCTGCACCGACCGCGCGCGCGACGTCCCGTCGTACACATAGATCACCCGGCGATCGATACCGTTCCAGTGCTCGGTCTTCTGTGATCCATCCTCGAATGTCGTGACCACGTCAACGGGGAACGTGGCTTCGCCAAACCGGCGTGCGACAACGGTCGTGCGGAAGCGATCCTTGCCCGCCCCCGCGCTTGCCAGTTCCTGCACGCCGTAGTCGAACGTGTTCGAGCTGCGATACACCTCGTCAAAGAAAGGGGTCATGTCGCGTCCGGCGCCTTCGCTCACGGCCTGGAAAAAGTCGGATGGCTGAGGATGGCGGAACTTCCAGCGATCGAAATAGGTCGACATGCTCCGCTGCAGCGTCGGCCACCCGAGCAACCGTTCGAGCGTGTGCAGCCAGAGCGCCGTCTTGTAATAGGTAATGTTGACGCCCGTCGAGGGCCAGTAGCGGAACGAGGGCGTCGCTTCGGCATCCGATTCCGCCTGGAGGGTGTAGTTTGCCAGCCCCTCGTCGATCTGGCGGGTGACGCGGATGTCTCGGAAGACCCATGGAATGAACCCGCCGAAATAGCGACGGACAACGTAGTTCGGTGTGAAGGCTGCCTCGTTCACGCGCACCTCCGAGAACTCGTTGATGCCTTCATCCATCCACGCATGCTCGAACTCATTGCTGCCGACGACGCCGTACCAGAACTGGTGGCCCGCCTCGTGAACGGTAACCGCCTCAGGCACCGTCACGCCGGTGGGCGCGAGCCATCGCGTGCCGGCGGTGAACAGCGTCGGATACTCCATGCCACCGCTCGCGCTTTGAAATGCCGGATCGACGATCGTGATGCAGCGATATGGATAGGCGCCAAACCATTCGCCGTAGTACTTCAGCGCCGCGGCGGTTGCGGCGAAATGGCGCGCCTCCTGGCCCACGTGCTCCGGCTGCAGGAGCAGCCGCATCTTCACCTTCGGCAGCGAAGGATGCTCGAACGTCTGCGTCCGCTCGAGAAAATGCGGGCTCGCCGTCCACGCGAAATCGTGGATGTCCTCGCCGGTGAAACGATGGACCGTCGTGCCGTTCGCGTTGTTCTCGATATTGAACTCGCCGCCTGAGGCGCCGACCACGAAGCCGCGCGGGACGGTCATCCGCACGTCGTACGTGCCGTAGTCGGAATAGAACTCGGTGCCCGAGTGGAACTGGTGCGTATTCCATCCGGCATCCTCCAGAACGCCCAGCTTGGGAAACCACTGGCCAAAAAAGTAGTAGTCGGCGATGTAGCCGGTGCGCGAGAAAGGCCGAGGAATCTTCGCGCTCCACTCGAGATCGATCTCGATCGTCTCGTTCGGCGCCACGGCTGCCGGAAGCGGCACAGCGATCACCGTTCGATCTGCGGTGTTCCCGTCATCAGGTGCGATGAAGTGAATCCGGGATGTGAGGTCGTCCACCCGCCCCGCCACTCCACCGCGCGCGACACGAAGCGCGCGGACATCGGTCCAGCCCCACGCATCGGACCGAGGGGTATTGGTGTTACCGCCTAGCCGTCGCTCGCGGAGCCATGTCGAGTCAGCGTTGCGCCACGCGTTCCAGTACAGGTGAAACTGCAGCTCGTTGGTGGGATGGGCAGTGATGTTGCGCCAGCGGATGCGCTCGCGCCCGTGCAACGAACGATCCGCAGGTTCGAGGCGCACGTCGATTTGATAGTTCGCGTTCCGTGGTGACCGGGCAGCCGGCCCGTCGAGTACACCGTAGTCGCTGCAGGAATCGGCGAATGAGAACGGGAGTGGTTCGCCGGTGGCTTGTGGCGGGACAGGGATCGGGGCACCTCCGCACGCAGCGGCCGCTATGCCTGTCGCGACAATCAGAGCCGCCCGCCAAACGCGCACGCCCGAATGTTACATATAATCAAGTGTTTGCCCCACACTGAGATTCGGTGATGACCATTCGGGTGTTGCACGTCGGGCTGGGACCGATCGGCGCGGCCGTCGCACGGCAGCTTGCCGCGCGCAAGGCATTCCGCATCGTCGGTGCGGTCGACATCGATCCAAGCAAGGCGGACAGAGATGCCGGCGACGTTGCCGAATTGGGGCGGCCGCTACGGGTGAAGGTCAGCGCGGATCTCCGCAAGGCGATCAAGGCTTCGAATCCCGACATCGCGGTGCTCTGCACGGCGTCATCGCTCAAGAGGGTGATGCCGCAGCTCGAAGAGCTGCTGAAGCAGCGCGTGCCCGTCGTGTCCACGACCGAGGAGCTCGCGTATCCCGCACCTGCCAATCGGCGGCTGGCGAAGCGCATCGACGAGCTTGCGAAGAAGGCCAAGGTCGCGGTGCTTGGCACCGGCGTGAACCCTGGGTTCGCGATGGACGCGCTGCCCATCGCGATGACCGCGGTCTGTGAGTACGTCGAACGCATCGAAGTGCGCCGCGTCCAGGACGCGCGCAGCCGGCGTCTGTCATTCCAGCAGAAGATCGGCGCTGGCCTCACGGAGGCACAGTTCAAGAAGCAGGTGGCGGCCGGTGCCGTACGTCACGTCGGCTTCGCCGAATCGATCCAGATGATTGCCGACGCGCTCGGCTGGAAGCTGACCCGGGTCACCGACGAGGTGCGGCCGTGGATCGCGGAAGAGGAAGTGGTGAGCGAGTTGCTCGCGGTTGACCCCGGGTACGTCAGCGGAATCAGCCAGGAGGGGGTCGGGTACATCGGCAACGAGGCGAAGATCCGCCTGCAGCTCGAGGCGTATCTCGGCGCGCCCGAGTCGTTCGACTCGGTGTTGATCGACGGCTCGCCGCGGATCTACTCAAAGGTGCACGGCGGCATTCATGGCGACGTCGCGACCGCGTCGATGACCGTCAACTCGATTCCGCAGGTCCTCACCGCGGCGCCCGGACTCCGCACGATGCGGGACATGCCGCTGCCCTCGTTTTTCGGTGCCCGCTGACGGGCCGCCTGAAGGCGGTTTCCGCGCAAGTAGGAGCCGGCTTTAGCCGGCCATCCCACCGAAACAACTGTGCGCCGACCGCACGCTCACGTGCGCTGACCGCACACCTTCCCCTGACGATCCCACGGAATACCCTGGAAATCGCGGATTGGACGCGTAACGTTTCCGGCACGCTCCCTGCTCATCTGCCATGCACGAGGAGCACCATGCAGATTCTTATTGCCGACGATGACGCTATCAGCCGCCGGCTCGCCGTACACGCGCTCGCGGGATGCGGCGCCGATGTGGCGACCGCTGAAGACGGCCACGCTGCGTGGCAGCAGATCCAGGAACGGACGCAGTCGACCGTCATGATTCTCGACCGCATGATGCCGGGCATCGATGGCGTCGACTTGTGCCGCAGCGCGCGGCTCCTGCCGACCTTTCCGCCGCTCTACATCGTGATGGTGACCAGCGCGTCGGAGACGGCCGATGTGACGGCAGGCCTCGATGCGGGCGCGGACGACTACGTCGTCAAGCCGTTCAAATCCGCGGAGCTGAAAGCGCGAGCGCAGGTGGGTATGCGGATCGTGGCGCTCCAGGAAACGATGGCGCGCCGTCTTGCAGAGCTCGAACAGGCGCTCGCCAGCGTCAAGCAGCTGCGCGGACTCCTGCCGATGTGCTCCTACTGCAAGAAGATTCGCGTGGACGACAAGTACTGGCAGCAGCTCGAAGGCTACCTGACCGATCACTCAGACGCGGAGTTCAGCCACGGCATCTGCCCCGAGTGCTTTCCGACGGTCATCGACGGCGTCCGCCGCGACGCGAGCTAACTCTGTAAGGGTTAGGGATTAGGGGTCAGGGGTTAGGGGTTAGGGGTCAGGGGTTAGGGGTTAGGGGTTAGGGGTTAGAAACCCAAAACCCCATCACGGGTCCCGGCTACGATTTCGTACCGCCGTACGCTACGCGCCAGATCTTCTTCCCGCCATCATCAGACACGAGCAGGCTGCCGTCGTTCAGCATCAGGACGGCAACCGGACGGCCCCAGACGTCGCGGCTGTCTGGCGCGAGCATCCACCCTGTCAGGAAATCCCTTGGCGGTCCCGATGGACGTCCGTCCTTGAATGGCACGTACACGACTTTGTACCCGGTACGCCGTGCTCGGTTCCACGATCCGTGTTGCGCGAGGAAAGCGCCGCCGCGATATTCGGCTGGGAATCGCGTGCCAGTGTAAAACGCGAAGTCGAGCGCGGATACGTGCGCGCCGAGCAGCACATCAGGCATCACCGCCTTCGCGACCAGATCAGGCCGTTCACCTTTGAGGCGAGGATCGGGGTGAGGACCGAGGTACGCGTACGGCCAGCCGTAGAAGGCGCTGGGCTGCAGGTGCGTGAAGTAATCCGACGGCAGATCATCGCCGAGCGCATCGCGCTCCTCGACGGTCACCCAGAGTGTGTCGGTGTTCGGGTACCAATGGAGGCCGACCGGGTTGCGCGTGCCGCTCACGAAGATCTCGTGGCCGCTGCCATCCGGGTTGTATCGATTAATCGCGGCGCGTCGAGGATCTTCGCCTGCGCTGACATTCGATGCCGACCCGACCCCGACATACATCTTCTGTCCGGCGCGATCGAACACCACCGTTCGCGTCCAGTGGCCCATGCTGAGGCCTGCGAGCGACACCACTTCTTCGCCCTTGCCGGCCGTGAGCGCTTTCGCATCGTACGGATACCGCTTCACCGACTCGGTTTCCGCCACGTACAGATAGTTCTGCCAGAAGCCGAGGCCGTAAGGCCGAACCAGCCCGGTGATGAGCCGCTTCTTCTCGGCCGGCTTTCCCCCTGGGAACGCGTAGACGATGCCCGCGGTGCTGTCGGTGACGAGAATCTCCCCTGCGGATCCCTGCAGCATGTAGCGCGGCGTCTCGAAACCGTCAGCCCATGTCTCGACCGAGAAGCCGTCGGGCACTTGCAGACGCGCGCCGGCCGGCGGGCTGACCACGATCGGCCGGTTCGTGGACGAAGGGGTCGAAAATGGCGCCGGCAATTGCGGCGCCTGTTGCGCAGCAACCATCGCACTGCCGACGAGAACGAGCATTCCCACGTAGATACGCATGTGGCCTCCTGCGCCGGGTCCGAAAGGACCGGCCTACGCTTGTGCAGCGGGCCCGACAAGGCCGCCCTACAGCCGTCTAGAATAGCGGGAACCGGACGAGGAACATACCGCCGATAAGACCGGCAATCGAGAGCAGAACGGAGGAGCCGACATAGAGCAGGGCGGCCCCGATATCGTGGCGCTCCCACATCAGCGTGGCATCGAGCGCAAACGCGGAGAAGGTCGTGAAGCCACCAAGAACACCGGTCGTGAGGAACAGCCGCTCCGCCGCCGTCGTGGTTTCCCCGCGGAACGCAAACCACGCCGCAAGCATGCCCATCGCGATTGATCCCGTGATGTTCACGATTAGCGTCCCGGCAGGGTAGTCGGGGCCCGCAAGTGTCAGCGCCGCACGGTTGACGGCGTGACGCGCCGCCGCGCCGATGCCGCCGCCGACGAAGACCAGCACGTACCCCCACGCGGCATTCATGCTCCGAACACCAGGCAGACGTGTCCCGTTTTCACGATCGCTCCTTTTTGGAATCCAGCGGAAGGCAGGTGCCGTGGAGAGAAGACTCCCACGGGCCGGCGCCCCGTAGGAGTCATTGGCCGTCAGCTTGCGACGGCGGTCAGGTGGACTCCACCACCAACGATAAATACGCGGACATGATACCCGGTTACCTGACCGCCATCAGCTGTATTCCCGCGCCTCCTGGCACCAGCATTGGCGACGCGTAGAAGTTGCGCCCATGCCACGTAACTGACCGTCCGACGACGATGCCCGTGGCGGCGCCGAAGATCACATCGCTGGCATAGTGCCGGTTATCGTGCAGACGCGACATCGCCACGTATGAGGCCACGAGGTACGTCGGAATCGCCGCCTTGTACCCGAGATGCTGTTGCAGCACCGTCGCTGCTGCAAACGTGATCGTGGCGTGTCCGGAAGGGAACGAGTACGTCTTGCTCTGCGCGCCGCCATTGATCTGGATGGGGCGATCACGCCGGGCGATGAGTTTCATTCCCTGAGTCAGTCCTTCCGCGAGGATCGACGATTCAATGAGGTCCATCCCCAGGTGCTGGGCGCGTGGTTGGTCCATCGCACGCCCCCACACGTACGTCGCTGCCGATGCGCCGAGCATGAGGTACGTGCTGCCGATGATGTGACCTGGCGCGAACATCGTGTCCGCCGTACCGGAGCCCACGAGCCGCGCGTTGATGTCCTTGTCCTCGGGATGGACGGCAAGCGCGGCCGCCGTGCCGGCAGCCCACCAGTACAGGCTGTTCCGCCTCGGAATATGTTTCACATCGTCGCCAAGATTGTGGGTCAGTGCAGAAACGAAACCGCGCGCCGGCTTCGTATCCTCCGCCCCCGTTGCTTTTTTGCCCTCTTCGCCAACGGCGGCAGGAGGCTTTTCGCCGGTGCTCTGATCGGGCTGTGGCGTCGACTGAGCGGCGCTGCCCGAATCGCTTGTTGACGGCGCTGGCACCTGTGCGGACGACGTTGTCGTGATCAGAAACGTGCTGAAGATAAAAATGCAAATAGCGATCGAACTGTTTTTCACGGAGTGTCCTCGACTGATATGTCTGACAGCTTCAGAGTAACGCACACTCATGCCGCAGCGGAATCGTCATCTGTTACTGTCGGCCGCATTCGGAGGAGGAGCTTTAGTTTTAGACTCCGGCGCGCTTCTGGAGCTGGGCGGCGTTTTGTGCCGCCTCGTCCCGATGCTGCGCTTCGTCAGTCATCGCGCGCTGCTGCCGCGCGATCTGGCGCGCCTTGCCTTCTTCGCTGCCGGGCCCCGCGTTGATCCTCGCGATCGCCTCCCGGCGAAGTGTCACGCTCAGGTCGTAGCAGCGCTGCGCCAGCTCGAACGCCGCGGCGCCAGACGACCACCGCTGTCGCTCGGCCCGCACGGCGCCGAGCAGGAACGCGGCCTCGCACTGCCCCGCGTCAATGGTCAACGCGTTCTGCAGCTCCGTTTCACTTTCATCGAACCGCCGCTCGTGCCATTCGATCATCCCGGAAAGGACGAGCACCGGCGCGCTGTGCATCAGGCGCTTCGCCTGGTCCGTGTCGGCGCGCGCCTCGGCAACGCGCGCCACGTGATATTCGTTCCACGCGCGCCAGTAATACGCTTCGCCCGTGAACCAGCTCCCCAGCTCGAGGATCTGCGACGCCACCGCAATCGCGTCCTCATAACGCGCCATGTGTGACAGCGTTACGGTGCGGCCGAGGAGCGCGTCGCGGTGCGTCGGCACCAGTCCGAGCGTGGCGTCATATGCCTCGAGAGCGTCGGACCATTCCTCGCGATCCTGGTGCAGTGAGCCAAGGCTCGCGACGATGGCCGGTGACTCGGGAAACGCCGCGCGCGCTGATGTCAGGCGGCGCAACCCCTCGTCCTGGTCCGGCCGCTGCGGGATGTCGAGCGCATATCGGCCAAGCGCCAGATCCACGTCGGCGAAATCAGGATCTGCCTCGCGGACCGCCGTCAGGTGCGGCGCTTGCGTCGGTCCGCACAGTCCGGCGCGATATTCGATCAGCGGTATGTGGCCGAACTGCTGAACTGCGGCGGCAATTGTCAGGTTGCGATCGTTAACCGTGTATTGGCATGCGAGGGAAAGATCCAGGTAGGCGCGAAGCACAGCGGAACCCATTCCGGCTGTCAGGTCGGCCCGCCAGGCCGCAACGGTTTCCGTCGTCGCACGGTACTTGAGACTCTCGACAAGAATTCGATCCCGGTCGTCGCTCAAGGGATCGACGCGAAGAGCCTGGACGATGGCGAAGTAATCCGACCAGTCGGGACCGGCAGGGATTACTGCCCGGGCGCGCTCGAGCCAGGGTTCATACGGAAGGCCGAGCTCCTTCGACCGGGCAGCCAGCAGAAGTGCCGCTTCGAAGGCCTGAGGCGCGAGGAGGACCTGGTCGGCGTCTGCCTCAAGCATTTCCCGATACGCACGTTCAAGACACCTGTAGCAGCCGCGCTCGATAAGCGCGGTGACGTCGATCCGGGCGCTCGTCGTCGGTGCCGGCGCCGCAGTTGCTCCCGGTGCGCGCGCGGCGCATCCCGCCCCATTTGCCAAGGTCGTGAGAAGCAGGGCCGCAGCCCAGCATCGTCCGCGGAGCGCCATCGCAGGAAGAGATTAGACTACAAGGCGTCTGGTTTGCACGTCGCCACACGATGGCGCTCATGACCTACCACGAGAATCTGACACAGGTCCGCCGGACCCTCCTCGACCTCCACAAGGCGCTCATTGACCGGGAGCGAGCCGAGTACGAGAAGTCCCATGGTTCCGTTACGGCCGCCGAGATGCTGCATTTGCTGATTCGGGACGACCGCTTCTCGTGGCTCCATCCGATTTCCGCGCTGATCGTCCGCGTTGACGAGCTGATCAGCAACGCGAGCGAGCGGCGGCGCCCGAATCCCGCGCGTCCCGCTATGACGCCCGACCAGGCGAGCGCCGAGTCGGCGGCTCTACTGCGCGAGACGCGCGACCTGCTCACGGGCGAAGGCGCGCCGGACGGCTTTCGCGACCGGTACGATGCCGCGCTGAGGCGTGATTCCGCGATCGTCCTGATGCACCAGGCGGTGATGGGTTCGCTGCCGCCCGATCCCTCCTGAACCGCCCAACTCCCGAACTCAAACTCACCGTACTCTCTCAATCTCACGAGCCACGGAGGCACGGAGTCACGGAGAAACACTGGTACCGGCTCTGTGTCTTCGTGTCTCCGTGGCCCGTCTTTGTTGGATCGGGCCAACGATTGTGTTGGTCGCGCTCCGAACTCTCCACATGTTTGTGTGATTCGGCGCGTGTCGTCGCCACCGCAATCGAGCCACGCCCGATGACATCGCCGCTTTATTGAGCAAAGCACGCGGTCTCGCGCCGGCTTGCCGCGTGGACCGCCCCTTGCTACGGCGCCGTACGAAGCCATTCGAAATCTGTGATTGGCGATTCGTGACTGGCGGAGCCTCGCCGTGAAGGAGACCCATGCACCGGACTGCTCTCGCGACCGTGGCCGTGATCCTGTCGGCTGCGCAGATGATTCACGCCCAGGCGCCTGCGCGGGCCACGTCCGCCACGGAGGCGTCCCGCGCGAAGGCGACGATCGACGCTGCCGCCAACGCACTCGGCATGCTGCGTGGCGTGCAGATGCAGGATTCGCTCGTGACCGTTCGGTACAGCGCTACCGGCACGATTTACGAGGTGCGTCCCGCTGGCACACCGTGGCCGGCGTCGACGATCAAAACCTACACCGCGCGCGTCGCGTTCGATGTGCCAGGCATGCGGGTCGACTACGAGCGCACAGGTCCTGGGCCCGGCTTACCCACCGTAAAGGCAACCGAAGTCGTGGGCGCCACATACGCGTGGAACGAGAACGCGGCCGGCGATGCGCAACCGATGCCGGCAGCGGTGACCGAACGCCTGCTGCAGATCTGGATCCTGCCGCACGGTGCGCTCAAGGCCGCAAGGGCGGCGGGCGACAGGACCCTGGTCACGGTTGAAGGTGGCGCCACGGCGCTCACGTTCCCGGTGGCGGGAACCACGATGAAGGTCTGGATCAACGAGAAGCGCTTGGTCGATCGCGTCGAGGCGCGGATCAAGCATCCCGTGCTGGGCGACACCGAGCTCCAGGCGACCTACTCGGGATACGCCGATCTGGGTGACGTGTCGTACAAGAGCGACGTCTTCTTTCCCGCGCACATCGTGCAGAAGCTGGGTGGGGTCACGGTCTCGGATCTCACCATCACCAACGTCAACGCCTACAACCCCTACGTCGTTTTTCCCATTCCGGAGAATGTGGAACGTGCCTCAGGAGGGTCGAAATGAGTCAGAGATTCCGTCGCGCGCTGATGGCGCTTGTGTTCATCTCCGCCGCATTGCCGGTGCTGGCACATCATGCGGTGCAGGCGCAGTTCGATTTCGACAAGCCGATTCAGCTGAAAGGGACGCTCGCCAAAATCGAGTGGGTCAACCCGCACTCGTACTTCTACTTCGACGTGACCGACAGCAAGGGCGAGGTGAAGCGATGGGCATTCGAGTCCACCGGCCCTGGCGGGCTTCGCAAGGCCGGACTCAGCCGCGCTGCGCGCGGCGGCTTCAAGGTTGGTGACACCTACAACATCCATGGCTTTGCGTCGCGCGACGGTACGACCAGCGGCTTCGTCACCGCGTTCGGTTTTCCCGACGGCCGGCTCGTGACGATCTGGTTCGGTGATCCCAATGCGAACTAAGGCTCTCGCCGCGGGCATCAGTGTGGTTGCTCTCGCGCTGGCGTATTGGACCGTGCCCGTGCGTCTGGTCGCGCAGGGCATTGGCGGAGACACTGCGGCCGCTCAGGCCGCGGGAAAGGTGCCCACACCGCACACCGGCGATGGACATCCCGACCTGACAGGACTCTGGAACGGCGGCGGCAACGGAAACGTCAACGTCGTGATCGACGAAAAGGGGAACGTGCACATCCCGTTGAACTCGAGGGAAACGAGCCCCGTCAATTTCGAGCGTGACAGCGGCATCCGGCAACGCGCCGATTCGAACCGTCCAATCTACAAGCGCCAGTTCTGGAGCAAGGTCGAGTACCTCGATGAGAACGGCAACGCCGAGGACCCGACGTTCAGCTGCATGCCGGCAGGCGTGCCGCGCATGGGGCCACCGCAGAAGATCATCCAGCTTCCGAACGAGCTGATTTTTCTCTACCAGACGAAGAACACGTACCGGCTGATTCCGATCAACGGCAAGCATCCGCCTGCCGACGAGCTCGAAGGCACCTGGAACGGCGACTCGGTCGCGTACTGGGAGGGTGACACGATGGTGATCGACTCCATCGGCTTCAACGACTTCGGCTGGCTGGGCTGGCCCGGGTATTTTCACTCCGAGGACCTGCACGTGATCGAGAGACTGCGGCGAGTGGGGAATGTGCTCAATTACCAGGCCACGGCCGAGGATACGACGGTGCTGATGAAGCCGTGGTTGCTGAACCCGCGCACGCTGCTGCTCAACACCGATCCGAAGGGCACGCTGCTCGAGGAGCTCCCGTGCGCCGAGCGCAGCCTTCAGCACATGACGACCAAGGAACGCGGCTAGTACAGATTCGTCGTCTGCGCTCGGAGAGCTTCACAAGTGTGTGAGGTGACGTTTTTCATCAACAGCCGCGCCATTCGCGATCGGCATTCTGTCGGCGCATTTTGCGCGAGCGTGGATGCCTGACGCCGTCACGGGGGGCCATGGTCACCACCATGGTCTCCGCGCGCGAGTGGCGGGACAGATTCGTCCCATCCACTTCGAGAACTCCACACAACTGTCTCCTTGGCGTCGATCGGATTTTCGATCGATCGCAAAAGGAGCGTAAAGAACACCGGATTCCCGGTTGTTTTAAGCGAATCGCACGCATGGTCCGCTGCTTGCTATCTGCCTTCATCGCTACGCATCGAGCACCACGCGAATCACCGGAGACGTTCCGGTCCGGCGGAGCCTTGCACGAGAGGAGAGTTCATGACGAGAAGTGGGTGTTTCATCAGACGATTGCTCGCAGTGTGCGTCGTCGTCTGCGGTGCGATGGCGCTGCCGCAGATGGCCTCCGCCCAGGAAGCGGTGCTTTCAGGCACCGTGACCGACAGCAGCGGCGGTGTGTTGCCTGGCGTCACCGTGACCGCGGTCCACACGGCCACCGGCAACAGCTTTCTCGCGATGACCGACGAACGCGGCGGGTTTCGGGTTCCCGTCCGGATCGGTCAGTACCGAATCAGCGCCGAGCTGCAGGGATTTGCGATCGTTACCAAGGCCGCCGAATTGCTGGTCGGGCAGACGGCCGTCGTCAACCTCCAGATGGCCCCGTCGACGATCCAGGAGTCGATCGTCGTCAACGGTGAGGCGCCGCTCGTGGACACGGCCACGTCGACCCTTGGCGGGAATATCGACAAGCGGCAGATGCAGGACCTGCCGATCAACGGCCGCAACTGGATGGACCTGGCAATGCTGGCGCCCGGCAGCCGGCAGAACGAGAGCAGCAACATCCCGCAGGCGCGCCAGGGCTACTCACAGATCAATATCGATGGCCAGCAGATCACGCATCTCATCCCGGGCACCGATCAGAACCAGCCCAGTTACAGCATGGACGCGATTGCCGAGTTCGTGGTGCTGACGAATCGGTTCGACGCGACGCAGGGCCGTTCGTCAGGCATGCTCGCAAATGCGGTGACCAAATCGGGCACAAACATTTTCTCCGGCACATTGGCGGGCTTCCTCCGGAGTGACAGATTCAACGCGTCCGATTTTATTCAGAATCGCGTCGTGCCCTACCAGGACCAGCAAGTCGTGACGACCTTCGGAGGGCCGATCAAGAAGGATCGCATCCATTTCTTCGCGAACTACGAGCAGGAACGGCAGCCGCAGACGGTGACGTTCTCGAGCCCGTATCCGGCCTTCAACATCGACCTGGAGGCGAAGAACCGCCAGCGGAAGGGCATCGTGCGCGGCGACATGCAGATCTCGTCGGCCGCACGGTTCATGACGCGCTTCCAGAAGTACTACAACGATCTGCCCAACGGCAGCACCGGCGGCGCGACGAGCCATCCTTCGACGGCGCGCCGTGAGCAGCGGCACAGCAACGAGCTCTTCAGCACGCTGACGCAGGTCATCGGGACCGGGGCGGTGAACGAGATCAAAGGGGGAGTCTCACTCTTCAACTACACGCGCGACTCGGCGGTCACTTGGAAGGGCGGCTGTTTTCCCGACGCGCCTGTGCGTTGCGGCGGTTCGCAGACCATCACGCTGCGAGGCTATAGCATCGGCAGCGCCGTGGGACAGGATCAGACGCAGAACAACTATTCGATTCGCGATGACTTCACGTTCTCGTTCGACAAGGGTGGCCGGCAGGACGTGAAGATCGGTGGCGAGTACGTCTATCAGCCGACGTACATCTTGTGGTGCGCGACCTGTACCGGCAACCTCGACGTGAGCAACGGGCCCGTACCGGCCAACATCCAATCGCTCTTCCCGGTGTGGAACGACGCATCGACCTGGAACCTCGCGCCGCTGTCGCCGATTGCGAGGCGCTTCACGATGAATGTGTCGAACACGAGGTTCCACTACAAGATACCGCAGAGTCTCTATGCCGCTTGGCTGCAGGACGACTGGAAGGTGAGCAGCCGGCTGACGCTGAATCTCGGCCTGCGCTACGACGTTCAGATCGGCGCCAACTCCGAGGGCACGGTGTTCCAGCCGTGGATCAACAACGACATTCCGTACGACCTGAACAACTTCGGCCCGCGTGGCGGCTTCGCGTACACGATTGACGACAAGACCGTGATCCGCGGGGGCTACGGGTTGTTCTACGCGCAGGCGTCGACCGACGAGGGGCACCAGACTGAGGAGGCGGTGCATCAGGCGGCTGCCGAGATCCTTTTCGATGGCCGCGCGGACTTCGCGTCCAACCCGTTCAACGGTCCGGTGCCGACCTACGCGCAGGTCATGGCGAACGCGTGCGATCAGAACGGCAACGCGCCAGGCTGCTACCGTCGATCGATCACGGACGAAATCAACAGCAAGTGGCGGCGCATGCCGTACGCGCGGCAAGGGTCAATCGGCCTCCAGCGCCAAGTCGGCGCTGACATGTCGGTGCAGGCGAACTATGTCTACACTGGTGGCCGCGGCGAGGAAGTCGGAACCAACATCAACCTCAGCTACAATCCGGTCACCGGCGCGAACTATCCATCCGCCGACGTCACCCGTCGTCCGTTCCCGGCATGGGGGATCGTCCCGCTCGGCCTGCTCGAGGGTTATTCGAACTATCACGGCCTCGAGACGAGCTTCAACAAGCGCTTCAGCCATCGCTGGCAGGCCCAGGGCACGTATACGCTCTCTGCGTTCCGCGACGGGACTCCGCAACCGGACATGTTCTCGATCGTCGACGGTTCGTTGACGCGCACGCCACTGGGCTTCGCCGTCGCGAGGGACATCGCCGGCGAGTACGGGCTCGCGACCACCGACCAGCGGCACCGTGCAGTGTTCAATGGCATCTACAGCCCGGGCCTCGGCATTCAGGTGAGCGGCCTCTACTTCTACGGGTCGGGTGCGCGCTTCGCCGCCAGGTACGGCAGCGACGTGCGTGATGTCGGCTTCGGCGGAATGGCCACACAGCGGCTGCGTCCCGACGGCTCGATCATCGCGCGCAACAACTTTGTCGGGCTGCCGCTGCACCGCGTGGATATGCGCGTGCAGAAATCGATCACGCTCGGGCGCCGGTCCATCTCGGGAACTGTCGATGTGTTCAACCTGCTCAATCGGGCGAACTACGGCTCTTACACGTTGACCGAGACGAGCGCGGCGTACACCAAACCGTCCTACAACAGCAACCTCGCGTACCAGGCGCTGATGGTGCAGTTCGGGTTCAGGCTTGCCTTCTAAGCGGAAGGTCATCATGAGACATGCGGCATTGGCAGGTTTGATGTGCTGCGCGATGATCGTGGAGGCCGGCGCGCAGACCTCGAATATCGATCACTACGTACCATCGCGTCCCGCCAACCTCCAGTGGGGGGCGTTCCCCATCGACGCGACGCCGGTCATCATGGTGAAGTCGGGCGAGACCGTGCGTATCGACACGCTCTCGCACCAGGGAGCGACGCAGCAGGAAGATCCGATTGCGATGCTCGCGACGTATGGCGTGAAGCGCGAGGAGATTCTGCAGGACGTCCTCGACTTTCGCGCCTCATGGCCTGGCCGTCCCCGCCGGGGCGGCCACATCCTCACCGGTCCCGTCGCGATCGAAGGCGCGATGCCCGGCGACGCGATCGAGGTGCAGATCCTCGAGCTGAAAACGCGCGTGCCGTGGGGGATGAACGGCACGAGCGCGAACGGTGGACCGTTCCGCGAGAATTATCCGGGCAGTCGTCCGGGCGACAAGCCGCTCGATATCCCGGACACCGCAACGCGTCACGTCATTCGCACGGGCATCGCGAACGGACGCGAAGTCGCGTTCTTCTCGGACAAGGTTCAGGTGCCGCTCACGCCGTTCATGGGCATCATGGCGGTTGCGCCGGGCGAGACGACGCCCGGCGACATCGGCGTGACGCCTGAAGGGATTCAGACGTCCGGGCCGCCTGGACCCTACGGTGGGAACCTGGATTTCAAGGCGCTCACAGTAGGCACGTCGCTCTACCTTCCTGTGTTCCGCGCTGGTGCGCTGTTCTACACGGGCGATCCACACGGCGCGCAGGGCGATGGTGAAGTGAGCGGCAATGCGCTCGAGCAGTCGTTGACCGGCGTCTTCCGGTTCGTGCTGCACAAAGGGATGAAGATCGAAGCGCCGCGCGTCGAGACCCCGACTGAGTACATCCTGCTCGGCATTCACGAGGATCTCAATCGCGCGCTGAAACTGGCGGTGAAAGAGGTGGTCGCCTATCTCGTGGCCGAGAAGGGGCTCACGCCGGCCAACGCATTGTCGCTCTCCAGCATCGCGATTAACTTCCACGTGGCCGAAGCGGTCGACGGCCGCCAGGTCGTCGCCGGGAAGATCCCGAAAAGTATTTTCCTCGCGAGCGCCGCGTCGACTCGATAGCCGATCAACTTCCAACCTCCAACTCCCAATGTCCAAGGCGTTCGTCGGCGAGTTTTGGGAGTTGGTTCTTGGGAGTTTGGAGTTTTTCGTTCCGACAATGTCGTTCGGTCTCGCTCCTCAACCAACAACATCGTCACCCCTTCACTGCGAATTGCTGAAGAAATCTCGCATGTTTGTGGCGCGGCCGTTGCTGAAGCGTCGTGATGATGTCATTCACCGGCGCCACCATCGGGACCATGGGTTGTCACCTTCGATCGTTTGTTGTCATCACCGCGTTATCGCTTGGATCGATGCTCCAGACTGCCTATGCAGAGCAACCCCGCGAGGGTAGCCACGTCCGCACAAACGATTCGCGCATGCGCGTGGCGATAGCGGATGGCATTGCAGGGTCGGTTTTCTTTCGCGACCTCGTCGCGCAACTCGATGCGTCGGACGTGATCGTCTACGCGGAGCCCGACTGCCTGATGCCGCCCCCGCTGGCGGGGCGCCTCACATTCATGTCATCGGCGGGCGGGCTACGGTACGTATTGGTGAGGATTGCGTGCACGCTCGAGGGCCGGGGGCAGATCGCGATGCTGGGTCATGAGCTTCGTCACGCCGTCGAAATTGCCGATGCCGAGTCGGTCGTGGATGAGCCCTCACTGGCTGTGGTATACGGGCAGATCGGTTTTGCCTCCAAGGCCATGCCGGCGGGCGCCGGTTTCGACAGCCGCGCGGCAATCGAGGCCGGCCGCCGTGTGTGGGAAGAGTTGAGCCGCCGGGCGGAGTAGCGCGGAGTACCGAAACCTGGAAGCGGAGTGCCTAAAACACGAAATCTTTGCAGACGCAGCAGTACGAGGAAGTCTGCAACCTACACACACACGTCCACGCACCGGATCACAACGTCATCCCGTTCGTTCCCGAGCGCGCGATCAAAACCGCGTAAGACCGTTCAACCGCTAAACGCTAGCGACTACGACCCGCACCTCCACCCGTGGGCCAGCTCCATCCGTCCGCCGGACGCCGGATGCTCTTGAGGTGCACGGAGTAGTCGGTGGTGCTGCGGTTCGGTGCGCCAGTGATGATGATGTGGTCACCCGCCTTGAGGGTCGATGCGACCACACCTTGCTGCTCGAGGCGACGCGGGTTAGACCATTCCGCACCCCACTTTCGGGCGACGCCCGTCCCATCATTCGCCGTGAAGTACACCCATGTGTGCGGGCTGCGGTACTCGTAGCTCACGATGTCGCCTTCGAGTGAGATGCTCTTCTCTTCGAAGTACATCCTGGCGAACGAGTGATGCGCATATGCCGAGGTCGCGGCCAGCAGCGCGCCGATACCAAGGATGAGGAGCCTGCGATTCATCGTAATCTCCTTACCTAGAGCGAGCCTTCACGGCCGCCTCCGAAAGCTTAGCTCACCGGCAACGATATGGCATATGCGATCGCCATGAACACGCCGACCGAGCCGAGCCGTACTCCCCCCCAGAACGATCCGCGCGATCGCCATCCCGACGAGGCGCCCGAAACGCCGCCAACCGAACCGCCGCCGATCCCAATCGACGACCCACCTTCATCCGCGCCGCCAGGACCGTACGTCGCGTAGGCCTCTGGCTTGCACGGGGTATGGAGGGAGGACAGAACCCATGGGCATTCTTGGATGGATTCTTTTCGGGCTCATCATCGGCGCGCTGGCCAAGCTGGTCATGCCGGGCCGCGATCCAGGAGGCATCATCGTGACGATGCTGCTCGGCATCGCGGGCGCGGTGCTCGGCGGTTTCGTCGGACGTGCAATGGGATTCTACGGCCCAGGTGAAGCGGCCGGCTTCCTGATGTCGTTCGCCGGTGCGGTGTTGTTGCTGGTGCTCTATCGGATGATGGTGCGGCGGCGCGCCTTGCGTCCGTAGTAACTCAGGCTGGGGACGTCAGGGCCTGGGCGTCAGCAGCTCGGCGCGCCAGCAGAACGCGCACGCCTTGCAGCAGTAGTACTGGACGACACCGACGCGCAGCGTCGATCGGACGCTATCGGACTCGCAGACGGGGCAGGTCGTGAACCCCAGCAGCGCATCGTCCGTCGACGACGGTGCGTCGGTGTCGTAGTCGAGCACCTGCCGCACGGTGGTTGCCAGATCTTCCGCAATGGTGGGGTGGGCAAGCCATGCGTGGCAGCCCGCCTTCGTGCTGTCAGCCGCGCACAGTTTCGAGACCTCTGGCGTCAGCACGATGATTCGGGGCGGATCCCCCTGCCCCGGCTTACGTATCTCGCGACACAAATCCCACCCCGACATGTCCGGTAATCGCAGGTCGATGACCGCGCAATCGGGCAGCGATTCCCGAGCGGCCGTGATCGCCTCCTTACCGCTGCGCGCCACGCGCACGCGAAAGCCGTGGCGTATCAGGGCTTGCTCGTAACTCGCGACATGATCGGGAACGTCGTTGACGAGGAGAATGATTTCCTGCGCGGGCATCCAGGAGATTTTAGTCTTAGCTTAGCTGGGCGCGAAGACGGTCGAGTGGAGGGATCGTTCGATGAGGCTACGCGCACTCCTTGTGCATCAAAGGGATACTTAATGTGAATTGCACGGTTTTCGGAGATCCTGGGTGATTGATGACGTTAATTCGGACGTCATGATGATGCGATGAGAGTCGAACGGAGAAGCCTGCTAGCGGGCGCGGCTGACGCGCAGGGAATCGTCGTCGTGATCGACGTGCTGCGGGCGTTCAGCTGCAGCGCGCTGATGTTTCACTATGGCGTCAGGGACCTCGCGCTCGTGCGGACGCCGCAGGAGGCGCTCGCGTTCCGCGATCGCGATCCGGATTACCTCGTCGCCGGCGAGGTCAAAGGCGTCAAAGTCGAAGGGTTCGATCTCGGGAACTCGCCCGCCGACATCGTCGCGAAAGGGGAGGCATTCTTCCGGAACCGCCGGGTGGCGGTCCGCTCATCGGCCGGCACGCAAGGTGTGCTCGCGGCCGCGGCGAATGCCGAGCAGGTGATTCTCGGAAGTTACATGACTGCTGACGCCATCGCGCGGTACGTCCGGACAACCGGTGGGGACGACGCGGTCGTCACGATCGTGGCTATGGGCTTCGAAGGGATCACGCCGTCGGTCGAGGACGAGCGGTGCGGCGACTACATCGAGCATCTGCTGAATCCCGGGGCCGGTCCCTACGATCACATGGCAGCGCTGTGGGAATGCCTCAACGATCCAGAGATCGCGAAAAGCCTCCGCGGCGAACATCACTACCGGCCGAAGGAAGACATCGTGCTCGCGCTCCAGCGCGACCTGTTCAATTTCGTGATGGTCGGTCGCCTGGAGAACGGTCACGTGCGAGTCACCAGGTCGGCGCCTCACGTGTAGCAGGCTCCCCGACGTCCGGCCACGTCCTATTCCCTGGTGCCGTGGAACCTTTCAGCCGGTTCCGACAATCACCCCCAGATGCCGACGATGCCCGCAGACGACCGGTCGGACGCCGACCTCGTTCGGCGCGCTGCGGCGGGAGAGCGCGACGCGTTCGCGGCGATCTACGAGCGGTATCGGACGGTCGTGTATCGATTTGCGCGTCTGATGAGCGGATCCCCGGCCACCGCGGAGGATGTGACCCAGGAGGTCTTCGTGACGCTGATACGGACGCTGCCGCGGTACGAGCCGCACCGCGCCGGGCTGCTCACCTATCTGTATGGGGTCGCCCGTAACGTGACGCGGAACCGTCTTCGCCGCGACCGCCGGTTCGTGGCGCTCGAGACGGCGGTGGAGGAGAAGCCATCAGGCGCAGACGACCCATGTGCCGCCGCTTCGCACTCCCAGCAGCTGTCGCAGCTGCGCAGCAGCGTCCTGGCGTTGCCGTCGCGGTACAGGGAAGTGGTCATTCTCTACGACATCCACGGCTTGTCATACGCAGAGACAGCGCAGGTGCTCCATGTGCCGGTTGGCACCGTCCGTTCGCGGTTGAACCGCGGCCGGCAGATGATCGCCGTGCGCCTGCGGGAGGCCGAGTCTCCTGGTCATGCGTGCGTCGCGGCGCGGATCGAAAGGTGCGTCATATGAACGTCGAACAGTCGCTGCGTGCGCTGGCGGCGGACGATGCGACAGCGCGCGTACCGCCGCATGTCGATGCTGCCGTGTTGGCGGCATGGGATGATAATTGTCCCGAGCACCGCGGGCGGGCGCCGGCGGCGAGGCGGAAACGCGTAGTGCTCGGGATCGCCATGGCCGGCGCGTTCGCTGCTGCGAGTCTCGTCGCGGTCGTGATCACGTGGCGAGGGGGAAACGAGCCGCGACACACACTTGGAAACATCGCGCCGGAGAAGTCGGTCGCACCAGGAGTCCCTGAAGTGGTCGCCGGCGCGATCGCACCGCCCCGCGGAATGGAGCAGCCGATGGCGCCGGCACGTGCGCGGCGGCGCCCGGTTGTGTCCCCGGCAACCGGCGCGGCGTACGTCCTGGTGCCTGATGCCTACATGGATGCCCCGCTCATGATGATGCGCGTCCGGATGCCACGCAGCGCGTTCTCGCGCCTTGGCGTACCGATCGCGAATCCCGACGGAGACGGGATGGTCGATGTTGAAGTGCTGGTTGGAGAAGACGGTGTGGCCCGATCGATCCGTCGCGCCACCGCGGTCGGCTGGGTCGATGCAAACGGACATTGAGGTGTGATGTGCGAAAGCTGATGATCGTTCCCGCCCTGACGATCCTTGCCGTGGCCCCGGCTGCCGGGCAGGACGTCGTGTATCGCTTCGAGCAGCGTGTCGCGCCGCCTGGACAGGGCGACGTGTTCACGCTCCCGGTGCCTCCCCCTGGCGCAGGCGCGATGATCGAACATCGGATGGGCTTGCTTGCGGTCGAGCCGTTCGACATGGCTGCGCCCGTGACGGGAGCGCCGTACACAGCGAACATTTCGACCGACGTCGTGCAGCAGCTCGCGGACGGCAACCGTATCGAGCACCACACGACGAGCAGCGTCGCCCGCGACGGGCAGGGACGCACACGCCGTGAACAGCAGCTGACCGCCATTGGCGCGATCCTGCCGCAGGTGGATGGGCGAATCATCACGATCATGGACCCTGTCTCGCGGGTGCACTACTCACTTGACCCTGCGCGAAAGATCGCGATGCGATCGCCGCTGCCTGTGTTCACGCGATTCAACGGTGTCGGCCGGGCCGGCGTAGCGGCGGGCGTTGCGGGCGCGGCCACGGTGAACGCCGAGACGGTGGTCGTCAACGCCGGCTCGAAAAACGCGCGCACCGAGTCGCTCGGTGCCTCACAGATCGAGGGAGTGGAGGCGCAAGGCACCCGCACGGTTGTCACGATTCCCGCCGGCGCGATCGGCAACCAGGCGCCGATCGAGATGGTCACGGAACAGTGGTACTCGGCAGAGCTCGGCGCCGTGGTGCTGT
The DNA here is from genome assembly GCA_036802945.1 of Vicinamibacterales bacterium. Taxonomy (GTDB): domain Bacteria; phylum Acidobacteriota; class Vicinamibacteria; order Vicinamibacterales; family UBA2999; genus Gp6-AA40. Next base: position 222,845 of record DAIRVG010000001.1, read on the forward strand.
CTCGCCGCAACGACCCGCGGTTTGGCGAGACGACATACCGGCTGCAGAACATCGTGCGCGCCGAACCCTCGCCCGAGTTGTTCCAGGTGCCGAGCGACTACACGGTCGAGGCGCTGCCCCCATTCGGCGGAGGAACGTTTCAGGCGAAGCCCTTCGCAGCGCCGTGAGGTTGGACGAACGCTAGTAGGAGGGCCAGGTGCCGGGAGTCGCTAATTCGACTGACCGTCCATCGGGATCGCGAAAATAGAGACTGAGACCTCCGCGGGCCCACGTCACGCGACTCTCGACCTCAACGCCCAACGCAGCGAGGTGCAGCTCCCATCCTGGGGCCTCATCCCGGTCGATCGCGAACGCCAGGTGCGCGGGACCGCTGCCGTCATGACCGGGCACGAGACCGCCATCGGTTTGCAGCGGGTGGGAATGCCCGCGCCTGAACAGCAGCAGCACCGTACCCTCTCCGGCGTCGAACGCCACAACCCGATCTGTTCGAAGCATCGGCGTTGCACCGAGCATGCGCTCATAGAACGCCGTGGTGCGCTGCAGATCGTCGCAATAGAGTGCGGTCTCGAGAACGCGTCGCAGGAGGGCCATGACGCGCCAGTATAGTCAGGGCGTGTGCAGGCTGAATCCTCCTTACTTCGCTTTCCTCAGGATGACGGTCCCGTTGAAGCTCCG
>DAIRVG010000002.1:0-4392 GCA_036802945.1 Vicinamibacterales bacterium
GCGCAGCCAGTGCATCTCGCGCCCGCGCAACACCTGATCCTTGCCGACCACCGGGATGTTGTTCTCCGACTGGCAGCCGACGACGCAGGCGTTGCAGCCGATGCATGCGTTGACGTCGATCGCCATCCCCCATTTGTAGCCTTCGTACGGGACGTTCGGATACAGCGTGATCGTCTTGGGCGGTGTCTCGTCCCCCTCACGCACCGACTGCGGGTTGCGGACGTACTCGTCCCGCGCCACCGCGCGGACCATCCCGCGGCCCTCCATCAGATGGTGATACTGGGTGCACGCCAGCGAGAACTTCTCCCCCGTGCGGACGATCTCCGCGCCGCCTCCGACCCACGGCGCATCGGACGTCCGGATCGCGTTCGCGTTGAAGCCTGCACCCGCCGCCACCCGGCCGCCGCGCGGCCGGCCGTAGCCGAGATGCACGGTGACGCAGTCGTCCGCATGGCCGACGACCTGGAACAGCGCGCCGCGAATCGTCCGGCCGCGATACCGCACGTCCACGACGTCGGTGATGACCTGCCCGTGCTCGCCCCCTGTGACCGCCGGCGCTTCCGTCGCCCGTAGCCTCGCGGCGGTCGCCGGGCTCGCGAGCACCGCGTTGTCCCACGTCAACCGTGTGATCGGCTTCGGCAATTCCTGAAGCCAGCCGTTGTTCGCGAAGCGGCCGTCGAGGATCGAAGGGTCGGTGCGGAAGGCAATTTCGAAGCGGCCGCCGTCAGTCTCGGAGGCCGGCGGAGGCGTCGCGACGCCGACCGCGGAACGAGCGGTAACGCTCTTGGGCGAGAACGCGGAGTTCGGGACAATACCGTCGTGCAGCCAGCGGCGCCAGGCGGTTTCGAATTCCGGCCTCGGCAGCGTCCGTCCTTCGGCAAGTGGGGCAGGCGCACGGTCGGACTCAGGGCGGCGTTCCGAGCCGGTCGGGCGTTGCCTAACGGCGACCCCCGGGGGCGGGGCACCCCAGAACTCTCGCACGAGGTCGTACCCGGACCGCTCTGGACGGTCGCTCATCGCGGCCAGCAGTTCGTACGCCGACTTGCCGCCGTAGAGCGGCGCGATGAGGGGCTGCACGATCGACACGGTGCCGTCGTATCCGCGCGCGTCGCCCCACGCCTCCAGGAAATGCGCCTCCGGGATCTGCCAATGGCACAACTCCGACGTCTCATCGTCGTACAGGCTGAGATGCGCCCGGAGCTGGACCTTGTTCATCGCCTCCGCGAACCCGAGATCCACCGGCGCCGTGTAAACCGGGTTGCCGCCGACGATGACGAGGAGGTCGACCCTGCTGGCGTTCATGTCGGCGACCAGCTCGTGCAGCGAGTCGAGCTGATTGGTCGGCTCGGCTTCGACCGGTTGCGTGTAGATCACCGTCCGGCCGACGCCGCCGAGCGCCTGGTTCATCGCGTGCGCGAGCGCGTGAACGGCCGGCGGCTGACCGTCGCCGGCGATTATCAGGCTGCTGCCGCGGTGCGCCTGCAGATCCCGCGCGACCGCCGCGATGAACGTGCCCGCCGCCCCAGCTGACCCACCTGCCGCACGCGACCCGCCTGACCCACCCGGCACGCCGACGGCTGCCGCAATCTCGCGCGCTGCCTGTTCAATGGCGCTCGGTTTCATCGGCAGACGATGGTCAGCCCGTGCCCCCGTGGACGAGGGCATCGACTCGATCGCGTAAAGCCGGTTCATGCGATCGGCCTGCTCGGGACGCCGGCGTGCAGCGAAGTCGCGCGCGTAGCGCAGCGAGCCGGGCCCGCAGCAGAGAAAGTCGGCGTCGAGCGCGAGGATCACGTCGGCCTGCTCGAAGCGGTACTGCGCGTCCACGTACTCGCCGAAGGCAAGCTTCGCGCCGCCGCGCGCGTTCTCGCGGCTGGCCGGATCCCACTGATGCCATTTGGCGGACGGGTAGCGGACGAGCAGATCCCGAATCTGCGCGGCGAGCGTCAGCGAATTGACCGACTCGGTCAGGAGGCGGAGCCCGGCGCCGTTGAGCGGCCGCTGCGCTGCGAGCGCCGCGGTGATGGCGCCCAGAAACGAGGACCACGGACGGATCTCGCCCAGGTTGATCAGCGTCTGCGAGCGATCCGGATCGTAGAGCCCGAGGACAGCGGCCTGCGCGAACACGTCGGTCGCGCCGAGGCTGCCCGGGTGCAGCGGGTTGCCTTCGATCTTGGTCGGCCGGCCTTCGTGGCTTTCGACCAGCAGTCCGGTCGCGACGCCGGCAAGCGGCATCGCCGTCGCGTAGAAGACCGGCTTGCCGGGAATCAGATCTTCAGGCTGGCGGACATAGGGGACGATCTTTTCGGCCGGCTGTTTCGTGCAGGCGGTGACGCCCGCGAGCGCGAGCGAGGCGCCCATCAGTTTCAGGAACGTCCGCCGCGCCACCGGGTCCGTGATCGCTTCAATCTGGGACGGGAACTCGTTGTAAAGATGCTGCCGGAACGCGGGGTCTTCGGCTCGCTCTTCGAGGGTTCGCCAAAAGGTGCGCGTTTCATCCGTCATCGATGGCACGTCGAACAGCTCGTGAGCTTCTGAATGTGGTATTGCGCGACGAGGCGCTTGCCGACCTCGAGCTGATCCGGCGGCGGAACGTAATCGACGCGGAACACCGCTTCGCGCGGGCGCACGTAGCGCTCCGGGTTGTTATGGCAGTCGAGACACCATTCCATCTGCAGCGACTGCTCCTGCCACATGAGCGGCATGCGATCGACCTGGCCGTGGCAGGTCGTGCAGCCGACGCCCTTGTTCACGTGGATGCTGTGGTCGAAGTAGACGAAGTCGGGCAGATCGTGGACACGCGTCCACTGCAGCGAGCGGCCGGTGCGGAAGCTTTCGCGCACCGGCTCGAGGAACGGGCTGTTGGCAAAGATCTGCGAATGGCAGTTCATGCACGTTTTCGTAGGCGGGATGCCCGCGAAGGACGAGTCCTCGACCGACGTGTGGCAGTAACGGCAGTCGATACCGTTGCCGGCGACGTGCCGCTCGTGGCTGAACTGAATCGGCTGCTCGCGCGCGACGTGCACGTCGGTGACCCAGGGCGAGCGGTTCACCTCGGCGAACAGAACGAGGAGGCCGACGATGAAGAATACCGCGCCGAAAATACTGACCCGAGCGATCGTGTTGGCACTGCGATGAAAGATCTGCGACATGAGATCGGCCGGGAACGAACGTGACGCCGGAGCGTCCTTCCTTTGGTTCCGCCTTCGCGCTGTCTGTATTCTGTGAAGTCTTTTACGCAGATGTCAAAAGTACCGGGGGGCGACTTCACGGCTGGGTTTAGACGACTTCAAATTCTCGGCGGCAATGATCGGGGGGACCCACATCGCCATCAGGCCGAGGCCGCCGGCGCTGATGACAATCACATCGGGGACCGGCCTCTTCACGCTGTCTTGATCGGGTTGCTGCACCCTGTGCAGGATTCAGCATTCAGTAGGGAACATCAATCAGTCGCTCGCTCGCATGCATGTCGTCATCGAGGAGCCGGAGCAGCGCTTTGGCAACAGGCCCTGGCCTGCCGTCGCCAATCCTCTGGTCATCCCATTGGACGATCGGCGCCACCTTGACCGAACTGCCCATCAACAGCATTTCGCGCGATGCGCGCGCTTCCGCCACGGTCACGTCGCGGACCTCGATTGCCTTCAACAGTTCTTGTTCTCGTAACGATTCAGCCAATTCCAGGAGGCGAAGCGACGTGCACCCGGCGAGCACGTGATCGAATTTCGGGTGTGCAAGCACACCATCCCTCGTGACGAAGGCGACGTTCATGTTCGAGCTCTCGCCAACATGGCCGTCAGTATCGATGAAGACGCCGTTGTCGAACCCCGCCTCCTTGGCTTCCATCTGCATGAGTACATTTGGGAGATAGTTGGTGGCCTTCGTGATCGCATAGATCGGTGCCTTGATCGGATACGTGGTGGTCATCACCCGCACGCCTTCTGTGAGCCAGCGTTCGGGGTACGTGAGGCCGGCGAACACCATCACGAAGAAACCAGGTGCGGCGCCCGCCGCCGGAGTCAACTCGAGGCTGCCGGGTCCGGACGAAAGCCAGTACCGGATTGATCCATCGCGCCTGCCGCTGACGGCTGCTGTCTTCAGGATGATCGCGCGCAGATCCGCGCGCGACGCGGGAAGCCGCAGTTTCGATCGGTCGGCGGACAGCTGGAAACGATCGAGATGCGCTTCGAGGTCGTAAAGTTTCCCGTTGACGAGCCCTGCGGTATCGAAGATGCCGTGACCGCGATGGACCATGTGATCGTCAAACGGCAGCACCATGAGCGAGGGATCGGTGACGATTCCTCCAAGCTGACTCGAGTAGAACGCGAAGTACTGCACCGGCTGGCGCGCCCGCAACGCCCTGAGCCGCGCGACGACATCATCGGCAGCCAGCAC
>DAIRVG010000002.1:4492-20225 GCA_036802945.1 Vicinamibacterales bacterium
TAGGTTTGGGTCCCGCGTCGCTTGACGGAACGAAGCCGCGTACGCAAGATAGGGAACCGCGTGCACTTCAGAACTCTATTTGTCGTCCTGGGCCTCGGTTTCCTGTACGTGCTGGGTGGCAGTTCGGCGCCCCTCAGCGCGCAGGGTGGCGGGGCGTTCCACGGCTCGTCCGAGGATCCGGCGATCGCCTATTCGACCGCGCCGCTGAACAACGTCGTCGTCGACGTGAACAGGAAGCTCCTGGACGGAACCATTCGTCTCACGTTCGAGGGCCGCAGCGGATACCTCCGGTCGGCCCTGGAGGCGCTCGAGCTTCCGGTCGATTCGCAGGTGCTCGTCTTTGCGTCGGACAGTTTGCAGAGGCGATTGATCAATGAGAGCAATCCGCGGGCGCTGTATTTCAACGATCGCGCCATGCTCGGCTGGGTGCGGGACGGAACCGTCATCGAAGTGACGGCTCACGACGAGCGGGAAGGCATCGTTTTCTATACGCTCGCACAGACCGATGACCTCAGGGACGGCGTCCCGCAGTTCAGGCGGTCCTTCCAGTGCCTTGGGTGTCACGTGACTGGGGACACGCTTGGCGTGGCTGGGCTGCTGATGTTCAGCATGACCCGGCCGTCCGACCCCGCCGCGTCCGGGTTGCCGAGTTCGACCGATCAGAACACTCCGTTACGACAACGCTTTGGTGGCTGGTACGTGACTGGAAGCACCGGCTCTGCACCTCACATGGGAAACGCTGCGACCGCCCTTGACGGTCGTTCAACGCGCGAGGTCACATCGGTAGAAGGGTTGTTTGATTCGGACAGCTATCGTGCTCGATCGAGCGACATCGCTGCCCTCCTGGTGCTGTCGCACCAGACGCGGATGACCAACCTCCTGACGCGGGCCAGCTGGGAGGCGCGCGCCGTGGATCCCACGCTGCACCCGCCCTTCGTGGCCACCCCCGATGCGGAAGCCAGTATCGCCGCGATGATGAGCGGGGTCGCGAACGAGGTCGTGGATTACCTGCTGTTCATCGATGAAGCGAAGCTGACCGATCGGGTCCGCGGCTCGACGGGCTTCGCGGAGCGCTTCTCGACTGTTGGTCCGCGGGACCGAAAGGGACGCTCGCTGCACGAGCTCGATCTCAATCGACGTCTGATGAAGTATCCGTGCAGCTACTTGATCTACTCGGCCGCCTTCGACGCGTTGCCGCCTGCGGCGAAGGACCCCATCTACAAGCGCATGTGGCAGGTGCTTTCAGGAGAGGAACGGGATGCGCGGTACCGGTCCGCGCTCTCGCTTGAGGACCGTCGGGCCATTGTCGAAATCCTGCGCGATACCAAGAAAGACCTTCCGCCGTATTTTCAGAATGTGACCAGGTAGCGCAGCGACGAGCCCGGGTCCTATTGAATTGACAGGCCCGCTTTCCGCTCCTAGAATCGCGCTGCTGCATTAACTCCAATCCTGCTTACGTCGCCGACCTCGCCAGCCGAAAGATGGTTGGCGGAGCCGATCGCTGGCCGCACTCGTAAGTGAGAGAGGTCGCAATGAGATCGGGCCTATTGGTGCGGTTGTTCCTCGCTTCAAGGATCCGGACCCAGCCGATGACCGCGCACGCGCAGGAGGAGGCGGTGAGCGGCCGGCAACGTAAGGAGTCACAGTGGAGAGAGTTCCGATAATGCAGAATCCCGTTTTGGTGTTGATGAGCCTCTTCGTTGCGGCGATGGGCCTTCCCGTCGACACATTTGCCCAGAACAGTTCTCCGGGCGGTTGGCTGACGCCGAATTGGGATAAACCGCCAATAACGGACGCGAATAAGAAGCCGGCTCCGCGACGTAACCTTGCCGGGATGTGGGGCCCGGCCGGTGGGCCGGGAGCAGGAACCCAGGCAGCCGGCGTGCAGTTGAAGCCGAACAACGGCAGGCCGGAAAATCAGCTTCCGTATACGCCGGGCGGCTTGGAACTATACCGGTCCCACAAGGCGCTCGAGGGCATCGACGCGGTGCTCCCCGCCCAGGATAACGACCCCAGGAATCGCTGCGAGCCGTTAGGAATGCCGCGTAGCAATCACTACAACATCAGGCTCACCCAGATTTTTCAGGACGAGTACAAGGTAGTGATCTTGTATCACTACGACAATCGTTGGCGGGTCATCTGGACCGACGGTCGAGAACTCCCCAAGCTGGTGGAAGGGGGCGTAGAAATCGCCGGCGAGGTTCGAGAACGGCGGTTTTTCGGCTACTCGGTCGGCAGGTGGATCGACGATTACACGCTCGAGGTCCAGACGGTTGGAACGATGCCGGAAGACCGGGTGTGGCTCGATTCCACGGGCCGGCCGATCAGCGAGCAAGCACGCGTCACCGAGACATTCCGTCGTGTCGACAATGACACGCTGGTGTGGTCGGAAACGATTGCTGATCCGAAGGTTTATGCAACACCGTGGGACACCATGAGGCTCCCGATGCGATTGCACGATCCGCGTACGGACATCATGGAATACTACTGCTCGCCCTCAGAGCAGGAGAACTACAACAGGCTTTTCGGCAACGCCGCGGGCGGCAAAGGGGCACCATGAGAAGTGGATTTGTCATCGTGTCGGTTATCGCTGTCGGACTGTTGATGGCATTGCCCGTGGCCGCACACCACGGCAGCGCGGTGTTTGATACAGGCAAGAAAGTGACCCTGAAAGGGACCGTCAAGGAATGGGTGTATTCCAATCCGCACTGTTTGTTGAGCCTTGATGTCGCGGGTGAGGACGGCAAAATGGTGCAGTGGATTGCCGAGGGTCAGGCCCCGAACGTCATATTCCCGGTTGGCTATCGCAAGGATTCTTTCAAGGCGGGGGATCAAGTCACTGTCATAGTGGAGCCAGTCAAGAATGGGCGGCCGATGGGACGCATCCTTCAGGCTGTGCTCGCTGATGGCAGGACCTTAGGGGTCGCGTCATCACCACCCTCGGCCACGAGCGCAGCGCCACAGCCATAGTAGTGTCCGGCTTTAGCCGGACTTCTGATGGCGACAGCTTGCACAGCGTTGCATACGATCGCCAACAACCGTAGCGTGCGGTGCACCCTCGTCCATTCCACGCGGGTAACATGTAGATCCCCCCGCTCGAAGGAACTCGCGCCCTTTCGGTTTCATCATGAAACGCCTCTGGCCGTGCCTCGTCGCCATCCTCGTTCTGTCGTCCTGCACCTGGGTCGAAGACTTCGGCATGTACTGGGACAAGGGCTTCATCGATCCCTCGCTTGAAGGATCGTGGAAGAAGCTCGGGCTTCCCGGACAGGATCCGAACGACTTTCCCGGCCCTGATCTGTTGCGATTCACGAGGAACGGATCGAGCTATTCGGCCCAGGAAATCAATCCCATCGACCAGACAGCGGAGCCCGACGTCATCGAAGAGCAGAAAGCGGTTAACGCGCAGGTGATGAGCGCCCGAACGCTGCGGATTGGCAAGCATCTGTTCCTGATGCAGCGCGACCCGGGCGGCCAGGGGAAGGGTACGATCCAGCGCTACGACGTTTGACGCGGAATGCTGCAGGAATACTGGATGAACAACGGCGCCGGCGTGGACTTCCTCGAGGCCAAACACCCGACGGCGAAGAACATCAAGAGAAACGTCGGCGAGGGTGAATACGTCGTCATCGATACCTTCGACGACGAAGTGTTCAGGGTGCTGTCGGAGATCGCCGACAACCCCGGCGTACTGGTTCCTCAACTGTCAGTATAAGAAGATGCCCTGATGGTTTCGACGTCGCGCCGCCGGCGGCTCGCGGAGATCGCCTTGGTGGCCCTGTTCGCGGGCTGCGCCCACCGTCTTCCAAATGGCGGCGAGTGGGCCGGCGACCTGGCGGTCCGTCCCGGCAGCACGCTGCCTCGAGAGGGCGCTTCACAACCGCAGGTCATCACATTGTTCGAAGTCAGCCAGCAGCGAACCGTTGGCAAGCAATTCTTCATCGCCGGCGTTGGATACGTGGCGTTCAACGGCGGCGGTTCGACGCTCGCTGGTTTCAATCGCGCGCTCGACCCGTTCGTCGAGCTCACGGTTGCGGACCGCCGCGATCCGGGGCTGGCGGCTTGCCGCGCTCTTCTCGTGCCGGCCTCGTTTGTCGATCACGCCGTGCAGATCAGCGGTAGGGGACATTTTGCCGCCCTTCCGGGGGTTTACACGCGTAACCTGGCCGTGCTCCGGCTGGAGACGTTCTCGGCCTGCAAGCTCGTTCCTCGACGTTGATATGGCTATCGACCCGGCGCCGAGCTTGGCGCGGGCTCTGTGGGTTTGCCGGCTTTGCCGGTCGGAAGATCTACTAGAATTGCGGTGGAGGTGTGGCGTGATCACGAGGCTAAAAATCCTTGCACTCGGAGTAGTAGGGATCGTCGCGGCTGCCAGTCCGTTATTCGCACATCACTCATGGCCCGTCGATATGTCGCGGGAGATCACAGTGAAGGGAACCGTGACGGGGTACACCTGGTCCAATCCTCACGTGATGATCGACCTTGACGTCAAGGACGCCAGCGGCAAGATCGAGAAGTGGGACGTCGGCGGCCCCAGTACGACTCGTATGGCAGGGAACGGTTGGGACAGGACTACCCTCAAGATGGGAGACGCGATCACCGCGATCGGGTATCGTTTCTCAGATGGCTCGAACATTCTGCGACTGCAGAAGGTTGTGATGCCCAGCGGGAAGGAAATGTTCCTCTACGGCAGACAGTAGGCGCATTCGAGCGAAGCTGCCGGGACGAGAGCTGGAAAGAGTGGTGTCAGCGGCCCGCCTCAACTGACACCATTCGACTCGAGCGAGAGGCTGCTGGCCGACGACGAACGGAAGCAGACGATGCGCAGGCGGCCTCTATCGCTGACTGAGGCGGCGCAGCTTCTCCATCGGCTGTTTTAACGATCGGCCACGCCGCCGCATGTCCGCCCACACATCGCCAACCTTCGCTATGCGATCGGGCATATCCCGCAGCGTGAACGTAGCGGGATTCACCTCACCCCGCTCGACCTCTTCCCACGTGCACGGTGCGGACACCGGCGCGCCGCGCTTCGCCCGTACGGTATAAGCAGCCGCAAACGTGGCGCTGTAACCGTTTCTGCCCGTGTCGACGTAGATCCGCCCGCTGCGATCCGCCTTACTGAATTCCTGTGTGAGGTGATCGGTCGCACGGCTCACGAACACCGTCCCGACGTTATCGGCAAAGCGCGCAACGACTCCCGTGGGGGTCTTGCCGTCAATGGGGACGACGATGTGGAAGCCCTTCGAGCCGGATGTCTTGATCCACGAGGGCAAGGCGAGTTCCTCGAGCAGATCGCGCAGACCGATCGCCGCGGCTCGCACCGCTGCGGCGTCGTCTTTGGACGGATCGAGATCGAACACGCAAAGATCGGGGTGGTTCAGATGAGGTATCCGCGACGTCCATACGTGTTGCGTCACGGTATTCTGATTTGTCATCCACAGTAGCGATCGCGTGTCAGTGATCACGGGATGATGGACGACGCCGCCCTTCTTCGGGACCTCGACGCGCTGCAGCCAGGGTGGAAAGCCCTTCGACACATCCTTTTGCCAGAACCCCTTCTCGCCTATGCCGGCGGGGTATCGTTCCATCGTGACCGGCCGCCCGCGCAGGTGAGGCACGATCACGGGCGCCATCGTTTCGTAGTAGGCGGCCAGATCGCCCTTCGTAATCCCATCATCTGGAAAGAGCACTTTTTCGGGGTGGGTGATCACGGCTGCTCCCGTGTGACGTCGCGCACGTCCTTGTCGAGGCGGAGACCGATCAACCGCGGGTGCCGCAGCTTGCCGTGTGCGGTCCATGCGATGAACGCGACCTGCACGACAATTTCGGGACGCACCCAGTGCGCGCGCAGTCGGGGCAGGCCCTTGGCGGTCATAAACGGCGACTCCGGGAGCTCGATCGCGTCGAGGCGCGTACGCAGATTCAGCAACAGCTTCGTATCGAAGCCGGTGCCGAGTTTCCCGGCAAAGACGAGGGCGTCTTCGTCGTAGTAACCGACGAGCAGCGCACCAAGACCCACGCGCGCACCCTGCGGATCGGTAAAGCCGCCCACGACAAACGCCTGCGACGTCTCACACTTCATCTTCAGCCAGTGTTTCGAACGACGATGCTCGTACGGCGAGCCTCGGCGTTTGGCAATCACTCCTTCCCAGCCCTCGCGCCTGGCTCGCTCCCACGGTGTCTGGTCCTCGACGAGCTCGACGCGTCGCATCGGGGGCTCGAACGGCAACTCCTGCAGCAGCGCGCGTCGATCTTCAAGCGGCAACGAGGTCACCGCGCGTCCGTTCAACCACAGAATGTCGAAGACGTGATATGCGGTCCGGCCGTCCCAGGTCATCTCGCCGTCGAGAATCACCTCATGGACAGGAAGATTGGCGATTGCGCTGGCCATCGCCGGCAGATGTTGCGGAAGTCGATTGCGTGAGTACAGCTGAACATCGGAGCCACATTTGTACGCGAGCAGCCTGATGCCGTCGAACTTGCGCTCGAACAACCAGTCGTGTCCGATGAAGCGGTCCTGCGTCAGCGTGGCGGCCATTGGTTCAAGCCAGTCGGGCATTGTCGCAACGAGTGCCATGGCGTGGTCAGGCCGAGCCAAAGGTCAATGGAACAGAAGGTGAGCGTCGCGCCACGTAACAGTCTCACACCAGAACTCTTAGAGAGTCGAGGGCGGGGGGCGGACGGATCGTGCCGGTTGGCCGAGGACTCGGATAGGTTGGCTCCCAGGCTGGAGCGCTTAGCTCAAGGCCCGGATTACTGAAGTGGTCCCACAGCTCTGGCGGCTATCGCTGGCGCCAGATACCAGAACCAGAACAGCGCGGCCGCGAAGATAACCGGGCGCCAGTGAAGGGTGAACGGCAACCCGTTGCGCATCATGTAAATCGTGCACGCCAGGACTGTTTGGGCAATGAGGGCCGCGAGAGCGACGCTCGCGACGACTGCCGCGATAAGGAGGAAAGCGCCCACGTGATCGCTATCGGCTGCGCACGTCTCATCCAACAGACATGACGTGACGAATCCAGCCTGAAGGGCTAGCCGCCCCTGACGATCGCTGCGTCTAGCTCCTGAGTCCGTGCAATTACGCGAATTGCCCGTCGCTTGCGCCGCGACGGACGTTATCGCCTGCGGCACTTCTGCACCTCAGCGCGGACCGCTGCTCCCGTTTCAACGGCCGCGTCGGTCTCGAAGGGCTTGAGGAAGCCGCCAGTCGAAACCGTATGCAGGTAAAAGTGGTGCAAGCCCGCGGTGCTGGTTACCGTCCGATTGCTCAGGATCTCGATGGCGTGCCGAAGTTCGTGACCGATTGATCCCATGAGGTCCCAGTCGACCTCCCCTGTGTTGACGTGCACCCGCACAAACCGGTGCCCGCCACCAGTCGTCACGGACACAAGGCACGCCCGTACACCTCGCCCGCATTGACCCTTCTCGACGTACACAATGCCTTGGCTCGCGTTGATGGTTTCAATGAGACCGCGGAAGGTCTTTGATTGCTGATTCGCCAGGCCCATCAGCACCACGATTGAGGCGTTGCTCGAGCGTACGTGTTGAACAGTTTCTCCATCTACATCGTCAGCGCACGCTGGCCGTCCCGCGCATGCCACCCCGATCATCATCAAGCCGATGATCAGGTGCCGTGTTGTCTGCCTCATACCGTGACTCCCCTCGTTCAGAGAGGCGTGAACGGCCGGCAAAAACTTGCATGAGCTCAGAACGCACGTGAGACTCCGGAAAAACTTGCGGTTGAGAAGGCGATGTCCGGAAAGTGATGGCCTACGCAGTCACGGAGACACGACTCCGTGCCTCCGTGGCCCGTTGAAGCAAAAAATGGTCTAAGTGTGGTTCTGAGGAGGAACGGTGTTTCGGGGATACTAGATCATGGGCAGCGGGGAAGCATCGCGCAATCGAGGAGCGGCAGGAGATCAGACATGAAGACGGCGTACGACGTGATCATCGTGGGAGCGCGCTGCGCGGGTTCGCCGACGGCGATGCTACTGGCCCGTAAGGGATACCGTGTGCTCGTTGTCGACCGCGCGACGTTCCCCAGTGACACCGTATCGACGCATGTAGTGCATCCGCTGGGCGTCGCCGCTCTCGCACGGTGGGGATTGATCGATCGGCTCACTGTGACCGGATGTCCGCCGATTCACACGTACACCTTCGATTTCGGTCCTTTCACGATCGCCGGATCGCCGGGCACCAGCTACGCTCCGGTCGCGTACTGCGCCAGGCGGACGGTGCTCGACAAACTGCTCGTCGACGCAGCGGCTGAGGCCGGTGCGGAGATTCGGGAAGGCTTCACCGTGGAGGAGGTCCTGATCGAAGACGAACGCGTCGTTGGCATCAAGGGCCGCTCAAAGGGTGGCGAGGCCATGACCGAGCGAGCCAGACTGGTGATCGGGGCGGATGGCCGCTACTCGGTCGTGGCGGAAGCCGTCCGGCCCGAACAGTACAACGAAAGGCCGCCGCTGCTCGCCGCCTACTACACGTATTGGAGCGATCTTCCGATCGACGGGCGGTTCGAAACCTACATCCGCGCACGCCGCGGATTCGCTGCGGCGCCGACGCACGACGGCCTGACGCTCACCGTCGGAGGATGGCCGCACGCGGAATTCGAGACAAACAAGAAAGATGTCGAGGGCAATTTTCTAAAGATGTTCGATCTCGCGCCCGAGTTCGCAGAACGCGTTCGCGGCGCGAAACGAGCGGCGCCGTTTGCCGGCGCGGCCGTGACGAATTACTTCCGCAAGCCGTACGGTCCCGGTTGGACGCTCGTTGGCGATGCGGGTTACAACAAAGATCCGATTACGGCTCAGGGAATCAGTGACGCCTTCCGCGACGCCGAGCACTGCGCGATGGCATTGGACCAAACGTTTACCGGCGCTCGATCGTTCGACGACGCTATGAGCGAGTGGCAGCGCGCCCGCGACCGGCACGTGCTGCCGATGTACGAATTCACATGTCAGCTGGCGACGCTGGAGCCCCCGCCGCCCCAGATGCAGCAGTTGTTCCGCGCGATCCACGGCAATCAGAAGGCCATGGACGGCTTTGTACAGATGAACGCGGGAACGATCTCACCGGCGGAGTTCTTATCGCCCGAAAATATCGGCGCGATTATGACCGCTCGAGCAGCAAGCGCCTGACGCTCGAGACGGAGCAGCGCTTGTGTCACGCTCCTTCGCAGACTTCGGCCGTCCGCGGACAGGCTTCCTAACGGCTCGGGTGTGGATCATCAAGATGGCTCGAGGGGGAGTATCGAGTTGGCTCGTGAAACGCATCCCCAGCCTGACGACAAAGTGATACATCCGGTTATGTGCGACGGGAGCGTTGGCAGGGTCTAATATCCGGTGTTCTTGACCAAACGCCGACTACGGCGAGGAGCATAGAGGAGAGGTATGCGCGTCACCACGTTTGTTCTCGTGTTGCTGATTTCCATGGCTGTCCCTGCGGTTGCCCAGGAATGGACCGAGTACCACAGCGTCCGAGATGGCTTCAAGGTCGATTTCCCTGGCGAACCCACGGTGACTGAGACCACTTGGAAGTCGGAACACGGCTTCATGCTGCCGGAGCGAATCTACACGGTTGAAAAGGGTCGCGAGCGTTACTCGGTCAGCGTGATGGACTACCGCGGCATCGAGCCGATGGGTCTCGAGCGCGCCAAGTTGTGCCCGCCGGGCTCCGAGCCCTGCCTTGGAAGCGACCTCTCGGGTATCGGCTACTGGAAGCATGAGATTCGAGGGGCAGTCGCCAACGCGATGCTCAGGCTCATGCAACGGAACGTGAAGATCACCGATTTCTTCTGGACGCAGCTCGATCTCGTCGAAGGGTTTCAGCTCCAGATGATCAACAACGCCGATCAGTCCCCTGCCTTCGCCTTTGTCGCCATGCATGACAACAGGCTCTACGTGGTCGAGGGATTCGTGCCCAAGGGGTACCCGGCACCTGCCCTGTTTCAAACGTCGATGGGGTGGTTGGACAAGGACGGGAACGCGATTCGCTATCAGACGCTGTACGCGAACGAGTTCCACGGAATGGGAATATACCCACCACCCCCGCATGGAGGTGGCGGCGGCGCCGGCGGTGGCCCCGGCGGTGGAGGCCAGGGGCAAGGTGGCGGCCGTGGCCGACGCGGTGGTGGCGCCGGCAACCCCCAGCAGCCGTAACCCGACCTCGATTCGCGCGCGACCGCAAACGTGAGCTGCGGGCGGCGCGCGCGGCACGACGCCGCGCGAGCGCACCGAGGCATAGTGCGCGTGTCCGGCAGTCATCTCGTTGAAGATTCCACGTCACGCCCACCGCTGGCTTTGCCGCCGGCAAGCGTCTGTGCCACGCGCCGTTGAAGGATTACCGCCAGCCGCCTCCTGGCAATGAACGGAATTCGACGGTTCTCGTACTGCTAATCTGTGATGGGCTGCCCATCGTGAAAACTCAGGACTCCCGCAGCGAACGCGTCACGCCGATCAGACCCCTTAAGGGTCTCGATGCGGGCCGGGCGGCGCTTGGTCGTGGCGACTGGCAGGCGGCCCGTCTCGCATTCGAAGTGTCGCTGAAGACCGACGAAAATCCCGAGGCGCTCGAAGGGTTGGGGCTCGCCGCCTGGTGGCTCGATCTGGCCGACATCGTGTTCGACGTCCGCGAACGCGCGTATCGCATCTATCGTGAGCGCGACGACAGCCTGGGAGCAGCACGGATGGCTGTGTGGCTCGCCTGGGATACTGCGGCGTTCCGCGGCGAGCAGGCGGTTGCGAACGGGTGGCTTCAGCGGGCTCATCGGCTCCTGGAGGGCCGTCCGGATGCGCCAGAACATGCATGGCTTGCGCTGCGGAGCGGCGTCTTCGCGCTGCTCGATGACGGAGATCCGGAAGAGGCGGGGAAACTCGCATCTGAAGCGGTGCGGATTGGACACGCGGTCGGTGCGGTGGACTACGAGATGGTCGGACGCGCGCTGCATGGCTTTGCGCGCGTGACGGCCGGCAGCGTCGCGGAAGGCCTTCAGGAGTTGGACGAAGTCAACGCCGCGGTGCTGGCGGGCGAAATGCGCGATCGGGTGCTGATCGGCCTTGCCTGCTGCTACCTGATTGCCGCCTGTGAACGCATCCGCGACTACGAGCGCGCGGTCCAATGGTGCGATCGTCTGAAGGCCTTCTGCGCGAAATGGGGATTCCGGCCGCTGTTTGCCGTGTGCCGTACCCAATACGCCTCGGTGTGCATGTGGCGTGGCGCATGGGAGGAAGCCGAACGGGAGCTGACATCAGCCGCCGACGAGCTCGCGGCGTCCCGTCCGGCCATGACGGGGGAGGGGCTCGTGCGCCTCGGAGAATTGCGAAGGCGCCAGGGAAAGCTCGACGAAGCCATGACGCTGTTCGAGCGCGTTGGATCGCATCCGCTCGCCTCGCTCGGGCGCGCGAGTGTGATATTCGATCGCGGGGACTTCAAGACCGCCGCCGATCTCGCTGAGCGCCACCTCCGGCGTCTGCCAGCGAGCAATCGGACTGAGCGCGCGGCTGCGCTGGAGCTGATGGTTCGCGCCTGCCTGGAGCAGGGTCGCGCGGAGGAAGCCACGCAGGCGGTCGTCGAACTCCGCGCCATCGCGAACGAAGCAGGGACGGGACCGCTGCAGGCGTTGGCCAGTCTCGCGGCGGGCCTCGTGGCGTCGAGATCGCGCGATCCGAAATCTGCGAGGAAGCATCTGGAGGATGCGGTCGATCTCTTCAAGGAGAGCGGCGCGCCTTTTGAGACCGGTCGCGCGCGCGTGGAGCTCGCTCGCGTGATGGGAGCGCTCGGGCGTTCCGAAGCGGGTGTGAACGAGGCCCGGCGCGCGATCGAAGATCTGACGCCGCTCGGTGCAGGTCTGGAGATCGCTCGCGCCCGCGCGGTGCTCGATGCCCTGGCGACGGGCCCGGCAGCCGCATCACCAGGGGCCGAAGACCGGAAAGGCCTGACGCCACGAGAGGTCGAGATTCTTCGGCTGATTTCGACCGGCCTCAACAATCAGGCGATTGCGGAGCGACTCTTCATAAGCGAGCACACCGTCCACAGGCACGTCGCCAATACCCTCACCAAGCTCAACGTGTCGTCCCGATCGGCGGCCGTCGCTCAGGCCGGCCGCCTCGGACTGCTGTAGACGCCAACAGTCCGCGCCCGTTTTCCCTTCAGCGGTGCCACGGAGGCACGTGGGAGTGGAAACCGCCTTAGTGGCCCGTCCGGGCCATTTTTATCCGTCGCCGCAAAATGACCCGAACCGGTGAAGAGGTGGTTCGGGCGTCTTGCTAGATTTCTCCCGTCAACGATTCCCGTCATTTTCAGCGAAGGAGAAATCATGAAGACGACACGCCTCACGACCACGTTGTTCGGGAGTCTTGCCGCGGCCCTGCTGTTTGCGTCTTTCGTCGTCTCGGCGGCCGTTGCGCAGACGCCGGCCCATGTCATGGAGAACCTCAGCATCGCGAAGTGGGGTCCCGCGCCGCCGATGCTGCCGCCCGGTGCCGAGATAGCCGTCCTCGCGGGAGACCCGACCAAGGCGGTGCCCTACACCATCCGTCTGAAGTTCCCGGCGAACTATGACATTCCGGCCCATTCGCACCCGAGCGATGAGAACGTCGCGGTCGTCTCGGGCGAACTCTTCATGGGGATGGGCGCAAAACTGGACAAGAGAGGCGGACTAGGCCTCCGCGTCGGAGGATTCGCGCTGATGCCGGCCTACGCCAATCACTTCGCCTATACCAGGAGTGAAACCACTATCGTGCTCTACGGGCAGGGACCGGTCGAGTTCAAGTACGTGAACCCGGCGGACGATCCCCGCACGAAGACGACAACGAGCCTCAAGTAGATGGGTGACGCTCCCACCTCGGACGTGGGAGCATTCGGTTGTTACATGTGGACGGCGGATATCGAAAGGACAGTTTTCATGACTAGTGTTGTGTCGCGTAATCCTACGGCCGAATCAGAGCGTTCAACGACGAACCAACGCGCGCATGCCCTGGCCGATCGCCTCGAACAGGGAGCCCGGGCGCTCGCAAGCTTCGCGAGCTCACTCACGGACGTGGAGTGGCAAACCCGTGTCCCCAAGGACGGGCGCAAGATCGGCGTCATCGTGCATCACGTCGCCAGCGTCTACCCGCTGGAGATTCAGTTGGCACAGACGCTTGCCGGCGGCAAGCCAGTGTTGGGCGTGACGATGGATGCCGTCAACGAAATGAATGCCGGACACGCCACGGAGAACGACGCCGTCACGAAAGAGGCGGCGCTGGATCTGCTCCGGGTCAACAGCGCGGCAGCCGCGGCTGCAATCCGGGCTCTCAGCGACGAGGAGCTCGCTCAGGCCGCTCCCGTGTCGCTCTATTCTGATGCTCCACTCACGTGCCAGTTCGTGCTCGAGGATCACGCCGTCCGGCATAGCTATCACCACTTAGCCCGTATTCGAGGGGCGCTGAAGCGCTAGGCCGTAGCGGTCAATGTGAGGGTCATCTTTGGTGCTCGCTTCGGAACTCCGGCTTATGTGTGTGCTCGCGCATCCCGACGACGAGTCGTTGGGAACGGGAGGGGCGCTGGCAAAGTGTGCGGCCGAGGGAGTGGCGACCTATCTGGTGACAGCGACCAGAGGCGAGCGCGGCCGGTTCGGCGACAGCAAAGAGTCGCCGGGACCGGAGATCGTCGGCAAGGCGCGTGAGGCCGAATTGTTGGCAGCTGCCGAAGAGCTGGGCCTCAGAGAAGTCAGGTTCCTCGACTATCCGGATGGCGCGCTCGACAAGGTTGACGCGGCGGAAGCGATCGAAAAAATCGTCGGACACTTTCGCCGGGTCAAACCCCAGGTCGTGATTACATTTGGCCCGGAGGGCGCGTACGGCCATCCCGACCACATCGCCATCAGCCAGCTGACCACGGCCGCGATCGTGTGCGCCGCAGATCCGTTGTTCGGTTCCCAGCCGGCGACCGACGAGCCTCACCGCGTGTCGAAGCTGTATTTCATCGCGTGGAGTCCGAAAAAATGGGCCGCGTATGAGACCGCGCTGCGCAAGCTCGTGTTCAAGGTGGATGGCGAGGAGCGGCAGGCGGTGCCGTCGCCGGACTGGGCGATTACCACCGTCATCGATACGAGCCGGGTCTGGCCGGCTGTGTGGCGGGCCGTGTCGTGTCACAAGACCCAGATGACGATTTACAGAAAACTCGAGGAGCTGTCAGAGGAGCATCAGCGCTCGCTGTGGGGCACGCAGGAGTTCTACCGCGTTTTCAGCTGCGTTAACGGTGGTCGCACGCAGGAATCGGATTTGTTCGAGGGGTTGCGATGAACATTGCGCCGGAGCTCGAAGCGCTTAGACAACGGAGAGCGCCACTTGAAATGCAGCCTGGCGAGTTCCGGGAGATCGGACATCGCCTTGTCGATCAACTCGCCGATCGACTGTCGAAGCTGCCGGACCGGCCGTTGACGCCTGACGAATCGCCCGAGGACGTACGGAGGGCGCTTGGGGCAGAGCAGACACTTCCGCCTGTCGGCACCGACGCCGGACGGTTGGTGAGCGAAGCGACCGAACTGCTGTTCGACCACTCGCTATTCAACGGGCACCCGCGCTTTTTCGGCTACATCACCTCGAGCCCCGCGCCGATCGGGATGTTCGGCGATTTCCTGGCGGCCGCTCTCAATCAGAATGTGGGGTCGTGGCGGCTGGCGCCCCTCGCTACCGAGATCGAAGGGCAGGCGGTGCGGTGGATTGCCGAGCTGATCGGGTTTCCCACCAGCTGCGGCGGGCTGCTGGTCAGCGGCGGCAACATGGCGAACTTCGTCTGTTTCCTCGCCGCTCGCGCGGCCAAGGCCCCGTGGGATGTGCGAAAGGAGGGGCTGTCCCACGAAGGGCGGCAATTGGTGGTCTACGCGTCCACGGAAACCCACACGTGGATCCAGAAAGCCGCTGATCTGTTCGGGCTCGGCACCGACTCGATCCGCTGGATTGGCACCGACGATGAGCAGCGGATGGACTCATCCGCGCTGCGCCGCCAGGTCGAGCAGGATCTCCGCCTCGGCCATCAACCGTTTCTCGTCGTCGGTACCGCGGGCTCGGTGAGCACAGGCGTCATCGATTCGCTGCCCGACATCGCCGCCATCTGCCGTGACCATGAGTTGTGGTTTCACGTGGACGGCGCCTACGGTGCGCTGGCGGCGCAGGCGCCCGGATCGCCGGCGAGCCTGCGCGCGTTGAGCGACGCCGACTCGGTCGCGGTGGATCCCCATAAGTGGCTCTACGCGCCACTGGAAGCCGGCTGCGTGCTCGTGCGTGATGCCGAAAAGCTGCGCAATGCCTTCTCGTATCGGCCGGCCTATTACCACTTCGACGATCAAGTCGTGAACTACTTCGATTACGGCCCTCAGAATTCGCGGGGCTTCCGGGCGCTGAAAGTCTGGCTGGCGCTCCGTCAGGTGGGACGCGCCGGGTATCTGAAAATGATCGGGGACGACATATTGCTCGCGAGGCATCTCCATCAGCTCCTGGCACACCATCCGGAGTTCGAGGCGACGACCCAGAGCCTCAGCATCACGACGTTTCGATATGTGCCGCCGGACCTGAGGTCACAACTCGGATCTGTGGAGGTCGAGAACTATCTCAACGAGTTGAACCAGAACCTGCTGACGGCGGTGGAGAAAAGCGGCGAAGCATTTCTGTCCAACGCGCTCGTCGGCGGCAAATTTGTGTTGAGGGCCTGCATCGTGAACTTCCACACATCTCTGGGAGACATCGAAGCG
>DAIRVG010000002.1:20325-48639 GCA_036802945.1 Vicinamibacterales bacterium
TCGGCCGACGAGTGATCGTGCACGATGCGCCAACCCTCGGAGAGCTTTCGAAAGATCACCGAGGTCATCCCGCTCAACTCTTTTCCATCGGGCATCTTGAGGCGCCACCGCCCACGCGCCATCGCGGCTTCCGTGCCTAGCGTGAGGATGTCCAGCTCAGGGAAGTCGAGTGTTCCCATCTGCCTCCCTTCGGCTTGATAGCGCGTGCGATACCGGTCGAGCGTCGCCTGCCAGCCGCGCGTCTCCGTGCCGTTGGAGAAGAAGACAAGATCCGGCGATTTCCAGTACCCGGCCATATAGCCATCGAGATCGCCACGGTTCCAGGCGTCGATCTGGGCCGCCAACACGGCACCCACCTCCTTGACTGCATCTGGCTCGGGACCTGGCGTCGCCGCGCACGCTGCGCTCAAGACCAGAAGGAGTGTGGCTCGCCCTGCTCTCACGTCACCCTCCTCGCTTTGCCTCTGCTGGCGGTCGTCGGCCGAACGAAGAGTCGGCCGAAATCGATAGTCCAATACGCGCGAGGCGGCCGCAGTGTAGCGCCGCGGCTGACACGGATTCAATTTGCCTGCAACGTGAGCGTCGACCCTCGCTTCTGGCATTGACAGGCCTTCCTTCCAATCCTAGAATCGCGGCCTACACCACTAGAGTAGTGCTAGTGCTTTCCTGTTTTCGTCGCCGACCCCGCCAGCCGAAATGGTGGTTGGCGGAGCCGATCGTTGGCCGCACTCGTATTTGAGGGGAGGTCACAATGAGATCGGGCCTGCTGGTACGGTTGCTCCTTGCTTCAACGATCCTGATCCTGCCGATGACCGCGCACGCCCAGGAAGCGGCGGTGAGCGGCACCATCACGGATTCATCGGGAGGCGTGCTCCCGGGGGTCGCGGTCCGGGCGGTCCACGAGGCCACCGGAAATGCCTTTGAAACGGTGACGGACGAGCGGGGGGCCTACCGACTTGCCGTGCGCGTCGGCACGGTCCGGATCTCGGCCGAACTTCAGGGCTTCAACTCCATGGCGCGCGCCGTCGAGTTGCTGGTGGGACAGACCGGCGTCCTCAACCTGCAGATGTCGCCCGCGGGCGTTGCAGAGACGCTGACGGTGAGCGGCGAAGCGCCGCTGATCGAGACGACGACGTCGACGCTCGGTGGCAACATCGATCCGCGCCAGGTGGCGGAGCTGCCCGTGAACGGACGCAACTGGATCAACCTCGCGCTGCTGGCGCCCGGGAGCCGGACGGCGCCGGTCGCCGGTTCGAGAGAAGACTCCGAGAAGCCGCTGCCGGACAGGAACAACAACGAGACGCGGGAGTTCCATTTCCACGTCGACGGCCAGCAGGTGACGTCGGAGTTCGGGACCGGCGGACAGCCGCGGTACAGCCAGGATGCGATTGCCGAATTCCAGTTCATCTCGAACCGGTTCGACGCGACGCAAGGCCGATCGACGGGCGTGCAGGTCAACGTGGTCACCAAGTCGGGGACGAACCAGCTCTCCGGGTTGTTCCGAGGCAACTTTCGCGACAGCATGTTCAACTCGCCGAATCGCGCTATCGGCCAAGTGGAACCGATCAACAACCAGCAGTACAGCACGGCCGTCGGCGGCCCCGTGCTGCGGGACAAGCTGCACTTCTTCGTCAACTATGAATACGAGCGCGAGCCGAGGGTCAGCATCTGGCGAACGCCGTACCCGTTCTTCAACGTCTCGCTCGAGGGGACGAACAACCGGAAGATCGGCGGCGGCCGCCTGGACTATCAACTCTCGTCCCGAATGCGCGTGATGGGCAAGGTCGGTCGGGGCCGGCTGTGGGAGCCGTTCGGTCTGCCCTCCGCCACCAATCACCCGGCGTCCACGAATACGACCCAGGAATACAACGACGAGATCCTCGGGCAGTTCACGCACGTGCTGAGCAATCGGGCGGTGAACGAGATCAAAGGCGGGAAGACGGCGTTCGGGCTCTACAACGAGAATCTCACCCAGTGGTCGAACCACTGGCAGCGGGCGAACGGCATCACGGCCGGGTCGCCACGCATCACGTTTACGGGCTTCCTGATCACCGGCAACCAGAACCATCCACGTTCCCTTGACCAGGACGTGTACAGCGTGCGCGACGATTTGACCTATTCGTTCAACGTGAAAGGGCGTCACGACACGCGAGCGGGCGGCGAGTACCTGTTCAAGGACGTCATCGCGATTAATCGCCGGCAGAACATGGGTCTCATCGACGCGCGGGGCGGCCCGCTGCCGTCGGCGGCCGAGCTCCAGGCGTGGTTTCCCGACGCGTTCAATGTCGACACCTGGAACCTGGCGGCGATCTCCCCGCTCGTGCGCAGCTACACGATCGGTGTCGGAGACTTCCCTGTCGATCAAGGTTCGCAACGGTTCGCCCTCTGGGCGCAGGATGACTGGCAGATCTTCGATCGCCTGACGCTGAATCTCGGCGTGCGCTACGACGTCGGGATCGGCATCTTTGCCAACGACATCAGCTTCCCGCCGTTCCAGGAAGCCGGGCGTCCGGACGACTGGAACAATGTGCAGCCACGGCTCGGGTTTGCGTACCGGCTGAACGATCGAACGGTCATCCGTGGCGGGTCGGGGATCTACTACGGGGACGCGTTCGCCGATGCCGGGTCGGCGATTGGCAATAACCAGATCACCACGATTCGGTACGAGAACGACGGCCGGGCCGATTTCGCCGCGAATCCGACCAACGGCCGGCCGTTGCCGACCTATGCGGAAGCGAACCCCCTGTATTGCTACAACAACAACAATGCGCGCGGGTGTCTTATCCGTGATGTCCGGGAATTTACGGCACTGCCTCAGTACATCGAACTTCCGCGCACGTGGCAGAGCTCGATCGGCTTCCAGCGGCAGTTCGGCGCCACGATGGCGGTCGAAGCCGATTACGTCTACAGCCAGGGCCGGTTCGAGAAGGACGTGCTCGACAACATGAATCTGCTCTTCGATCCGGCGACCGGAGCCAACCTGGACTTCAGGATCAGGAGCAACCGCCCCTACCCTGACTGGGGTGCCATCTCGATGAACACGCACACAGCCCGCTCGGCCTACCACGGGCTGATCACCGGCTTCACCAAGCGGTTCAGCAATCGCTGGCAGGCGTCGGCCACCTATACGCTGTCGGGCCTCTGGACCGCCGACTCGAGGCCGTTCAGCGGGCTCTTCATGGTTCCCTTTCCCACCGCTCCCGATCTGGGCGGGGAATGGGGGCTGTCGGAGGACGATCAACGGCACCGGGCGGTATTCAGCGGCATCTGGCAGGTGGGGCGCGGTTTCCAGGTGAGCGGCTTCCATTACCTGGGCACCGGCATCCGGTCATCGTCCAACTATGGCGGCGACGTGCGCAACACCGGTTCGACCTTCAGCGGCCGCCTGCGCCCGAACGGGACGATCGTGCCCCGCAATTCGATCATTTCCCCGCCGCAGAATTCAACGAGCCTGCGGGTGCAGCAGCGGATCCCACTCCGCGGCCGGATGTCGATCGATGCCATCGCGGAAGTCTTCAACATCTTCGACCGGCCGAACTGGACCATCGGCACTGAGGAAAGCACGCCGTCGCAGTACCTGCGGCATATCAATGCCCAGTACCGCACGGCGCAGGTGGGCTTCCGGCTGACGTTCTAAGGCGCTTTTCACATCGACGGGCCACGGAGGCACGGAGTCACGGAGCGACATGAAATTCCTCCGTGGCTTCGTGTCTCCGTGGCGACGTGGAAATGAAAACAGCTATTTAGAAAGAGAGACGGAAGCCGAGCTGCGCCGCGCGGGCCCCATACGCGACGTTCGAGTTGTACGTCGGCAGTCCATACGCGGTGCTGTCGACGTTGGTCGTATACGACCCGTAGTTCGCATGGTTGAAGAGGTTGAATACCTCGAGCATGCCGTCGATGGATCGCTGGCCACCCAGCGAGAATCGCTTCTCGAAACGTGTATCCACGCGATGGATGGGATCCCCGACGAAGCTGTTGCGGGGAATGAAGGTGCCATCGTCACGCCTGCGACTCGCGCCGCCAGTCCCGGTATCACGCGCCGTGCAGGAGCAGGTGACGGCTGTGCGCTGACCCGAGCCGTAGAAGTAGAGCCCGCTTACCTGGAACCCGGCACCTACGTCCCAGATCCCGTTGACCACGGCCCGGTGGCGCTGGTCTGTTGTTGCGAGGGTGTACTCCCCTCCGACGTCCTGCCGGAGTTTGAATGCGATCGGTACACAGCTGATGCTTTCGTCGGCGCCTCTCATTGTCTGACACGGATCGCCGGTCGAGTCCTTAAGCTGGCCAAACGTGTAGTTCGCCGCCAGCTGCCACCGGTGGCTGAATCGCTTGGTGAGCGACGTCTCGAGCGCACGATAGTTGGACCATCCCTGCATGTACTCGCCGTTCACGAAGCCCCAGTACGGAAAAGGTCGCGCCGCGATGTTGCTGAACGGGATGCTGTCGCCGGTGGCCGGGTCGTACGTGAGATTCTGGTTGAACACGGCTTCTTCCGCGCGCCCGCCAGTGTAGACAACATTCGCCTCCACGGCGAGATCGGTGAAGAGTTGCCGCTGCACACCAACCGACGCCTGGTGGCTGAAGGAAATCTGATGATGATCGCCCACCACCGGGATCTCCGAGCTGATCTCGCGGCGAAGACAGTTGGTGGCAAGTGCGTTCGCCGGCGTGCACACCATCGCCTGTGCCTGAGCGAAGCTCGGAATAGGACCGTTGAACGGGTTGACGGCAAAGTCCGCGCGGCCGTCGTACAGGACCTCCGGGTAGATATGCTGCCGGTTGAGCGTCGGCTGATGCGCGCCGTCGTTCTCGAGCTGCGTATAGTACTTGCCGTATCCGCCGCGAATGGATGTCCGGTCGTCCAGCTTGACGTTCACGCCGAGGCGCGGAGCAAAGTTATTGAGATCGTGGGGCCGCTTCCCGTCCATCCAGGGCAACAGCTCGATTCGCTCACCTTCCACACCGATGTCAGCGTCGTACCGCAGCCCGATGTTCAACATCACGCGCGGCGTGATCGCCCAGTCGTCCTGGACCCACCCGGTGTACAGGTCCCGCCCCGTAAAGAGCTCGTCGTTGCCGACGGCCTGGCGGTAGCGGATCGAACTCGGAGACAGTGGCGCGACGTTCCATGTCGACGCGTCGTCCCACACCGGGAACATTGCCGCGAGCACGTCCGCTGACGGCGCCGCCAGCCGGGTAGCATCCAAGTTGCCGTTGCAGGTGCTGCACCACCAGTGATGGAACATGTGTTTCAGATACTCACCGCCTATTCGCAGGTCGTGACGTCCACCTGCCTCATACGAGATGGTGAAATCGTCGCGCATCGACCAGGTATCCTGCTCGAGCATCTGTGGAGCGGCCGTTCCAGCTCCGACGGTGTAGCCCCTCATCTGATACCTGGTCGTGCCATTTGAGTAAAAGGCGTCAGGTGGACCTGCGATCCTGGAGATGGGCAGCGGGCCTCCTTTCCAGGATGCGAGCGCCTTGATGTCATTCTTGTTGCCGTAGTAACCCCCCTTGATTTCGTTGACGGCTCGGTTGCTGATTACGTGAGTCAACGTCGCCCAGGTCTGTGGCGAGTAACGGTCCACACGTTGTGCCGTCGAGGGGTGAGTGGTGGCGCCGCCGCCGCTCCCAGGGATGAACTGGTGGTACTTCGTCAGACGCACGGACAACCGGGTTTGCGGCGTGAACTGGGTGTCGAGCTTCACGCCGCCCGTGTACTGCTTCCTCGTGCCGACCAGATCCATGTCGAACATCGGGTACGGACCGTCGAAGACATAGGTTTGTGGCTCGCGCTCCCATTCGTAGTTGGCAAAGAGATGGATCCGGTCCTTCTGAATGGGCCCGCCGAATGTGCCGCTGAACTGCCGATTGGAATAGACAGGAACGCGGTTCAGCACCTTGTCTTTGGCGTTGAGCCTGTCGTCGCGGAAGTAGCCCGAGAACGAGCCTGACGGCCGGTTTGTGCCGGACTTGGTGACCGCGTTGACCACCACGCCCATCGAGCGGCCCTGAGTCGCGTCGAAGCGATTCGAGACGAATTCGAACTCGGCGATCGAATCGCGGCTGTACCGCGGCTGACCGAAGCCGCTCCCAGCGATGCTGTTGGTCACCTGCTGGCCGTCCATGTTGATCTGAAAGCCCACCTGCGCGCGGGGAATCGGCGACTCCCCTCCGGCATTGGATCGGTTTCCCGGCGCCAGCAATGTGAGGTCGAGCCAGTTCCGGCCGTTGAGCGGCAGCTCCTGCACCTGCCGCTGGTCGATGTTGCCGCTGACGGTGGACGAAACAACGTCGATGAGCGGCGCTTCGCCGATCACGGTTACAGTCTCCTGCAACGACGCGGGAGCCATCTGCAGCGTGACCGCTGCCTGCTGGCCCACCTGCAGCTGCAGCCCGGTCCTCGTCAGCGTGCCAAATCCTGCAAGTTCGGCGGTGAGACGATAGCTCCCGATTCGAACGGGCATTCGGAACGCGCCCGCTCCATCGGTGACTGCGAGGAAGGTGTTGCCGGAATCCTCGTTCGTCGCCGTAATCGTCACGCCGGGCAGCACGCCGCCCTGTGTATCGTTCACGGTGCCGCTCAACGTGGCCTCTTGCGCGCGGGCCGCGAGCGGCAACGCGAGCATGACCACGGCGGTGATCGCCAGAACCATGTGTTGTGTTTTCACGAGTGTCCCTCCAACCCTGAGCCACGTTCGCGAACCGTCTGTCGACCGCATGACGCAAACTCGCGATCCTGCGCACCAGTGCAGGACCGCGAGGACGTACACGACGATCGAGACGCGGACGCGGGAAGCGCGATGCCAGAAGCGAGCGCGATGACGCGCAGCATCGCAAAGGACACGCCACTTGTATCGGGCGTGCGCCGGCGGGTTCTTCGCGAAATCCGGAGTGATTCTGGTGAAATGCGATCGGGATCCGATCGAAGGTCAGAACAAGAAGGTCACGGGAGTTTCAGTGGCTACATAAAAGTCTGCAGTGAGAGTGAAGGGCGGGCGGCAGACGGAGTCCGAACGTCGTCTGTTGTCATGCGCCGCTCCAAATACTGGATTGATCGGACATGCTTGTAGATGTCTGGTTTGAAGCTATTCAAGAATGTACGAGGACACTCACCTCACTTGGACCATGACGTCGATCGCGTGGCGGCGAGGCATGCTGAGATCGGCCCCGGCTTCTTCAAGGCGGATCTGGATGGGGTACGTGCCTGGCTTGAATGTAACGAGACCGATCACCGCAGCTTCGTAGGTGGCGTCCGGCGTGGTGGTCTGGTCAACACGCAACGCGTGCCCAGCAGGTCCTATGTCATCACCGACAAAGCCGACGAGCACTTCGCCGGTGAACGTGTGATTCGGCGTGGGCGGCAGAAAAATCACAACTGTCGACTCAATGCGCTGCTCACCCATGCCGCGCATGATCGAGCAAGGTGGCGGCATGTTTGACGCGCACACGATCGGCTGACTGCCGCGTTGCGGTCCAACCCGGAGGAGCCAGGAAATCGACTGTCCTGGCGCTGGGGTTGGTACGCGCGGCTGAATGCAGCTCGCAAGGGCATAGACCGCAACGATGCCCACGGGCAGCGCCGCGGCCAGGCGCACAGCAATTCCCCTCGACATGAAAGTCATTGTCCTCAATGTACGTCGACGTACGTCGACCTTGAGGGACAGTTTGCGAACAGCGGATCATGCCCGCCGATCGAGGACCCGATTCAGGCTCATGTCGGCTCGCCGCTCCCATGCGATCGCCCCTTGCGCTCGAGCGATCGAGAGGGCCCGCTCGAAGCTCTCGCCCGCCTGTCGCGCCACATTCTTGTTTCCATCGGCTCCGCGCAGGAGCAGCAGCTCGCCCTGCACGCGATACAATTCCGCCGTCGAGAAGTTCTCGCCCGTCTGATCGACCAGCGCCAGCGCGTCCGCCGCTGCAGAGAGACCCTCCTGGACAAGCCCCGCCCTTCCGAATGCCTGCGCCAGAAGGCCCAGGAAATGCGCGCGCCAAAGCCTGGCCCCTGTGGCCTCGTAGTCGG
Source organism: Vicinamibacterales bacterium (assembly GCA_036802945.1). Lineage (GTDB taxonomy): Bacteria > Acidobacteriota > Vicinamibacteria > Vicinamibacterales > UBA2999 > Gp6-AA40. The sequence goes on from DAIRVG010000002.1 coordinate 28,355, forward strand.
CCAGCCCGCGCCGAAGTTCCTGGATCCCTTCATCGACCTGCCCCTGCTCTGCGAGCGCCCAGCCCCGGTGGATGTGTCCGAACGCGACCCACAGCTCCAGCCCGTACTCGTCTGCCAGCGCGATCACCGTCTCGGCCCGCTCCTGCGTCTCCGACGGCTCGCCCCGCAGTTGATGCAGATGAGCCGCAAAATGCGTGGCCACCACTTGGCTTTCCGGGTGCGAGAGTGAGTGCGCCAGCGACACGCCTCGCGAAAGCCGCTCCATGGCCTGGTCCGGATTGCCGAGCGCCCAGTGCGCCCTCGCAGCGAAGCACTCGCTGACGACTTTGGGATCCTGGCCGGCGAACGACGCGTGTGCGCGATACGGCACGATGTCGTACAGCGCCGACGCGTTGTCCAGATGGTTCAGGGCCTCGTCGAAGCGGCCGAGATCGACGAGCGTGACGCCGATCGCACGGTTCGCTTCAATGACCGCGAACGAGTCGTCGAGGTCGACCGCCATCGCGAGCAGCTGACGGGCCGTCTCGTGTGCCGGCTGCATCTCGGCTCGAAAATAGTGGAAGAGCCCCAGCAGCCAGTGCACCATGAACGACTGGGTGGACGGCCCCTGCTGCGCGCAGATCGTGAGCGCGCGCCGGTACACCTCCTCAACCTCCGCCGCGGCGAATCCCTTGATCGCCATCACCGAGACGCCGAGGATCACACGCAGCGCGATCTCCTGTTGAGCGCGCCCGGGCGAGTCCGGCAACGAGGCGAGCGCGCTCAACCCCCGGCTCGCGAGCCCCGCGGCCTCGTGTTGGGCCGATCGATGGGTGGCGTTCTCGGCCGCTTGGAGGAGGTACTTGACGGCGCGGGGCATGTCCCGCGCCTGCTCGAAATGCATCGCGAGCTCCGCGGCGATCTCGCCAACGCGATCACCGTAGATGGCCTCGCCACTCTGGCCGATTCGACCGTGGATCTGCGCGCGCCGCATCGGGGGCAACAGCCCGTACGGCACATCGAGATACAAGACGTGGCTGAACTTGTAGCGCGACGTGATGGTGCCGTCCGGCAGCTCGACGAGGCGGGGAGGCGAGAGGAACTGATGCCGGCGCACGAGCGCCTCGCACTGTTCGTCGACCCACGCAGTCTGCTCGTCGAGGCCTGCGGCGATCGCGGTCGCGGAGCATTCCATCCCGACCACGCTCGCCCCCGAGAGCACTCGCCGTTCGTCTGGGCTGAGACGTTCGACCTGTCGTTCGATCAATTGCTTGATGCTGTCGGGCACGCTCGAGTCGATGTCCGCTAGCTCGCCTTGCATCAGGGCGTGCCCCTCGTCCTCACCGATGACGCCCTCGTCGACCAGAAATTCGACCAGGTTCACCATGAACAGCGGATTACCTTCTGAGCGGCGATGAATCAGGCGCCCCAGCCGCTTCGGGAACCGATGCCCGGCGAACCTCGCGTCGAGATACTGCCCGACTGCCTCCTCCGTGAGGTAATCGAGCGCCAACTCCTGGCAGAGTCCGTGGGCCTGCAGCTCGCGCTTGACGCCCTTGAGCGGGTGGTCGCTCAGGATGAGGTCGACCGGCCGATACGTGCCAATCACCATCAGCCGCGCGGGATCCCGGCGACGCGCGAGATACGCGATGAGATCGAGCGTTGAGTAGTCGCTCCAGTGCAGATCCTCCAGTGCCAGGACGACGGGCGCCTCCACCGTCATCGCTTCCACCGCTTCGGCCATCTCGCGCAGCATGCGCTCGCGCGTCGCTCCCACCGACGGCGGCGCGGTCGCCCGCTCGGCCGGCGGATTCAGTGACGGCAGCTCGAGCAGCCACGCCGGCGCGTGCCTCCGCAGCAGTTCGACGATCCGCTCGCCGCCCGGCGCGCGGCCCAGCCGCGAGAAGCCATCGAGCACTGGTAAGTACGCTTCGCCGGCGCCGTACTGTTCGAGGCATTGTCCGCGCGCCACCCAAATACCCGGGACAGCCGCAGCCTGTTCGAGCGCCGCATTCACGAGCGTCGTCTTCCCGATGCCCGGCTCGCCGGTGACGAACACGGTCTGGCGCTCGCCCCGCAAGGCTTGCTCGAGACACCCACGCATCCTCGAAAGCTCCGTCTCGCGGCCGAGCACGCCGACGGCTGACGATGCAGCGACAGCTGGACCGGGGAGGCGGCGAGGTTCTCGCGGCGCTTCCTCCGAGCTGGAGATGGGCGCGATGAAGCGGTATCCGCGGCGATGCGCGGTTTCGATGTAACGAGGCGAGGCGGCGTCATCTCCCAGCGCTTCGCGGAGCTGTCTGATGCTGTCCTTCAGCACCGCGTCTGTGACGAAGGTCGCGGGCCACACGGCGTCGAGCAGCTGCTGCTTTGTGACCAGCTGCCCATGGTGATCGACCAGATGCGTGAGAACGGCGAAGGGTTTCGGTCTCACCGGGATAGCCTGTGTTCCCTGCCACAGGCATTCGTTCGCCGCGTCGAGCCGGAACTGGCCGAATGTCACCGGGTTGGCTGGCATCACCGAAACATCACCGCAACATGACCGCCACGTGAGGACTTGGCGCCGGGGCGCTCGCTATTCTCGACCTGCGATGAACCGAATGCAACACGCGGGCGCCTTCGTTGTTCAGTTTCGCGCGGGCACGGACTTCGACGCCGGCCGCGTGGAGGGCCGCGTCGAGCACGTGGCCACGGGCCGGACCGCGCGATTCGAGTCGCTCCAGGAGCTCCTGTCGATCATCGCGGTGGCGCTCAAGGCCCCATGCGGCACTTAGGGCTAGGAAGGCAGGAAGGCAGCGATGGAAAGAGGAACTGGTGAGCGTGCCGCGGACTACGTGCTGGGATCTGTCGGGCTCGTTCTCATGGCTCTGGTTTGCTGGGCGTCGGCACGCGGACGCCCTGGACGAGCGGTCATCTGGCTGGTGACCGCGATCGGCTGGGTCATCGATCGCGCCACCGGCCCTGTCATTGAGGAGAAGAAAAAATGGCCAGAGAGTTTCTCGTGACCTACCGTGGCACCGTGTATCCAAGTCAATGCGATCACATGGGCCACATGAACGTGATGTGGTACGTCGGCAAGTTCGACGAGGCGTCGTGGCAGTTGCTCGCCGCCATGGGCCTCACCCCGTCCCGGCTGCGCAGCGAAGGCCGCGGCATGGCCGCCGTCGAGCAGCGGATCGAGTACAAGCGCGAGCTGTACGCCGGTGACGTCGTCACCATCCGTTCCGCTGTAATGGAGATCCGGGAGAAGTCGATCCGGATTGCGCACGAACTGCGGAACGACGACACAGGCAGCGTCGCGGCCACGACCCTCATCGTCGGCGTGCACCTCGATCTGGCATCCAGAAAGGCGAGCCCGCTGCCAGCGGATGTGCAAGAACGCGGAATCCTCATGATCGACGACGGCACCGTCGCCGCAGTCTCTGGTTCAGCCCGGCGGCACGAGTCGAATCGCGCTGCATTCCTGACTGACGCAGATCACGAGGTCTTCGAGAAAGTCCATCGCCACTCGCGATGTCTAAGACTGTGGGATCAGATACATCGATGACCAGGACCAGCAGTGCGGTTCCTTTGTCACCGCAGCGCAGCGCCTTGATAGATCAGTCCGCTGTCGTCTGAAAAGAGGGTGAATCCGCAGGGGTCGGTCGTGTCCCTCACAGAAAACGCATACGTCGTCCCGTCCGTCACGAGCCGCGCCTGCCATCCCTCGGGTGTTGGGACATTCAGCGCGTAGAGTGGACGAAAGGGCGTGCGCCCATTCACTTCCGCGCTGTTGATCATTCTCGCGACCCGGATGGCGGCACCGCGGCGCTCACGCTCCGCGCTGGCTTCAGCAGATCCGTGCAGGCAGCCTGACGATTGAGACTGCTGGCCTCCAGCAGGAATTGCAACCGCAACAGCGACCGCGAGTGCGGGAATCAATCTCACCATCGGGACGCCTCCTGCGCACATGGGTTCAAGGGGTTCAACCTTCCGAACCTGGAGAATCGGTATTTCCAGAGTGACTGGAGTTGATATACGGGTAAGTATTGTCCCCGTCCCTGAAAACAGGAAAGAGTTTCAATTTGGGCCGCGACCCGGGGGTCAGCCGGCAGCGTCCTGCGTGGGACAGAACGAGAACGGTCCGAACGACCCGAACGGGTTACAATCCGCGCGTTCGTCACAAGCCGCTGGCGGCCGATCCTATAGGAGGTTATCGATGCAACGTCATCGGAGTGATTCTATGAAAGTGAGGGCACAGACCGCGTTCGTCGTCGTCTCGATCGTCCTGGTGGCAACCTCATTCGCGACATACCGGCCAGTACTCGCACAGGCGCCGGCGAAGGTCGCGCCGATGCACGTGCATCACGTTCATCTGAATTCGATGGACCCGAAGGCTGCGGCCGAGTACTACCCCAAGCCGTTTGCGGCTTCGGCGGTCAAGACGACCTTCAACGGCTACGAGGCGGTCAAGAGCGGCAACGTCTATTTGCTTTTCACGAAGGTCAACACGCCGCCGCAGAATGAGTTGAACGGACCCCAGACTTCGGTCTGGCATTTTGGATGGAACACACCGGACTCGCGCAAGTACAACGAGCGGTTTCGCGCGATGGGTCTGGAGATCGCTCAGATGTGGGACGCCGCCGACGGCAAGCTCGTAGACATGTCCAGCGATACGATGCCAGGGCTTCCGACGCAGGAGCAGATTCTGGAAATGCGAGCCAAGGGGACGCAGCCGACGCGGCAGGGGGGCTTCGGCTACCTCCGAGGTCCTGACGGCGCGATGATCGAGAACGCCCAAGGTGGTCAGGTGGAGCGCTTCAATCACATCCACATGTACCATGAGCATCCGCTGTGCGCCATGCGGTGGTATGTCACGCACCTCGGCGCGACCATCCCGCAAGGTCCCGGTGGCGCACCGGCGGCAACGGCCCCAGCGGAATGCAAACAGCCGTACGCCCCGCCGACGTGGCCATCGTTTTTCAAGTTTCCCGGCTTCGTTCGCGACCCGTCCGGCGCCGTCCTGTTCGACGACATCTCCATTTCGATCCGGCCGTGGCCGGGCGGCGGGCTCGTCAGCACGCGCGGGCATCTCGTCGATCATTGGGCCCTCAGCGTGGCGGACCTCGGACCTGTTGTCGCGCGGCTGACGAGCGAAGGGGTCAAGTTCCTCGAACAGATCCACCCTTGGGGTAACACGCGGGTTGCCATGATTGAGGGGCCCGATCGAATCGCCATTGAACTCGTCGAGATGAAATAGTGATGGAGGCGGTCATGCAGAAGTTCAAGCGGAAGAATGCGCTGCTAATCCTGACGACGGTGTTGGCGGTCTGTCCCGCGGTCACGTTGGCTCAAGCGCCAAAGGATGGCATCTACATCACCGACGAAGACGTCAAGGCCGTGTTGAAGTACGCAGTCGAAACGAAACGCACGATTCCAGACAACACAATCAGGGTGATTGATATGGGCAACTACCAGCTCGGTGTTGCCGTCATTCACCGCGGGGCAATGGGGGGCGGGGGGACCGCAGCGGCTGGTGGCGGGAATGCCGGCGCGGCGCCGAATCCCCAGCCGGCATGCGGCGAACAGCGCGCCGGTGCAAAGGGGCCTAACGGTCTCTACCATGACGACACCGCCGAGACCTACGTCGTCATATCGGGCAGCGCGACTCTCATCACGGGCGGCACCGTTGTCAACGGAAGGCGATCTCCCGCCGACAGCGAAGTGACGACAATCCTGAACGGCCCCTCCTGTGGCGGGACGCTGGTGGGATACACGAGCCGCCAGATCAAAGAAGGCGACATCATCGTGATTCCTGAACGGGTACCGCACGGATTTTCGGCGATTCCGGATCACGTCACGTATCTGAGCGTGCGGCCGGATCTGAAAAAGGTTCTCCAGAAGGGATACGTCAATCCGGCGCTGAAAAAGTAAGGTCGCCGCACAGCAAGGAGGCCAGCATGTTCCTCATTCGCGACATCATGTACTGCAAGCCAGGGAAGGCGCGCCCAATGGTCGAGAAGTTCCTCGCGCTGGCAAAGCTGAGCGAAAAAATGGGGTTCGGGTCGATGCGCGTCATGACAGACGTCAGCGCCGAACGCTATTGGACCGTCGTGTCGGAGATGGAGGTCTCGAGCCTTCAGGAATACGCGGAGATGTCGCGAAAGTCGATGGAGATCAAAGAGTTTCAAGAGGCCATGAAGGGGTATCACGATCTCATCGACCAGGGTCGGCGCGAGATCTACATGCTCGAGAAGTGACAGCTCCAGATTCGCGATAGGCGTGAAGGACATCGCGGAGCGCCAGATGCTTCCTTTTCACCTCTGACTCAGAGCGGCGTCGATCCGTGATTGTCCTTCTACTTCGCCCGCCTCGTCACGCCACACGACCTCTTCAGGGGCATACGCGTTGCACCCCCGCGCGGCTTCGGCATGTAGCAGGAGGTCAATGTGAAAGCCAGATACCTGTTGATCATCGTCATCGCCTTCGTCGCGTCCGCCTGCGGAGGCATGATCACGCTCACAACGGATTACGACACCACGACCGACTTCTCGAAGTACCACGCGATTGGCCTGAAAGAAGGCAGTTCATCGGGCAACCCTGTCATGGATCAACGGGTTCTTGCCGATGTCGCGGAGACTCTTCAGGCCAAGGGATACCGGATCATGCCAGAGGATCAGGCGGATGCGATAGCGTTCGTGCACGCGGCGACGCCCGAGAAGCACAGATATGCGGTGTGGTACGACAGCTGGCCCGGATGGGGGTGGCGGTTTGGCTGGGGGGCACCGGTCGTTGAGGAATACGACTTCACGGTCGGAACGCTCGTCGTGGATATCTTCGATGCGAATACGATGCGCGCCATCTGGCACGGCTCGGCAACAGACATCGTGACCGGCGATCCGGAGCACGACGCAATAAAGATTCAGCGGGCGATCGCGAAACTGTTGCAGCGGTTCCCGCCCCGCACACGCGAAACGTAAACCGCTCAGGCAGGAGTGGCATCGCGTCTGCGTAGCCACGACAGGAGGCAAGCGAACTCGACGGTAAGCCGGACGCCTGAACCGCGAGTCGAAGGGCCGTGCACTGCAATCGCAACGATCGGGGGGGCAATGATGTCAGAAATGCTGCGCTCGTTTGATGAACCGATACTCGACGATTCCGGCAGGTATAACGCGCGCGTGATTGGTCGGCTGGCGAACGACGGCATGTGGGAAGGCTGGCTGGAGTTCGTTCCCGTCGATGGACGGAGCGGCGATGCGACGCTGATCTCGCCCGTCGAGTCGCGACAGCCGGAGCGGGAGCACCTCGCGTACTGGGCGTCGGGCCTCACCGTCGTGTATGCGGAGGGAGCGCTTCATCGGGCGCGAAGACCGCTTACCGTTCGAACCCGCGTCGTCGAAACACCGGTGTCAGAGGCGCCGGCACCACGCATCGTGACGGTGGGACCGCGTGTAGCGGGCCCCGAACCCGTGCTCGACCCGTTTGAGGTTGGCTCACACAGCCTCGATATCCTCGCGCAGGAACTTCGCGCGCTCGGGCGCGCGCGCCTCCTGAACATTATCGCGGCTTACGATTTGAATTCAGGCGGTCCGGATCCTCAGCAGTTCACTGACGCCCAATTGATCACGCTCATCGTCGTCGCCGTGGAAGCACGACTGCTGCGTCGCTAGTCGCATAACGTTTCGACCGACCGCCGCCTGGAGAGGCACGCTGGCGCGACCATGACGTCGCAGCGCCGACGGCTGCTTGCGAAGACCGCGTCATCGAAAGCCCGCCGGCCTGACACTCACGCGAGGTACTTCACAATCATGGCGGTCACGTCGTCGTTCTGCACCGCGCCCTGCGTGAACTGCCGAACGGCGCCAAGCAGGGTCTGGAGCAGAGCATCGGTCGATTCGGAACCGGTCGATTCGATCACGGCTTGGATGCGGGCTTCACCGAATTCCTCCCCCGAGGCGCTGAGCGCCTCCGAGACGCCATCGCTGAACACCGTTAGCAGGTCGCCCTTCGCAAGCTGCACCGTCTCCTGATCGTAGAGGGCGTGTGGAAACAGGCCGACGATCATGCCGCCGGTTTCGAGCCTGCGCACAGTCCCGCCGGACAGAAGGAGCGGTGGATTGTGTCCGGCGTTGCAGTACGTCAGTCGACCGTCGGGCGTGATGACGCCGAAGAAGATCGTTGCGAAACGCGACTCGACGCCGCGCGCGATCAGCGCACGGTTCACGCGCCGCAGAGTTTCGCTTGGATCGACGAGCGCGAACGCCTGCGCGGCGAAGATTCCCTGCAGCACGGCGGTGAGCAGCGCGGCCGGCGGACCTTTACCTGATACGTCGCCCAACGCAAAGCCGAAGCTGCCGTCGGGCAGGTCGAGATACTCGAAGAAATCACCGCCAATCGCGCGGCAGGGTATGGACGCGCCCATCGCCTCGCCGAATCCAACGCTCTTTCGCGATTGCGGCAGGAGCGACTGCTGGATCTGAGACGCGATGCGCAGTTCTTCGTCCATGCGCGCTTTCTCGCTCGCCTCGCGGTACAGGCGCGCGTTCTCGATGGCGACGGCCGCTTCTGCGGCGAGCGTCTCCAGCGCCGTGCGGGCGGTTTCGGACAGCAACGTGCCCTTTTCCCGACTGTCGAGATACAGGACGCCGATCGCCCTCGGGTCGGCGGCCGCCTGCGGCGTGTCGACGTAGTGCACGAGGCGCAAGGGCACGCACATCACATGGCGGATGCCGAGTGCGACCGTACCGCCGTGAGCCTGGGCGAGATCGCCGTCCCGAAGATCCGCGACGATACGCGGCTGGCCGCTCGCGAAGACCTGCTCGGGAATCTTCCGGCTCGTCTCGAACCGCGAGCCCGACAGTGAGACCTTGCCTTGCAGCCGAGCGAGCTTCAACTCGAGTTCGCCCGCCTGGTTGGCGAGCATGATGAAGCCGCGCTCGGCGCCTGTGACGGCAATCGCCGCGTCCATGACGAGCAACAGCACTTCGTCAAGCACCCGCGAGCTTCCAAGCGCGCGGAGCGCATCGAGCAGCGCGGCGACCTGCCGAAACCCGCCGGCGACCACCGGGCCCATGCTTATTTCGTTGGACGCTGGGTCCCCCAGCAGGAAGACGAGCTCCGCGCCGGCGGTCTGCCCGACGCGGATCCGGTCGCCGTGGGAGAGCGGCCGCTCGGTGATGTCCGCGCCGTTCACCATCGTCCCGCTGCGCGAGCCGCGATCGCGAAGGACGTAGCGTCCATCGACATGGACTATCTCGGCGTGTTCCCGCGAGACGTCGGTGCCGGTCAGATGCAGATCATTGGACGATCGCCGTCCGATGGAGAACGACGGTTTGTCGATGACGACAACACGGTGACCGAGCAAATCGGTCACCTCGAGCCGAGGGTCCGGCATGGAGTAGTGGAGAAATTGTAAACGGCGGCTCAGCCCGCCGGTATCGTGCGGTTGATCGCCTTGACGAGCACGATTTCCGTCCCTCCTGAGGGAAGGGCGTGCACCTGGACGTCGTCCATGAACGTGCGTATCAGGAAGATCCCGCGTCCGCTCGTCCCCGAGAGATTTTCAGGCGCCAGTGGGTCCACGAGTCTGCTCATGTCGAACCCGTTCCCTTCATCGCGTACGCGGACAACCACTCGGGGCCGCGCCGGGTCGACGGGGACGGCGTATTCGACTCGAACGCGCTTGTGATGGTCGCAATGGTTGCCGTGCTTCATGGCGTTGACGGCAGCTTCGCGGACGGCGACCCCGAGGCAATGCACCCCGTCCTCGTCGAGGCCCGCCATCTGTCCAAACTGCTCGCTGACCTGGTCGACCAGCCTCAGCATCTCGAATGTGCTTGAAATGTCGAGGAGGACGCTCTTGCCCATGTCTGACGTGGACCCGCCACGTTCAGTCAACACTCGCACATCATAACTGACTCTCGATATAATCCGCGCCACTGTCTACGGTCGGTAACAGCGGGGCGTCAGTTGAGGAGGGTGTGATGGTCATCGAACAGCGGACGGTCGGGGACGTGACGGTGCTGGACTTGAGTGGAAAGCTAGCGCTTGGCGACGGCGACGGATTGCTCAAGGACAAGGTGAACAGCCTCGTGCATCAAGGCTTGAAGGAGATCGCGCTGAATCTCGGCGGGTTATCCTACATGGACAGCGCCGGTCTCGGCGAGCTGATCTCGGTGCACAGCACGGCGACGAGGGCTGGAGGCCACATCAAGATCTTCAACCTCACCAAACGCGTCTCTGATCTGCTCGCCATCACGAAGGTGCTTACCGTGTTCGACGTGTTCGAATCGGAGCAGGAGACGCTCAACAGCTTCCCATCGACCGCCAGATAGCGCACCTCATTCGAGTTCGCGTCCCGACGAATTCCCGAGAGCCCGACGAATTCCCGAGAGTTCGGCGACATTCAGAACGCCATCGCCGCGATGCGTCGTGCCCAGGGATCACGCCGTTTTTGTCCGATCGCATTCCGGCCACACATTTGTGTCTGATGCCCGCGGCCCCATCGCGCTCGGAGGGCCTGACTAAGTAGCTTCGGTGCAGCGGGATGGCGCGATCGACGTCCTGGAACGTCGGGGAACAATTGTTGCTAGCTCTTGCATTACCTCGGAGGCACCCCCACTCAATGGCAGGACTCGAACTGCAGGCGGTCGTCGACTACCTGCACACCAAGTATCAGGGCATCACCGACGGCGAGGTCGCCAGCTACATTCCGGAACTGCGGACGGCCAACCCGGACGACTTCGGAATCTGTCTCATGACGACGGACGGCCGGATCTTTGAGGCCGGCGATTGCAGCCGTCCGTTCACCATCCAGTCGATCTCCAAACCCTTCACGTTCGGCATGGCCATCGAGGAGCTTGGACACGACACTGTCTGCCAGCACGTCGGTGTGGAACCGAGTGGCGATGTCTTCAATGCGATCGAGCTGCAGAACGGGACGAACCGGCCCTTCAATCCGATGATAAACACGGGCGCGATTACGGTGACGGCGCTCATGCACGCCCGCCATGGTGACCGGACGCTTGACCACCTGCTAGCCCGGTTCAGCGCCATTGCAGGACGACAGCTCCGAATTGACGCGAATGTGTACGAGTCCGAGCGACGGACTGGCCATCGCAATCGCGCCATTGCCCATCTCCTCTTGAACTTCGGTCTCGTGCACCATGAGGCGGAGGCCGCCCTCGATCTCTACTTCCGTCAGTGCTCGATCCTCGTCACCTGTCGCGATCTGGCGGTCATGGCCGCGACCCTGTCGAACATGGGGCGCAATCCGCTGACCGGCGAAGTGGCCTTCGACGTCGGGTGTGTCAAGGACATCCTGTCGATCATGTTCACCTGCGGGATGTACGACTACTCCGGGCAATGGGCGTACCGCGTCGGCGTTCCTGCAAAAAGCGGCGTCGGCGGTGGCGTGATGGCAGTGGTCAACCGCCAGCTGGGGATCGCGGTCTACTCACCACCGCTGGATAAGCACGGAAACAGCCGGCGGGGCATCGAAGTATGCGTCGAGCTCGCGTCGCGGCTTGGCCTCCATGTGTTCGATTGTTTGAACGCTGGCTCGCGCTTCCTCGATGCGATCCTGGAGAAAGCCGCCGAGGGAGATGGGCTGGAGAGGGTTGCCGATTGACATGGAATCGCCGCTGCCTGCCTTGCGGCCGGGGGTGGACACGGCGGCCCGGAGAGCCCTCTATGGGCGCTGCGCACGCGCGCCAGGAAAGTCTGCGTTCTGGATGAATATCTGAACGATTCCAATTACACGAAAATGCCCTTGCCGTCTCAGCCTTTCGCTGACAAGATGCCCGTCTGTACAAATGAACGGTCACAAGAAGACTCTATTGTTCGGTGACGTGCGGGATGTCAACGGCGAAGGTGAACCTTGCGATGAGACAGTTAAGAAGGTGGGCTGCGCTTTGTTCTCTCGGTTTCGTTTTGCTGTTCACGCAGCCCGGGCAGGGAGCAACCGCCACGGATCCCTTCACGTTCTTCACGAACATTGTCCTCACCGGTGATTACATCGTCTCTGGAGGACCGACGGGTGCAAGCCAAGGCGGTTTTGCACAGACCACGTTCGCGGTTAGCGGGGTGCCCGCGGGTGCAACCGCCGTGGCCGCTTACCTCTACTGGGGCGCGGTGGTGGCCAAGAGTGATCTCACGGCCGGCAAAGACGCGTTCTTCAGGGCTGGCGGGGATACGACAGACCACGATATTAGATCCCTCACGAGAATCATCAATCCAAGCGGAACCTCGCCGTGCTCGAGCGGCGGCGGCGCCACGGGCGGCGGGAGTCCTGCCCACCAGTTCGTAATGCACAGCGCGGATGTGCTCCGGTTCTTGAAGATTGGCGATGACGGAAGGTTCATCCTCAACAACGGGTACGTGGTAACGCTCCGAGATGACGGCGGCAACGCTATCCGTCCGCTTGGCGCCAGTCTCCTCCTTGTTTTCCGCAATGTCGCCGAGCCGTCTCTCTCAGCGACCGCAATCTACGAGGGCGGCGTCCAGTTCGCCCAGGGCACCGATCTGATAACCCAGACGCTAGGGGGGATCACGCAGGCTTCCAGCGTGAATCCAAAGGGCAAGCTGAGCATGATTTTTGGCGACGGCCAGCCAAATTTTTCCGAAAACCTGCGGCTGAACGGGCAACTCCACGTCAATCCCTTTTTCAAAGGATGGGACAATCCGACGTATACAACGGAGGCTGGAGACTTCTCACTGCCCGCAGACGCCACTTCGGCAACGGTCACGATCGATCGCGAGGGCTTTTCAAATTTCGACTGTCTGTCCGGCGGCGTGTTCATCTTCAAAGCAAGCCTCGACGACGGCGATAACGACGGCCTGCCGGACCCTGTGGAGGACAGCAGCACCGATCCAACGACACTCCAGCCCTGGGCGCTTCCGAATGGCGAGGCGTTGCCGGACATCCACGCGATGTGTTCAACCCCTTCCAGGCTGACGTGCTCAACCGCCCCGGACCTTTTCGTCGAAGTCGGGGCGATGTTCACTCACGGCCCTACGACTACTCCAGGCCCTCCGGCGATTTACGGATCCGGCGAGAGCGCCGTCACGGATGACGACGGACACGATCATACGCCCCCGCCAACGGTCTTCAGGAGAGTGGGCGACGCATTTTCCGCTCAGGGGATCAAGGTGCACTTCGACGTCGGAGACGTCGGAACAGGTTTCGGACAATATCCGTCGGGCACGGTTGCCGAACCGTACCTGATCCGCGACACACTTACGAAGGACCTGGCGCGCGGCGGTGAGCGCATTGAGGAAAAGCGATGTGTTCCGACAGCCACTTTGACGTGCCAGTTTCCAGACTATCCGGGCACGGTGAGCTTCGATTTCGGCGCCGCCATGTTGAGAGATGCGCCAGTTAACGCCGACGGCACAGAGTTCCTCAGTTGGGGCGAAGAATACAGGTGTCGAACGGGTGAAACGGCGAACTGCAGGAGACGATTCGATCCCGGGAGGAACGGTTTTTTCCACTGGGGGCTATATGCCCACCGGCGCGCCAAGCCGAAATCCTCCGACCCGACGGACCCGGACTTCCATGTGCCAGGAAGCAGCTCGGGCGCCGCTCACCTGCCCGGTGATCTCTACATGGTGACGCTCGGGGGCTGGGGAAACGGGTTTGTCGGACCGGAGGACGTCGTGGCCTACACCACTGCGCACGAACTGGGTCACAACCTCTACCGTGGACATCGCGGAGATCCGTTCACCGGGCTCGAATTCAACTGCAACACGCAGTATCTGAGCGTGATGAATTGGATGCACCAAGTCGAGGGGTTGCTGGACGCGAATGGTGTTCCGCAACTCGATTTCTCCGGACAAGCGTTACCAGATTTCAACGAAAGTAGCCTGCCCCGAGGTCTGGGCCCTCTGCCCGGTCAGGTGACCCCGTACCGTGCCAGCTGGTACGCGCCGAGAGCGGGTGTTCACCAAAGTCTCGAAACGACCGCGGCGAAAAGACACTGTGATGGCTCGCCATTGACCCAGGCCGAGAAGGACGAGAACGACGCCGGTCGTGGCTTTGTCCGCGTCAACGGGACCGGTGTCACACCCCCAATCGACTGGAATGGGGACCTGATTGTGAATGACTTCCCGTTGAAGGCGCAGGACGTCACGTTCAATGGGCCGGAACGGATGGACGGCCCGCCTTATGGCGCCTTGAACGTCTTGAGTGCGGCTGCGGACTGGCCGGTGATCAAGAGCATCGGCCTGCGCCAGGTCGGCAGCGGGCGTAGCATGGCGTTATTCTCCTTTGGATTTGATCCAGGAGGGGGATTTGATCCAGGGGGTGGATTTGATCCGGGAGGGGGATTCGATCCAGGAGGCGGATTTGACCCAGGGGGCGGATTTGATCCGGGAGGGGGATTCGATCCAGGAGGCGGATTTGACCCAGGAGGTGGATTTGACCCGGGAGGCGGATTTGACCCAGGAGGGGGCATCGACCAGACCCTCGAGGAAGCGTTGTCTGTGCCTCATCCTCCGCATACATTCAAGGCGGCGGTGGGGCCGGCGCCGAGACGTAACGGGTCCGTCGTCAACCTGAGCTGGAAGAAGCCGATTGGCGACGTCGTGAGGTACCGCGTCTATCGCGTCGATGGACCCACGGTAAACGCCACTACGTTCTCGAAGAAAGTGTTGGTGGCGCAAGTGACATCGGTGCCTCCGTCGCCTTTGCCGGCAACGACTGCGGTTGACGACAAAGTAACCAGGGGGAAGACCTACACGTATTTCGCGACCGCGCGGTCGGTCGACAACAGCGAGACACCGTCCACGTTTAACGAGAGCGGGATGTCCAACTTCGGCACCGTGACGATTCCGTAAGACGCCGATGTTGTCCGGTGACGCGGGGGTCGGCCCTGATGACGACCCCCGCCGTCCGCTTCAACTCAAGCCGCTTTCGCGGCCGCTTACTGTCCCCCGACGCGGCGGCGAATGTCCGACAGGAGCGGGTCTTCCTTCGATGGCCCGCGGATATTGAGATATTCGCGGTACGACTCTGCAAAGCCGTCGGTTTTCAATCCTTCCCGGGCGCGACCCTGGTAGTAGTAGACGGGAGGCAAATAGGCGTAGGTAGGCTCCTCGTCGATGAACAATGACAGCGCCTCGCCACGGCGCTTGATGCAGCGGTCGAACTCGGAATCGGCTTGCGCAAACTGCCCGGCGTCCAAATACGCCCGACCGAGATCGAAGTGGCCGATCCAAGTGTCTAGAAGGCCGTTCGCCTCAGTCAGGAGTTTAATCGCCTGGCGCGGATCCCCGTTTTTCAGGAAGACATTCCCTTCCAGAATTTTCGCGTGCGCCTGAGGCTCGGTTTGGATCTCGGAGGCTAGTCCGGCGATCAGTGGTCTGGCCTGGGCGAGTTGATCCGCCTCGACCAATACCCGTGCCGCCAGGAATCGGATTTTTACCGACTGGCTATTAAGCAGCGCCTTTTCGGCCGCTGAAACGGCTGCGCCTTTCTGTCCTCGCAGGAGATGTGCATAGGCCAGCGAGGCGAACTTCGCGGCCGCTCTGTCTGCGTTCTTGGACGTCAAATCTGCGGCTGCGCCTTCACCAAGAACTCGTACGGCTTCGGAGA
Organism: Vicinamibacterales bacterium; assembly: GCA_036802945.1. GTDB lineage: Bacteria > Acidobacteriota > Vicinamibacteria > Vicinamibacterales > UBA2999 > Gp6-AA40. The sequence goes on from DAIRVG010000002.1 coordinate 43,905, forward strand.
AACGGCCTTCATAGAGAGCCAGATCGCCGAGGCCGGACGACGCGAAGGAAGCACCCAGGCTGCCCAGCGAGTCGGCTTTTCCAAGTTCTTGATAGGTTTCACTGGCTTGAGATAATTGGTTCTGTCCCAGTTGGGCAAAGGCCAGGGGAAGCAGACCCAGAGGGCTCCCCAGCTCCTGCGCTGTCCGTGCCTCTCGTTCCCCAGTCTGGAAATCGCCCCCATAGGACTCGTACAGTCCGAGGTTGACGCGGAAAATCGCCCGCTTGGACACAATTTTTACGACTTCCCGCATCTCATCCACGGCCGTGCGCATGTCTCGCAAATGTGTCGAACACAGGGCGAGGCGGTTGCGCGCGTACACGTCGGCCGAGTATCGGGCCACCAGATCCCCGTATTCCTTCACGCACTGCTCATAGTCGCCAGTCCCGATGTAGAGCATGCCGCGAGCGTTATAACGTTCGCGCTCCGTCATGCCGTCAAGATACCGGAGTGCTTCCTTGCTGTACGTCTCGGCGTCCTGCAGCTTGCCTAGATTCCGCGACATGGCGGCCATGCCCAGATAGCCAGCGCCGAATTTGGGATCCAGCTCCACCGCTTTCGAAAAGCTCTGTAACGCCGTATCGAATTTGTTGTTCGTCGAGGCTTCTAGCGCCGCCGCAAAGTGCCGTACCACCTCCAGAGAAGTGGTAGACAGGGTCTGCATGGCGAATAGTTGAGCGGAGTCTGACGTGTCGTCGCCGAGCGCCTTGCGGACCGTGGTCACCAGCTTCGTCGCCACACCCAGGACCTGGTCCTTGTTGGACGCCCTGCCGTTGGCCGTGGCGATCACGGTGCCCGCCACCGTCTGAGCCGCTTTGACCGAAATCGCGTACCCGTCGCCTTGACGCTCGATTGAACCGGAGAGGACAACACCAAGACCCTGCTTCACCGCGATCTCACGCGCCGAGGTTTCATCCAGTTGCTCAGGGGGTCGCACGCCGAGCGTGCCGCTGATTCCGCTCCGGTCGAACGCGCTGATGAAGCTCGCGCCTTCCAGCGCACGCTTGAGCATCGGCTCCAGCGTGCGATCGAACGTCCGGTCGTTCGTGAGATTCTGAAAATCCGCGATTAACACCGATACCGGCGCGTGCGGTTCGGGAGGGATGGACTGTCGCGAGTACCACCACGTTCCCACGGAAACGGCGAGAAGCAGCGTGACGACCGCGACCAGAAGCGGCAGACCCACGACGCGGCGTACCGGCAGCGGCTCGCCGTTCACGTCAAGCCGAGCGAGGTCGTCGGCAAGCTCAGTCGTCGTCTGGTATCGCTTGTTCGGATCCGGTTCGGCCGCTCGCGCGACCACGGCGGCCAGCGCTTCAGGAACGTCCGCAGCGAGAGATCTCAGCGGCGGGAGCAATCCCTCCATTCGTGCATCCAGCTCGGCGACCGCGCTCTCAGCGTGCTCGGTCCGTCGCCTGCCGACCAGCAGGTCGTACAGAATGAGCCCCGTCGCGTACACATCCGCGCGCTGATCGACCGGCTCGCCTCGGGCTTGCTCCGGCGCCATGTACTCGACGGTACCCACGATCACGCCCGCCATGGTGGCTTCGGCGTGCCCGGCAATCGAGCGCCACGCGTTCGACGGCGTGCCGGTCAACGCGGGCATTGACAGACTCGATGATCCACCCGTCGAGCGCGCGATCCCGAAGTCCATGATCAACGCATTACCCTCGGTGTCGATCATGATGTTGGCGGGTTTCAAGTCCCGGTGAACCACGCCTGCTGCGTGCGCGGCAATCAGCCCGGAAACAATCGAGCGAATGATGCGCAGTGCCTTGGGTACCGGCAACTTGCCAACTTGTTTGACGAGCGATGCCAGGTCGGTGCCCGCGATGTACGACATCGTGATGTACTTGATGCCGCCGATCTCGCCAAGGTCGTGGATGCGTACGACGTTCTTGTGCGTCACCTGGCGCGCGAGAAGGAGCTCTCGCTTGAAACGGCGTTCGATCTCCTGCTCGGCAAGTGGATCGCGAAGGGCCTCCGGCCGGATCACCTTCAAGGCGACAATGACTTCAAGCTCCTGGTCCCACGCTTGGTATACCGCGCCCATCCCCCCTACGCCGAGCAGGCGGACGATCGTGTAGCGGCCAAAGTGCTGACCGATCGTCAGCGGACCGGGTTCGGTATCTGAACCATTCGCGGCGATCGGGACTTGCGCGCCCGTCGTGTTCGAGGTCGGAAACGTCGTAGGACCATCTTCGAGGCGATGGACGGCTCGTCGTGGCGTGAACGTGGTGACGTCGGGATCGGGACCCTCGCTGTGCGGAGGGGGGAACATCGTCAAGGCGTCGTCAATATCGGGGCTCGCCACGTCCAGAGCCGCGCCGCATGACGTGCAGGTCCTTCCCGTCCCAGCCGCCGGACGTCCACAACGAGGACAAGTTACAGACCAGGTATTAAGCAAACAATTCCTGAGTTTCGAATTCTAACCCGGCAGGTGTCATGGGCGACCCACGAGAATGTCACTTTCGGTCGCAGTAATGTCGCAGGAATATCGGCGGACGCAGCGTTGAAACACTCCGTTTTTCTCCCAGACCGGCCCGATGAGCGAGGCATTGAGCACAGACAGGCACCCCGTCACGCCCGTGCAGGGGGCTCTTGACTGCCCCCGGTCGCAGGGAGCACACTCCGCTTCAGCACTAAAATCACATGTCTCGCGGGTTCTGACATCCACCACGCAAACGGACTGCATTTTCGGTGAAGGAGAACGGCGTATGAGTTCGAAAGGCCTCTATTGGGGGATCGTGACGTTTGCCATGGCGGGGAGCATGGTGGCTTCGCTCGCAGTGGTAAGCGCTCGCCAGGCTGCCGGCGGAGGGCAAGCCGTCGCCATCGATAACGACGATATCGGCGGCGTGGTGACTGGCGCGCAGGGACCGGAGGCAGGGGTCTGGGTGATCGCGGAAACCAGGACCACGCCAACCCGTTTGATCAAGAGCGTGGTGACCGACGACCAGGGCCGCTACCTCGTGCCCGACCTGCCGAGCGGCGACTACGACGTGTGGGTCCGTGGCTATGGCCTCGTGGACTCGCCGAAGGTCAAGTCGGCACCCGGCAAGATCGTCAACCTGAAAGCGGTTGTCGCACCGGACAAAAAGGCGGCTGCCCATTACTATCCGGCACAGTACTGGTACGCCTTGATGCAGATGCCGCCCAAGAGTGATTTCCCCGGCACGGGGGCCAAGGGCAACGGCATCGCCGAAAACATCCGAAGCCAGGGCGAGTGGATCCGCCAGATCGTCAATACCGACGGCTGCACCGGCTGTCATCAGATGGGCGGCCCGGCAACGCGCGAAATCCCGAAGGGTCTCGGCTCGTTCGAGGATTCGAAAGCCGCGTGGGATCGACGCATCCAGTCGGGTCAGGCGGGCGGCGGCATGAACGCCCGGTTCACGCAGGTCGGCCGCCAGCGCGCGCTGGGGATGTACGCCGACTGGACCGACCGGGTTGCCTCAGGCGAGCTACCCTCTGCGACACCGCCTCGTCCGCAGGGTCGGGAGCGCAACGTCGTCGTGACGCTGTGGGACTGGGCGGATCCGAAGGTCTACATGCATGACGAGATCGCCAGCGACAAGCGCAACCCGACGGTCAACGCCAACGGTCCCGTCTACGGCGCGCTCGAAGAGAGTGGTGACTACTTCCCCGTTGTCGACACAACGAAGAACACGACGACTCAGATCAAGCTGAAGCCGCGCGACGCGGACACCCCGAGCTCCGCGAACAATGCGCCGGCGGCGGCCTCCCCGTACTGGGGCGACGAAGCCATCTGGAACAGCCAGACGAGCGTGCACAGCTTTGCCATGGACAAGCAGGGGCGCGTGTGGGCCGCGGGACGCATCCGCAAGGGCGAGACGCCGGCCTGGTGCAGGGCCGGATCGGATCATCCGTCCGCGAAGCTCCTACCGATCGATCAGAGCGGACGCGGCCTGCTGATGTGGGACCCGAAGACTAAGCAGCTCACGCCCATCGACACCTGTTACAGCTGGGGCCACGTGAACTTCGACGAGAACGACGTGCTCTGGTCGTCGTTCGGACCGAACGGCGTCGAGGGGTGGTTCGACACGAGGATCTGGGACAAGACGCACGACGAGAAGGCCGCGCAGGGCTGGAGCGCGTTCGTGGTCGACAACAACGGCAACGGCAAGCGCGACGCCTACACCGAGCCGAATCAGCCCGTGGATCCGACCAAGGACAAGCGGCTCGCGATCCAGTTCTACGGTGACTCGCCCGGCTTCGACGGTTCGATCTGGGGAACGGTGCAGGGGATGCCCGGCGCGCTCGGCCGCTTCGTGCCCGGCGCTCACCCGCCGGAGACGGCGCTCACCGAGATCTACGAGGTGCCATGGAACAACCCGAAGGCGGCCAAGCAGGGCTTCGCGCCGCGCGGCATGGACATCGACAGCAACAACGTCGTCTGGACTGTGCTGTCGAGCGGACACCTCGCCAGCTTCGATCGCCGCAAGTGCACCGCCCCGCTCAACGGCCCGACGGCGACGGGTCAGCACTGCCCGGAAGGGTGGGCGCTCTATCCGTTACCCGGTCCGAACTACAAGGGCGCAGCCGACAACGCGAGCGCCGACTCGGCGTACTACAACTTCGTCGATCGGTTCGACATGCTTGGTGTCGGCAAGGAAGTGCCGATTGCGACGGGGAACCTGTCTGAAGGGCTGCTCGCGCTGGTCAACGGCCAGAT
>DAIRVG010000002.1:48739-61130 GCA_036802945.1 Vicinamibacterales bacterium
TCCGATGGCGGATCCCCGCATCCGGTTTTCGTAGAGGCGGACCTTCAGGTCCGCCTTTACTTTTTCTGGGCGATTGATCTTACGTAGTTCACGACATTCCACATGTCCGCCTCCTTCAGGATCTCTCCCCATGGCGTCATGTTCAGCTCAGGCGGAACGCCGTTCTTGATCACGTCGAAGATCTCCCCGTCGGTCGAACCGTGATCCCACTTGTCATCAACGAGACTCGGGGCGGCCGGGATCAGGTCGTTGCCTGGCCCGCCTTCGCCGTTGGTGCCGTGGCAGGTTGCGCACTTCTGCGTAAAGACTCGTTTTCCAGCTGCGACAGATTCAGGTGTGGCGGCTTCCGGGTTCTTAACCTTCGCCGCTTCAGGATTCCCTTGTGCCGCGATGGCGATGCGTCCGAGGCATGCCAGCGCGAGCGCCGCGATGATCGTTCGAAAAAGACGTGAGTCCACGCGATTTGCTCCTGTAAATAGGTAAGGGCACATTTTATATCGCTTCCACGAGCCACGGAATCACTCCGTTCCTCTGTGTCTCCGTGGCCCGTTGAATCGAATGAGGCGGGCTTCGCATGCTATATTTCGGCCATTCGCAAGAAGGCGCTCGTGCGTTGCGTGCCATGACTAGTGGATTTGTCAGTAGAGTGCCCGGAGCGTCCATGCAAGCTGTCTCGTCGATCGCGCGGCGCGCCGTGCTGATCGGCGCCCTCGTCGTGACGCTCGGGAGCGTCCATCCGTTCGCGCAGGATCCGCGCCTGACGATCAAACCGGAGGACGTGCAGTGGCCGCCCGCTGCCGCCGGTGCGGCGGGGACCTCGGGGGTAAGCGCGATCCAGACCGTTGTGCTGAAAGGCGATCCCTCGAAAGCGGGTCTGTACACGCTGCTGCTGAAAGTCAGCCAGCCAAACGTCCGCATTCAGGCGCATGCGCATTCTGATGACCGTGTCGCGACGGTCATCAAGGGAACGTGGTACTTCGCGTACGGAGATAAGTTCGACGAAGCGCGGCTTGCGGCGCTACCTCCCGGCAGTTTCTATACCGAACCGCCCAACGTGAATCATTTCGCGATGACGAAGGGCGAAGTGATTATCCAGATCACGGGCACTGGTCCTTCAACGACCAAGTACGTCGATCCCGCGACCGATCCCGCGGCGAAACGATAAACAGCAGCAGGCAGCTGGCGGCAGGTACAAATCACTGCCCGCTGCCGGCTGCCCGCTACTCATTACTTCGCAAGCGGATCCGGGCGCAGCTGGAAGTGCGCGGCAAACGGCGTGGTTCCCTTGCCGCCTTCCTTCAGCCACGGCGTGCGATCGCCGCTCGCGGCCCAGAGTCCCCGGCCCTTCCAGCCGCTGTTGGGATCGTCGATACGGCCGTCGAGTCCCTTGGCGTAGAAGCCCAGCGGATACGGCACCCGCAGCATGACCATCTTGCCGTCCTTCAGCGCGATGAGACCATCGTTCAGATTGCCTGTCGACACCGGCACATCCTCGCCGAGTCCGAACGTGTTGTGCTGGTCCACCCAGCTGTAATAACTGGACTCGGCGCTGTTGTCACCGATGCCCTGGAACCCGGGTCCCGGGTACTTGTAGAACGTCCAGCCCTCAGGACAATGATCACCGGTGGCCTTCGGCCCGTTCAGCGGACCCTTGCACTTGGTGCGATCGAAGCTGCCAAGGTGACCGCTCGCAAGTGACACCCACACGACGCCTTTTGAATCGATGTCGCCGCCGCGCACCCCGAAGCCAGGCGCCGGCACGTTGTAGAGCTCTGCAAGCGCCGTCTGCGGCGGATTGGATCCAGGAACGAGCCGCACGACGGCGCCCGGATTCTCGCGATACGAGCCCCAGATGGAGCCGTCGACTGGACTCGGCATGACGGCGTAGAAGCCCGCGACGACCCGCTTGTCCTTGGTGGGATCCACCGGCTGATTCGGCTCGACGTAGGCGTCGCGCTTGCCGTTGCCGTTGGTATCGAGGATCAGCGCCGTCCAGCCCTGCGACTTCGCGGAGTCGCCGGTCGCGTCGAACATCTTCGTGTTGACCCAGCCGACGACAGGGCCGCCGCCGCTCGTCCACAACGTTTCGTTCGCGTCAAACCCGAACTCTGGGTGGTGCGTACCGAAGCAGGTATCGACGAAGTTGTACTTGTTCGTCTTCGGGTCCCACACCGCGACCTGCCGGTTCGAACGTTCCAGCGGGAACGCCTTGGCCGATGGGTGATCGGAACCCTGTTTGCAGAACTCCGGGTTGTCCCCTCCGCGCACCGATGCCGCCAGCCAGACTCTTCCGGTTCTGTCCAGCATGGAGTTGTGGTTGTTGACTCGCGTGTCCCAGATCGACTCGCTGCCCCAGTAGGCCGACGGTTGCATCGCGGTCAAACCCGCGGCGTGCCCAGGGCCGAGACTCAACGGCATGTTCTCGTCCATGACCGGCGCATGGAATGTCGTCGCGCTGTTCTTCACTGGATCGAGGATGGGCAGTATGTCGGTGCTGTATTCAGGCGATCCGTATACCAGGCCGTTAGCGTTGACCGTCGGGTCCCGCTTGTCCGTGGTGATCACGTCGTGCAGGTAATGCTTCTCATCGCCCAACGCGCGGAGGGTGACGACAATGTTGCGTTCGACGCCTTGCGGCCTCGTCGGCTTGGTCTGCGGAAGCTCGCCCTTGGCGATCCGATCCGTCCACTCGCCCAGGTACTGGTATCCCAGGGGCCCGAGTGAGAGCAGCTGGCCTGTCATCTGTTCGCCGGACTGGCCGGACATCGTGCGGCGCATCCACGCCTGGGCCGACGAAGGGAACTCGCCGAAGGAGGCGGGAATCGTGCGTGTGGATTTCTGACCCAGCTGATGGCAACCGACGCAGCCGTTGTTCTTCATCTGGTTGAGCCACGCCGTTTGTGTAATGGTCGCCGGAATCTTTCCGTCCTCGCTGAATTCGTCTTTGGTCGGGATGTGCAGCATCGAGTACCAGTAGATGGCGGGGTAATACTCTGCGGCGGCGGCTTCGTTCGGCGCTGGTGTTGCGGAGAGATTCACCAGCTTGCCGGGAGCGCTCGTCACCTTCGCACTATCCACGAGACCGTAGCCGCGCACCCATACGTTGTAGTTCGATTGGGGCAGATCCGGGACCACGTAGCGCCCGCGATCGTCGGTGACAACCGCCTTGATATACCTGACTGGCAGGTCGAGCGTCTCGGCGATGACCCATACGCCTGCCTCCGGTCCGTTCGAACTCGTGACGACACCACCGATGTCGTCGCTGTCGATGGCGACTGGCGCGTCCTGGGCGTATGAGCGCACGAAAAGCCACGTCACGAGCAGGCCCAGGCAGGCTACTAAAACGAGATTTCGGGGTCTTAGGCTCCGGGGCATAGCACGTTCCTCCAGGCTGTTCGGTTGGCGTGTAATCCGTCGGGTCCGCCACCGCAATGGTGGGCGAATTCGCGGGTAAAGTATACGGCCTGACGCCGAATTTCAGGGTGACTGAGCCTAGGGCTTCGGAACCCGGAGTGTCGCGCTGATCATCGCGCTTCCACTGGCGGCGTACACCAGCGCAAGTGGATGGAGCAGAGCCGGACCGACCTGGTACACGCCGAACCACAGGTCGGCATCGATTTTTCCCAGCCGGAACGCGGCTCCAAGCAGCGCGACGATGAGGATGCTCGTCGGAATGGGGGTGCCCTCGAAGTACTTCACCTTACCTGTTTCGGTGTCCGCGAGGTCGGCCGCCGTCACGTTGAAGCGAGCAAGGCGGCTCACGCCGCAGACCACGAAATAGGTGAGGCACAACATGTCCCACCCGCCGCGCAAGCCTAACGTGAAGCCGAGCACCGCGGGCGCTACGCCAAAGGAAATCACGTCGGACAACGAGTCGAGGTCCGCTCCAAGCACCGACTGCCGCTTCGGGTTCAGGCGAGCGACGTAGCCGTCGAGCACATCACAGACGAGGGCCGAGGGCAGCAGGATGAACGCGCTCCACAGGAACCGCGGGTTTCCAGACGCGATGTAGTCCAGGCACAGAAAGATGGCGATCGTGCCGCAGGCCGCGTTCCCGATCGTCAGCGCATCGGCCGGGGTGTACGACCGCAGCATCGAGAGATGCCGGCGGGGCGGTGTCATGGACCTATCTGGTTGTCGGCCGAATGGCCGTCTGGTAGCTGAGGGTCTCGACCCACCTGCCATCGCGTTTGACCCACACCCGCGTGATGCGTAACAGGTCGCCGCGGTCAGGCTGGTGCTGCGACGTCATGACGACGGTGGTTCCGAAGTCGAAGAGGCGGGCGGAGAGGAGTTTCGTGGGCGACACGCCGCCGAGTGTCGAGCGCTGGATCGCGGTAATACGGGTCGGCTTGTCGAAGACGCGGTCGCCGTTCGAGCTCACGAGTGCGAACTCTTCTGCGATGTACCCGCTCCACGCCGCGGCGTTGCCCGTCATGGCCGCTTCTTCGAGACCGACGTACGCCGCGATCACGGCGCGTTCGTTCTCGCTCTTCGCCGTGTATGGCACCGCGCCGCACGGGTTCTCACAGTTCTTGCCGGCTCCAGCCGTCACGGTGGCAGGGGCGTCGAGCGACCTGACTTCTTGAAATACGAGCAGTCGCCAGCCGCCGGGGCGCGTCACCCAGACGCGCAGGCCGTGCAGCTTGCCGGCGTTGACCTGCACCACGCCGACCTGACCGTAGCCGTACTGCTTTGCTTCGGCCCGCGTTTCGTCGGAGATGGCAACTTTCGGTGTCCCTTGACCGACCTGCGTCGCGTTGAGCGTGGTCCCGTCAGCGGTCGTCCATGCAACGTCCCTATCGAGAAAGACCGCCACAGCTTTCACGTCTCCCCGCGCGACGGCCTGGGCGAAGGCGCGGTCAGCGGCGAGCATCGCCTCGTCGGGAGCGGGGGCAGCGGCCAAAGCGGTTTTTGAAGAGACCGCGAGACCGAGCACAACAAAGAGCGCCGCCACGACACCGGGATTTTTCGTAACGTGATTTCGCATGGCCTGCGCAGTCTAGCCCAAGGGAATCGCGGTCCGCACGCCGTTTTGCGCGTCGAGATTCGGCAGATGCGCTCCACCCTGTTGAGCGCTACACTCCCACTGACGAGCATGGTGCTTTACCGCCGCACCGGGCCGAATTTCCAGACTCTCGAGTACGACTGCCATGCGATGACACCGTCATCCACTCAACTGAGGCAACATGCGCCGTCATCTATCCGTTCTGTCCGCCGCGTTGGGTCTCGCCGCCATGATGGCTGGCGCGGTGGTCGGTCAGTCAAATACGCTCGACATCTACTTCATCGACACCGAGGGTGGTCAGTCCACGCTGCTCGTCTCGCCATCGGGTGAGACGTTCATGATCGATACCGGCTTTGCGGGTCTCGACACCCCGAATCCGGACAAGGACGCGGGGCGCGATGCCGCGCGTATCGCCGACGTCGCCAGGATTGCCAAGGTCACTCGGATTGACACGCTGCTTGCCACGCATTTTCACGGCGATCACGCCAGTGGCATTGCGCACCTGGCTGAGAAACTGCCGGTGCATACCCTCGTCGATCACGGTCCGGCCCTGCAGGACGTGCCAACGATGAAGCAGACGGTCGGGGCGTACGCCGAGGACTGGGCCGCCGCGTTCGCGAAAGGGCAGCACCAGGTTGTCGCGCCGGGCGACAAGATTGCGGTGAGGGGCATCGACGTCACTGTCGTTGAAGCCCTCGGCAAGCAGATCGAGCGAGCGGGCCCGCCGAACCCTAACTGCTCGAACATCCAGCAGCGTCCGGGCGGCAATCCCGAGGACACCGCGTCTGTCGGCGTCGTCGTGCAATACGGGATGTTCCGCTTCGCCAATTTCGGTGACCTGCCGTGGAACCAGGAAATTCTCCTGCTCTGTCCCAACAATCGCGTCGGCGTGATCGACGTGTACGAAGCCGCGGGGCACGGACGCGAACCGACGCCGGCGGCCTACGCAATGGCGCCACGCATTGCAGTTCTCGACAACGGTGCGCGCAAGGGTGGCGGCGCCGCTACGCTGAAGGGATTCAAGGCCTCGCCGGGCTTCGAGGATCTCTGGCAGCTCCACAAGAACGTCATGGGGGGCGTCGAAGGGAATCCCCCGGACGAGTTCTCGGCTAACTTCGAGGATACCGATAACACGATGCACGCCGCGCACTATCTGAAGGTATCCGCAAAGGACGACGGCTCTTTTACGATGTTCAACTCGCGCACCGGCGCGACGAAGACGTACCCGGTACGCAAGGGCACGAATTAGACTCTTGAGGCGGACCGCCGGGCCCGCCCCAACGATTGATAAACCGACCCCACGGAGTCAGTCAGGGAGCGCGAGGTATATCCTCGCGGGAGGTGAATGATGACGTCGTCGAACCCCAGGCGATTGATGTTGGGCCTTGCCATTCTGTTCTTTCCAGTTCTCGCATTTGCGCAGGAAGCGACGGTAAGCGGCACAGTGGAAGATTCGACAGGCGGTGTCCTGCCGGGCGTCACCGTGACGGCAGTGAGCGCGACCACCGGCAACACCTTTCTCGGCGTGACCGACGAGCGCGGCACCTTTCGGGTGCCGGTCCGCGTCGGCCGCTACAAGATGACGATGGAACTACCCGGCTTTGCGACCGTCGCCCAGGAATTCGAGGCGCTGGTCGGGCAGACCATTACGATCAACTCGCAGATGAAGCCGTCGACGGTTCAGGAATCGGTGACCGTTACAGGCGAAGCCCCGCTGATTGAAACGACCTCGTCGACGCTGGCGGGCAACATCGATCCGCGGCAGACCAAGGATCTGCCGGTGAACGGCGGGAACTGGCTGGACCTGTCGCTCCTCGCGCCGGGCAACCGGTCGAACGGCCTTGATCCGAATACGCCGACCGCGCGGCAGCGCTTCGACTTTCAGTTGAACATCGACGGGCAGCAGGTCACCAACAACGGACGAGCGGGTGCCCAGAACCCCCGTGTGTCGCAGGAAGCGGTCGGGGAGTTTCAGTTCGTGGCAAGCCGATGGGACGCGTCCCAGGGACGGTCGAACGGCGTACTGGTGAACGCGGTAACCAAGTCGGGAAGCAATACCTCCACTGGCAGCTTCACCGCCAGTTTCCGTAGCGACAAGTTCAACGCGGAGGACTTCGTCCAGAAGCGGGTGCTCCCGTACAAGAACCAGCGGTTCAACGGCACATATGGCGGACCACTTCGAAAGGATCAGGCGCACTACTTCGTCTACTACGAGCGCGAGAGCGAGCCGTCGACGATTACCTTCAATAGCCCGTATCCTTCGTTCAACATCGATCAGACGAGAGATGTTCTCGACTGGAACGGGGGCGCGCGCCTCGACTTTCAGGTGGGAGCGCAGCAGCATCTGATGATTCGCGGGACCAAGTGGCATCGCACGGATCCGGCGTATTCGGCCCTGAACGGCGCCACCAGCCATCCGTCCGCTCAGGGCTTCTCCTCTGCACAGTCCGACACCTTCTTCGCAACCTTTTCGAAGGTGCTGGGGAGTCGGGGGCTGAACGAGATCAAGGGCGGGTTTACCGGCGCCACCGAAAGGAATCGCAGCGTCGTCACCTGGACCGGTCATCCTCAGGCAGCCGTGGCAGGCGTCACGAACGGGGCGCCACGTATCAATTTCAACGGCTACGCCTTTGGAAACAACAACACGAACTGGCCCCAGACGCTGGGACAGCAGGTGATCTCGATTCGAGACGATTTCGCCTACTCGTTCAGCAAGGGCGGGCGCCACGATATCAAGACCGGCGCCGAGCTCCTTAACACCTTCTTCTACCTTTACAACTGCCGCCCGTGCGTCGGGATCTATGACGCCTCGACCGCACGGCCGCCCGCGAACATCGAGCAGCTCATGCCGGTGTGGAACAACCCGAACACGTGGAATCTCAACGCGCTGAACCCGCTCATCCGCTCCTATCAGATCGGCGTTGGAGAGTTCGGTGGCCAGGCGCGGCGAAAAACCGTTGCCACGTGGATACAGGACGACTGGCAGTTGATGCGAAGGCTGACGCTGAACCTCGGATTACGCTACGACCTGCAACCAAATTCGTTCGCGAATTTCATCGAGGTCTATCCGATCCTGAAGAAGGACCGGTCGAACGACAAGACGAACTTCGGCCCACGGGCCGGCTTTGCGTACAACGTCAACGACCGGATGGTGATTCGTGGCGGAGCAGGCCGTTACTACGGTCAGGTCGTCGACAATCTCACCTCGTTCACCCTCTCGGCGGCGACAACGTACGTCGCGCAGGTCTTCAACGACGGCCGGCCGGACTTCGCGAGCAACCCCTTCAACGGGCCTCTGCCGACTCTCGAGCAGTTGAGGAGGTCGGGCATCGCACAGAGCACCGGGTCCGCCATCGCGACTCCGTACATGAAGATGCCATACAGCTGGAGTTCCTCAATCGGGTTCCAGCGGCAAATAGGCAGCACCATGGCGCTCACCTCAGACTTCAACTTCGTTGGAGCGCGCCAAGAGCGGCTTGGGCTGACGAATCTGAATCTGAGCTACAACCCGGCCACCGGTCTGAACTATCCGTCTACCGATCTTTCGCGGCGGCCGATTCCGGGGTGGGCGCTGACGGGAGTCTCGGTGAACACCGGCCGGTCCAACTATCGTGGGTTGGAGACCGCGTTCAACAAGCGGATGGCTAACCACTACCAGTTCTCGGCCACCTATACGTTCGCGGGCTTGTGGGACGACGACGCGCAGCCCTACCTTGTGGACTGCACGAAAGAGACCGCGGAATCATGGTGCACGATGGGACCACTGCCCTTCAAAGTGGCTCCCGATCTGGGTGGCGAATACGGACTGGCGACCTCCGATCAGCGGCATCGCGCAGTCTTCAACGGAATCTTCGAACTTCCGAAGGGTTTCCTGGCGAGCGGCCTGTACTTCTTCGGATCGGGCGCCAGGGCGGGCGTGACTTCCGGTGGCGACCGCCGGGGCATTGGTGCGGCGACCGGCAGCCGTCTCCGCGCGGACGGAACGCTCGTGCCGCGCAACAACTTCGTCGGTGACCCGATTCACAGGGTCGACTTGCGCATCTCAAAGGTCTTCCCTATCGGTCCCCGATTCAAGATTGAAGGGCTGATCGACGCGTTCAACCTGTTCAACCGCGAGAACTACAACGCTTACACGTTGACCGAAACGAGCCCGCTGCTTGGGCAAGGCTCGGATGGCAGCCTGGCGCGCAGGCTCCAGATGGGGTTCCGCGTGACATTTTGATCCGCGGACCTGGAAGGTCCGCGCCGCTCTGAACCGCGGACCCGCCGCCTTCGCCGCTACGCGGCTTCGGCGAGCCAAGGGAGGGTCCGCGCCACAGTGAAGGCCGGACGGGTTCATCCCGCCCGGCCTTTTGTGTTATTTCGTTCCAGGAATGTTCACGATGCGCGGGTTGACGTGCGCGAGCCTGCTTCTCTTTTCCACGGCGCTGGGCTGGTCCATCATCAGCGCGCGCGAGCCGCGCATTCCAGAAGCCCAGGTCACCTACAGACCGATCCAGATTCAGGAGGGTGGATACGTGTCTTCGGACACGTGCAAAGCCTGTCACCCCGCCCAGTACGAAGCCTGGCACGGCTCGTTTCACCGCACGATGACCCAATTGCCGACGACGGACACCGTGCGCGCGGACTTCGATGGCGTACGCGTGACCGACCTGCCGGGCAACCCGATCGATCTCGAGTTGCGTGAAAACGAGTTCTGGGCGGAGTTCGGCGATCCCGACTGGAAGAGCAGCGGGGCGGGCGAGCGGCCGCGCATCAGGCGCCAGATCGTGATGCTCACCGGATCGCACTATCAGCAGGTGTACTGGTACCGCACCGACCGGACTCGCGTAGTCGGCCAGTTACCGGCGACGTATCTGATCAATGAAAGGCGATGGATCCCGCGCGATTCCGCCCTGCTGCACCCGCCGGTGGAGAAGCCCGGTTCGGAGACGGGGCGATGGAATGCCATCTGTGTCAATTGCCATGCGACAGACGGCAAACGAAGGTTCGATGCGCCGGCCGACGTCGAGACGGTTGGAGCGTCCTCAATGACTGCCGACACCAGGGTCGGGGAATTCGGTATCGCTTGCGAGGCCTGTCATGGACCGGCGGCCGAGCATGCCCGTCAGAACCGCAACCCGATGCGCCGCTACTGGCAGTACCTGACCGGCAAGGCCGACCGGAGCGCGATTGTTCAACCCGCACAGTTGAATCCGGTGCTCTCGTCACAGGTCTGCGGCCAGTGTCACGGCGTGTGGGAGTTCTTCGATCAGGAGGCGGAACGCCAGGCGAACTCGATCGGGCTGAAGTACCGTCCAGGCGACGAGCTCCGGGAAACGCGCGTTGTCGTGCAACCCGCGAAGAACCAGGATTCGCCGACCGTACGGGCCATTCTCGACGCGTACCCTGGGTACCTGAACGATTCATTCTGGTCGGACGGCATGATTCGAGTGTCGGGGCGTGAGTACAACGGGCTGATTGACTCGCCCTGCTTCAGGAACGCTACCGACGAGAAGCACACCTTGACCTGCTTTTCGTGCCACACGATGCACAAGACCCCCGACGATCCCCGCCCGATCGCGGAGTGGGCCGATACCCACCAGGTCGCGGCTGGAATGGACAGCAACGGCGCGTGCCTGCAATGCCACGCCGCGATCGGGACCAACGTGCCCGCGCACACGAAGCACCA
Source organism: Vicinamibacterales bacterium (assembly GCA_036802945.1). Classification (GTDB taxonomy): domain Bacteria; phylum Acidobacteriota; class Vicinamibacteria; order Vicinamibacterales; family UBA2999; genus Gp6-AA40. The sequence continues at coordinate 59,419 of DAIRVG010000002.1, forward strand.
GCCGGCATCCACCGGCAGCTCCTGCTACAACTGCCACATGCCGTACACGACGTACGGGCTTCTGAGGGCGCTGAGGAGCCATCAGATCAGCAGCCCCACCGTTGCCGCAAGTATCGAAACCGGGCGGCCGAATGCCTGTAACTCGTGCCATCTCGACAAGACGTTGGCCTGGACATCCGACTATCTCGAGAGATGGTACGCAACGCCGAAGGTCAGACTGAGCGACGATGAGCAAACGGTTGCAGCATCGCTGTTGTGGCTCCTCAACGGTGACGCGGGGCAGCGGGCGGTGGCGGCATGGAGCATGGGATGGGCGCCGGCCCAGCGCGTCTCAGGCACCGGGTGGATGGGCGTTCCTCTTGCGATGCTCCTGAACGATCCGTACGACGCCGTCCGGCTGATCGCCCACCGGTCGCTGCGCTCGCTCCCTGGTTTCGACGGATTCCAGTCCGATTTTCTCGCTCCTTCCAGTGAGCGGATCGGAGACACGGTGAGGGCACTGGACCAGTGGCGGCGCACGCTCCGGCCCGGCGACCGGAGGACCGACCCCGCCCTCCTGCTCGACGCGGCTGGTTCTCCCAGGATGGACGCAATCATCAGGCTCGGCCTGCAGCGGAACGATCGCCCTGTCGTCCTCAGGGAATGAGGAAATGGCGGAACGGGATTACGCTCGCCGGCACCTGCGTTTCGGATGGTGGTCGCTGCTGTTCTTCACGATGCTCGGGCTCATGCTGGAGTCGCTCCACGGCTTCAAGGTGCCTGCATATCTTGACACGTCGAACGAAACGCGGCGCCTCATGTGGACCCTTGCTCACGCCCACGGCACGTTGCTGTCAATCGTCCACGTGATTTTTGGTCTGTACGTACGAGTTGCTCCGGAAATGAGCGCGGGTAGCCGCCCGCTGATTTCGTGGTGCCTGATCGGCGCGTCACTTTTGCTTCCCGGGGGCTTCTTCTTCGGAGGAGCCGTGTTCTACGGCGGCGATCCGGGCGTTGGCGTGCTGCTTGTGCCCATCGGTGCCGTGTCGATGATGATCGCGGTCTTCCTGCTTGCCCGGATGGCGGCTTCAGCCGGGCAGGAGAGTGCGAGTCCCAGCGAGGGCACGCGGCCGCGACAGGACCGTTCCCGCGGCACGAGTAGAAGGTGAGCTCACCGCTAGTACATAAAAAATCCCAACTCCCAGGACGGCCGCTCGGGAGCGACGCCTTGGGAGTTGGGACTGGGAACCGACTGGAAGGGTCTACCGCGTGCCCGTCGCTGCCGGACGGAGCGTCAGCTTCTGCACACGCCAGTTTCCGAGCTCACCAACGTACAGCTCGTTCTCGCTGCGACAGTCGATTGCGTTGACGGTGCCAAACTCCTTGAGCAACTTGCCGGCGCGCCCGAACTTCCCAACGATCTTTCCGTCGAGCGTCATTTTGAGGATCTCGCCGTCGTAGTCGAGGTTGTTGGGCGGGTTCGAGTTCGACACATACATGACCTGCCGCGGTCCAGGCGTCACGCAGATCGCCCAGGGCGTGCCGACATTGCGGAACTGCGTCTTGAAGTTCCCGTCCGAGTCGAACACCTGGATCCGCTTGTTGTCGCGATCGGCGACGTAGACGGTGCCCGTAGCATCAATGGCGATCCCGTGCACGACGTTGAACTGACCCGGGCCGGTGCCTCGTGAGCCCCAGTTCTTGATCCACGTGCCGTTCTTGTCGTACTTTGC
>DAIRVG010000002.1:61230-71731 GCA_036802945.1 Vicinamibacterales bacterium
GGCTGCGGAGGCATTCCCGGCACAAGCGCCCACGTGTCGGGTCGCGGGAACATCGGGGCCTGAGGAACATTCATCGCCTCGGGCTTTCTGCTCAGGACCATCTGAATCCGCCCGTTCGGGTCGAACTTGACGACCTGGGTCGACATCTGATCGACGATCCAGATGTTGTCCTGGGGATCGACGCGAACCTGCTGCGCCTCCAGGAACCCATAGGCGCCCTGACCCATCTCACGAACGAACTTGCCGGTTCGATCGAACTGGAACAGCCGGGAGCCACCGTGGGACACGGCCCGTGACCCCGCAGTCGTGATCACCGGCGTCCCGGTTCGGGTGTAAACGAAGATGTCACCCTTCGAGTTCGTGGCCACGCCGGCCGCTTCGCCCAGGTAGGTATTTGGCGGAAGCGTGAGCGGTTCGACGGCGTCGTACGGAATTTCAGGGAAGTTCAGTTGCGCTGACAGCACACCACTGAACGCAAGCGTCGCCGCGATCAGTGCAGTCGGTAGGAATCGTCTCATGGGATCCTCCACCTAACGTGCCGAGGCCGTGGTCGTGGTCTGACGCAGGCGGATCTTCTGCACTCGCCAGGCCGAGATCTCAGAGACGACGAGCTCGTCCGGGTTGCGGCAGTCAATGCCATGCACCGTCTGGAACTGGCCGATTGCTTTCCCGGCCTTGCCGAACTTCCCGATAATGCGCCCGTCCAGCTCCATCTTGTAGATCTCACCGGAGATCGCCCACGAGGCCGCGGGGTTGGCGTCGGGATTCGAATTCGACGAGAACAGGTACTGGTGCGGCCCAGGCGAGACGCACACTTCCCAAGGACTGCCGACGTTGTCGTAGATCGCCCGAAGCACCAGGTTGTTGTCGAACACCTGGATCCGCGCGTTGCCGCGGTCTGCCACGTACAGGTTGCCCTGCCCATCGACGGCGAGACCATGCGGCGTGTTGAACTGGTAGGGCTCGCTCCCGCGAATTGCGCTCCCCACCTCTCGGATGTACCGCCCGTTCTTGTCGAACTTCACGACCCGATGGTTGATGTATCCATCGGACACGAAGATGTTGCCCTGCGGATCCCACCCGACGTCGGTTGGCCGGGCGAAGATGTATCGCTGGGCCGGAGGAGGATCGCCCTGCGGTGTGGAGACGGCACCTTCGACGGCCTCGGGCCGGCGGCCCAGGACCATCAGAACACGTGAACCATCAGGGTTGAACTTGATGACCATGTTCGTCCCCTCGTCCACGACCCACACGTTGTCTTCCTTGTCGACGCGCACCTTGTGCGCAAACTCGAACCCATAGATGCCCTGGCCCCATTCGCGCACGAAGGTGCCGGTCTGGTCGAACTCGAACAGGCGGGTGTCGTCTCTGCGGTGGTAGACGAACACATGCCCCTTCGAATTGGTCGCGACGCCCATGCTCTCGCCGAGATAGACGTCCGGCGGCATCTTCAAGAAGTTCGGAACCGATTCAAACGGGATTTCCGGGACGTTCTCCGCCTTCGCTTTGGTCTGAGCCAAGGCTGGCACGGCAAGTAAGAGGGCCGCGAGAACCACGCAGCCGTTCACGCATCGAGTCATATGAGCCTCCGAGAGTGCTGCAGGCCATCCACGGTATGCCGATCCGGAGTCGGTCTCAGCGAGGTTGTGTATTCAGCGATCACGCGAATTGACGTTCCGGGCGTGGGTTCGCACCGTCATGTATATACCCGCGGAGCCCCGCGTTCAAGGGCAAAACCGTGGGACTGCGCAGCACCAGGGATGCGACATCTGGCGACAATTCAAGGCATTAGCGGGCATGGTCGCGCCCGGTAACCCCGGTTCGAGGCAGAAACGACAGCGGCTACTGTCGCAAAGGCTTGAGCGCGTCCGTCCAGCGGAGCAGCTCGTCGAGCACGACTGTCGCCGCTTTGTCGTGCGTTTCGTTGTTCTTGAAGACGCCGTTCTCCATCAGCTGCGTGACGAAGGGAATAGTGACCGCCTCCGCCATCGGCATCATCTTGAGGCCGGTCACCATCAGCCGTTCGGTCTGCAGCGCGCGGGTGCCGGCCGAGACCCCGCCGTAGCTGACAAACGCGCACGCCTTGTAGTTCCACTCGTGGTACAGGTGGTCGAGCGCGTTCAACAGGGCCGGGGGCATGGTGTAGTTGTATTCGGACGTGACGAACACGAACGCGTCGGAGGCGCCGACGATTGCGCTCCACGCCTTGGTCGTCTCCTGCTGGTACTTGCGGAGACGAGGGTGATGAGGCTCGCTTAGCAGCGGCAGGTTCACGTTCTTGAGATCCACGAGCTGGACGTCGAACTTGCCGTGCTCCTTCGCGCGCGTCGTGAACCATCGCGCGATCGGTTCCCCGACGCGCCCCTCGCGAACGCTGGCGATGATGACGCTGAGTTTGGACATCACTTCTTTCCGGGACCCGGGACCCGGGACCCGGGATCCGAATCAGGGCTCGAGCGTTCCGGATCCCCGATCCCGGATCCCGGATCCCCGGTTGGATGCGGCAGCTCGCGGCCGACTGACGGCGCCAGCACGCCCGCTTTCACATAGGTGAACAGTTTGTCGCGCGTATCGGTGATGTCGAGGTTCCTCATTGTCAGCTGCCCGATGCGATCCTGCGGCGTGAAGGCTGACTCGCCCTTTTCCATCGTGAGCCGCTCGGGTTTGTACGTGAGGTTCGGGCTCGTCGTGTCGAGGATGGAGTAATCGTTGCCGCGACGCAGTTCGACGGTCACCTCGCCTGTGACCAGGCGCGACACCCACCGCTGGGCGGTTTCGCGCAGCATCATCGCCTGGGAGTCGAACCAGCGTCCCTGGTAGAGCAGCCGGCCCAGCCGCCGCCCGCTGTCGCGGTACTGCTCGATCGTGTCCTCGTTGTGAATGCCGGTGACGAGACGCTCGTACGCGATGAAGAGCAGCGCCATACCGGGCGCCTCATAAATCCCGCGGCTCTTGGCCTCGATGATCCGGTTCTCGATCTGATCGCTCATGCCGAGGCCGTGACGGCCGCCGATCGCATTCGCCTCGAGCATCAGCTGCACGGGGTCGCCGAACGACATGCCGTTCAGCGCCACAGGTTGTCCTTCCTCGAACCGGATCGTGACCGCCTCGGGCGTGATCGCGACGCTGTCGCGCCAGAATGCGACGCCCATGATCGGCTCGACGATCGTCATCCCCTTGTTCAGGAACTCGAGATCCTTGGCTTCATGGGTCGCGCCGAGCAGGTTGGAGTCGGTCGAGTACGCCTTCTCGACGCTCATGCGGTACGAGAGTCCCGCCTGCACCATGTACTCCGACATCTCTTTGCGCCCGCCAAGCTCGTCGATGAACTGCTGATCGAGCCATGGCTTGTAAATCTTGAGATTCGGATTTGCCAGGAGGCCGTATCGATAGAAGCGCTCGATATCGTTTCCCTTGAACGTGCTTCCGTCTCCCCAGATGTTGACCTCGTCATCCTTCATCGCCACGACGAGCATCGTGCCGGTGACGGCGCGCCCGATCGGCGTCGTGTTGAAGTAGGGGACGCCCGCAGTGGAGATGTGGAAGGCGCCGCTTTGCAGCGCCGCAAGCCCCTCAGAAACCAGCTGCGCGCGGCAGTCGATCAGCCGCGCCTTCTCGGCACCGTACTCGAGCGCGCGCTGGGGAATAGTGTCGTAGTTGGTCTCGTCGGGCTGTCCGAGGTTCGCGGTGTAGGCGTAGGGAATCGCCCCCTTGCTTCGCATCCAGTGCAGCGCCGCGCTCGTATCGAGACCGCCGGAAAACGCGATGCCGACTTTCTGGCCGGCGGGAACGCTCTGAAGAATCGTAGACACGAGGAGACCATCATAAATGCTGAATGGATGATTGCTGAATCCTGAATGTGGTCTGGACAGTCGCATGGATACGCACACGAGCTGTTCTGCGCTATCATCGCGCCGCAATCAGCGTCAGCCCAACAAATCTGGGGGTGGAGAAGGAGAAGCGGATATGCGAACTCGATTCAACCGCTTCAGCGGTGCCGCGGCGGGAGCCGTGGTCGTCGCGATCTTCGCACTGACCTCGATTTACACGACCGGCCAGGCAACACGAACCCCGCGGGCCGCGGATGGCAAGCCGAACCTGAACGGGATTTGGCAAGTCACGAACACCGCCAACTGGGATCTCCTGCCGCACACCATCCGCCCGGCGGTCGCGCAGCCCGGTGTCTACGCGAATCACCCGGTTCTTGCGGCACCCGTGTTGGCTCTCGGCGCCGCCGGCCTCGTGCCGCCGGGGCCGGGTGTCGTCGAAGGCGATCAAATTCCCTACAAACCCGAGGCGGCAGCACAGAAGAAAGAGAACGCCGAGCACTGGCTGGATCGTGATCCGGAAGTCAGGTGCTACATGCCGGGGATACCGCGCGCGATGTACATGCCCTATCCGTTCCAGATTACGCAGGGCACGAACAAGATCCAGATGGTGTTCGCATATGCGAATGCGAGTCGCACGATTCACCTGGACGCGGCGCCGGCGGCGCCGGCGGATATGTGGATGGGGCGTTCAATCGGCCATTGGGAAGGCAACACCCTGGTCGTTGACGTTGCACACTTCAACGACCGCACCTGGTTCTCCAGGTCGGGGGACTTCCACAGCGACGCGCTGCACGTCGTGGAGCGCTTCACGCCAATCACACCGGATGCATTGCGTTACGAGGTTACGATTGAGGACCCGAACGTATTCACGCGTCCCTGGAAGATGAAGATGGTCCTGTATCGGCAGCTCGACGACAACGCGGCTCTGATGGATTACCGGTGCCTCGAGCTCGTCGAGGAGACTTTTCTCGGTCATACGCGAAAAGAGCCGCTGGTCAAGCACTGGGAGGGAGAGACGATCGTCCTCGACGTGACGCGCAGGATTCCGCCCGGTGACAAGCGGTACGAACGGTGACACACATCCTCGGCCATCAGACGTGGAGGTACGGGCGATGAAAACGAGAGCGCGGTTTCTCGCATGGCTAATTGCGTTCACGGCCGCGACCATCGTCGGGGTGGCGCTGGACGGCGGCAGAGCCGCCGGTCAGGCATCGGGCCAGGCACCCGCCGGGCCGCGTACGGCCGCGCAGCCTGCGCCGCCTCCGACGACACAGACTGCTCCGACGCGCAGCGCCTCCCGGAGTCCGCGGACGGCGTGGGGCACTCCGGACCTGCAGGGCATCTGGAGCAACAACATCCTCGTTCCGCTCGAACGCCCCAGAGAGTTTGGTGCACGCGCATTCATGACCCAGGAGGAGCACGCGAAGGCGCTTGCCGAACTGCAGGTGCGGAATCAGCGTCCTGGCCGTGACAGTCGCGAGGTGGGCGGAAAGCCCGCAATCGGCACCGAGAAGGACGTCGCCCGTGCGTATAACGAGTTCTGGTTCGGGGACAGGCCGACACAGCTCGGCATGCGCACATCGATGATTACCGATCCGGCGGACGGAAGAATTCCGCCGTTCACGCCTGAGGCAGCGAAGCGCATTGCCGACAAGCGCGAGTACCTGGCTGCCCTGCTGCAGGGCACGTCCGGCGGAAGACCCGGGCCGATTTCACCGAGACGAGCGGAGCCATCCACGGACTACAACCTGGATCGAATGAATCGCGCCGATGGTCCGGAGGACCGTGGCGGTCCGGAGCGCTGCTTCGGGGGCGAGCTGCCGGTCGTGATGGGTACGGGTACGTTTGGCGGCGTCATGCAACTCGTCCAGGCTCCTGATTCCGTGTCGATCTATTACGACGTCGGCCAGGGGTCGGGGTTCGCATGGGTGATTCCAATTGCGAACCGTCCGCATCTGTCGAAGAACGTCCAGCTCTATCGCGGTGACGCGATCGGTCATTGGGAAGGCGACACGCTGGTTGTCGATGTCACCAACTTCAGCGACGAGACGAATTTCCATGGATCTCGAGCGAACCTGCACCTGATCCAGCGCTTCAAGCGCGTCGACGCGAACACGCTCTCCGTCGAATTCACAGCGGAGGATCCGACGACATGGACCAGGCCGTGGACCGCCGTGCAGGAACTGCAGAAGAGCGACGACAAGACCACATTGGTGCTCGAGGGCGGCTGCCACGAGGGAAATTACGGCCTTCTGGGCATGTTGCTCAACACGCGCGCCGCAGAACAAGCGTTCAGAGAAGGCAAAGGACCCGACCCTGCCATGCAGGACAACGCGACGGGTGGCGGCGATAACTGAGGTCAATCGTTCTACGCGAGGGAGTCTCCATGCGTACAAAGCTGACACTGGCGATCGCAAGTGCGTGTCTCCTGATCGTGGCCGGTGCCATGCCGGCGCGGGCGCACCACGCGTTCGCGGCGGAGTTTGATGCGAACAAGCCTGTGAAGTTCGAGAAGGCAACCGTCACGAAAGTCGAATGGATTAATCCGCATTCGTGGATTCACGTTAATGTGTCGATGCCCGATGGCAGCGCCGAGGCGTGGTCGATCGAAGCCGGGACCCCGAACGTCCTGTTCCGCCGTGGCTTCACCAAGGAGGCGCTGCTGCCCGGGACCGTGATCCGCATTGACGGGTATCGCGCGAAAGATGGGTCGCACCGCGCGAACGGCCGCGACATCACGCTGCCGGACGGCCGCACACTGTTCCTCGGATCCTCCGGAACGGGTGCGCCGCAGTCGAAATAGGTGTTAGGGGATACAACGGGCGGCTTTGTTGGACGGGTCGGCAACCGTACCGCCTGGCTTATCGCGATAGACCTCGTGGCAATGCAGGCACGCGTCGGCGAGCTGGTTACTCACCTCGCTGACCGCATCTTGACTTCTGGACTGTGACGCCTTGTAAGCGGCCTTGCCGGCTTCGACAAGCTCCGTCGTGTACTGCACCCAGTCCGCCCGTTCCACCGGTGCCGGTCTTCCGTTCTCACACCGGCGAGGAATCAACAGGAGCGGGGCGGCATCGGCGATGCTGACGGCGGCGTAGTCGACGAGATCCCAGCCTGAATAGATCCCTGCTCCCCAGTCCGCCCAGTTGAAGGCTGTCGTGTTCGAGGGCTCGTAGGGTGTTCCCTTCTTCTGCTCGCCGGGGTCATGGCCCTGGACGTTGAAGATCAGATTCGAGCTCGGAAAGAAAATGCCCCTCATCAACTGTCCGAGGTTTGCGGCCGGCGGATACGACGGCGTATGTGAAGCGGCGAGTGCCGCGGCACCGGCCGGCGCCGCAGCAGCCGGAGCGAGACGAACCTGTGTCAACAGGACGTCATCTGCCGCAAGTTCGTTCCTGCCCGAGGGGAATTTCGCCGTCTGGAGTATGTATGACACGAGGTCAGTTGACTGCGCCTTGGTCAGCGACCCGGGGTTGTCGTCAGGCATCGTGTTCTGGATCTTGGTCACCAGCTCCGACAGCGGCTGATTCCCCCAGGCCTTGATGAATGGATCGCCGGTCAACGGCGGCCCCTCAAGGCCCTCCAACGACCGGCCGTGACAAGCCGCGCATCGTTCGGTGAAGATGCCCTGACCGCGTTTTGCCTGGGCGTCGGTGTACACGCCGTCGGTGGCCGTGCGTGTCTGACCGCCATAGAGGGTCGCCGACGAGCTCACCAGCATCGCAACGAGCGTCATGCCAGTCACGAGATAGCGCGACGCGACGCCAAATGACGCTCGCTGGACGACCAGTCTCCGTTGCTTCAGTGATGACGACATGAATCGGGCTGGATGGTAAGTCCGACGCACAGGCCTGTCAATTACGGCAACAACTCGCGGCGGTCAGGCCCGCCCCGCCTCGGGCGATCGGACGTGTTCGGGCCTGAAGCCCATTCCAACCAGGCGCGCGGGGATGCGTCGGAGGATCGGATAATCGCGGAGCAGACGCGCAGGCCACGGAAGCGACGTCGGCGCGCCACTGGTCAGTGTGCGGAAGATCACCCGGTTCTGCATCACGACCTGCATGCGTTGCGTGATGCGCGTCGGGAGCTCGCGGCGCCGCTGCACCGCCTCGAGGTACGCAGCCGATGGCGCGCCCTGCCGCAAAGGCCTGTAGAGGATGTTCGCGGCCGCAACCGCGTCCTGAATGGCGAGGTTGATACCGACGCCGCCCACCGGCGACATCGCATGCGCCGCGTCGCCGATGCACAGCAGCCCCGGCCGGTGCCACTGCTTCAGCCGATCGATTCTCACCGTCAGCAGCTTCACGTGGTCCCACGACGTAATTTCTGCGACGCGGTCGGCAAGAAAGGGAACCACACCGACGATTTCAGCACGGAATGCCTCGAGTCCGACGCGGCGGAGCGCCTCATAGCCATCCTTCGGGATCACGTACGCGCACTGCCAGTAGTCGCCGCGGTCGAGCATGACGAAGACGTGGCCGTTGCGGATGTTGCCGAGCGACGCGCCCGCGTCGGTCGCGCGTTTGGACAATCGCATCCAGAGCACGTCGATCGGGGCTCCGATGTCTTCGATCGGCAGCCGCGCGAGGCTGCGGACGATCGAGCTGCGGCCGTCGGCGCCAATGACGAGATCGGCGTGGGCGTCGATCGGACCGTCAGGCGTCTGCGCGCGCACGCCTGTGATCCGTCCATCCCGCTCAATCAGGTCGAAGACCTCGGCGCGCATCACGAGCTGGAAGGTCGGGTAGCGGCGCCCCTGATCGACCAGGAAATTCAGAAAGTCCCATTGCGGCACCATCGCGATGAACGGGCACTTCACCGGGAGGTGCGAGAAGTCGGCGATCGTGACGGGCTCGTTGCCGATCATTCCTCGCAGCTCGCGGAGCTCCGAGTGCGGACGCTTCAGGAATTCTTCGAGCACTCCGAGCTCGTGGATGACTTCGAGTGTCGAGGGGTGCACCGTATCCCCCCGGAAGTCGCGCAGGAAATCCTCGTGCTTCTCAAGCACGAGGACGGGGACGCCGGCACGGGCCAGCAGGAGGCCGAGCATCATCCCCGCGGGGCCGCCGCCGGCGATGCAACAGCGCGTCTCGAGTGTCAAGTCAACGTCCGGTCGCTTTCAGCGTTCGCTGCAGATAGCCTGCGGCGTCATTATTGTCCGGCTGCAGCGCAAGCGAGGCGCGGAACTCGCTGATGGCTTCGTCGATCATCTGCTGGCCGATGAGCGCGAGGCCAAGAAGGTTGTGCGCCGCTGGATCGTTCGGCGTCAGCCGCACGGCTTCGCGCGCGTGCGGGACGGCGCCGTCGAAGTCATTCTGCTGCAGCAGATGAAGTGCGAGGTTCCGCTGCGACAGTCCGTTGTTGGGATCGACGTCCACCGCGCGCGCGAATGCCTGCGTCGCTTCGTCGTTGCGTCCCAGCGCTCCCAGCGCGATGCCCAGGTTGCTCAACGCATCTGCATCACGCGGATGGTCGTGCGTGTATTGCTGCAGTTCGCGGGCGGCTTCAGCGTGTCTGCCGAGGGCCAGGAGCTCACCCCCAAGCAGGTTGCGAATCTCGGGGATGTCGGTGACGGCGGCGCGGAGATGCGCGATCTCCTCGTCGGTCCGCCCCGCCAGCTTCAGCTCGGCGGCCAGGTTGCGATGCGCTCGCGCGTGCGGCGTCCAGCGGTCCAGCACCGACTGCCAGAGAGTCAGGCCGGAGAGATATTCGGCGTTGCGTTGAATCGTTGCGGCGGCAAAGACACCGACTATTAGGATGACCAGGCCAACGGCGGTGTAGGGCGCCCCTTTACGGGGCGCCGATCTGGTGGCCGCTCGGCGGGCCGTAAAGGCCCGCCCTACGGCATCGATTGCAATAACAACAAATACGACAATCGCGATGAGCGGCAGATACATCCGCCGCTCCGCGCCAACCTCGGTCGAGATAGGGATGATGCTCGACGTGGGCGCCAGCGTCAGAAAGAACCAGGCGCCGAGGAATCCAACGGCAGGCCGGCGCACGAGCGCGATGATTGTTGCCGCGAGCAGCGCGGTCACGGCCGCTGCGTAGGGCGCGACTCTGGAGAGCGTCAGCGGCAGCGGCTCACCGTAATCGAGCACGAGCCCGCGCGGCACGATCGCCAGCCGCAGGTATCGGACGATCATCACCGACTGGTTGAGGAGGTATTCCCACGGCGACACCGACGCGCCCGCAAAGCCGGCAGAGTCGCCCCGTGGTGATGACCACAGCAACGCGACGAGGATGAGCCAGGTTGCGCAGAGGCCCGCGTAGTACCGCCAACGCTGCCGCAGCGCCTCGCGGAACGATCCAGAGACGAACGTCCGGTCGTACAGCCACACCACGATCGGCGCGATCGCCATCGTCTCCTTGCACACCATTCCCATTGCGCAGCAGACGACCGACAGCGCTAGCCACACTCTGGATTCGCTCGACGCCGCAGGGCGGGTCCTCCCCGCCTTCGCTTGGGCTCCGGCGGACCGCCGTAGCGCAACGCGTTGAGGCTGGTTGGAACCGCCCCCGCCGCTTCTGACGGACCCGCCGGCCAGTTGCGCGGTGTAGAGCGTGAGCAGGAGGAACGCAGCCATCATCAGCTCCGTCCGCTGGGAGACGTAGTTCACCGCCTCACTCACGAGCGGATGGACCATCCAGATCAACGCCGCCGCAAAGGC
>DAIRVG010000002.1:71831-76333 GCA_036802945.1 Vicinamibacterales bacterium
GTTTACCAGGCGATAGCCGCGAACGTTCAGGCCGCCGAGCGCGTAGTTGATCGCGAAGGAGACGCTGACCAGCGGGCGTCCGGCCAGCGGCGAACCCTGCTCTGTTGCCGAGAGCGACGTGGAGAGGTGCCGAATCTGCTCGTTGATGACGATCGCGTGCTCGTCATCGAACGTGAACGGGGCCGGGAGGGTGTTCCAGTAAACAGCGAAGCCGGCGATGACCAGCACCGCGGCGCGCAACCACACACCGCGTTCATTCGTGATTAACGATTGGCGATCTCTGATGTGAACCACGAATCAGTGAGGGCATTCACGATTCGTGACTGGTGACTGGCGATTCGTGATTGTGAACCAGGAACCGTCAATCACGAATCACCCAATCACCAATCACAAATCACTAAATCACAGATTCAGTTGCTTCCCGTCCGCTGATCCAGAACCTGGTAGATACGCGCGATTGTCGCTTCCTGGAATCCCGGTCCGTTGATGCTCTGGTAGTGCGACTTGTGGGCGGTCATGTCGATGCGCTTGGCCGCGTCCGCTACCGGCACCTTCCGATCGTGCAGCGCCTTGGTCTGGCTCCATAGGTCGCGCAGGAACACCTGGAAATAGTCGATGCGCTCCTTCCCCTTGAACGGCTCGCCGTGGCCGGCGATCGTCGTCTCGTAATCGAACGTCTTCAGCTTCTCGAGGTTGTTGGCCCACTCGTCGTGAAAGCCGAAGTTGAGCGCGCCCGTGACCGGGCCTTCGAAGAAGTCGCCCGTCATGATCACCTTCTCCTTCGGCAGATAGACAAGGACGTCGGTGTCGCTGTGTCCGCGTCCGGGGTGAATCAGGCGAATCTCGCGATCGCCGCGGAAGATCGTCATGTGATCGTCGAAGGTCACGTTCGGCGGCGTCGGCACCGTTTCCATCAGCTGCTGCTGGTAGGCTTCCTGGGTCTTTAGCCGATCCTCGAGCTGCTTCTTGCGTGCGGGATCCTGTTCGGACGCGATCTGCTTCCGGATGTTGTCGAGCTGTCCGGGCAGATTCTGGAATTCCAGCGCGAGCCGATTTTTCAGCACCCCGGCCAGGATCGCGGTCCGCTCGTTCGCGTGACCGATGATCGACACCTCCGGTCCGAAGATCTGGTTGCCGTCGACATGGTCGTAGTGCCAATGGGTGTTGACCACGTACCGGATCGGCTTGTCGGTGAGCGTCTTGATGTCGTTCACGAGGCGCCGCGTCGCTTCCGGTGTGATGTTGGTGTCGACGAGGAACACATCGTCGTTGTTGACGATCACGCCCGAGGTGTCACGTGTTTCGATCGTGCCGTTCCCGAGCGCCGCGTAGACGCCAGGGGCGACCTGGATGAAGCGGTGCGCGATCGGGGTCTGCGCGCTCGCGGTCGTCGCAAGTCCGATGATGCCGACGAACAGGAAGATGGATGTCAAGCGCTGCACGTCGAGCCTCCGATGAGATCGATCCGCGGACCGTGATCCTTCGACGTCGCTCAGGGTTTCCGAGCGTGTCGAGGGATGACGACCCGCCCCGCACGACGAATCCTATAGTATCTTCCGCATTCAACTCCGATGGAGGCCCAGGTGAGCGTTTCCTCAGTCGCCGCGGAAGTCGCCGCGCCGGTCGTACCCGCTCGCACGCCCCAGTCGGTGCTGTTCAGAGCCGTCGCTCCCTTTGTCATCGGCGGCGCAGTGCTCCTGGTGCCAACCCCCGAAGGTCTTACCGTCAACGCGTGGAGGTTCTTCGCACTCTTTCTCGCCACGATCACCGGCGTCATCGCCGAGCCGATTCCCGGCGCGGCGGTTGGCTTGCTGGGGGTGTCGATCGCGGCGGTGCTCGGTCTCGTGCGTCCCGTCGGTGCCCAATCGACCGCCTGGGCGCTCAGCGGCTTCTCGAACGCCACGGTCTGGCTCGTGTTCGCTGCGTACATGTTCGCGTGCGGATACTCGAAGACCGGTCTGGGCAAACGCATCGCGCTGCAGTTGATTCGCGTGATGGGAAGGCGCACGCTGGGACTGGGTTACGCGATTACGCTTGCCGATCTCGCACTGGCGCCGGTCACGCCATCCGCAACGGCGCGGGCTGCCGGCACGGTCTTTCCGGTAATCCGGAACATCCCCGAGTTGTATGGATCGCACCCGAACGATCCGAGCGCCGCGAAGATCGGCGCATATCTGCTGTACACCGGCCTCGCCGCGAGCATGGTCACCAGCAGCATGTTCATCACCGCGCTGGCGCCAAACACGATGGCGATCGCGCTGATCAACAGCGCCACCGGCGTTACGGTCCCATGGACGGTCTGGTTCAAGGGATTTGCACCGGTCGGCGCCGTGTTGCTGCTCATCCAGCCGGCGTTGCTCTACGCCATCTATCCGCCACAGATCAGGGACGCTCCTGAGGCGCCCCGCTGGGCGGCGGCGCAACTGAACGAGATGGGTGCGATGTCGCAGAAAGAAGTCACGATGCTGCTCCTCGTCCTGGCCGCGCTGGGGTTCTGGATCGGCGGCGCTGCGTTCGTCGACCCTGCGATCGTGGCCGTTTTCGTCATCCTGGGCATGGTGATCTTCCGCGTCGTTGACTGGGAGGAGATCGTCGGACATTCGCTGGCGTGGAATACGTTCGTCTGGTTCGCAGCGCTCGTGACGATGGCTGGAGGGCTCGCGGAGACGAAGTTTCTCGCCTGGCTGGCGCAGTCGTTGATGCCGATGTTGGCGGGCCTGAGTCTATACAGCACGATCGTCGGCATTGTCGTCGCGTTTTTCTTCCTGCATTACTTCTTCGCGAGCATCACCGCCCACACGGCGACGCTGTTCCCGTTGTTCCTGGCGATCGCGCTCAAGATTCCCGGCATGTCGCCGGTGGCGTGGGCACTCCTGCTCGCGTACCCGCTCGGCATGATGGGCGTGCTCACGCCGTATGCCTGCGGTCAGAACGCGGTGTATTACGGAAGCGGCTACATCAAGCGACGCGATCTGTGGGTGCTCGGCCTCGTGCTCGGCGTGATCTATATGACCGTGTACCTCGTGATTATCGTGAAGTGGCTGGAGTATTTGGGTGTCTAGAGAGACGCGCGCGCTCGCTGAGGTCCTCGCATCGACGATGTACGACGATCTTCCCGGGGACGTCCTCGAACACACGCGGCGATCGATCACCGACTGGCTTGGCTCCGTGCTTGGCGGCTCCATCGAAACGCCGGCGCGCATCGCGCAGCGGGTGGCGTCTGGCTTCGGCGTCTCGAACGAATCGACGATGTTCGGTGCCGGACGAGCATCGGCGGCGGCAGCTGCATTCGCGAATGGCGTCGCGTCGCACATTCTGGAACTGGACGATATTCACAAGGGCTCGACCGTGCATGCGGCGGCGCCCATAATCCCTGCCGCGCTGGCCGTAGCCGAACGCGAGCACGCCGATGGGCGGGCCTTCATCGCCTCTGTGACGATCGGGTACGAAGCTGCATTTCGGATCGGCGAAGCGGTCAACCCGAGCCACTATTTCTTCTTCCATCCCACGGGAACGGTGGCCACGTTTGGCGCCGCCGCCGCGGTGGGATCGCTGTTGAAACTGACCGCTAACGAAATGCTCGACGCACTCGGCAACGCCGGCACGCAGGCGGCCGCGTTGTGGGAGTTCAACGCGGACGGGGCGATGAGCAAGCATCTCCACCCGGGCAAGGCAGCAATGAACGGTATTCTGGCGGCCGACCTCGCGCGCGCCGGCTTCACCGGTGCCACGCGCATCCTCGAAGGCGACCGTGGATTCTTCCGCGCGATGACACATAGCGCACCTGACTTGTCCAACGAAGCTCGAAGAGCGAAGTCGGAAAGGTCCGCGTCGTCGACGGGCCATAGCGGACCTCAAAGGTCCGCGCCGCTCTACGACGAAACACGAGTGACCGATGGACTCGGATCGAGATGGAAGATTGGCGAAAACGGCTTCAAGCTGTACTCGTGCTGCGGCCATACCCACACCGCCGTGGATTGCGCGCTTGATATCCGCTCGCGGGTGAAATGGACGCAGGGGGAAGTGCTTGATGCGGTGAGCGGCGTGGAAATCGAGACGTACGGACCCGGCTATGAAATCGTCAAGGAGATGAATCCGCGGACGCCGTACCAGGCAAAGTTCAGCCTCGCGTATTGCGTCGCCGCGGCGCTCGCGGAGGGTCGCCTTGGCCTGGAGCAGTTCGATGCGGAGCGCTTCGGACCCGACGGCGTCCGCGATCCGGCGATCTTCGAGCTGATGCGGCGCATTCGGGTCGTCGTGGCGGCCGATCTCACCGCGAAGTATCCTGCGGCGTGGCCCGTGCGTCTGACATTGAAACTGAGGGACGGCACGTCCGAGCGTGGTTCGAGCGACTATCCGCGGGGAAATGCAGAGAATCCAGTGTCGACCGAGGAGCTCGAACTGAAGTTGACGGCGCTCGTCGGTTCGCGCTTCGGCGACGACAAGGCCCGCTCCGCGCTTGCGGTGCTGCATTCGATGGAGCGCTGCGCCGACATGGCAAC
>DAIRVG010000002.1:76433-119286 GCA_036802945.1 Vicinamibacterales bacterium
GAAGCCGGCCCCTGCGTTCGATCGCGAACCCACAGGGTTCGCGCCGCAGACCATAGGGTTCGCGCCGCAACGCTGAGAGATCCCGAGTCGCGAACCCCGAACCCCGAATCCCGCATCCAGAGCATGACCGACATCAACCCCAGATCGCACGAGTATCAGGAATATCGCCAGGCAATCCGCGAGCTGTGCGGTCAGTTCGACAGCAAGTATTGGCAGGAAGTCGACGAGCGCGCCGGTTATCCCGACGCATTCATCAAGGCGCTGACCGACGCCGGCTGGCTTGCCGCGCTGATTCCTGAACAGTACGGCGGCGGCGGCCTGAACATCACGGAAGCGTCGGTCATCCTCGAAGAGATCAATCGGTCGGGCGCCAATTCCGGCGCGTGTCACGCGCAGATGTACATCATGGGTACGCTGCTGCGACACGGATCGGAGGAGCAGAAGGCCCAGTATCTGCCGGGCATCGCGTCGGGTCAGCTCCGGTTGCAGTCATTCGCCGTGACCGAGCCGACGACGGGCACCGACACCACGAAGACGCGCACCTTCGCCACCCGCAAGGGCGACCGCTACATCGTCAACGGCCAGAAGGTGTGGATCTCGCGGATCCAGCATTCGGACCTGATGCTCCTGCTCGCGCGCACGACGCCGCTGCCGGAAGTGAAGAAGAAGACCGAGGGCCTGTCCATCTTCCTGGTCGATCTGCGGGGTGCCCAGCAGAAGGGGATGACCGTGCGGCCGATCCGCAACATGGTCAACCACGAAACCAACGAAGTGTTCTTCGAGGAGTTCGAGGTGCCGGCGGACAACTTGATCGGGCAGGAAGGCATGGGCTTCCGCTACATCCTCGATGGGATGAACGCGGAACGCATTCTGATTGCCGCTGAGTGTATCGGCGACGGCTATTGGTTCATCGACAAGGCGCGGACCTACGCGAACGAGCGGACGGTGTTCGATCGGCCGATTGGCAAGAACCAGGGCGTGCAGTTCCCGATCGCGCGGGCGTACGCAAACGTGCGCGCGGCTGACCTGATGCGCTTCGAGGCGGCGACGCTGTTCGACGCGGGTAAGCCGGCGGGAGCGGAGGCAAACATGGCAAAGCTGCTCGCCGCCGACGCGTCATGGGAAGCGGCGAACGTCTGTCTGCAGACGTTCGGTGGCTTCGGATTCGCCGCTGAGTACGACGTCGAGCGGAAGTTCCGTGAGACGCGCCTGTATCAGGTCGCGCCGATCTCGACGAATCTGATCCTGTCGTTTATTGGAGAGCATGTCTTGGGCATGCCCAGATCGTTCTAACAGAAGTAGATTCAATTCTTCGCGTTCTTCGGAATCGTCGTGGTTGATAAAGCCTGGAGCGGGCTCACAATGAGGATTGATGACCGACACGACCGTGACTCCTGCTGAACGACTCGAGCGCAGCATGCTGTACGTGCCGGCGTCGCGGCCGGACATGATCGCGAAGGCGGCGGCGAGCGCAGCCGACGGCGTATGCATCGATCTGGAGGATGCTGTCGCCCTCGATGAGAAGCCTGCGAGCCGCGCCAACGTCGTCCGCGCGCTGCGGGAGCTCGACTTCGGACGCAAGACGCGCGCATTCCGCATCAATGGCCTCGATACGCCGTTCGCGTACCGCGATCTGATCGAGGTCGTCGAAGGGGCGGGCGACCGCCTCGATCTCGTCATGCTGCCGAAAGCGAACCTGCCTCAGGACGTCGTCTTTGTCTGCATGCTGCTGACGCAGATTGAAATGAGCCGCGACTTCACGCGGCGAATCGGCATCGAGGCACAGATCGAAAGCGCGAAGGGGTTTCTCTGGGTCCGTGAAATCGCGCAGGCGTCACCGCGACTCGAGGCGCTCATCTTCGGCCCGGGCGACTACTCCGCGACGATGCAGATGCCGGTGGCGAACATCGGCGAGATGGACGAGAACGATCAGATCTATCCCGGGCACCGCTGGCACGCCGTCATGCACGCTGTCGTCGCCGCGGCCCGGGCGTACGGCCTGCGAGCCATTGATGGCCCGTACGCGGGCTACAAGGATACGACCGGCCTCGAGCGCGCATGCCGCATCGCGCGCGTGATGGGATTTGACGGGAAACAGTGCATCCACCCCAGCCAGATCGCGACGGTGCACAGCATCTTCGGTCCGACGGCCGACGAAGTCGCGCGCGCCACGGCGGTGGTGGAGGCTTATGAAGCCGCGGCGAAGAGCGGCCGCGGCGCCGTCGGTCACGACGGCAAGATGATCGACATGGCCAACATTCGGATGGCCCGGGCTGTCCTCAGGAAGTTCGAAGTTCAACGTGCAAAGTAGTAAGTAAGTTCGAAGTAACCAGGGGCTACTTGGAGCGCCTGGTCAGTCGTTTCAGCAGCTGGATCTGGCCTGCGTGATACAGGTCGTGCGCGATGATGCCCGACAGCATCGCGTGGTTACTGACCGAACTTCCACGCGGCGTCTGTTCCAGCCGGCGGGGGTCGAGATCCGCGATCACGAGACGCAACCGCCGATGGGCATCGTCCAAAAGACCGATGTCGTCCCGCCATGCCTTCTCATCGACGCGCAAACGCGGAAACCAGTTCGAGCCGCGGAGGGGGAAGGAAGCGCGTGGCTCACCTGTGAACCTGCGCCGGACGGCGTACTTCCAATAAGCGCAGTGGACGACGATTTCCTGGATGTTATGGCGGCCGCGAGCGGGCCTCCATGCGGCATGAGCCGCGGTGACGCGGCGAATTGATCCGCGAAGGTTCGTGCCGTGCCAGGAGCGCCGATCGTACGCCTCGTCCAGCTGCGTCAAGAGCAAGTCAATGGCGTTCATCAGGGCGCTCGAGAAGCTCAAAGTACAAGGGCCCACGCGAGCGGGCACATGTACTTCCAACTTACTTCGACCTTCGAACTTCTAACTTCCGTACCGGGCGTGATCGGCCAGGAGCATTTCTTCAGGCTCCTCCGCCTCGAGGACGCTTTCGCCGTTCAGGATTCGATGCATGCGGCGCGAATCGAGCGCGTTGTCCCACTTCGACACGAACACGACCGCGACCGCGTTGCCGATCAGGTTGGTGATCGCGCGCGCCTCCGACATGAAGCGATCCACGCCGATGAGCAGGGCGAGCCCCGCGACTGGAATAGTCGGAATCGCCGAGAGCGTCGCCGCAAGCGTGATGAATCCGCTCCCGGTCACGCCCGCCGCACCCTTCGATGTCAGGAGCAAGACCCCGAGGATGCCAAGCTGCTGTCCCACCGAGAGGTTGGTGTTCGTGGCCTGAGCGACGAAGACCGCCGCCATCGTCATGTAGATGGAGGTGCCATCGAGGTTGAACGAGTAGCCGGTCGGAATCACGAGGCCGACGACCGGCTTCGCGCACCCCAGGTGCTCGAACTTCGCCATCATGCGGGGAAGCACGGTCTCCGAGGAGGACGTGCCGAGCACGATCAGGATCTCTTCCTTGATGTACTTGAGGAGCTTCCACAGGCTGAACCCCGCCCAGCGCGCAATCGACCCGAGTACCACGAAGACGAACAGCAAACACGTCAGGTAGACTCCGGCCATCAGCTTCCCGAGTGAGAAGAGCGTGCCGATCCCGTATTCGCCGATCGTGAACGCCATGGCCCCGAACGCGCCGATCGGCGCGAACCGCATAATCATGCCGATGATGGCGAACAGCACGTGGCCGAGCTGGTCGAGGAATGAAATCAGGCCTTTACCCTTTTCTCCGAAGCCGAGAAGCGCGAGTCCGAAAAACACCGAGAACAACAGCACCTGCAGGATTTCCCCCTTGGCAAAGGCATCCACGATCGTGGTGGGGATGATGTTCAGCAGGAACTGTGTCGTCGTGAGGTTCTGCGCCGTGCTTGCGTAGGCGGAAACGGACGTCGCATTGAGCGTGGCCGGATCCGCGTTTATGCCGGCGCCGGGCTTGAGGACGTTGACCACGATCAGGCCAACGATGAGCGCCAGAGTTGAGACGACCTCGAAGTAGACGAGGGCTTTCAAGCCGACGCGGCCTACCTCCTTCATGTCGCCCATCTTTGCAAGGCCGACGACGACCGTGCAGAAGATGATCGGGGCAATCATCATCTTGATCAGCTTGATGAATCCGTCGCCGAGGGGCCTCATCTCGGCGCCGGTCTCGGGCCAGAAGTGGCCAAGCAGCACGCCCAATACGATGCCGGTGACCACCTGGAAATACAGACGGGTGTAGAAAGGCTGGCGCGCGGCGGTTTTCGACGACATGGAGTGCCTCCGGGTATCCGGTTTCTAGATGATATGAGGGCGCGGGGCGCGGCCATCCGCCCGAGCGGCGAGTATACTTCGCGTTCAGGGCGTAACCATGCCGGGCCAACCTGGTATCGCGTGATAAACGCCGGGGTTGCGCTAGTCGTATTCAACGTACGCCCCCGACTTTGAATTCCGTGGCGCGCGGCGCGGTCCGCTTGCGAAATGGGCCGGATTCGGCGATAGTTCTTCGGCTAATCCCTTTACATGACGCGTGGTTGAGGACTCTCTCCACGCAGGAGGCGTGAATGAAAACCAAGGCATCAGCAACCGTGGCGTGTCTGGCGCTGGCGGTGCTGACCACCTATGCACAGGCCCCGGCCGGAGGGCAGCGGCAGGCGCCCTCGACGACTGCGGCGCCGGGCACCGACCCGAAGAAGGTCATCGAGACCATGCAGGACAACCTTGGGATGCTCCGAGGGATGAACCGCCAGGACGGGCTCAACCGCGTCGAGATGTGGGGCACCCAGGGGACGAAAGCCATCGGTGGCAAACCGGTTCAGCTGACAACCTGGAAGATCAGCCTCAATTACACGATGCAGGGGATGCGCTTCGACTATACGCAAGGCGGACAGCGCACCATCGAGGTCGTTTCCGACAAGTTCGCGTGGAACGAAGAGACGCCCGGCGGCAAGGCGACTCCGATGCCGGCAACGTTGGCGGAACGTCAGGTGCAGCTCGTGCTTACGCCGATCGGCATGGCCAAAGCGGCCAAGGCGGCCGGTGATGCGGCAAAGGTGACCGTTGCCGCCGGAGTGACGACCCTGACCTTCCCGGCGAGCGGCGCCACGATTACAGCGACGCTGAACAAGTACATGGAGCCCGTCAAGGCCGAGGCACGGCTCGGAACGACCGTCCTGAACGTTACGTATGATCAGTACGGCGACTGGAACGACGACGCGAAGGCCGATGTTTATCTCCCGAAACACATCGTGCAGACCCAGAACGGGATGACCGTTCTCGACCTGACGGTGACGAACACCAATACCTACAACCCGTATGTCATCATGCCGGTGCCCGCCAACGTGAAGTCGACGGCACCGACCGGCGCACGGAGCAACTAAGCCTTTTGTTGACTTGATGTTGCCCGTATGTTTCATTATTCGAGACCCAAATTCGTCTGAGGTGTGATTATGAGAAAACTGTTCGGTCTGCTGGCCCTTGTCGCGCTCTGCCTGGCGGGGAAGCCGGCGGTTGCGCATCATGCGCTGCAGGCGGAGTTCGACACGGCGAAACGTGGTGAGTTCACTGGAACACTCACAAAGTTCGCCATGATCAACCCGCACGTTCGCTGGTTCTTCGAGGTGAAGAAGGCTGATGGCACCTCGGCGAAGTGGGAAATCACCGGTGCAGGTCCTCAGGCGCTGCGTTCGAACGGCATGACCCGTATTTTCTCGGTCGGCCAGACGCTCAAGGTTGTCTACGCTCCCGCGCGTGATGGTTCCAACACCGGTCGCGTCGTGACCTTCACGTTCCCGGACGGCCGGACCGTGACGATGTATCACGAAGATCCGAACAACCCGAACGACCTTTAGGCTGCTTTTTCAAGTCACATCAGCCAATGGTTCAATTGAAACGGTTCGGCATCGCCGCCGCGGCAGCGGCGGCGATGTCCTTCGTGTCCCTCTCTGCGGCGCAGCAGTACGGTGGTGTAGCAGCCGCCCAAGCGCCCGCAGCTGCACAGCAACCGCAGAACGTGCCAACACCGCGCACCGCCGACGGTCATCCCGACCTGAGCGGTATGTGGGGCGGTGGCGGGGGCGGTGGCGCCGCCAAACCCGATGAGAAGGGCAATCTCGTCGTCCTTCAGCGCGGGCGGCCGTGTTCGGCCGCGCAGGTCGAAAGCGGCAATTGCGCGCCCGGCATAAATTTCGAGCGCGACTCTGGCGTGACCCAGCGCATGGGTCCGGAGATTCCGATGTACAAGCCGGAATTCTGGGAGCGCGTCCAGTACCTGGATCGCAATGGTACCCAGGAAGATCCGGAGTTCCACTGCAAGCCCGCCGGCGTTCCCCGCATGGGCCCGCCCGCGAAGATCGTCCAGACGTCGACGGAAGTCATCCTTCTGTACAACTCAGGCAACCAGTTCCGCATCATTCCGATCGATGGCCGTCCGCACGACCCGATCAAGTCGCAGGACACCACGTGGTACGGCGACGCGGTCGGCAAGTGGGAAAGCGATACGCTCGTCGTCGACATCGTCGGCTTCAACGACGAAAGCTGGATTGCATGGCCGGGTTGGCTTCACAGCAACAACATGCACGTGATCGAGCGGTTCACGCGCACGGGCAACGCACTTCGATGGGAGGCGACGGTCGAAGATCCTGATGTCCTGCTGCAGCCGTATCACGTCCCAGGGCGCACCATCCGCCTGAACCCCGACCCGAAGGCAACCCTCACCGAGGATCTGCCGTGTGAGGAGCGGGATTCGCAGCACATGGTCACGCACGAACGCGGCTGATAATCAGATTTTCTCAACCACGAAGGCCACGAAGAACACGAAGAAACCAACTTCGTGACCTTCGTGGCCTTCGTGGTTTTGGAGATACGTGTAAAGGATAGAGATGGAAGAGTTCCTGCTCAGGCTCCAGGAAAGCGATTTTGGTGTGTGGGTATCTTCGGCCCCGACGCTGCTGGCCTATCCGACGATCCTCATGCTTCACACGGTAGGCCTCGCGATGGTGGTCGGTCCGGCCGCGGTCCTCGATCTGCGGCTCCTGGGCTACGGCGCACGGATGCCGATCTCCGCGCTGCGCGGTGTGTTTCGCGTCATGTGGATCGGCTTTGCGATCAACGCGTCGACCGGGATCGCGCTGTTCATCTCAGAGGCGGACGACAAGGGAATGAAATGGATCTTCTGGGTCAAAATGGTGGCGATCCTGTTCGCGGTCATCGTCACGACCCGTACCAAGAGAGTCGTCTACGGGGGCGACAGGAACCCCGAGATCGTTCCACACCAGGCGAAGAGCCTTGCCGTCGCCTCGCTCGCGTTGTGGTTTGCGGCGATCACCGCCGGTCGTTTGATGGCCTATATCAAATAAGTCGTTCGGGCCGTTCGATTCGTTCGGACCGTTCGAATCGTTCACGTTCGAACGAGAACGACCGAACGATGAGAACGCCGAACGATTCGAACGACCCGAACGAGGGAGAAGCATCATGTTGTTGATGTTTGCGAGTTGGCTTCATAGAACGCCGATCTCCGTTGCGCTTCAGCACCAGGTGAGCTGGCTCTGGCCGATGTGTGAGACGTTACATTTCGCCGGCCTTGCGCTGCTGCTGGGTGTTGCCGGCATGTTCGACCTTCGGCTGATGGGTTTCATGAAGCGCGTGCCGATAAGTGTCGTGAAGGAATTCATGCCGTGGGCGCTTGTCGGCTTCACGCTGAATCTGCTGACTGGGGCGATTTTCATCATCTCGGAGCCCGCGCAGTATTTCGGCAATCCCACGTGGTGGCTGAAGGTGATGTTCCTGGTCATTGCAGGGCTCAACGCGATGATCTTCGAGACCACTTACGGCAGGCGCGCGGCGGCGATCCCGGCTGGAGAGGACACGCCGACGGCGCTGAAAGTCATCGCGGGCGTTTCGCTGATCTCGTGGCTGGGCGTGTTGTGGGCGGGCCGTATGCTGCCGTTTCTCGGCGCGGGCGTGGGTGCGGGGCTGTAAGGCGGGAATACTCCCCACTAGCCTCCCGGCGGCACGAACGCGCCTCGCCCTTGCTTTGTTCGAGATTCGGCTGTAGGTTTTCGCCTCAGGGACTCAACGGGGGAATCGGATTATGGGTTCGAGCGTCATTCGATACGCACTTGCGGCGGCCGGCGCCGCGGCGATTTCGCTGGTCAGCATCCATGCCGCGCCGCAGTACGGCGGCGCCGCAGCGACCGCATTGCAGGGCGGGCGAGTCGGTGGCGCCGCGCAGCAGCAGAACGTGCCAACGCCACGCACCGCGGACGGTCACCCGGATCTCTCCGGCATGTGGGCCGGAGGCGGTGGCTTCGGTGCCGGAGACAAGCCGGACGAGAAGGGAAACCTCACCGTGCTGTTCAAGCAGCGTCCGTGCTCGAGGCATCAGGCCGATGCGGGAAACTGCGCGCCCGGCGTGAACTTCGAGCGCGACTCTGGCGTGACCCAGCGGATGGGCCCGGAAATCCCGATGTACAAGCCGGAGTTCTGGGAGCGCGTGCAGTACCTCGATCGCGAAGGCACCCTGGAGGACCCGGAGTTCCACTGCAAGCCGGCGGGCGTGCCGCGGATGGGTCCGCCGAGCAAAATTATCCAGACGCCCACTGAGTTGATCCTGCTCTACGCGAGAGGCAATACATTCCGCGTGATCCCCATCGACGGCCGCCCGCACGATCCGATTAAGTCGCAGGACACGACGTGGTACGGTGACGCGGTAGGCAAGTGGGAAGGCGACACTCTCGTCATCGACATCGTCGGCTTCAACGACGAGAGCTGGATCGAGTGGCCTGGCTGGTTCCACAGCAACAACATGCACGTCGTCGAGCGGCTGACGCGTAACGGCAACACGTTGACGTGGAATGCGACGGTCAACGACCCGGACGTGCTGCTCGAGCCCTTTCATGTCGAACCGCGCACAGTCCGGCTGAACCCGGACCCGAAGGCGACGCTCACTGAGGATCTCCCGTGCGAGGAGCGAGACGCGGCGCACATGGTCACGAAGGAACGCGGGTAACAGGAGTCCGGGTCCTTTGGACCCGGCGTGAAGGAGAGCGATATGACGTATCGGTCGATTCATTTCGGCGGCGCACTCGTGATTGCCGCTGGCGTGTCGTTCGCGTCGGTCCAGGCGGCGCAGTACGGCAATACCCCGGCGGCACCTGCGGCGCCGAGAGCGGCCGCGCAGCAGAACAACGTTCCGACGCCGCGCACGGCTGATGGTCACCCGGATCTCAGCGGCATGTGGAACGGCGGCGGTGGCGGCGGGGGCAACCAGGTCAAGCCTGACGAGAAAGGCAACATCGTCCAGTTGACCCGCGCGCGTCTCTGCGCCCAGACGCAGATTGACAACGGCGAGTGCCATCCTGGAGTCAACGCGGAACGTGACGCGGGCATCAACCAGCGGCCAGCGCACCAGCCGATGTACAAGCCAGAGTTCTGGGAGCGAGTGCAGCACCTCGATCGCGAGGGCATCCAAGAAGATCCTGCGTTTCATTGCAAGCCGAACGGGGTGCCCCGCATGGGCCCGCCGCAGAAGATCGTCCAGACGGCAACCGAGGCGATTTTCCTGTATCAGAACGGCAACACATTCCGCATCATCCCGATCGACGGGCGCCCGCATGACCCGATCAAGTCGCAGGACACGACCTGGTACGGCGACGCGGTCGGCAAGTGGGAAGGCGACACGCTGGTCATCGACATCATCGGCTTCAACGACGAGAGCTGGCTCGGCTGGCCCGGGTGGCTGCATAGCAACAACATGCACGTCGTCGAGAAGTACACGCGCAGCGGCAACACCCTGACGTGGACGTCTACGGTCAACGATCCGGACACACTGCTCGAGCCGTTCGAGATGCCAGCGCGCACGCTGAGGATCAACCCGGACCCGAAGGCGAGCTTCATCGAGGATCTGCCGTGCGAGGAGCGTGACGCCGCGCACATCGTCACGCACGAACGGGGCTAGCCGAGAAGTAAGAAGTTCGAACTTCGAAGGAAGAAGTAAGTGGGAAGTAGGCCCGGCAGATTAACCGCCAGGACTTCCCAATTACTTCGACCTTCGAACTTCGACCTTCGAACTTTCTGATGTTCCTCCAATTCGCCTCCTGGCTCCATAAAACCTCTCTGTCATTAGGATTGCAGCATCAGGTCGGCTGGCTGTGGCCGCTCTGCGAGACGCTTCATTTCACGGGCCTCGCGCTGCTGCTTGGTGTCGTCGGGATGTTCGACCTGCGCCTCCTCGGTTTCATGCAGAGAGTGCCGATCAGCGTCGTCAGGGACTTCATGCCGTGGGCCCTGGTCGGCTTCACGCTCAACCTGCTGACCGGCACGATCTTCGTGATCTCGCAACCGGCGACGTATTTCGGCAACTACACGTGGTGGCTGAAAGTGGCGCTCCTCCTGATCGCCGGCGTCAACGCGATCGTCTTCGAGACCACCTACGGCAGGCGCCGCCGCGATTCCGGCGGGCGAGGACACACCGTTCGCGCTCAAAGTGATCGCGGGCGTGTCGCTGGTGTCCTGGTTGGGGGTGCTCTGGGCCGGCCGCATGCTGCCATTCATCAAGGTGGGACCGGCGGCGAGATTCTAGGCGTCCCTGCAGGTTTCAGCATCAGAAGTAAGTTTCGAAGTACGACGGCTGTACTTCGAACTTACTTCGAACTTCGAACTTTACACTTCGAACTTGCTACCGGGTCGCCGTGTTTGGCAGCGAAGCCGGTAGCGCCTGCCAGGTGCCTGCCATCGGCTGTTGCTCCACGCCGGGCTTCGACCAGTCGCACACGCCGGCCGCGAAGATCTGCTTCAATCGCGCCATTTCGTCGGCTGTGAACGTCACCTTGTAGTCGGACGCCGAGACCGGTTTCAGCTGGCACTTGACGACATCCGCCGCGAGGGGGCTGCCGGCGACGCCGCGCGGGAACGAGTTGGGCGGATACAGCTCGTTGCACCTGGTCGCGCCAGGTGCCTGCTTCTCAGCGATCCGCTGCGGGTGCTCGTCGCGCGTCCAGCACGCGTCGACCAGGTCGGCCGGCTTCGCGCGCCGAAGCTTGACGATCTTCGAGTCGTTCGACGTGTCCTCGGAGATCTTCGTCAGCCACTGATCCATCTGTGCCAATGCCTGTTTGAGCACCGGTGCCTTCAATGAATCGCCCCACTTGCGATCGTCGGTGAGCATCACGCGATTGTCGGCGTAACCGTTCGCCTTCATGAGGCGTTCGCTCAGCGAGAACGAGTGGTAACGCAGATGCACGTTTCCGCCCTGCGCGTCGTCGAGATACGCGCGGTAGTCGATGATCGGCGTGGTGGCAAGGCCGCCCCCACCCCACGTCATTCGCCCCATGCGGTAAGCCGTGCGCACCGCCACCGGGTCGGCAACCGAGCGCGTCGCGACCACTTTCCCTTCGTTGTCGTAGCCGCCGATCTTCGCGTTCAGATCGAGGAACTGCTCTTTCGTGATGACGCCGGCGTTGAGCATGCTCAGGCCGTACTGGATGCCGACGTTGTCGAGCGGACGCCGCGCGAAACCGGTCTTCGGATCGCGCCCCCACACGTTGACGGCGTGATCGTAGATGTTGCACCGCGCCCCCGTCGGGTTCCTCGCCGCGTCGTACCGCTGCGCCTCTGGCACCGAGCAGTACTCGCCCACGGTGATGCGCCCTGGGTTCAGGCTGTTGGTCTTCAGCGTCGCAAGTTGACCGAGGCCGGCTACCTGCCGTTGCTCCTCGCCGGTGAACGCCACCGGTCCCGCGAGCTTGTCGAAGTAGTTCGCGAGCAGGCGCGCGTCGCTGACCATGACCGCCGTGCCGAACTCGAGGTCGGGGAAGCTGCGCGCCGGCATGATGCCGTCGAGAAGGCCGGGATAGCCGTCGGCGATCTGGTGCTGCTGGTACGAACCGCCTGAGCCGCCCCAGCCGATGGTCGCCTTCGGCGCGCCGTACGCCTCGATGAAGTGTTCCTTCACCATCATCATCGTCTCGGCCGCGAGCAGCTCGGCGCAGTTGTTTCCAAAGACGTTCAAGGATGCCGACGCCACGGCATAGCCTTGCGCCAGCATGACTTCGTCATCGACACCGCCGGTGCCCGTGCCCTGCTTGTTCCAACCGCCCGCGCATCCGCCACCGAAGGTGTAGATCAGGCGCCGGTTCCAGCTCGTCGACTGCGTGTTGAAATCCGGCTCCCGGTCGAGCGCGGGGTTGAACGGCATCGCGATCTCGTAGACGGCCCGATTGATTGTCCCTGTCTCAATGCGGACGATGAAGGGGATGCCCGTGCCGATGGAGGTTGTGGTCATCGCGACGTCGGCGGGAATCTTTTTCGGATCGGCGAGTGGCTGAAGGTCGCCGCCGGCCGTCGACTTGTAAACGTAGTCGACGCGAGTCGCGATTGAGCAGTCGGCGTCGAGCGCCTTGCCGGCGACGCCACCCGCCATCAGCTTGAACTTGTCGGTCTCGCAGATGAACGGCTGTTCGTGAGGACCGGAGATGACCGGTCCGGCATTCGGATGGTTCACCACCGTCAGCCTCGCGTTTGCGTTGCCGGCGGAAGCGACCAGCGTGTTGTTGCCGTCAGCCAGCCCTTTGACGAGCGCCAGAAGCGTGCGCTCCACCCTGACCGGGCGCAAGCTGCTCGTCACGTCCGAGCTGTTGAGGGTCAGCCGGACGTTCGGCGCCTGCACACCCGCGGGGAAGGTGACACTGACGAGCACGTCTCCGCCGCTCACGAACTCGGGCCGGGGGTTCGACAGCAGACGGAGCTGAATGCCCTGGGCGGCGGCTGCCCACGGCAGCCCGAGCACCAACGCGACTGCGAGGGCAATCAACGAGCTCAACTTGAAGCGCATGGCGTTCTCTCCTCTGGCACGGTCATGACCGGGCAATCTTCGCACAATTGCGGTACATTCCTTCGTTCATGCTGCCTCTGGACGGTATCACTGTGGTGGCTGTCGAGCAGGCGGTTGCGGCGCCGTTTGCCACTCGACAGCTGGCGGACCTGGGCGCCCGCGTCATCAAGATTGAGCGTCCCGGCGTCGGCGATTTTGCACGCGGCTACGACTCGATGGTGAAAGGGATGTCGAGCCACTTCGTGTGGCTCAATCGGACGAAGGAGTCGCTGACGCTCGACTTGAAGCGGCCCGAGGCGATCGAGATCCTGCGCGGACTTCTCACGCGTGCCGACGTCTTCATTCACAACCTCGCACCGGGCGCGATGGCCCGTCTCGGGTTTGGATCCGAGACCGTGCGGAGCGAATACCCACGGGCGATCGTCTGCGAGATCTCGGGCTACGGCTCGACCGGCCCGTATCGTGACAAGAAAGCGTACGACCTGCTCGTGCAGAGCGAGGCCGGGATGCTGGCGATCACCGGCACCGAAGATCAGCCCGCCAAGGTCGGGATCTCGGTAGCCGACATCTCCGCCGGCATGTATGCGTTCTCCGGCGTGCTTGCGGCCCTGCTGCGTCGCCAGAAAACCGGAGAAGGGTCGGCGCTCGAGGTCTCGCTCTTTGAATCGCTCGGAGAGTGGATGTCGTATCCGGTCTACTACGCCTCCGGCGGGGCGGCGCCGCCACGGAGCGGTGCGCGCCACGCGGTCATTGCGCCTTACGGCCCGTATGCCGCCGGCGACGGCAAGATCGTGTACCTCGGACTTCAGAACGAGCGCGAGTGGGGGCGATTCTGCGCCGAGGCGCTCGGGCGGCCGGAGGTCGCGATCGATCCACGCTTCTCCTCGAATCCGCAGCGCGTGAAACATCGCGACGAGCTGGACGCGCTCATCACCAACGCCTTCAGCGGGCTCACCGCCGATGAGGTGATTGCCCGCCTCGAGACGGCGCAGATTGCGAATGCCAGGATGAACACGGTTGAGGAGTTCATCGACCATCCGCAACTGACGGCGCGCAACCGATGGACAGAGGTCGCGTCGCCGGCTGGACCTGTTCGCGCCCTCGTGCCGCCGTTCAATTTCGACAACATGGAGATGCCGATGGGCGCGATTCCCGCGGTCGGCGAGCACACGGACACGATCCTCGGCGAGCTTGGATTTGACAGCGATGCCATCGCGCGGATGCATCAGTCGGGAATCGTATGATCAACCACGAAGGACGCGAAGGGCACGAAGTCGTGGTTGAGATCCTAAAGACACACGGAGCATGACATGGCGGTGAAACAGGGTTGGACAGGCCGGGTGTACGAAGATTTCGAGGTAGGCGACATTTACCCGCATCCACTTGGGCGGACCGTGCTGCCGGTCGACAACAGCTGGTTCACCCTGCTCACGCAGAACACGAATCCAATCCACTTCGACCGCGCGTACGCCGCGCAGACAGAGTTCGGCCAGCCGCTTGTCGACTCCACATTTACGCTCGCGCTCGTGACGGGACAATCCGTCATCGATCTCTCGATCAACGTGATGGCCAATCTCGGATGGGACGAGGTGCGGCTGCCGAATCCGCTCTTCGAAGGTGAGACCGTGTACTCGCGCAGCGAGGTGCTCGAGAAGCGCGAGTCAAAGTCGCGCCAGAACGTCGGTATCGTACGCGTGAAGACGACCGGTTTCACGCAGGATGGCAAGATCGTAATCGAGTTCCTGCGCACCTTCATGGTCTACAAGCGCGGGCACGTTCCCGTGAGAGCCACGATCCCCGAACCGAAGAAATGATCCGGGACATCGACGTCTCTACGCTGCGGGACACGGTGTCGCGGCTGCTGGTGGAGTGCAACTACAACATCCCCGCAGACGTGCTGCAGGCGCTGCGTGACGCCGCCGTGCGAGAAGAGTCGCCGCTTGCCAGGCGTACGCTCGAACAGCTGATTCGCAACTACGAGATCGCCGCGACGGAACGCGTGCCTGTCTGCCAGGACAGCGGGCTTGCCGTGGTGATGCTGGAAGTCGGGCAGGACGTCCACTGGGTTGGCGGGAGCCTTCAGGAGGCGATTTACGATGGGATCCGGGAGGGAACGCGATCCGGGTATCTCCGCTGGTCGGTGACGGGCGATCCAACCCGCCTTTTGAAGACCGCCGGGGGCGATACGCCGGGCGTCATTCACGTCGACGTCGTTCCCGGAGCCGACGTGCGCATGACCGTGGCCTCGAAGGGATTCGGCGCGGAGAACATGAGTGCGCTGAAGATGTTCGTCCCCGCGGACGGCGTTGCCGCCATCAAGCAGTTCGTGCTCGAGACCGTCGATCGCGCCGGCGCCAACGCGTGCCCACCGATCATTGTCGGCGTCGGCGTGGGCGGCACCTTCGAAGTCGCCGCGCTTCTCGCGAAGAAGGCGGTCCTCCGGCCCGTTGACGTCCGGCATCCGCGGGCGGACCTTTGCGAGCTCGAAGGGGAACTGCTGGATCAGGTGAATGGCCTCGGCATCGGCGCGCAGGGGCTCGGCGGTATCGTCACGGCGTTGGCGGTGAATGTCGAGGTCTTTCCGACGCACATCGCGGGGTTGCCGGTCGCCGTCAATCTTGGATGTCATTCCACCCGGCGCATATCTACGGTCCTATGACGATCGCCACCAAGACCACTAAGACGGGGTGAACCACGAAGGGCACGAGGGACACGAAGAAGTTCTTCGTGCTACTAACGGGCGGCATCGACCAATGAGCGGTGTTATTCAGCTTGATTGTGGTAACGGCATTTCGGATGCTGACCTCGATCGCCTTCACGCCGGCGATTCGGTTGAGCTAACCGGTCGCGTCATCTCGCTCCGCGACGCGAGCGCGGCACGGCTCGCGCATGCGCTGGAGCACGGCGAGCCGATTCCGATTTCGCTCGAGAACCAGATTCTGTACGCCGTAGGCCCTTCGCCACCCAAGCCAGGACAAGTTATTGGATCGGCGGGGCCGACGACGACGGCGCGGATGGCCAGGTATCTCCCGGCGCTATTCAAGGCCGGCGCACGCGCGGTGATCGGCAAAGGTGAGCTGCACGGAGATGACATGGCCCATGTCGTCGCGCACCGCGCCGTCTATTTCGGCGCGATTGGCGGGCTGGGCGCGTTGCTGGCCAAACAGATCTCGGCGGCGTCGGTGGTCGCTTATGACGATTTAGGGCCGGAAGCGCTCTACTCCCTCGATATTCATACGTTTCCGTCGGTTGTCATCATCGACCGGTTTGGATCCAATTTCCACGAGACCGCAAGGGCCGCATGGCGTGCCCACCTGTCGAAACCGTAAGTGAGGTTCGGGCCACGGAGTAAACAAAAGCGGGCTGGCGGCCGTAAGTTGCTTTAAATGCCCGACGAACAGCCCAACACTGCCACTCTGGACCCGCATGCTATAGTCAACCCTTCGCGGCGGGCGAGCCCGCCCGCGCTTGATATCGATCATCAACGCGATGTGCTGGCGCGCCTGAAGCGTATCGAGGGCCAGCTGCGGGGAATTCGGAAAATGATCGAGGAGCCGCGCCTCTGTATCGCGATCCTTCAGCAATTGGCGGCGGCGGAAGCGGCGATTGGTCGCGTCAGCCACGTCATCCTCAAATTTCACGTCGAAAAGTGTGTTCCGCACAGCGTCGCGCAAGGCTCTGACGAACACAGCGAAAGTCTCGCCGAGCTCGTCGACATCGTCGACCGCTTCTCGCGCTGAATCGGCGCACTTCCAGCGCTTCTTGGTTCAACGTGCCATGAGGCACGAAGACACGGAGAAAACTCCGAGATTTGTCTCCGTGTCTCCCCGGCCTGTTGAAATGAGCGCATGATCGTCACCGGCCTCAGCGGGAAAGTGGTGGTCGTCACCGGTGGCGCGTCCGGCATCGGCCGCGCCACGGCGCTTCGCTTCGGTAAGGAAGGCTGTCGCGTAGCCGTGTGGGACCGGAGTGCGGCCGACGAGAATCTCGCGCGCGAGATCAATGCCCACGGCGGCGAGTGCCTGTGTGCAGAGGTTGATGTGACGGAGGCGTCCGCCGTGAGAGCGGCGGTAGCCTCGGTCATGCAGCGCTGGTCACGCCTCGACGTTCTGATCAACAACGCCGGAATAACCCATGACGCTCTGCTCGTCAAGTGGAAGGGCGGCGATCTGCTGGGCGAGATGTCCGACGAGGCGTTCGACCGGGTGCTCGACGTGAACCTCCGCGGTGTGTTCGTATGTACGCGCGCAGTGGTTCCACATATGATTGCCGGCGGCGGTGGCGCCGTGCTGAACGCGTCGAGCATCGTTGGTGTGTACGGTAACGTCGGGCAGACCAACTACGCCGCCTCGAAAGCAGCGGTGATCGCGATGACGCGCACGTGGGCGCGCGAGCTCGGGCGCCACAACATCCGTGTGAATGCCGTGGCGCCAGGCGTGATCGCGACCGGGATGGTCGAGACGATTCCAGACAAGGTGCGGCACAGGCTCGTCGAGGGCACGCCGCTTGGTCGCATGGGCGATCCGCACGATGTCGCCGAGGCCTACGTATGGCTTGCATCTGAAGCCGCCTCTTTCGTGCATGGCGCCGTGCTTTCCGTCGACGGGGGACTCGTCATTGGAACGTAAGTCGATGAGACGAGCCACGGAGCCACGGAGGAACGGAGGACCAAGAAGTATTCTCCGTGTCTCCGTGTCTCCGTGGCCCGTGTCAGTGGCAAACGCAAAACGTGGATAAATGGCGAGTTCATAAATTCGGCGGCTCGAGCGTCGCCGACGCCGCGTGCATGCAGCGTGCGGCAGACATCATCGAAAAAGAGACGTGCACGCGGCTCGGGGTCGTGCTGTCAGCATCCCGCGGCGTGACCGACGCGCTGCTGGCGCTGATCACGCAGGCCGAGCGCCAGCAGCCGGTCACCGACGCGGTCCGGGCGCTCCGCGACCGTCACGCCGGCATGGCGCAGACCCTGATTCCCGGTTCCGCGGCGGACCTGTACGTCGCCGGGGTCGAGCGGGACTGCAAGGACATCGCCGGGATTCTTCACGCCGTTCACCTGACGCGCTCCGCTTCGTCCGCCGTGCGCGACCTGGTGGCCGGTTTCGGCGAGATCTGGTCGACCCGCCTGTTCGCGACACACCTCGAGTCGCGCGGGCGCAGGCCGGGACGCGTCATCTGGGTCGACGCACGCGACATCGTCCGCGTCGACTGGAGTCCGCTCGGGCCGAGCGTGCGATGGGACGAGTCGCGCGCGAACGCGATGCAGTTCGTCCCGCGCGATGTCGAGGCGACGCTCGTCATTACCGGCTTCATCGCGCGCACGGCCGACGGTCTTCAGACCACGCTCGGCAGGAATGGCAGCGACTTTTCCGCATCGATTTTTGGCGACCTGCTGGACGCGGAGGAGATCGTCATCTGGACCGATGTTGACGGCGTGCTGAGCGCCGATCCGCGGCGCGTTCCCGACGCCCAGGTCATCGATTCGCTCTCGTATCACGAGGCGATGGAGCTGGCCTACTTCGGCGCGAAGGTCATTCACCCGCAGACCATGGCGCCAGCCGTGGCAAAGCGGATTCCGATCTGGATCCGCAATACGTTCGCGCCTGAGACATCCGGGTCGTTGATTTCCGCTTCGCCGTCGTCCATTCATCCCGTGAAAGGCATTACGAGCATCGATGGCGTCGCGCTCGTGAACGTCGAGGGTGCCGGCATGATCGGCGTGCCCGGAACCGCGCAGCGGCTGTTCGGCGCGCTGCGAGAGGACGGCATCTCCGTCATTCTGATCTCGCAGGGGAGCTCGGAGCATTCGATCTGTTTCGCGATTCCGCAGGCCGAGGCCGAGCGCACGGCCCGGACGGTTCGGCACGCGTTTCACGCGGAGTTGAACGGCGGGCAGATTCAGAACGTCGACGTCGTGCGCGGCTGCAGCATTCTGTCGGTCGTCGGTGACGGCATGGCCGGAACGCCTGGCGTCGCGGCGCAGGTGTTCGGGTCGCTGGGCGCCGCGGGTGTCAATGTCAGGGCGATCGCGCAGGGGTCCTCCGAGCGCAACATCTCAGTGGTCATCGACGAGCGCCAGACCACCAGGGCGTTGCGATCGGTGCACTCCGGCTTTTATCTTTCACCACACACGGTCTCACTGGGTCTCATCGGCCCTGGCGCCGTCGGTAGCGTGCTGCTGGATCAACTGGCCTCGCAGGCCGCGCGGCTGACGCGCGACTTCCACATCGATTTGCGTCTGCGCGCGGTGATGACGTCGCGCGCGATGGCGCTCTCGGATTCGGCGATCCCGCTCGACGCGTGGCGCGAGGCGCTCAGGGAGGGTCAGCCGCCCGACATGCTGCGTTTCGAGGATCACGTCAACGCCGAGCACCTGCCGCATGCGGTCATTCTCGATTGCAGCGCGAGCGACGAGATCGCCGAGCAGTATCCGCGTTGGCTCTCTGCCGGCATCCATGTGGTCACGCCGAACAAGCGCGCCAACAGCGGACCCCTCGACCTGTACGAAGAGCTGCACGAGGCGCGGCGGGCGGCAGGATCGCATTACCTCTACGAAGCGACCGTCGGCGCGGGCCTCCCGATCATCCAGACGCTTCGCGATCTGCGTGAGACGGGCGACGAGATCCGCCGCATCGAAGGGATTCTGTCGGGGACACTGGCGTACCTCTTCAACGTGTGGGACGGACAGCAGCCGTTTTCGGCGATCGTGCGCGATGCCAAGGCGAGCGGCTATACCGAGCCCGATCCGCGCGACGACCTTTCGGGGACCGATGTGGCACGAAAGCTCGTCATTCTCGGGCGGGAAATGGGCCTGCGGCTCGAACTGGCCGACGTCGAGCTCGAAGGGCTCATCCCATCAACGCTCTGGGCATGCAATGTTGACGAGTTCATGAAGCGCGTCTCGGAGCTCGATGCGCCCATGCTCGAGCGGCTGAAGGCGGCCAACGCGAAAGGGTGCGTCCTCCGGTACGTGGCCGCGCTCGATGCGGGATCGGGCCGCGCCACCGTCGGCCTCGTCGAGCTCGATCGCTCGCATCCATTCGCGAATATCAACCTCACGGACAACATCGTGCGCTTCGTCACCAGCCGCTACGACCGCAATCCCCTCGTCATCCAGGGCCCGGGCGCGGGACCCGCCGTTACCGCCGGAGGCGTTTTCGCCGACCTCCTTCGGGTCTGTGCGTACCTCGGCGCCAAGTTGTAAGATCTGCCGCCATGGGATTCTGGGCACAGCCGCAAAAAACCTGGTTGCGCCGCGCCTTGTTCCAGGTGCATCTCTGGGCGGGCATCGCGATCGGCCTGTATATCGTGCTGATCAGCGTGACGGGGAGCGCCGTGGTATTCCGCCGCGATCTGCTTTTCGCAAAGCTCGGGAACGTGCCCGCGGCCGACGCCACTGCCAACAAGCGAATGACGGAGCCTGAGCTCAGGGCAGTGGTAAGCCAGAAATACCCGGGTTGGGACATCAAGAAGGTGATGATGGCGGGGCGCCGCTTGACTCCCGCCGAAGTGACGTTGACGCTGGGCGACGACACGATTGAAGAGCGCTTCAACCCGTACACCGGCGCCGACATGGGCGAGCTGCATCCCTTGTCGGTGACTGTCATGGAATGGCTCGTCGATCTGCACGACAACCTGTTGAAGGGAGACACCGGGCGCCGGATCAACGCCGTCGGCGGCGGCCTGCTCGCACTGTTGTGCCTCACGGGCGTGGTGATCTGGTGGCGCGGGAAGAGTGCGTGGGCACAGGGCTTCTTTTTCAACCCGTGGCACGGATGGAAGCGGATCAATTTCGATTTGCATAGTGCGATGGGCTTCTGGAGCCTGGCCATTCTGATGTTATGGGGCGTGACCGGTATCTACTTCGCGTTTCCTGATCCGTTCATCGCTGTCGTCGACTACTTCGAGCCGGCTCCGCTCTACAATGGAACGCGCAAGGGGGACGAGTTCATCGCGTGGCTGGTGAGGATGCACTTCGGCCGGTATGGTGGCTTGGGCGTGCGCATCACGTACGTGATCATCGGCCTGCTGCCAGCGGTGATGTTCGTCACCGGCGCGATCATGTGGTGGAACCGCGTCCTGCGGCGCTGGGTTGAACAGACGCGATCCGCGCGGTCTGGCGTCCCATTTCCAGCACAACCCACTGCGGAGCCCGTGGAGTGATGGAGCCGGGAGTTTCGACTCCCGGCCTCGACGCGGTTGCTGAGCGGGCCCGCCGCCGGATCAGTCTCCGTGTCATCCCGTACGTCTTCATCCTCTACATCATCGCGTTCCTCGATCGCGTTAACGTCGGCTACGCCGCGCTGCAGATGGCCGACGACCTCGGTTTCAGTGCGGAGGTGTTCGGGTTCGGCGCGGGCATCTTCTTCTTCGGCTACGTCATCCTGGAGATTCCCGGCTCCGTGCTCGTGGAGCGCTGGAGCGCGCGGAAGTGGATCGCGCGGATCATGATTTCGTGGGGCGTTCTCGCGATCATGACGGCATTTGTCACGACGTCGACGCAGTTTTACTGGGTGCGGTTTCTCCTCGGCGCCGCAGAGGCAGGGTTCTTTCCCGGGATCATCGTCTACCTGTCGCACTGGTTCCGGTACGAGGATCGCGCGAAGGCCGTCGCGTTGTTCATGGCGGCCATTCCAGTCTCGAATCTCCTCGGCTCACCTATCTCCGGTCTACTGCTCGGCGTCCACTGGCTCAATCAGCCCGGGTGGCGATGGCTGTTCATCGTCGAAGGCATTCCAGCGGTGATCCTCGGTTTCATCACGATCTACTACCTGACGGACTGGCCGCGCGACGCCACGTGGCTTCCCGACGATGAGAAGCAGTGGATTATGCGGGAACTCGAGCTCGAGAAACGGCAGCGCAAGGCGGTGCGCCATATCTCGATGTGGCAGGCGCTGCGCCACCGCGACGTATTGCTGCTGGTCGGCGCGTATTTTTTCGCCACCGTTGGCTTCTACGGTCTGAACATCTGGATGCCGACGCTGCTCAAGCAGTCGTCCAACTGGAGCGATTTGAAGGTGACGGTGGTCGCGATGATCCCGCATCTGGCGGGTCTCATTTCGATGTTATTGGTAGGCGCTTCGTCGGATCGGACGGGCGAGCGTCGGTGGCACGC
The DNA here is from genome assembly GCA_036802945.1 of Vicinamibacterales bacterium. Lineage (GTDB taxonomy): Bacteria > Acidobacteriota > Vicinamibacteria > Vicinamibacterales > UBA2999 > Gp6-AA40. The sequence goes on from DAIRVG010000002.1 coordinate 98,332, forward strand.
AGCCAGCGCCATGGTCCTCGGCGGGATCGGATACGTGCTGGTCATCATGGCGGGCGGCAACCCGCTGCTCGTGGTTGCCGCGTTCTGCGTCGTCGCAGCGGGCGTCGATGGATACTTCCCGGGTTTCTGGCCTCTCCCGACAGCGTTCCTCACCGAATCGGCGGCGGCTGCATCGATCGGCCTGATCAACTCATTCGGCAACCTTGGCGGATTCGTCGGACCCTACATCCTCGGCTACGTCCGAACCACCACGAATTCCTTCAACATCGGGCTCGCGTGCCTGGCGATCTCGATGGCGCTCGGCGCCGCCTGCGTACTGTCGGTCCGATCGCACAAGCCGTAGGGGGGATCGGGGATCGGGGATCGGGGATCAAGAACGCTGTAGGACTGCGCCCGGCCAACAAGTGCTTTTGATCCCTGTTCCCTGATCCCCGACCTTATCGAATGGCGCTCGGATCCCGGATCCCGGATCCCGGATCCCGTCTTCCCGTCTATTTAATGGCTTGGATATGAATCCCGCACTCGAGCTTCTGGCCCTGCCAGCGTCCCGAGCGCGGATTGTCCGGATCGAGCGGCGGTGTCGTGCACGGCTCGCAGCCGATGCTGGTGTAGCCCACCTCGTACAGCGGGAGCAGCGGAATCGAGTGGTCCTTCGCGTACTTCCACACATCGCGGGTTGTCCACGCGGCGAGGGGGCTGACACGCTGGATCACCTTGCCACTCGGGAGCCGGAACGGCTCAATTTCCTGCAAGTTCGCGCGCGAGGGCGATTGCTCGCGCCTGAGCGCGGTGAACCAGACGTCGTACTGCTCGAGAGCCGAGAAGAGCGGTCCCACTTTGTGGAGCGCGCAGCACTTGTCGGTGCTCTCCTGCCACAGCCCCGGACGCGGTTCGGCCGCGCGGAGGTTCACCAGGTTCATCTTCCAGGCCGCGGCCAGCTCGTCGCGATAGGTGTAGGTCTGCGCGAAGTGGTGCACCGTGTCGAGGAAGAGCACAGGGATGCCCGGCTGCTGCTCGAGAAGCATGTGCGTCAGCACGACGCATTCGGCCTGGAAGCTCGAGGTGATGCAGGGCGCGGTCGCGCGCGCGAGCTCGCTGGCAATAACCGTACTCATGCTAGCAGCTCCTCGAGCGCCTTCCGAATCGCTTCGACCGCTTCCGCGTCGGAACCTGCGCGACGCGCCAGCTGGGCCAGCCGCTCTGCGGCGCTGATCGGCGCGTTCACAACCGCCGCGATGTGATGGAGCGGGTTTGTGATCATGCCGGCTCCAGCCGTGAATTGCGTGGCCGGGTCGATGATGATGAAGCTGCCGGTAGAGCGGTTCTCCGCATATCGATCGAACACCAGCGGACGCGCGGTCGACACGTTGACGGTGCCGATCTGGTTCATGACCAGACCGTGGTGGATCTCCGCCGTGACCGTCCTCGTCGACTGCTTGATGAGATACACGCGACCCGGATCGAGCGGACGTTCGTCCATCCATACGACTTCCGCCTCGAACTCGGTCCCGACGATCGGCGGCTCGAGCGTCAGCGTATCGCCGCGGCTGATATCGATCTCGTCATCCAGCGCCAGCGTCACCGACATCGGCGCGTAGGCGTAATCCAGGTCGCCGTCGTAGGTCACGATACGGTTGACGCGGGCGGTGCGTCCCGAGGGCGACGCGATGATCCGGTCGCCGACACGGACGGTGCCCGACGTAATCTGCCCCGCGTAGCCCCGGAAGTCCTGGTCCGGCCGGAGCACGAGCTGCACCGGAAAACGGAAGGGGAGCAACGTCAGGTCGCGCGTCACCTGGACCGTCTCGAGATACTCGAGCAGGCTCTGACCGTCGAACCACGGTGTCCGGTCGCTCTGGGTGATGACGTTGTCGCCGTGGAGCGCGCTGAGCGGAATCGCATGCACGCGTGCTCCGACAAGCATCTCCTCGAAGTCATCGCGGATGGCCTCGTAGACATCGCGATCGAAGTCGACGAGATCCATCTTGTTGATCGCGAGGACGAAGTCCGTGATGCCGAGGAGCCGGGCGATGCGGGCGTGCCGCCGAGACTGGACTCGGACGCCCTGTCGTGCGTCGATCAGCAGAATCGCAAGGTCGGCGGTCGAAGCTCCGGTCGCCATGTTCCGTGTGTACTGCTCGTGGCCGGGCGTGTCGGCGAGGATGAACTTCCGCCGTGCGGTGGCGAAGTACCGGTAGGCGACGTCGATGGTGATGCCCTGCTCGCGCTCGGCGCGCAGGCCGTCGGTGAAGAGCGAGAAGTCGATCGGCCCCGCATTGCGGTTTTTCGAGGCCTTTTCGACGGAATGAATCTGATCGTCGTAGACCGACTGCGAGTCGTAGAGCAGCCGACCAATCAGGGTGCTCTTCCCATCGTCGACGCTGCCCGCGGTGCAGATTCGAAGCAGACCAGACATCTACCGGATACGTCCTCTCATCAAAAATATCCTTCTCGCTTCTTCATCTCCATCGAGCCGTCCTGGTCGTGGTCGATGATCCGGAGCTGCCTCTCCGACTGACGTGTCGCGATCAGCTCTTCGATGATCTTTGGGATCGTGTCGGCGTCAGACTTGATGGCGCCGGTACACGGGGAGCATCCGAGCGACCGCATGCGGCACTTCACCATCTGCGGTTTTTCACCCGGCATCGTCACCACGAAGGGCTGCTCCTGCACGATGAGCGAGTTGCCGCGAACGATGACCTCGCGTTCCTTGGCGAAGTAGAGGGGAACGATCGGAATCTGTTCCGCGTGGATGTACTGCCAGACGTCGATTTCGGTCCAGTTCGACAGCGGGAAGACACGGATGCTCTCACCGGGACGGAGCTTGCCGTTCAGCAGGCTCCACAGTTCCGGCCGCTGCCGCTTCGGATCCCACTGGCCGTTGGTGTCGCGGACCGAGAAGATGCGCTCCTTCGCGCGCGATCGCTCTTCGTCGCGCCGCGCCCCGCCGATCGCCGCGTCGAAGTTTCCGGCCTGCAGCGCGTCGAGCAGCGCCTTGGTCTTGAGCAGGCCGCAGCAGCGCTGCGTGCCGACCTTGAATGGCTGCGTCCCGTCGCCGATGGCCTCCTCGTTCGTGTGCACGATGAGGCGCGCGCCGACGGCGTCGGCCATCTCGTCACGGAAGGCGATCATCTCCTGGAACTTGTATGTGGTGTCGACGTGGAGCAGCGGGAACGGAATCGGACCAGGGTAGAACGCCTTTTGCGCGAGGCGCAGCAGGCAGGACGAGTCCTTGCCGATCGAGTAGAGCATCACCGGGCGCTCGAACTCGGCCACCACCTCCCGCAGGATGTGGATGCTCTCAGCCTCGAGCGCGCGCAGGTGATCCAGGCGCGGCGTTAACGCGACGTCCATGTCCACAGGCAGGGTAATAGTCGACATCTGTTTGACCAAATGAAAACGATGATTCCGTCCCCTAAAACAAAAAAGCCCGGGGATTTGCATCCCCGGGCTTTCGATCTTCGCGTGTTGTCAGGAGTTCTACGTTGTTGCTCCTACACCCGAAGCGAGAGCGCTGGGGACCCTAGCGGTCCTCATACAACAACAAGCGCACGCACACGGAGGGCAGGCGGTGAACAACACGATTTCGAAATTCTGACCTCGATCCTGACGGAAGTCAAATCCGCCCTGTGAGTTGCGGCCGATTAGCCTACCTATGCGGTAGAGTGAAGGGGTGCTGACCAAGAAATCCAAGTACGGGCTGAAAGCTGTGCTCGTGCTGGCTGAGGAGGCCGGCCGTGGCCCCGTACTCGTGTCCGAGCTGGCGGACCGGCAGCGGCTCCCCAAGAAGTTCCTGGAAGCCATTCTCCTCGAGTTGAAGCGCCACGGTCTTCTGCAGAGCAAGAAGGGCAGAGGGGGCGGCTACTTCCTCAGCCGCAAGCCGGCCGACATCACGGTTGGACAGGTCATTCGCGTGCTTGACGGGCCGCTGGCGCTAATCCCCTGCGTCAGTCAGACGGCGTACATGAAGTGCGAGGAGTGCCTGGATGAGAAAACCTGCGGCGTCCGCCTGGCGATGAAGGAAGTGCGCGACGCGACCGCCCGGATTCTCGACCACACGACCCTGGCGGGTCTGAACGCGCAGGTGGCGCACGTCGAAAGCGGCCATAAGCGTCGAAAACGGCCATCGGCGCGCCAAAACAGCCCCAAAAAATAGCTGATGACATTTAGTCTACAGATTATGTAGACTTTCGCGGGTTGATGACCGTGACGGCCCCCTCCCGCGTGCGCTGTTGTTGCCCTCCACACGGCGTCGATCCGTGTCGATGCGCGTGTATCGAGCCGACGACAGGCAGGTAAGAGTTCCCGCCAACCGGTTTTTCCAGCGTTGAGCACGCTTCTCCCCGCCACGTCGATCGGCTGACCGTAACCACGTTCACGTCATCGATATGTCTTGGAGGAGAGCGTTCATGGGATTTGGTCGATCTGCGCGGATAGCCGCCATCGTGGCGGCGGTTCTCGCGCCCGGCGCGCTGATGGCCCAGAGCGGGTCGAGCGCGATCACGGGCATCGTGAAGGACAGCACCGCTGCCCCCCTTCCAGGCGCTTCCGTCATCGTTCGCAACGAAGACACCGGAGTGACGTTCGAGACAGTCTCGAACGAGGAGGGGCTCTACCGGGTAGGTGCGCTGGTGCCTTCAAGATATCGGGTTGAAATCAAAGTCGACGGCTTCGAGCCGGCGGTTCGGAGCGCAATCACGCTGGCCGTCAGCCAGACGTTGGCGCTCGACATCACCCTCGAGGTTGCGAAGCAGACCGAATCGGTCTCCGTCGAGGCCAAAGCACCGCTGATCGACTCGCAGAGTTCGAACATCACGCAGACGGTGACGCGCGAGATGCTCACCGCGCTGCCGCTTCCGAACCGCGCGGCCTCCTCGCTCGTCGCGCTCGCGCCGGGTGTGGTGATGATCGATCAGGGGACCGGCACCGCGGAAAACTATCCTGTGTTCTCGGTCGCTGGAGGCCGCGCACGCAACCAGACCTTCATTCTCGACGGCGGCAACGCATCGAACGCCGTCGGCTTGACGCGGCCCCAGCAGCTCACAAGCCTCCCGGTAGACGCCATGCAGGAATTCAAGGTCATCACCAACAATTATTCCGCTGAGTTCGGCCATTCAACGGGCGGGATTGTGGTGATGTCCACGAGGTCGGGGACCAATCAGTTTCACGGCACCGTGTTCGAGTCTTTGCGCGACGATGCCCTGGACGCCAGGAATTTCTTCGCTTCGTCGAAGCCTCCAATCCAGCTGAATCAATTCGGCGGAACGTTCGGTGGCCCGATCAGGAGAGGTAAGACCTTCTTCTTCGGGTCGTGGGAGCGCACCCGGCAGCTTACCAGCGACGCGGTGGTGTCGACCGTGCCGACGCTGCTCAACCGCCAAGGCGACTTCTCGGATCTCAGGACCAGTGGAGGAGCACCGGTCGTCGTCTACGACCCGGTGACGCGTCAGCCGTTCGCCGGGAACGTGATTCCGCGAGATCGCTTCGACCCCGTCGCGCTCGCGGCATTGCAGTACTATCCGCTGCCCAACCGGCAAGGCACGATGGCGAATGCCAGCAACTACGTGGGCAACAGCGAGTCGACGCTGGATCGCGACATCCTGGTGGGGCGAGTCGATCATCAACTGCGCCCAATCGACCTGCTGACGGTTCGGTACTACATCAACAACAGTGGCACCAAGGTCACCGGGTCCTACGGCAATCCTGTCGCTGATCCGCTCGGCGACTTTACCGACGTGCGCGTGCAGAGCCTGACCGGCGCTCATACCCATGTTTTCAGCCCTTCGGTCGTCAACGAGCTGCGACTGACCTACCTGCGCAGGAAGTTCATCGACCAGCGTCCCGGCCTCGGGATCGACTTGGCCGGGGCGATTGGTCTCCGCGGTGTGACCAGTCAGGCGTTTCCGGCGTTTACGATTCCAGGCTACGCGTCGCTGAGCAGCGCAACGGTCGCGCGCTTCCAGTCGCCGATCCTCGATCGCCAGGTGCTCGACTCGGTGTCGTGGTCACGGGGACGGCACGCGTTCAAGTTTGGCGGCGAGTTCCGATCGGGAGCCAACGACGAAATCCGCGACAGGGGTTCATCCGGAAGCCTGACGTTCACGCCGCTCATCACCAGCAATCTCGGTGCTCCGAACACCGGCAACGCGCTCGCGTCGTTCCTGCTCGGAGAAGTGAATGCCGGAAGCGTACAGACCTCCGATCTGATTCAGACCCGTGCTTCCTACTGGGCGTTCTACGCGCAGGACGACTGGCGTCTGACGAGCCGCCTCACGTTGAACTATGGGCTGAGATGGGAAGCAGAGCTGCCGCGTCGCGAGGCCAACAACAAGATGAACTCGTTCGACCCGACGGCGATGAACCCGGTCTCGAGTACGCCTGGTGTGGTGACGTTTGCGGGGAGGAACGGCGTCCCGGAACGGGCGTTCGCAACCGACACGAACAACTTCGGTCCGCGCATCGGCTTCGCCTATCAGCTCGACATCTCCGGGCGCACAGTCCTTCGGGGTGGCACCGGGATCTTCTATGGCCCGACCGTCAGCAACACCATCGGCGACACAGCGGCCCTCGGATTCTCTACGGCCGCGAGCTTCGTCGTGGCTCAGGCGACCACGCAAAGTGCGTTCAGGCTGCGCGATGGTTTCCCCGCCTACTCAAGACCTGATCTGAACGCCGGTCTCGGTGCGGTGCCAGTCGGTACTCGGCCGAATACGGCCGTGTCGTACTTCGACCCGCACCAGGCCGCCCCGACGTCGTATCAGGCCAATCTCGACCTGCAGCGTGACCTTGGCAACGGACTCGTGGTCGAAGTCGGGTACATCTCCAACATCAGCCGGCATCTGACGACGAATGACCTGTCGCTGAACCAGGTGGCTCCGGATCGGGTGACGTCAGGCGACACCCAGGCGCTGCGGCCGTTCCCGCAGTTCAGCAACGTCACCCTCATCAATCCGTCGGTCGGGAAGTCGAGCTATCACGGCGCCTTCGTGCGCATTGAGAAGCGCTTCTCATCGGGCTTCTCATTCCTCGGCCATTACACCCGCTCGCGCTTCATGGACGATGCCGAATCATCCAACGAGTACGCCAACGTCGCCGGTGTGAATCAGGCGAGCTACATGGACGCCTACCACCGCGACCTGGATTGGGCGAGGAGCGCCAGCGACGTTCCCAATCACTTCGTGCTGACCGTGTTGTACGAAGTGCAGCCGTTCACCGGAAACAAGTATCTGGATGCGGTCTTCGCAAACTGGAGGGTCGGCGGCGTCGAAACCGTGATGTCCGGCCCGGCGTTCACGGTGCTGACCACAGCCAACACCACCAACGCATTCCCGGCTGGTCCGCTGCGGCCAACCCTCGTTGGCGATCCGGAGCTCCCGGAGAGCGAGCGCACGTTGACGCGCTGGTTCAACACGGCGGCGTTCGTCAATCCCGCGCCGCTAACGTTTGGCAACTCGCCGCGCTCTGTGCTTCGCGGCCCCGGACTGGTCACGACCGACCTGACGGTCGAGAAGAGCATCGGTCTTCCTGCGGGCAAGACGTTCGATGTCCGCGTGGAGGTGTACAACCTGCTGAATCACACCAACTTCAACCTGCCCGGCGCTACCCTTGGTGCCGCGGACTTCGGCGTAATTTCCGGCGCACGGCCGGCGCGAACAATTCAGCTCGGCGCCCGCTTCGGCTTCTGACCTTGATCGGAGAGTGGGATGATTCTTCGTGGTGACGTTGCAGGCGACGCCCAGCCGAAATAGCGAGGTGCCCGCGCGTGTGGATCGCAGGCCCGCGATTCTGGTTTTGGCTGTCGCGCTGATGTTCGCCATCTACGCACTGCCATCGCCGGCGCCGCTGGAGCGCGCGGGCAACCTGATCGCGCTGACTGCCAATGGCAAAGCGTGTCTCGCGATTATGGCGTTCGCAGTCACGCTCTGGGTGACCGAAACGCTGCCGTTCGCGGCCACGTCACTGCTCGTGGTGCTCCTCATCCCGGCGTTCGGGATCGCCGACTATCGCACGGTGGTCCGTGCCGGTTTCGGCGATCCAGTCATCACGTTCTTCATCGGCGTCCTGATGCTCTCCGCCGCCTTCACCCAGTCTGGCCTTGGCACACGCCTCACGTACGTGGTGCTGCTGCGCGTTGGAACCCGCACGGACCGCGTGCTGCTTGGCGTGTTGACGGTCGGCACCCTCATCTCGATGTGGATCACCGACATGGCGGTTGCGGCCATGCTGCTGCCGCTTGGCGTCGGGCTGCTCCAGGATGCTGGCCTTCGTCCCGGCGAAAGCAACTTCGGTCGCTCGCTGATGATCGCGACGGCGTTCGGACCGCTCATCGGTGGCATCGCCACCCCGGCGGGCACGGCTGCGAACATCGTGGCCATCGCCCAGCTGAAACAGCTTGCTGGCGTTGACGTGTCGTTCTGGCGCTGGATGCTGCTTGGCACACCGGCATCGTTGCTGATGATCCCGTTCGCGTGGTGGATCCTTCGCTGGCTCTTTCCACCGGAGATCGACCGGCTGCCGATCAGCGCTGAAACAATCCGCGGCCGGATGCAGGAGCTTGGCCCTCTGCGTCCGGCTGAAAGCCGCACCCTTCTCGTCTTCGCCGTTGTCGTCGCACTCTGGTTGCTCGAGCCGCTGCTGGAACTGTGGAGCGGCGGTCGCATCGCGTTGCCCGTGGAAGCGGTCGGCCTGGCCGGTGGCGTCGCGTTGTTTCTGCCGGGAATTCGCGTACTGACGTGGAAGCAGGCCGAGGCGCAGGTCGACTGGGGCGGGCTGATGATGATCGTGGCCGGCCTCTCGCTCGGCCTCGCGGTGTTCGACAGCGGCGCCGCGCGCTGGCTCGCGTGGGTTCTGCTCGGTCAGATTACGTCGGTGCCGGATGCGCTCCGCCCGTTTGTGATCGTGCTGGCCGTCGCCGGCCTGCACCTGCTGTTCTCCAGCAATACCGTCACCGCGAGCATCATCATCCCGATCCTCGTCGCGCTCGCGACCGATCTGCGTCTCGATCCATGGACGACCGTCGCCCCTGCGGCGTTCACATCGTCACTCGCCTTCGTACTGGTGAGCGAAGGACCGACGACGATCATTCCGTACGGCTCCGGGTACTTTTCGATTAGAGACATGGCCAAGGCGGGAGTCTGGATGACGCTCGCCGCCGCGACCTGCGTGGCGGCGACGCAGTACGCCGCGCGGATGGTGGGGTTGTGAAAAGACCTTCGGAATTGGGGGTTGGGTGTTGGGAGTTTGTGTATCCGCGACCCGGCCGTAGGACGGCTTATCCGTGAGGCCGCGTCTAGCCCTTGATCTGCGTGCGGTGCATGACGCGGCGGGTACCAGCGTCGAACGCGTCGCGGCGATGCATCACGCAGCGGTTGTCCCACAGCACCAGGTCGCCGGGCCGCCATTGATGACTCCACGTCAGCGGGTCAGCCGTCGCGCATGCCCAGATCCGATCGAGCAGCGCATTCGATTCATCGAGCGACAGACCTTCGAGCCAGGCGTTGCGGCGCCGGCCGAGATACAGGTGCCGTCGCCCGGTTTCCGGATGCACGCACACGAGCGGATGCAGCGTTCCGGGCGCCGTCCGAGGGTCGTCGCTCGGGGTCACGCCGGCGCGCACGTATCCGCCGCTGTTGTAGGTGCCGTCGTGTTTGACGCGGAGGTGCAGCGCCGTCGCGCGGAGAGACTCGGGGAGCGACTCCCACGCGCCGTACATCGTGCAGAAGCTGGTGTCGCCCCCGGTCGACGGCACTTCGAGCGCGAAGAGGATGCTTGCCTTCGGCGGATCGGGCAGGTACGACATATCGGTGTGCCACACGGCTTCGCCGGCGCCAAGGCTGCCGATGGCGACACCGTTCTCGACCACGTTCGAGACGACATAAATCTCGGGATACCCATCGACGAAGCGCCGGCCGTTCTCCTGAATCGGCGCCTGATCGAGCGTCCCGAAGCGGCGGCTGAAAGCAATCAACCCCTGGTCGGACAGGCTCTGATCGCGTACGAGCAGCACCTGGTGGTCCAGCCAGGCGCGATGGATGGCCGCAAAGGCGACGTCGTCCACAGTGCGCAGATCGATGCCGCGGATCTCGGCGCCGAGCGCGGCGCCGGTGGGAATCACATCGAAGGCGGCTCGCACAGTCATGTTGGAGTACGGGAAGATACCAGATTCATGCGCACTGGAGGCAGCTTCTGCCGGACGTATGTTGAAGACCCTATGAAGGATGAGGTCTGCGGGCCGGGGCTCGTTCGCTGACGCATGGAGCCAACCACGATCGCGCTTGCCGCCATTACGCTGGTCGCCGCGACAGTCAACGGCGCACTCGGGTATGGCTTCTCGTCCATCACCGTTCCCGTCGCGCTGTTCTTCCTCACGAACCGCGTGCTGAACCCGGCACTGGTGCCGATCGAGGTGGTGCTCAACGCGTACGTGTTGTGGGTGAATCGCGGTTCCATTCAGCACGTCTGGCGCCGCACGCTCCCGATCGTCGTTGCGCTGCTTCCAGGGGTCATCGTTGGCACGATGCTCGTGTCGCAGGTCAACTCGGACTGGCTGAAATTCATCACGTACGTGACGTTGCTTCCGTTGATTTTGCTGCAGGCGGCAGGCTTCCGCAGACCGATCCGATCGGAACGCTCTGCCGGTCTCGCGTTCGGCGGCGCGCTCGGCGTGCTGTACTCGGTGACAACCATTTCCGGTCCGCCGCTGGCGGTGGCGTTAAGCAATCAGGGGCTTGCCAAGCAGGAATTCCGTGCGGCGCTCGGGATCATTCGCCTGGCCGAATCGAGTATGACGGCCGTCGCCTACGCGTATGCCGGCCTGTACTCGGTCAGCAGCATGGGCCTGATTCCCGTGATTCTGCCGAGCCTGGCTATTGGCGTCCCCATTGGCGCGAAGTTGATCCGCCACATCCGGCCCGAAACGTTCCGCCGGATCTGTATGAGCTTCGATGCATGGATTGTCGGGTTCGGTCTGTCCGGCGTGCTGCGCCAGCTGCATCTGGTCGAGAGCAACGCGGCGTACCTGCTGTTTGCTGCCGTCGCGCTCCTTGATATCTGGCTGCTCTATCGCTTTTTTTCGGCGCGCCCCGCAACCGACGCTGTATCAGCTTCCGCGCCGGCAGAGGCCGCGAACCAGAAGCCGGCAACCGAACACCCCTGAAGCGCGTCTCCAGGTTCGCGGGTGAACCTACGAGCGCTCGACGATCACCGCGATTCCCTGGCCCACGCCAATACACATCGTCGCCACGCCGTACCTGGCTTTGCGGCGATGGAGCGCGTGCACGAGCGTGGCGAGCATGCGTGAGCCGGACGATCCGAGCGCGTGGCCGAGCGCGATCGCTCCGCCGTAGACGTTGACCTTCGCGGGGTCGAGCTGCAGATCGCGGATGCACGCGATGGACTGCGACGCAAACGCCTCATTCAACTCCCAGACATCAATCTGATCGACGCTGAGCCCGGCGCGCTTCAGCGCCTTTCGTGTTGCCGGCACCGGCCCGATACCCATCACCGACGGATCGACGCCGGCGACCGCCGACATCACCACGCGCGCGAGTGGTGCCAGTCCAAGCGCTGCGTCGCCACCTACGAGCAGCAGCGCCGACGAGCCGTCGTTGATGCCGCTCGAGTTGCCCGCGGTTACACTGCCGTCGGCGGCAAACGCCGGCTTCAACGCCGCAAGCTTGTCGGCCGACGCTTCAGGGCGCGGATGCTCATCCTCGGAGACGATGACCGGCGACCCCTTCCTGCTCGGGATCTCGACGGGAACGATCTCGTCCCTGAAGACGCCTTCGCGTATGGCACAGACCGTGCGGCGCTGGCTTTCGAGGGCGAACGCGTCTTGCTCCTGGCGCGTAATCCCGTACTGTTTCGCTACTTTTTCCGCCGTCATCCCCAGCGGGATGGTCCAGTCGGTGTTCATCCGCGGATTCACGAAGCGCCAGCCGACGGTTGAATCCGCCACGGGGGGGGGTTGCCGATTCCACGGCTCGCCCGACTTGAGCATCACGTAGGGCGCGCGCGTCATGCTTTCCACGCCGCCCGCGACGAACGCGTCGCCTTCGCCAGCCTTGATCGCCTGCGCAGCGCTCGCGACCGCCTGGAGACCGGAGCCGCAGAGACGGTTCACGGTTTGTCCGGGTACCTCGATGGGGAATCCGGCAAGCAACGCTGCCATCCGCGCGACGTTGCGATTGTCCTCGCCTGCCTGGTTCGTGCAGCCGAGGATCACGTCGTCAAGGCGGGCGGGATCAAACGATGGCCGATCGACCGCCGCGCGCACCGCAATTGCCGCCAAATCATCAGCGCGGACTTCGGCAAGCGCACCGCCCGCGCGTCCCACCGGGGTACGGACGGCAGACACGATCAAGGCATCCCGCATCCCTGGAGAATAACTTCGATAACTCCCAATTCCCAACTTCCAACGCCCAAGGCGGCATGGAAGGTCTGCAGGGCCGGCTTTAGCCGGCCCTCTCCTTGGGCGTTGGAGGTTGGAGGTTGGTGTTGGCGGCGGGCGACCTACCAGCCGAATTGGATCGCGAGGTTAGCTGTCGGACCGTTGAGGCGATCACGCAGGACGTCGGCTTCGGCTGTCGCGCGGTAGCCAATGCCGCAGCTCACGCCGATCACCCTGGTGATCCGCGCCGAGATGTTTGCCTGTGGCTCGACGACGAAGAAGTCGTCGCGTCCAACGAACCGCGCGCGCACAGTCTGCGGCTGCTGCAGGACGATTGGCGCACGCCCCGGCGTCGATCCCGTTGTTCGAGGATCGGTGACGCCGAACCGGACGTCACCGCGCAGCGTGTTGACGTCGAACCCGAGCGTCGCGGTTCCGGCGCCGACGAGGCCGCGGCCGCCAAAGCGGATACGGCCGAACTCCGGCGACTGCCATCCGACCACGAGCCCGCCGTAGGTGAGCTTGAAGTCGCGCCCTTCGTTGGCAAGCCAGTAGCCGGCGCCGCCGATGAGCAGCGTCCCGTCAATCAGGCGTCCGCCATAGGCGCCCGCGAGCTCGCCTGTGCGGTTGTCGAAGTCGGTGACCTTGAAGTCGGGGGCCAGCACCCAGCCGTCGTGAATCCGCTCGAGCACCAATGGTCCGTTCGTGGGCGCGGGCGTGGTCTGCCCGTACGCCGCTGAGGCGGCAAGCATTGCGACGATGAACACGATCGTGTTGCGCATGAAGGTCTCCCGTTATTGACGCGAGAGGCTGACGTTGACCGTTGACGTGTCTCCGGGCCGTACTTCGATATCGGACTCGTAGGTGCGATAGCCGTCGCGCCTCACTTCCACGTGATGCAGTCCGGGCGGGACCTGCACGAGGAGCCGCTCGTCCCCCGACGGTCCTTGCCAGCGTTCCCCGTCGATGATCACGTCGGCATTCGCCGGTTGCACGCGAATGGAGAGAGTGCCCGCATCGGATCGATCACCCTGCGGTGGCGGGCCCTGCGGTCGGCCGTCCTGCCCTGGAGGTGGACCGCCTCGCTGCGGAGGAGGAGGATAGCGGTTCGGTCCTGCCTGCGCAGGACCCTGGGGTCCCGCCTGCGGTTGCGGAGGCGGAGGCTCAGCAGGTCGCGGCTCGGCGACTTCGCCAGCGCCAAGCGGCTGCATCATGTAACGCAGCCTGAACGTGCCTGTCGGCTGCAGGTAGATTCGCTGCCGAACCGTCCTGTACCCGTCGAGGTACAGCGTGATGTCATGCGCGCCCGGCTCGATGTGCAGTCGCTGGAAGAAGCCATCGAAGTCGTCGACGGTTCCCGCGTAGTAGTTGTCGATGTAGACCTCGGTCTCGCGAGGTGAGACCTGCAGCCGCAGCGAACCGTCGCCGTTATAGAAGCCCTGGCCGTACGCAACCTGGGGGTACCAGTAGAACGGCCGGTAGTAATAGGGGCGGTAGAACGTATTGAAGTAGAACGGGTCGTAGAACGGATCGTAGAAAGGACGCCGGTAGCCACCGACGACAACGACTGCGCGAGCACGCGGCGCCCCGACGCGCACAGCTCCACGGGCGCGAACCTGGGCGTCAGCGTGACCGCCCCCCAGAATACCGGTCGCCAGGACGATGGCGAGCGGCGCGACAGTGACCTTCACGGAAGACCCCCCTCCATTTGTCCGCCGAAGCCCACAGGGCGAAGGCGGATTTATCTCGCCGTAGCCCGTAGGGCGTAGGCGGATGGCAGACTGTCGGGCGGGAGGCAATGGCTGTGCCGTTTGCGACCCGCGAAAAAAACGGACGAATTGAATCACACGTCATCGTTCGTGTCGTCCGCCGATGACAGCCCTTCGTCCCGTATCAATGACGAAGGCTGGGTATTCATGTCCGGGCCAGGGGAGGCGGTAGCAGGATCTCGAACACCGCGCCGTTGTCGTTGTGCGCGGAGATCGACCCGCTGTGGCGCTCGACGATCGCCTTCACGATCGACAGGCCGAGCCCGCTTCCGCCGGCAGCCTTGCGCGAGGCGTCCGCCTTGTAGAAGCGATCGAAGATGAGCGGAAGATGGCTGGCGTCGATACCGGTACCGCTGTCGCGCACCCGCAGTCGCAGCGTATCACCGACTCGATCAGCTGAGAGCGCGATCTCGCCGCCGTCCGGCGTGTGGCGCAGCGCATTGGCGGCAAGGTTCTGCAGCGCCTGCTCCAGACGATCCGGATCGCCGTAGACCGTTTCTGCGTCCGGCGCGATCTCGCCGACGAACCTGATGGATCGCGTCGTCATCTCGCGCTCGTGCCGCGAGTGTACGCGGTCGAACAGCGCGCGTACGGGCACGTACTCGTGGCGCATGGCCGTCCCTCCGCCTTCGAGCCGGGCCAGGTCGAGCAGATCGCCCACGATTCGCTCCAGGCGATGTGTCTCCTCGTCAATAATGCGAAGGTAGCGGTCGCGCGTGGCCTGGTCGAGATTCAGCTCTGGCATCGACAGTGTTTCGACGTAGCCGCGCATCGCCGTGAGCGGCGTCATCAATTCGTGCGACACGTCCGCCAGGAGCTGTCGCCGCGCCTTATCCGAGGCTTCGAGCGCTCGCGCGCGGCTGGCAAGCTCGTCGCCCATCTGGTTGAACGATCGCGCCAGCGCCGCAACTTCGTCGCCACCGCGGTCGGGAGCGCGCGCGCTCATATCGCCCGCGCCGAAGCGGATAGTCGCCTCCTGCAGCTGCTTCATGCGGCGGCGCGCCGGACCGAACACAAACAACGCGATCAGGCCTGAACCAACCACCAGCACCGATCCGCCCACCAGCGCCATCGTCGGCGCGAGCTCACGCACCACCATGCCCATGGGCGGCCGGCCGAGCAGCACCGCCACCGTCCCGACCGGAGCACCGTCGACAAAGACCGCCGCGAACTCACCGAGGCGGAACGGTGGCGGTCCTCCCGGCCGATCGTCGGGCGATCGACGACGCGGGACGAACACGCGGCCGCGGGCGGGGAGCTCACCGCGCGACATTTCGAGGCGCAGCGCCCTCCGTACACCGTCGGGAATACCAGCGGGATGGTTGGCAACCTCACGACCGTCGCGCATGAGCACGATGAACGGCTGAAACACATTCGAGTACTGATCCTTTACGTAGTCATCGATACTGATCGTGGGATCGGTGTTGAGCGCCGCGCTCAGGTCCGATGCGACAAGCACGGCAAGGCGTCTCGGCGAGGTCGCAGGCATCGAGCCCGCGATGCGGTCGCTCGTCCAGATGAAGAGCGCGCCTTGCGCCACGAGCATCAGCGCAAGGAATGACACCAGGCCGACGGCGATGCGCCAGTACAGGCTGCGATACCACGGACTCGTCCCGCTATACATCCGCGGCCTTGTAGCCGGCGCCCCACACGGTGAGGATGACGGCCGGATCCGACGGGCTCCTTTCAATCTTTTTCCGCAGGCGCTTGATGAGCGTGTCAACGCTTCGCACGGTCACGAACGTCTGGTCCTTCCACACGCGCGCGAGGAGTGCTTCCCGGGTGAAGACGATGCCGGGGTTGGAGAGCAACACGTACAGAAGCTGAAACTCGTTCGAGGTCAGCTCCACATCGTTGTTGCCGACACGCACCCGCCGCCGCGCCGGATCCATCTCGATGTGCTTGTAAGTGATCGGCCGCGCTGTTTCCCGTGCCGAGCCCACGATTGGCCGGGGGCCGCGACGCAGCAGCGCGCGGACCCGCGCGATGAGCTCACGCACGCCGAACGGCTTGGTCAGATAGTCGTCCGCCCCGCTCTCGAGGCCGACCACCTTGTCGGATTCTTCGCGACGGGCCGTGAGCATCAGCACCGGGACGTCCGGGTTCTCTGATTCGCGTCGAATGGCGCGGCACACCGTGACCCCATCAAGCCCGGGCAGCATCAGGTCGAGGATCACCAGGTCGAAGCGGCGCGTGCGCGTGAGCTTCAAGGCGGTTTCTCCGTCGCCGCATGGAACGCACTCGTAGCTCTCCAGGCCGAGGTGGAGACAAACGAGATCGCGGATGTTCTGCTCGTCCTCGACGACGAGGACGACGGGTCGAGGCGTGGTCGCGGCTTCCATCGGTGCGTCGGCCGCCCGTAGCGGCGGACCTTCAGGTCCGCCAGTGTAGATCGCTGGCTCTGCTGACATCCCCTGATTCCATCCCAGCTGAGTGATTTGCCGTTGACGCATCTGTGAAGAAACCGTGGCACGTGCCAGCCACCGAATTGTCACGGCCTCGTCATCGGCGAGCCACCTCGATCGCATCGAATGGAGGAAGAAAAGAGGCCGAGCCGGATGAACAAACGCCTGATTCTCATCATCGCCGTCGTTGCCGCCATCGGGGCTGGCAGTGTTGCCTACTCACGAGCGCGCGGCACGAGCAAGGAAGCCGCGCCCATCACTGCCGCCGTGACCAGGGGTGACGTCGTCGAGAAGGTCAACGCGACCGGGACGCTCCAGCCGGTGACGACCGTCCAGGTCGGCACGCAGGTGTCGGGCACGATCAAGGCGCTGTATGCCGACTTCAACTCCGAAGTGCGCAAAGGGCAGGTTATCGCCGAACTCGAGCCGTCTCTCTTCCAGACGCAGGTAGAGCAGGCGCGTGCGACGATGACGCGGCTCCAGGCAGACGCGGACCGCGCCAACGTCGAGGTGCAGGACACGGAGTCGAAATCGCGTCGTGCGCAGGAGCTGTTCGACCAGAAACTCATCTCGCGCAACGATGTCGAGACCGCGCAGTCGAGCGCGATGCAGGCGGAAGCCTCGCTCAAGTCGGCGCAGGCGCAGATCACGCAGGCACGAGCCGCGCTCAACCAGGTCCAGGTCAACCTGAATAACACGATCATCAAGGCGCCGATCGACGGCGTCGTCATCTCGCGCAGTGTGGACGTGGGGCAGACGGTTGCGGCAAGCATGCAGGCGCCAACGCTGTTCGTGCTTGCGCAGGATCTGACGCGGATGCAGGTCAGCGCCAGCGTCGATGAGTCTGACATCGGGCGCATCGCCGCGGGGCAGAAGGTCTCGTTTCGCGTCGACGCGTATCCAGCCGACACGTTCACGGGCACCGTCTCGCAGGTACGTCTCAACCCGACGACCGAGCAGAACGTCGTCAGCTACACCACGATGATCGACGTGCCGAACCCGGAGATGAAGCTGAAGCCGGGGATGACGGCGAACGTGGCGATTCAGATTGCCGGCAGCGAGGACGTCCTGCGCGTTCCTAATTCGGCGTTGCGCTTTCGGCCGGCGGCCGGGGCTTGGGGATCCGGGATCGGGGATCCGGGATCCGGGGGGGCCGGGATTCAGGGTTCGGCACCGACCGACCGGGCAGCGGCCACAAGTGGGCTGGGCGGCGCGACGCGCGCCGTGGGCAACGCGGATCGATCGGGCGGGCGTGTCTGGGCGATCAGGAACGGCGCGCTGGAGCCCGTCCGGATTCGCACGGGCGTCAGCGACGGCGCGATGACGGCGGTCGTCGAGGGTGACCTGAAGGAAGGCGATCAGGTCGTGACGGGGATGGCGGAGCAGGGCAGCGCGACCGCGCAGGCGAGCGCGTCGCCACTGCTTCCGTTTGGCGGACGGCGCGCGGGCGGCGCGGGCACGACCGGCGCTCGGGGGACGGGAGCACAGCGATGAGTCCGACCTCGAGCCGCGGACCTGACCAGCCTTCGCGCTCCGCGCTTCCGCGGTCCGCCGAGGCGGAAAGATCCGCACCGCAACTGTCGGCGAGCGGGCCAGGCTCGCCCGTGATCTCAGTTCATGAGCTGACAAAAACCTACGACGTCGGCGAGGTGCAGGTGCCTGCGCTCCGCGGCATCACGCTCGATGTCGCCGTAGGCGAGTTCGTCGCGCTGACCGGGCCGTCCGGTTCCGGCAAGTCGACCTTCATGCACTTGCTCGGATGCCTCGACCAGCCGACGAGCGGGCGCTACGTACTCAACGGCCGGGACGTGTCGTCGCTCGATCAACGCGGCCTTGCGCGCGTGCGCAATAGCGAGATCGGGTTCGTCTTCCAGGGGTTCAACCTGCTGTCGCGCACATCGGCGCTCGAAAACGTGGAGCTCCCCCTGCTCTATGCCGGCAACATCGGAAGCGCCGCGCGCCGCGAGCGGGCCACCGAGGCGCTTCGGGCGGTGGGCCTCGCCGATCGGCTTGATCATCACCCGAATCAGCTGTCCGGCGGACAGCAGCAGCGCGTCGCAATCGCGCGCGCCCTCGTGAATACCCCGACGCTGCTGCTTGCAGACGAGCCGACAGGCAACCTCGATACGCGAACCAGCATCGAAGTGATGGGCATCTTTCAGCGGTTGAACGCGGAGCGCGGCATCAGCATCGTGCTGGTGACGCACGAGCCCGACATCGCCGAATACGCGACGCGCATCATCGCGTTTCGCGACGGAGTAGTGAAGAGCGATCACGCGGTGACGAACCGCCGAAGTGCAGCCATCGAGCTCGTCCGCCTCCAGCAGGATGCGGAGCTCGATGCACGGATTGCCTGAGGAGCAGCCCATGTCCTTGTTGATGACGCTCGTCGTTGCGCTCAAGGCGCTCCGCAGGAATGCGATGCGCACCGCACTTACCGCGCTCGGCATGATCATCGGCGTCGCCGCCGTGATCGTCATGGTCGCGATCGGTAACGGCGCCAGCGCGTCGATTCAGAAGCAGATCCGCAGCGCCGGCTCCAACATTGTCATGGTCTCGGCCGGTTCTGGCGGCTTCGGCCCCGTCCGGCAGGGACAAGGCGCGGTTACGACGCTGACCGCCGAGGACGCGGACGCGATCCGGCGCGAGGTGCCGGGCATCCGGTATCTGTCGCCCGGCATCAACACGCGCGTGCAGATCGTGTCGGAATCGTCCAACTGGAACACCCAAGTGCAAGGCGCCGGAGCCGACCTTGTTGCGATTCGTTCATGGCCCATGCAGTTCGGCAGCTTCTTCACCGACGACGACGTGAGGCGCGGAGCGAAAGTGGCGGTGCTCGGGTCGGTGACGCGCGACCAGTTGTTCGGGCCCGGAGCCGACGCGACGGGCGCGATCGTCCGCATCAAGAATCAGCCGTTCCAGGTCGTCGGTGTGCTCACGAGCAAAGGACAGGCGGCAATGGGGCAGGACCAGGACGACACCGTCCTCATTCCGTATTCGACGGTGCAGAAGAAGCTGCTCGGCGTGCAGCATCTCAACAACATCACCGTGTCCGCGCAGGACGGCGTCCCGCTCGACACGATGACGCAGGAAGTATCCACGGTGCTGCGCACGCGTCACCGGATTCAACCGGGCTCGGATGACGACTTCATGGTGCGGACGCTCGAGGAGATGACGAGCATGCTGACGTCCACGACGAACACGATGACCTATCTGCTTGCCGGTATTGCCGCGGTATCGCTGATCGTCGGGGGGATCGGCATCATGAACATCATGCTGGTGTCGGTCACGGAGCGGACACGCGAGATCGGGCTGCGGTTGTCCGTCGGGGCACGCGACATCGACGTGCTCCTGCAGTTCCTCGTGGAGTCGATCGTCTTGAGCCTGGCGGGCGGCGCCATCGGCATCGGCCTCGGGTTCGGCATCGCTGCGGCTGTGACACAGCTCCTGCAGTGGTCCGCGGTGGTGACCCCCTCGGCGGTGGCGATGTCCTTCGGCGTCGCGGCCGCGATTGGTGTCTTCTTCGGGTTCTACCCGGCGCGCAAAGCGGCGCAGCTCAATCCAATCGACGCGCTTCGGTACGAGTGAGGTGGCTATGAAGTTCGCAACGACGCTCGTGGCTCCGATCGCCGGCAGTGCGCTTCTTTCCGCACCCCGACCGCGCCGGGACTTCAATCACTTGTCGCAGCCCGTCGCGGCGACCGCGCGTCTGGTCGCCATGGCCGTGGTGTAGGAAACGAGGGGTCCTTGCGGGCTGCGGCGCAGGATTTCGTGGCGGCTCAGATGATCTGACGCCACAGGATTGTCACAGGGCCAGCGCTTCCGGGGGACCAACCCCGGGTTCACACGCATCGTCTGACATGGTGGAGGTAGTAATGACCCGTTTTCGAAAACTTACGTTGAGCGCCGTACTCGTCGCGCTCGTTGGCAGCGGCGCCGCCGCTCTCTATGCGCAGGGGCCAGGCGGCCGCGGGGCTGCGCCATTCGGTGGGCCAGGCGGACCCGGCGGGCGCGGCTTCGCGGCCGGCTTCGCACTCGGTCAGCTCGATCTGAGCGATGCGCAGAAGCAGCAGGTCCGCAACATCACGCAGCGTCACCGCCAACAGACGCAGCCGCTCGTCCAGCGCCTGCAGCAGGCGATGGAAGCGCAACGGGCCGCAATCCAGGCGATCCCGGCCAACGAATCGCTGGTGCGTTCCGCCGCCCAGGATCTCGCCGCGGCGCAGGCGGATATGGCGGTCGAGCAGGCGCGGCTGCATAGCGACATCTTCGCTGTGCTCACCGCGGAGCAGCAGGAGAAGGCGAAGCAGCTCGAAGCGCAGGCCCAGGCGAGGGCAAAGGAGCGTCAGCAGCGCGCTCCGCGCCAGCCTAAGGGGCAGATCTAACCGGGATC
>DAIRVG010000002.1:119386-128136 GCA_036802945.1 Vicinamibacterales bacterium
GGGATCGGGGATCAGGGATCAGGCGGGTCTGATCCTTGATCCCACATGACGTCGTCGCCGACCGAGATCTCGCCGCCTTCGATCACTTCGGCAAACACGCCGCCGCCCCAGCGCTCGCGCATCGCGCCTTGCAATCCGGCAAGCGTTTCGTCCATCCGCTCGCAGGGAAGGGTCTCGCCATGGACGAGCAGGCGAGCCGCGCCGATGCGCAGCGTTCGCCCTCGCGAATCCCACAAGTCCAACCCCTCGATTACCAGATTCGCGCGTCGAGCATTGGTGTCGAGGTTGGCCCGGAATTTCTCCATCAACTGACGCCATCGCTCGAGCTCCATGAGCGTCACCTGCCGCTTGCCGCCCTGATTCGCGTTGCCGACGAGGCCACGTCCGGCGATGAGCGTCGAGCGGTCGGCGCCGTCCATCTTTCCGCGATGCGCACGCTTGATCCAGATCTGATGAAGCCTGGCCATTCGATTGATTAGTGATTTGCGCTTCTGATTGGCGATTGTAATTACGGCTCAGTTTAATAAATCACACATCGGAAATCACGAATCACTAATCACCAATCGTGATTGACGCCATATGGTCCTCGATTTGAGTACTCAGCCCGGAATCATGGCGGAACGGATGACCTCGGCCAAATCGCACCTGCGCATTGCCGCGGTTGGTGACCTGCACGTTTCCAAGACACAGCAGGAATCCTTACAACCGCTCTTCACTCAGATCAGCACCTCGGCCGACGTCTTGCTGCTGTGTGGCGACTTTACCGACTACGGCCTTCCCGATGAGGCGCGGGTCCTGGCGGGGGAGCTCGGGAGCGCCATGAAAATCCCAGTGATCGCGGTGCTTGGGAATCACGACTACGAAGCAGGGAAGGAAGACGAGATCCGTCAGATCCTGACGGATGCCGGCGTGACCGTGCTGGATGGGGAAGCCACAGAGGTGTTCGGAGTCGGGTTTGCCGGCGTCAAGGGATTTGCCGGTGGCTTTGGTCGCGGCGCGCTCGGCCCGTGGGGTGAGCGGGCAACCAAGGCGTTCGTCCAGGAGGCGGTCGATGAAACGCTGAAGCTCGAAGCCGCCCTCGCACGTCTTCGCACCAAGCAGCGCATCGCGCTGCTTCATTACGCGCCGATCCGCGCGACGGTGGAGGGCGAGCCGCGGGAAATTTTCCCATATCTTGGATCGAGCCGCCTGGAAGAACCGATCAACCGCTATCGTGTGAGCGCCGTCTTTCACGGGCACGCGCATCGCGGCACTCCCGAAGGACGCACCTCCACTGGCGTGCCGGTGCACAACGTGTCGATGCCGCTGCTCCTGCGCACCAACCCCGATCGTCCGCCCTTTCTGGTCGTCGAAGTGCCGCTCGGTGATACGGAAGCCACGGGCGCGCCGGCCGAGCCGCTGGGCCGCCCGCTCGTCGAATCGGCCTGAATCCTGCACAGACGAAAAAAGGACAAGACTGTGTTCGATGCTGATATTCCGCTGCTGACGACGCCTGACACAGCGCAGCTGTATCGCGACGCCCTCGACATGCTGAATCGCACCGGCGTGCCGTACCTCGTGGGCGGGACCTACGCGTTCCAGTACTACGCAGGGATCTGCCGCACGACAAAAGACTTTGACATCTTCGTCCGCGCCCGTGATGTGCGCCGCGTGCTCGACGTCCTCCAGCGATGCGGGTTCAGAACCGAAATCACGTTTCATCACTGGCTCGCCAAGGCCCATCACGGCGACAAATTCATCGACGTCATTTTCAGCTCCGGCAACGGGATCGCTCAAGTTGACGACCAGTGGTTTGCGCACGCGGTCGACGAGATGGTGCTCGGCATGCCGGTGAAGCTCGTAGCGGCCGAGGAGATGATCTGGACGAAGGCCATGGTCATGGAGCGCGAGCGCTACGATGGCGCCGACGTGGCCCACCTCCTCCGGCACTGCGCGGGATTGGTGAACTGGGAACGTCTGTTGGACCGCTTCGGCACCCACTGGCGTGTCCTGCTCAGCCACCTGATTCTCTTTGGGTTTATCTATCCGGGTGAGCGCTCGCTCGTGCCGTCATCACTCGTGAAAGAGCTGATCAACCGGTTGCACGCGGAACTCGACGTCCCGACACGCGACAGCAAGGTCTGCCAGGGAACGCTCCTCTCGCGGGCGCAGTATCTCGTGGATATTGACGAGTGGGGCTACGAGGATGCGCGTCTCACACCGCGCGGGACGATGACCGAAGAGCAGATCGCCGCGTGGACGGGCGGGATCGAGAAGTCACATTAGAAAATCCCAAATCCCAAATCCCAAGTTCCGTATTCCAAGTTACAACTACCAGCTACGGTTTTCGTCACCGGCAACCGTGATTTCCTGCGTTGCTTGCGAGCGAACCGAACTGTGTGAAAGGACTTGGGCGCGCAAGGTATAGCCGCCAGCAGCAAGGTTCTTGAACTGGACGGTATGGAGACGCTGTCCTCTGTCGCCGGCAAGCTGGACTTCAGTGGAGGCGAACATGTTGTCGCCATCGGCCTCGACGCGCAGCGTGCGGTTCTGAGCATCAGGCTCCACAACGATGATCATCTGCACGGTCGCCGACTCGGCGAAGTAGCGTCCCGACAACCTGATTTCCAGGTCACCTTTGGCCGATGCCGGGGCGCCGGTGAGCGCGACGAGTGAAGTGGTCAGAGCAGCCCAACGAATCCAGCAAGCCACGGCGTTAACCTCTGTTCAGCCATCAGCAACTGGAGTGCCATCGGAACATCACAAATCCCAAACTTTAAGTCCCAGATCCCACAGAATCCCAACCCTGGCCTCACGTCTTGATTGGGACTCGAGACTCAATTGGGATTTGGGTGTTGGGATTTGGGGTTTGGGATTTACTGCTGCCGCTCGAAGATCCAGCAGAGGGGCTCGATGAGCTTCTCGAACGTCGGGCGCGCTCCCCACTCTTCAAGTGTGATTTGGTCGCTGGCGGCGAGATCCGACTCGAAATCGCGGTGCAGACGTTGAGTGACCGCCGCCTCACGGAACGCGACGTTCACTTCGTCGTTGTGCTCGAAGGAACGGTTGTCCACATTTGTGGTGCCGATGACCGCCCATGCGCCATCGACCATCAGCGCCTTGACATGAGTCATTGCTGGCCGGTACTCGTGGAGCTGTACACCCCCCTCGAGCAGTTCGGGGTACATGCGGCGGCTGGCGAACCGCACCAGGTGCTGATCGGTGTACTTGCCGGGCACGATCACGCGCACCCTGACGCCTCGGCGTGCGGCCCGCACCAATGCGTGGCGCAACGCCTTGTCCGGAAGAAAGTACGGCGTCTGGATATCGATCGTCCTGACTGATCCCTCGATCAGCATCTGGAACACGACGCGTGACACCGTGGCGCGATCCGACGGCGAGCTCTTGACGAGCATCGCCTCGGTGGCCCCGCATGGCGTCAGCTTGGGCCACTGGCTCGGCGACGTCAGGATCTCACCGCAGCATTCCAGCCAGTTTTCAGCGAACACACCCTGCAGGGCCGCCACGATCGGGCCTTCGATCCGCGACATCGTGTCGCGCCACGCAGGACGCCCGCGCTCAGGCTTCAACCACCAGTCGGCGATGCCGGCACCGCCGGTAAAGGCGACGCGGCCGTCGACGACCAGCAGTTCACGGTGCGTCCGGTTGTTGAGGCGGTGGAGCCGATACCAGGTGATCGACTGGTAGAAGTTGACCTTACAGCCGGCGTCGCGCAGCCGTCGCATCGGCGCGCCGAACATGAACATGCTGCCGACGGCATCGAGCGTAATTCGCACGTCGACGCCAGCCTGCGCGCGATCGACCATCGCGTCGATGAGCATGTCGGCCGCTTCGCCCGGGCGGACGATATATGCCTCCAGGTTCACGGATGCCTCGGCCGCCCGTATCGCGTCACGCATGGCGGGGTAGAACTGGGCTCCGTTTGTGAAGATTTCGACCTTGTTGTGGAAATGGACCGCTGCCTGGCAGGTCGTCTGGATGATGTGGAGGAACTCATCTCCGTCGGGGCGGATCGGTTGCGTCACCTTGTAGTCGATGCGAGGCGTGAAGAAGAGCACGAGGACGAACCACGTGAGGAATGCGACCGCGATGATGGTCCATCCCACGGTTACGCCGCCTCCAGAAAGCCGATTGGGAATGCTTCGAACACGTCTGCCGCCTTGATCCACGTTCGACCGGCGTCTTCGATGGCCGGGACGCATCGTCCGGTGAACAGTTGCTTATAGCAGCGTGGCGCCGATTCGGGAACACGAATGCGCGTGTCTGCCCAGACGTCGCCGACGGGAGCTTCGCCGTCCGGCTTCAGCGTTGCCACGAGCCGCGGCACGGCCACGAGCGCCTGGCGCTGGCCAAGGACGCGGGCGAAGGCGAACACGTGGTCACGCTGGCTGCCGTCAGTCGCGAGCGGCTCATAAGAGCCGTTGCCGAACACGTCGTGGCTCGCACGCCTTGCGCGGAGCATCGTCATCGTCGCAAAGAGCTTTAGAGAATCGCCGTCAGGCTTCTGGAGGAGATCCGCGGCCAGTTCGGCCTCGCGCCCCCGCTCGCGGGCCGCATCCAACTCATCGAGGAGCGCTCGGCGCTTCTGGTAGTCGACGGGCCGGCGATTATCAGGATCGACAAGGCTGAAGTCCCACAGCTCGGTCCCCTGGTAGAAATCAGGGACACCCGGCGCGCCGATCTTGATAGCGAGCTGCGCGAGCGAGTTGTAAATGCCATAACGCGCAACGAGGCGCGCCATCTCGAGAAAGTCCCGGCGGAAGGCGGCGTTGTCAGGGGAGAGGACCATCTCGACGAAGCGCGCCATCGCCTTCTCGTGCGGCTCGCTCGGATTCAGCCAGCTCGTGAAGACCTTCGCTTCGCGCATTGCCTTGAGCATGTAGCTGCTGATGCGGTCCCGATAGGCACGTTCCTCCTCGGGCGTCATGGTCCCAAACGGCCACGAGCCAATCAGCGTCTGGTAGAGCAGGTACTCTTCGTTCCGGCTCGGGTAGGACTCGGAGTCGATGATCGTCCGCGCCTTGCGGTTCAGACGCGCCCACCGCCCCGCTGCCTGTTTCCACTCGACCGGCAGCTCGGACAGCGCGTTGATTCGCGCACGGACGTCCTCGCTGCGCTTGGTGTCGTGCGTCGACGTTGCTGAGAGTCCGTGCGGCCACTTCTTCGCTCGCTCGATCATCCACGCGTGCAGGGCGTCCGGTGCAATGCCGAACCTGTCGGGTTCCCCACCGACCTCGTTCAGCGACACGAGCCGGTTGTAGATGTAGAGGGCGGTGTCCTCGATGCCCTTCGCGGTCACCGGGCTCGTCACCTGCTGGAATTTGCCGACGAACTTCAGGTGCTCGCACCGTTCTTCTTCGGGGATATAGTCCGCTTTCTTCAGAAGGAGGCCGCGAATGAAATCGAAGACGATGCGAGGATGACGCGGATTGCGTCGCCTGGCTTCGGTGGCTGCATGCTCGATGTAGCGCCGATCGTGGTCGCTCACTTCGGTCTCGCGTCCGTTGACGTAGGTCCGGTAGACAGGGAACGCCGCGATGATCTCCCTCATCGCGTACGTGAGGCTGTTGAGCGTGAAGTCACGGTAGTGACGGTTGCGCTCGGAGAACCGGTTCAACCCGTGGGCCAGCACGTTGAGCTCACTGGCCATGCTCATGCGAAGGATGAGCTGCTTGCTGCGGTAGGCGAATTCGCGAAACGGCGCCCGCAAACGGGTGAAGCGCTCGAACGCCTCGTTCACCGCGCGCTCGTTTCGTCCATCGACGAACAGCCCGTTCACTCGGACCAGGAAGTCGTATCCTGTCGTCCCTTCCACTGGCCATGACGGCAGCCACTCGCCGTGGCCGAGAATTTTTTCGACAACGAGATAGAGGCGCGCGTCGTCCGTGAAGAGATCGGGGCGCATATCGCGCGCCCGCGCCTGGAGCCGGTCGAGGTAGTCACCAGGATCGTAGAGGCCGTCCACGTGATCGATCCTGAAGCCGTCGACCTGTCCCTGCGTCAGCAGCTCGAAGGCGAATGCATGGATGCGCTCGAAGACCACCGGGTCTTCCATGCGGACCGCGGCAAGCTCGTTGAAGTCGAAAAATCGCCGATAGTTGATTTCCTGCTCGGCAACACGCCAATACGCGAGCCGGTATGCCTGCATCGAGAGCAGCGCGTCGAGGCGGTCGAAGCTCCGGGCGCTTCCCTTGATCCCGTTCAGCGCGACCACCGCACGGTCGATGTGCGCGAGCACCGGTGGCGAAATGGAGGTCAGCCCGGCGAGCCGCCGCTTGATCACTTCCTTTTCGCGATCGCGCTCCGCTCGCAACGCCTGCGTCTGCGCGTCCCGCCCGGGAAGGCGCTGAATCGCGGTGAGGATGCTGAGGAACTCGATTCCCGCGTCGCTCTCGCCTATCCCGGCGAGGAGTGCGTCTGCCTCGAAGCCGAGAATGCCGCCGTACGCGTCCGGCGAGATCGGAAGGACCCAATCGGCGTAGCGCGCACTGAACACTCCATTCACGTACTGGAGGGTGATCTCCTGTCGTTCGAGCACCGCGCCATAGGAATCGCCAAGGATCGGCAGCAGGACCTTGTCTTCCAGTTCAGGTTTCAGCGGATGCCAGTCGATATCGAAGAATTGCGCATACCGCGAGCTCGGACCGTTCTCGAGCACGTCCTGCCACCATGGGTTGGAGGAATGCGCGATGCCCATGTGATTGGGCACGAGGTCGATGATGTGACCCATCCCACGCGCGCGGAGTGTAGTGACCCAGCGGTCGAAGGTGTCGTGATCTCCGATTTCCGGGTTCAGCTGCGTCGGAACCGCGACGTCGTAGCCGTGGGTGCTCCCGGGCACCGCTTTGAAATAGCTCGAGGCATAACAGTGCGAAATACCGAGCGTATCCAGGTAGTCGACGATGGATGTGGCCGCATCAAAGGTAAATGACGCGTTGAATTGAAGGCGATACGTCGCGGTCGGAACGATGGCGGGGGGCATGGCCGAGTTTCAGGAACCAAACCCGGTGCCACCCGTTGTCCATTTTGAACCATCGTTGGAACGTCGCTTGCTGAAGAGGTCACGTGATCGCACGCGTCAGCTCAGCCGTGGCGTTGCTCGGCCTGATTGTCATCGGCTGCGGCGGCGGTATCGCGATTCGCGCCCCTGAGCGGCCGCCGTCTCCGGATCAAATCAAGGAACTGTGGATAGATCCAGGTAATCAGCCGCGTGATCTTTTCTGGGGCGTCGGCGGCCAGAAGTACGCGCCGGCCCCCGATGCGGTCTACACATTCGAGGCGCGGGACGACGTCGGTTTCAGCTCGAGTTACGACGTCAGGGATCCCCAGGGTGTGGAGTGGAGCGCCAAGATCGGGCCGGAGTCGCAGAGCGAGGTCGTCCTCTCGCGAATCTTATGGGGCCTTGGCTATCACCAGCCTCCTGTTTACTACCTGCCGTCATGGAAGCTCCAACGGGATGGCCACGTTCGCATCGAGAGTGAAGCGCGGTTCCGTCCGAAGCTCCTACAGCTCGAGCGCCTTAAGGAGTACTGGTGGTGGCAGCAGAATCCCTTTGTCGGCACCCATGAGTTGAGCGGGTTGCTCGTCGTGCTGACGATGTTCAACAGCACAGATCTGAAGAACGACAACAACAGTATCTACAAGTCCACGGAGCCGTGGGAGGGGGCCGACCGTTGGTTCGTCGTCCGCGATCTCGGCGCCTCGCTCGGAGAGACCGGTAAGCTGTTCCCGCGGCGCAACTGGCTCGACGGGTTCGAGAAGCACGGCTTCATCACGGCCATCGACGGCGCCAGGGTCGAGTTCGACTATGTCGGCCGCCACCAGGAGCTGCTCTCGATGATTCATCCGCCCGATGTCCAGTGGGCCGCGCAACGCATGCAGCGGATCACCGACGCGCAATGGCGCGACGCGTTCCGGGCAGCCAACTACGCGGACGCGGACGCGCAGCGTTTCATCCGCCGGCTCAAGCAGAAAATTGACGACGGCCTCGCGCTTCGGGCGCGTCCGATCGACCAGGCAACCCGCTAACCGCCACTATGCAGCTTCCGCCGCCAGAACTTACGCAATCGATCCCTCAAGTGCTGACCAATCACTTCGACATGGTAGAGCGTGCCCTGCTGTCGTTGCCGATCGCGACGGTGCTCGGCGCGGCGCTCGCTTTCCGGCCGCGCCGCCGCGGCACCCCGCCGCGATCCGCGCCGGTCATCGAGACGCAAATCGTTCTCGCCATCGTCGGCGCCACCGTCATGCTGGTCGTCGGCTCGAGTCTCGCGCGTGCGTTCGGCATCGTAGGCGCCGCCAACCTGATTCGATATCGCGCGAAAATCGACGATCCGAAAGACGCCGTCGTGATGCTCTCGACCCTCAGCATGGGCCTGTGCTGCGGCGTGGAGTTGTACGGCCTGGCTGCGTTCGCCACCGTCTTCCTGTTGGGTGTCTTGTGGGCGGTGGAATCGATCGAGCCGGAGCTGACCAAGCACTTTGAGCTGAAGCTCATCGCCGCGGAACCGGCCGCGATGCGCGGCGATCTCGAGGCGATCCTTCGGCGGTATCACGTGAAGTTCGAGCTGCGCAGCGCGGGGCAGAAGGAGCTGGTCTACGACACGGAGCTTCCCCTCCACACGCGGACGGATCGGATTGCAAACGCGATCCTGGCGCTTGGCAAGAACGGCGATACCGAAGTCGCCTGGGAAGAGAAAAAGACCAAGAAATAGTCAACCACGAAGAACACGACGAACACGAAGGCCAAA
>DAIRVG010000002.1:128236-134764 GCA_036802945.1 Vicinamibacterales bacterium
TCTACCCGCGATAATTACCAAACTGCAGCGCGACCCCGAAGTCCTGCTCCCGCAGCAGCCGCATCACTTCCTGTAAGTCATCCTTGGACCCGGAGGTGATACGCAGCTGATCGCCCTGAATCGACGCCTGCACCTTTTTCAGCTTCGCGTCTTTCAGGTACTTGATGATGTTCTTGGCGGTGTCCGAGGGGATGCCCTGCTGCAGCGCAATCTCTTGCCGGACGGTACTGTTGGCGGCCGGCACCGCGGCGCCGCGATTCAGGTTCTTGACGGGCACGTTGCGTCTGACCAGACGGGTAGAGACGATTTCCCAGAGTGCATTCACCTTGAACTCGTCTTCGGCGGCGAGCACGAGCTTCGACTCCTTGGCGTCAAAATCGATCGACGCTTTGGCGCCTTTGAAGTCATAGCGCTGCGCCACTTCCTTACGCGCCTGGTTGAGGGCGTTGTCCACTTCCTGAAGATCGACATTGGACGTGATGTCGAAGGAGCACTGCGTCGCCATGCGCTCACATGGTAACGCAACGAACAACGTTCACGATGGACACGATGTCGTCGCCTCCCATGATTCGCGATGTGCGTCTCGTGCCCCGCGGTCAGCGCTGCAGGCGATCTGCGATCGATGCGTATAGGTGATGGCGATCAGGCGCGCGTGCATCGGCCGACCCTTATGCGCCCGGGAACGGCGAGTGTCATCGCCCCGTGGCAATCAAGATCACGTGAGCGCAACGCGCCGGCGAGACGGGTGACGGACCTCAATCGACTGGCATTTGCGCGGCAGGATTAGGGACGTCTCTTTGAGCGTGCGGGCGAGGGCCCTACAGCTGAGTTGGTTCGCGACTTTAATCCTCGATTTGGGCTCACCTGCTGTTGGAGCGTGTACGAGCGCGATCTATACTGCGACGGTTCGCGTGAGCTTCGCGTCGGGCATTCCGCCCGGCTTCGCGCGACGAAAGGCCAGCCGACCGCACCGACCGCATGCCGACCGACCTGACAGGAAGTCCGACCCGCGGCAGTGCCGGGCTGGTCGACATTCTCGATCGCGTGCTCGACAAGGGCCTCGTCGTGGCGGGGGACATCAAGGTGTCGCTCGCCGAAGTCGAGCTCCTCACTATTCGCATCCGCCTGATGATCTGTTCGATCGACAAGGCAGAGGAGATTGGCCTCGACTGGTGGAAGTACGACCGTCACCTGTCGCCCGGGCGCGAGCAGGGGAAGGTGTTGCAGGAGAATCTCGAACTGCGTGAGCGGCTTCGGCTGCTCGAACGGCGCGTCGCCTCGCTGACGCGAACCTCCGGCCGCCGCGGGCGATCCCGCGCGCTGGGCAAAGAGTGACACCGACTAAGGAGCTTTCACGATGGCCGTCGAACGTGCAGCAGGTGGATCGAGTCTTATTGACGTCCTCGACCGAGTACTAGACAAAGGCATCGTCATCGATGCGTGGGTGCGAGTCTCACTCGTCGGGATCGACCTGATTACCGTCGAGGCCCGCGTCGTCGTGGCGTCGATCGACACCTACTTGAAGTATGCCGAGGCCATCGGCGCCTCCTCCGCCGTCGCGCGTCCGACGATCGAGACGCAGCGGCCGTACGACGAGATCGCCGCCGAAAACGTGTCACTTCGCGCGCAGCTGGAGAGCGGCACGCAGCCGCGGGCGCGGACGCCGGCCGCCGCCGCGCGCCGCCGTCGAACGAAGTAGGACAGGCAACGAGATAGTACGTGTGGGCGGCAACGACCTGGCAGGGTAGGGACGGATCCTCCTGCCTGCCTCTGCCCAGTGGACCACGCCCATGAAGATCGAACGAACCGCAGAGCACGGAATGAGCTCGCTTCAGGCGCGGACCTTCGCACGTGCAGCCGGAACGGCGGCCAACTACCCAGCACGTCTCGAGCTGCTCGAGTACTACCTCGCCCATCATGACGACATCGTTCGCTGCGCGCAGGCGTCGCTCGCCTGGCTTGCCCGCCATGCGGGCGTGAAGCAGTCCGCCTGCCTCGCGGTCGACGGTGAATCCAACCTGCTCGTCGGTGTCGCCGCCCACGGCACCCTTGGCGAGGACATCGAGCTCTTTTCCTGGCCGCTCTCCGACACACACGATCCGCTGATCGTGGCGCTGCGCTCGGCGGGCTCCACGTCGTTCAAGCAGGGGAGGGCCAACGGTCACGCGGCGCAGGTGTCTCCGACGCCGCTCGGGCGCGGGCCGTTCACCGGCATTCCGCTGGGAACACGGCACGGTGATTCCGCAGCCGATGACGTCGCGCCGGGCCTTCTGCTGTTCCGCGCAGCATCGGGCATGACGCCCGAAATCGCGTGGGTGGTCACGGTCCTGGGCCAGAAAATCGACCAGTTACGCGGACGCGGCAGCCTTGCGGAGGAAGCGCGCAAACTGCGGCGCGAGCGGGCGCTCTTCTTCACCATCATCAACGCCGTGACGGATCCGATTCTGCTGACGGACACCGAGGGCCGGTTGATTGTGGCGAACGCGCGTGCGGAAAAACTCTTTGCCGCGAGCGAAGAAGAGAGCGAAGGCCGGCGCCGCGCGGTCGAACTGAACAACATGCTCTTCTCGGCCGCCCTATCGCGCTCGGCCGTGGAAGGGACCCAGGAGGCGCGCGAGCTGCTGCTCGTCGACCCGAGCGACGGTTCGGACCTGCTGTTCGAAGTCCTCTCGACGACGGTCGAGGATCCGCGGGAAGGCACCGGTGTCGTGTCGGTGCTCCGCAATATCACCGACCTGCGCCGCGCGACCGAGCAGATCGAGGAGAACTACCAGAAACTCCGCGTCGCCGAAGCGGCCGTGCGCGCGGAACGCGATCGCCTCAACCTGATCATCGATTCGGTGGCCGATCCCATCATCGTGACCGATTCGACAGGCGCCACCGTGCTGATGAACTCACCGGCGGAAGATCTCTTCACGCTGATGTCGAGCGTCAGCGACGTCGCGCAGCGCACCGTGCAGGCGAACGACGCGCATTTCTCGTCATTCATCTCCGGGTTACTGCTCGGCGAAACGGGGCCCGGCGAAATCCGGCGCGGCGAGATCGGGCTGATGAACCCGGCGACGACCGAGCCGATCCCGGTCGAAGCCATCGCGGGAAAGGTGCTCACCGAAACCGGCGAGTTGACAGCGGTCGTCACCATCCTCCACGACCGCCGCGAAGCGCTCGAGCGCGCGCGGTTGTACGAACAGTTGAAAGCGGCTTCCGACGAGCTGCAGGCGCGCGTGCAGGCGGCCACCGCCGAACTCGCAACGCAGAACGAGCTCCTCCGGCGTCAGGCGATCGAGCTCGAACAGGCGTCGCGGCTGAAGTCACAGTTCCTCGCCAACATGTCGCACGAGTTCAGGACGCCGCTCAACGCGATCCTGGGCTATACGCACATGCTGCTGCAGGGCGTCGCCGGCGACCTGCTGCCCGCGGTGAAGCGCCAGCTGCAGCGGATCGATTCGAACGGCCGCCACCTGATGACCATCATCAACGAGATTCTCGACATCACCCGTATCGAGGCGGGGAAGATGCCGATGCAGCTCAGCGAGTTCAACCTGAATGAGCTCGTTCCCGAGGTGATGACGGAGCTCGATCCGGTCATCGCGCGATCGAAGCTGACCGTCAGCCCGAAGCTGTGCCCGGCCATGCCGCTCGTCTATAGTGATCGCCAGAAAGTGAAGCAGATTATCGTCAACCTCCTGAGCAACGCGCTGAAGTTCACGCATGAGGGCGGTATCGCGATCACCGTCGACTACGATTCGCGCGACCGGATGGCGGCGGTGGCAGTGAAGGACACGGGCATCGGTATCTCTCCCGAGAACCACGAAAAGATCTTCGAGGACTTCCGCCAGGTCGACGACTCGCCGTCGCGCCAGTACGGCGGCACTGGTCTGGGCCTTGCGATTTGCCGCCGCCTTGCCACCGCGCTCGGCGGTCGCATCATGCTCGAGAGCGTGATGGGCGTCGGCTCGACGTTCACGCTGACCATCCCGGCGGAAACAGAGCAATGACCGATCAGAACACACCGCTGATCCTCGTGGTCGACGACTACCAGGACGCACGAGAGATGTACGCCGAGTACCTCCAGTTTTCCGGCTTCCGCGTGGCGGAGGCGCGCAATGGCAACGAGGCCGTCGCGCAGGCGTTTTCACTCAGACCCGATCTGATCCTGATGGACCTGTCACTGCCCGGCATGGACGGATGGGAAGCGACCAGGCTCCTGAAGGCCGACGACCGCACGAAGCACATCCCCGTCGTGGCGCTGACGGGCCACGCGCTCGCGGGCGCGTCGGAGGGTGCGAAAAGGGCTGGCTGCGATTCATTCGTGACCAAACCCTGTCTCCCGGATGACCTCGTGGTCGAGGTCCGGCGCATGTTGAGCGCGGTGAAGAAGTTATAAAGGAAGAGGACCATTCATGGCGAAGGCCCCGAAGGCCCCGAAGCGGTCGTCCACTCGGAAATCCGGCCGCGCCGCCTCCGCGAAGGCGCGCCCGATCGCAGTGTCGCGTGCGGCGAAACGCGGCGGCCACAAGGCACCGGCGGGTCGAACCGCAGTAAGAAAGGACCGCCAGGGCGCGGCGATGACGCGCGTGACCCGTCAGACCGAGGTGCGTGGAACCGAGACGCGCATCGAACGCGTGGTCGAGCGTGCGCCGAAGCCCAGCTTGCCGGACGTCGATCGCGCGGCAGGACGTGGCCGCTACGTGTACTGCATCATCCGGGCGAGCCAGCCGTTGAAGTTCGGCGCGATCGGCATGGACGAGCAGTGGCCCGAGGTCTCCACGATCAACTTCAAGGACATGGCGGCCGTCATCTCCGATATTCCGCTCGCCCCGCTCGATTCCACCCGCGAGAACGTCCTCGCGCACGAGCGCGTGAACGAGACGGTCATGCGCGATCACACGGTCATTCCGATGTCGTTCGGCACGATCTTCAAGACACGCGAGGACATCGTCGAGCTGCTGCGATCGGCGTACGATGCCTTCGCCGACGTGCTGTCGAAGATGCAGGACAAGCTCGAGTTCGGTCTGAAGGTGCTGTGGGACCGCGATGAGATCGTGCGCACGATCGAGCAGGAGGACGAGGACATCCACCGGCTGAAGACGGAGATCTCTTCCCAGAAGGGGTCGACCTATTTTGCGCGGATGCAGTACGGCCGCCTGATCGACGGTGCGCTGCAACAGCGATCCGAGCGTTACGTCGCCGAGTTCTTCCAAGGGCTGCGCGATGTGTCGGTAGCGTCACGTGTCAACCGCGCGATCGGCGACAAGATGATCATGAATGCCGCGTTCCTCGTGCAGCGCGACCAGGAACCGGCCTTCGACAAGCGGATCAAGGAAATCGCGTCGCGCTTCGACAAGCTCACCTTCAAGTACACCGGACCCTGGCCGCCGTACAACTTCGTCAATATCCGCCTGAAGCTCGAGAGATCGGGGCAGCATTGAAAAACCCCAAACCCCAAACCCCAAATCCCAAATCAAAACGGAACGCGATTTGAAATGTTCATCTTGGACTCGCTGATGATTTCGGGCATTTCGTGGACGCTGAAGACCGTCCTCACGGCGGCCGAGGCCGAGATGAACGACGACACGGCGCTGCGCGAGCAGCTGCTCGCGGCCGAGATGCAGCGCGAGGCGGGGGAGATCACCGACGAGGACTACGCCGAGATCGAGCGCGATCTCCTGGCCCGCATACGCGAGATCAAGGAGCGCCGCGAAGGAGGATCGGGGCCGCTCGCGTTCGGCGATGGCGAGCCGATCGAAAGTACCGCAGACAGCCGCTTCCAGATAGAAGCAACCGTGTCCGGAGATTTCCACCAGCCTGAGAGCGCTCCTCACACCACGGTCGTCGAAACCGAGCCTGCGCGCGGCGGCATCGTTGGATCGCAGACCGGGCGCACCCTGTCGGTGCTCGACGTCGAACCGATTCATGCCGAAACGCTGAAAGCGCCCGCGCTTCCTCGGCCCGCCACCAAACGGCGCCGCAGGAGCCTCGTTCCCAGCCGTCGCCGCGCAACCGCGTCGCCGCGCGCGCCCAAGGTGAAGCCTCGTCGTCGCACCTCTTCAGCAAGCACGCGAGCGAAGGCGGGTAAGATCCGCAAGTCGTGAGCGTCACGCTCAGTTATGTCTTCTGCCTGGTGCGCGGCGCCAGGCGGCCGGTCGTGCGCGACATTCCCGACGGAATGCCGGGTGGCAGCGACCTGCGCGCGATCGAGGTCGGCGACCAGCTGTGGGCAATTGTGGAGACCGTTCGCGAGGCGGACTACAGCGAGGGCGCGCTTGTCCGCGGCCTGCAGAATCTCGACTGGGTCGGAGAGCGCGCCGTTGCGCACGAGCGAGTCATCGAGCGATTCCTCTCCGCGTCCGCGGTGCTTCCGATGCAGCTCTTCACGATGTTCACCTCCGATGAGCGCGTCGCGGAGCACGTGCGAGCCGACCGGCGCAGGATCGCCCGCATCCTCAAGCGGATCGATCGCAAGGTCGAGTGGGGCCTCCGGCTCACGTGGGACGAGAAGGCCGCGCGCGAGAAAATCGATCGTAA
>DAIRVG010000002.1:134864-145743 GCA_036802945.1 Vicinamibacterales bacterium
CTCGCGCGGAAGCGAGACATCCTCGACCTGAACCGGGCGCAGCTCGCCGAGGCGCGCGTGGAGGCAGGCCGCCTGTACAAGGCAATTTCGCGAGAAGCCACCGAAGCGCTGCGGCGGACGAGCCTCGAGCGTGCGGCGCCGGGATCGCGGCTGCTGCTCGATGCCGCCTTTCTCGTCCCCGCGGCACAGGCAGCGGCGTTCCGTGCTTCGTTGCGCAAGCACTCACGGCCCCTCCACGGATACGGCGTGGCGGTTTTGCTCACCGGTCCCTGGCCACCCTATAACTTCATCGAGCCGCCTTCGCGCAAAAGCGCTTCGGCGAGCCAGGCCCCGCCTTCGCGCGGACGCGCTTCGGCGCGGCATGCGAAATGAGCCCCAGCAGGCGTAGAGGCGGACCGTCAGGTCCGACAGAACCGACAGAGAAGGAGCGGATTCTCGGACCGGAGGATGCCTCGCTCCTCGACATCGTCGACAACCTGCTGAACAAGGGGGTCGTTCTGAGCGGAGACATCACGATCGGCCTGGCGCAGGTCGATCTGGTGTACGCGCGGCTCTCGCTCCTGCTCTCGGCAGCCGATCGCGTCCTGCCCGGCGAGGATACGGAGTTCATAAAGCGCCATGAAGGGCGGCGCGCGTTGCGCGACGCTCGCCGCCGGGCGCGCGCGTGATCGTCTGCGTCTACGCGCTGATCGCATCCTCGTCATCCAGGGTCATCGCCAGTGGAATGAGCGGAGAGCGCGTTCGCACGGTCAGGACCGGCGGAATCTCGGCGCTGGTCGGCGAACTGCGGCGGGCGCCCAAGCCGACAATGACGAACCTCCGGCGGTATGCGATCGTGATCGAAAAGGCCGCGGCACAGACGCCGGCGATCCTCCCTGTCCGGTTCGGCACCGGTATGGCTGACCTCGACGAGGTGACGTTTGTTTTGCAGTCGCGGCAGGACACGCTGCGGCGCCGGCTGCGCGCGGTTCGAGGCCGCAGCCAGATGACGATCCGCGTGGTGCTGGGTAAGTCCGGGTCAGACCCTGGTGACAACCCATTACTGCGGTCAGACCCCGGTGATCAGTCGGCTCAAGGTACGCAGTATTTGCAGCAGCGCGCAATAACCGCTGCACGGGCGCGTGAGATTCCCGGCTTCGCGCCGATTCGCGCGGCGGTGAAGCGCTGGGTCAAAGATGAGCGTGTCGAGAAGCGGGCAGGCGTGGCCACCGTGAATCACCTGATCCCGCGCAGCTCGGTCAGCGCCTATCGCTCCGCAGTCGAACGCGCATCTGCGCGCGCTGGTCTTCGGGTCCTGGTCACTGGTCCGTTTCCCCCGTACGCATTCGCAGAGAATTGGTGACGAGGACACGCGTGGCCAAAAGCACAATCTCCCCGCGCCGTCGGCGCTCGAAGAAGCCCGTGCGTAAGTCGAAGGTCGTCGCCAAGCGCGGCGCGCTGACGGTTACCGAAGTGTCGAAGATCGACGATCTGCGCCGCGAGCTCGAGCGCTCGGCTGGACGATCCTCCCCGCTGCGGTGGAACGCGGATCCCGATGATGTGCAGCGATCCGTCGCGCAGCTGGTGTTGACGCTGGTCGAATTCATCCGACGGGTGCTGGAGCGTCAGGCGATCCGCCGCATGGAGGCGGGCACCATCACCGATCGACAGACCGAGGAGATCGGCCGCGCGCTGATGAAGCTCGAAGAAACGGTCGTCGAAATCGGTGCGAAGTTCGGCGTGCGGCCCGAGGATCTCAATCTCGACCTGGGACCTGTCGGGAAGCTGATGTAAATCCCAAATCCCAAATCCCAAGACCCAAATCCAAACTCAAGAGCGCTTAGCGCTGGGATTTGGAGTTTGGGATTTGGGATTTGGGATTTGGTTACTCGTCCATGTCCTCCCGGTCGTTTTCAGACGTGGCGCTGTCGGGATCGATGTCGCGGTCGTCGACATCGCCCAGGTCTTCGCCGCGTACGGCTCCGTCATAGCCGCGATTGCGCGTCGATTCGATCCCTTCGCGTTCCATTTCCTGGTCGCGATCGTTGGTCGACCGCACGCGATTGTGCTCGAGCTCGCTATCCTCGTTCGCCCTCGGCCGCGTGTTCTCGAGCGTTTCTTCGGACATGTTGCGGCGCTGCTGAGTCATGGCTCCACCTCCATGGTTCGTGGCCGCAATGCCGATGCCAGTTGGATCGAGCGATCCGTACCCTCGGGGGCGCAGCCGTTCTGTTCGCGCCTGCAACCCCATCGCGGTCGCGGCGAATCCCTCTTCGACGAAGAGGTGTGCCGCAGGGTGTGTCGGTGCAGGCACTCCGTTGATCTCAGCGATAAGCATTCCCCGCCGTCCTTCGCGTGTGGCGGCGAGATGGAGCAGCATGCGCGCGGCCTCCCGGCCGACGCGCGACCGCGAGGGTTCCGACTCCGGCAGAAAGAGCAGCAACTCACGCTCGCCGCGGCGCAGATAGGCTGCCGCATGTCCGTCGACAAGCACCACCAGGGCGCCGGCAGCTCTCGTCGGACCGCGGCTTGCCGCGGTAGGGTCAGCCAGCGTCGGCCACTTCACACTCGCGCCGTACGGATTTGCCGGATCAGTCGCGGCGACCACCGCCGTTCGCGGCGTTTCCGGAACATCACGCATCGACCGGAGCAGATCCAGCGCGGCAGGCATTGCAAACTGCGCGGCACCAAGACCGGCCACGAAATATCCACGGCGAATTCTCCCGGCGTCTTCCATCGCCTTCAGCACGGTGTAGACCGCCGAGAACCCGCCGGTGACAGATTCGGCCGCTACTGTTTCGCGCGTGACGATACCGTGGCGGGAGAGGAGTTGCTGAGCCATTGCGGCGCCCCATTCCGTCGCCGACGACTTGGTGGCGCGGCTGGCGCCGACCCGGGACCATCGTCCTTCGGCACGCGGTGGCACGAGACGGCGGGAGCGGAACGGCGCTCCGCGCGCTCGTTTCTTTGCGCCGCGCGTCTCCTCGGTCCGGGCGTACGCCCGTAGCGGCTGCATTGTGTCGTTGGTAACGAAACCCTGCCAGACGAGATCCCACAACGCATCGACGGTCTCTGTCGGAAACCCTCCTCCCGTACCGTCGTGAACCGCGGTGAAGAACGAGGCGCCGCGCTCCTGCAGGTACTCGAGGATCTCGGCCGCGCGCCCTTCGACGTCGGGTTTGGCCGCTACCGGCGGCCGAAGGCGCTGCAAATGATCGGTCAAGTACAACGCGACGCGGCCGTCGTGTTCACCCAGCGGCTCGACGCCGACCCACACGACCTCACCCGCGCTCATGAGCGTATCGAGCATTCCGGGTGTGTAGTCATCGACGCGCGCGGGCAAGACTTCTCGTTCGAGCACGGACGCCGGCACCGGCGCCCCCTGCAGCTGTTCAATCGCATCGAGCACCGCCTCCAACCCACGCCGGCCGCTGCCGACCCCGTGCCACGACACGAGAAACCGGCCCAGCGCATCGGCATCGACCGGCTCGATCTCGTGCCGTAGCCGGGCGAGCGATCGCCGTCGAAGGCTCCGCAGTACATCGGGATCGATCCATTCGCGCTCACGGCCACCCGGTCTGAACTCGCCCTCCATCAATTTGCCGGCAGCGGTGAGCTGGAGCACGAGCGCCCTCGCCACGCTGACGCCCAGACCGTACCGCGCGGCGACCTCCCGCGCGGTGAACGGTCCGTGCGAACGCGCATAGCGCAGCGCGAGATCGCCTGCGGCGTCGCGAACAGACTCCAGGAGGGACTCAGGCAGCCCTGGTGGCAAGCGAACGCCGAGCGCATCGCGGTAGCGCGCGACGTCCTCGACCGCGACGTACCGGTGCTCTCCGGCGATTGGCAGCGACACCACTCGCCGGTCGTGCTCGAGCTGGTGAACGGCCGTGACCGTGTCCGGCACGACACTTCTCGCTTCGACCTCCTCCATCGTCAGATCGCCGATTCGCAGCAGCAGATCGTGCAGGCCGTCCCTGGTTCGGACCTTGTACTTCTCGTCGAGGTGCTGCAGCTGCCGTTCGAGCGCGACGGTCGCGTCGGCGTCGAGCAGTTCGCGCAGCTCAGCGTCACCCAGCAGCTCGCGCAACTGCGCCTGGTCCACTGACAGCGCTTGCGCGCGGCGCTCGGCTAGGGGTGCATCGCCGTCATAGATGTAATTGGCGACATAGCTGAATAGCAATGAGGCGGCAAACGGAGAGGGAACGCGTGAATCGATCGTCGCCACTTGAAGCGTGCGCCCGCTGATCTTCTTGAGCGTCTCGACGAGCGCGGGCATGTCGAAGTGATCGCGCAACACTTCGCGATACGTTTCGAGCAGGACAGGAAACGAGCCGAAGCGCGAGGCGACCGCCAGCAGATCGGAGGCGCGCTTGCGCTGCTGCCACAGCGGGGT
Source organism: Vicinamibacterales bacterium (assembly GCA_036802945.1). Taxonomy (GTDB): domain Bacteria; phylum Acidobacteriota; class Vicinamibacteria; order Vicinamibacterales; family UBA2999; genus Gp6-AA40. The sequence goes on from DAIRVG010000002.1 coordinate 139,240, forward strand.
GCGCATGCCGGGCCGCCGGCGCGGCAACAGCAGGGCGCGGGCGGCGGTCTCGCGGAATCGTGCTGCGAACAGCGACGTCGATCCCAGCTGCCTCAGCACGAGCGCCTCGATCTCGTCCATGTCCGGCAGTAGTAACGCGGGATCCGGGGGGGTCTCGATCTCGGGAAACCGGACCACGAATCCCTCGTCGCCCCACATCACCTCGACGTCCATGCCGGTGCGATTGCGGATGTGCGCGGTGACGGCCATTGCCCATGGTGCGTGGATCCGGCTACCGAGCGGCGACAGCAGGCATACGCGCCAATCGCCGAGCTCATCGAGGCAGCGCTCGATGACAATGGTCCGGTCGTCGGGGACCGCGCCGGATGCGGCCTGATCGTCCAGGTAGCGGAGCAGGTTTTCGGCGGCCACGGCGTCGAGATCGTGCTGACGCACCAGGCGATCGATCGCGGCGGGACGCGGCATGGCGCGCAGATCGCGAACGAGCTTGCCGATTGCGTATCCCAGTTCGACGGGACGGCCCTGCTGATCGCCGTGCCAGAACGGCATCTTGCCCGGCTCGCCCGGTGCGGGCGACACAAGCACGCGGTCGTGCGTGATCTCCTCGATCCGCCAGGTCGACGCGCCAAGCGTAAAGGTTTCGCCAACCTGGGTTTCGAAGACCATTTCTTCGTCCAGCTCGCCGACGCGCACGGGTCGATCGGCGCCGGCGAGGAAGACACCGTAGAGACCTCGGTCGGGAATGGTGCCGGCGTTCGCGATCGCCACGCGCTTCGCGCCTTCGCGGCCCGCGATCGTGCCGCGGACGCGGTCCCACGTGATGCGCGGCCGCAGCTCGGCGAACTCGTCGGACGGGTATCGCCCGGACAACATGTCGAGCACCCCTTCGAACATCCGCACGCTGAGGTCCGCGTAGGGTGCCGCGCATCTGATGCGCGCGAAAAGGGCATCTTCTTCCCACGTGTCCATGGCGGCCATTGCGACGATTTGCTGCGCGAGGACGTCGAGCGGATTGTGCGGATACCGCGTGGACTCGACGAGGCCATCGTGCATGGCGCGCGCGACGGTCGCGCAGGCGACGAGGTCGCCCCTGAATTTTGGAAAGATGATTCCTTCGCTGACCGCGCCCGCCTGGTGACCGGAGCGTCCGATGCGCTGAAGGCCGCTGGCGACCGACGGCGGCGCCTCGATCTGGATGACAAGATCGATGGCGCCCATGTCGATACCGAGCTCGAGCGACGAGGTGGCGACGAGCGCCTTGATTTGACCGGCCTTGAGGAGGTCTTCGACCTCGCTGCGCGTGGCGCGCGCGAGCGAGCCATGGTGCGAGCGCACCAGCGGCTCGCCGGCAAGCTCGTTGAGCGCTCCCGCCAGGCGCTCGGCCAGGCGGCGGCTGTTGACGAAGAGCAGCGTCGAGCGGTGCGCATGAATCAGCTCGAGCAGCCGCGGATGGATGGAGCTCCAGATCGAGGCTCGAACGGTCCCTTGCGACGCCGGCCCGCTCGGCACGTCAATCGGCCGCGCCAGCTTCGCCATGTCTTCGACCGGCACCTCGATGCGGATCTTCAGCTGTTTGCGGTCCGAGGCGTTGACGATGGTGACCGCACGGTAGGTCGGACTGTTGTCATCGCCGGCGAATTCCTCGTGCAGTTCGCTCTCGATTTCCTCGACGGCCTGCACGTCGCGTTTGCGCGACGATGATCGCTTCGTCGAGGAACGTGCCTTGCGCGGCGCGCGCGGCGCCGCACCGCCGAGAAAGCGGGCGACCTCGTCGAGCGGACGCTGTGTCGCGGACAGGCCGACGCGCTGTAACCCTACCCTTCGGAGCTCCTCCAAGCGCTCCAGCGACAGCGCCAGGTGCGCACCGCGTTTGCCGTGAACGAGCGCGTGAATCTCGTCGATGATGACGGTATCGACCGAAGCCAGCCGCTCGCGCGCGTTCGACGTGAGCAGCAGGAACAGCGATTCCGGAGTGGTGATGAGAATATCGGCCGCTTCGCGACCGAATCGCGCGCGCTCGATCGCAGGCGTGTCGCCGGTCCGTATGGCGATCTCCGGCACGGTGACAGGGACGCCGCGTGCGCGCGCGACGTTGGCAATGCCCGCGAGCGGCGCGCGAAGGTTCCGCTCGACGTCGACGGCTAGCGCCTTGAGCGGCGAGACATAGAGCACCCGGCACCGCTCCTTCGCGGGTGGCGGCGGCTCGAACATGAGGCGGTTGAGACACCAGAGAAATGCCGCGAGCGTCTTGCCGCTGCCGGTCGGCGCGAGGATGAGCGTCGACTCGCCGCGTGCAATCGCCGGCCACCCGAGCTGCTGGGATCGCGTGGGCGCGTCGAAGGCCCCGCTGAACCATTCGCGGACCGCCGGATCAAACAGGTCGAGGACCTCCATTCGTCCCACGATCCCGATATTAGTCACATCGCCGGGACTCGGGATCCGGACTTGGGATCAGGAATCGATCGGCGAGAGCGTCGCCAACCAATACGTGCGGAACGGTCGTTCGGAATTCGCAATTCGCCGTGCGGCATTGCGTATAATGTGGGTTCCCTCCCAACTGAACAGACCGCGAAGCAGGGATAAACATGGGTGACGCCGGAGAAGGGCTCGTCGACGCGGAATCCCGCCTCGCCGAGCGGATGGAAGAACGCGAAGAAGAAAAGAAAAAGGCACGCCAGGCGGGCAAGGGCACTGATCCGGAGCGCGCCCGCCAGGTCGAGTCGCTGAAGCTGGCGCGCGTCGAGATGCAGCGGCAGCTCGAGCTGACGTCCCACCAGGGGCGCAAGCAGCAGCTGACGCAGGCGGTCGCGGAAATTGACAAGCGCATCAAGCAGTTGTCGTAATCCGGGTTGATCGCAATCCGTTACCACGACTCGACGAAACACCATTTCAGTCGCTTCGCGCCGTCGCTCGGGTACCTCGATTGGGCGACGCAGCCAAATCCATTTCGACGCTACGACGGCGCAGTCGTACGCGAGCTTCCACGTGCCTCGCTTGCGACCACCGTTCCCTACACGGCTCTCTATGACCCGCCTTCGCAGCGCTTCGACCAAGCAAGCGGCCTCGTGCCGCAGGCGATTGACGACGGCTCGGTAGGCGAGTTTCTTCGCTGCTCGATGGGCTTGTCCGCCTGGAAGCAGTACGGACAGTCCCGATGGGCGCTTCGCGTCAACCCCTCGAGTGGTAACCTGCATCCCACCGAAGCATGGATTGTTCGCGACGGCCGCGTGTGTCACTACGCGCCACGGGAGCATGCACTGGAAGAACGGTGTGTCTTCGATTCGCGACCCTCCGGGTCCGCGGAATATTTCCTGGTCGCCCTCACCTCCATCACTTGGCGCGAGGCGTGGAAATACGGCGAGCGCGCGTTTCGCTACTGCCAGCACGACACCGGGCATGCGATTGGCGCGCTCCGGTTTGCCGCTGCGATGCTTGGCTGGCGGATGCAGCTGCTGCCGGCCTGGTCGGACCCGCAGATCGCCACGCTGCTCGGCCTTGATCGCGACGCCGACTACGAAGGCGCGGAACGCGAGGAACCGGAGTGCATTGCTCTTGTGGCTACGCAGCCGGGGCTCGGGATTCGGGATTCGGGACTCGATCCGGATCCGGACGTGCTGGTTGATGCGGCGAGGCGCGCCACGTGGCGTGGTCGCGCCAATCGATTGAGCTCCGACCACGTCCAATGGCCGCTCATCGAGGAGGTCACTCGGGGAATGCGTTACCCCGGGATCCGCGGTCCGGGATCCGGGATCAAGACCGCGGGGATCGGGGATCAGGGATCGGGGATCAAGAACGCGACGCCCGATGAACCTCGAACGCCCGGATCCCGGATCCCCGATCCCGGATCCCTACAGAGTTCGACCTTGGCGCGCGAAGTCATCCTTCGGCGGCGAAGCGCGCTCGCGTTCAATCCGCGCGGCGTTCTCCAGCGCGACGCATTTTTCTCGATGCTCAATCGGCTCCAGACGTTCACCCCGCCGTGGGACGTCATCGACTGGTCGCCGCACGTCCATCTCGTCCTTTTCGTCCATCGCGTCAAGGACATGACACCCGGCATCTACGCCTACCTGCGAGATGTCAACGTGCTCGGCGAATGGAAATCAGCGATGCGCGGAGAGTTCCTTTGGGAACCTGTCGAACCGACGAGCCAGATCCCGCGCACCGACGAACCCGCACACCCCGCGAACCTGTTCTTGCTGGTCCCGATTGACGCTGGACCCGTCGCGAACCGGCTCTCCTGCGATCAGGAGATTGCCGAGGATGGCTTCTTCGGCCTCAGTATGCTCGCGCGTTTTGAAGAACCTCTCTGCACGCGCGGCGAGTGGTTCTACCGCCGGCTGTTCTGGGAGTGCGGCCTGATCGGCCAGGTGCTGTATCTCGAAGCGGAGGCTGCTGGCGGCCGCGCGACCGGAATTGGCTGCTACTACGACGAGCCGGTGCACGAGCTGCTTGGACTTTCGGGGCACGGCTGGCAAAGCCTGTATCACTTCTCCATGGGAGTACCGGTCGAAGACAGCCGACTCACGAGCGAGCCTGGTTATGAGTGGGAGATGACGCCAATTTCCAACTCCCAACCTCCAACTGTCCAGGATTAGATGTCGCTCGTCAGTCCAAATTCATTGAGGATTGCACGGGCGAGCTCCGTGCCGTCGGCGCCCAGATGCTTCGGCCAATCGGACGGTCGCAATGGCGGCGCCAGCGATCCGGCTTCCTCCAGAATCGGATTCCACGCGGCGGCCGCATGCGCTGGCGTGGCGTTCGCCTGCCACCAGGTATGCGCTGCGTGTCCGAGCTGCTCGCGCAGCGGCAGATCCGTCGCGAGACGACGCATCGCCAGCATCAGCGAATGTTCCTCGTCCCGCGGCTCGATCGTCACCGCGATGGGCGCTGCCGTCGCCGCCAGGCCACGCGGCCGCCACGTCTGCGGATCCAAAGCCGGCCAGTGGGCGGTCGCCTCGATCTCCATTGCCACAACGGGCTTGCCGGCCGCCATTCCAGCCAGCGCCGGGGTGAGCGGCGTCTCGAACGGCGGCCAGGTCAGAGCGACCACAGCGTCGCACTCCGCCAGGATGCGGGCGGCGGAATCGTTCTTGAGCAAATCGATGTTCGCGCCGGCATCGCGTGCTCGCTGAAATGCTCGCTCGACGACGTCGCGGCGGCCACGATCAAGAAGGCCGAATTTTATGGATCGCGGACCTGAAAGGTCCGCGCTGCTATCGTCTTTTGATTTGTGCGGGGCGGACCCTCTGGGTCCGCTGCAGGCAGGGGCGTAGCGCACGTGCGCTTCGGGATACTCTTCCTGAAGCGATTGCGCGAGCGCGGCATATGGCACGACGACGCATCGCGACGCGAACAGCGGGACACGCACCTCCGGTGGTGCTTTCGTGTCCTCGAAGCGGAATCCAGCCATGTACTCGTCGAGGCGCCCTTCTCGACTGAGCGTGGCGCCCCAACTGTTGTGCGCGACCGGACTCTTGAGCATGACGACGCCGGAGTAGTTGAGCAGGTACGCCCACTCGAATTGATGTGTGCTGGTGTGGTCCAGCTCGTAGACGCACATGTCCCACGGCTTCTGGAAGTGACGCCAGACAAAATCGTGAGCCCCCGCCTCGACGATGACGTCTATGGCGTGCGTCGAGCGGAGCTCATCGATCAGCGCAGCCGTGTCGTCGAGCGGATCGGACGCATCGGGCATCGTCGGTCGGAACCAGGCGATGTTCATTTCAAGCGGTTCTGCAATTGACCTTTCCCCGTGGGTTTCTATAGCATGAACAGGTTGCGAAACTCTTCACAAGCGTGGCACGGAGCGCCGTCGTGCCCGAACCGGTTCCCCGCGTTTCCTCCAGGGTAGGGGCTCACAGATGGACGGCTGGCTTGGCGTAGTCATCATGGTCGGTCTCGGCGTGGGGTTTGCCGGCACCATGATCGGCGCTTCAATCCTCCTTGGCCCGAGAAACCCCACACCTGAGAAGCTGGCCCCCTACGAATGCGGGATGCCGGCCGTGGGCGACGCCCGCGAGCGTCAGTCGGTGAAGTTCTACCTGGTGGCGATGATCTTCCTGCTGTTCGACATCGAGATCGCATTCCTGTACCCGTGGGCGCTCGCGCTCCGGGATCTCGGGTGGCCTGGATTCTTTCAGATCGTGACCTTCTTCCTGATCCTCCTGGTGGGATTCGTTTACGTCTGGCGCAAGGGCATGCTGGACTGGGGATCGGTGCGCCGCACGCAGCCGGCGTCCCGCAAGGTGGCTTAGGTGCCCGTGGACGCGCATGTTCACCAGCACGGACACGAACACGGGCTCGATCCGGAGCTCCCGCTTCTCACGACCACCGTCGAAAGGCTCGTGCAGTGGGCACGACGCTCGGCGATCTGGCCCGCGCAGTTCGGCCTCGCGTGCTGCGCCATCGAGATGATGGCGATGGCTGCCAGCCGGTACGACATCGCCCGATTCGGCGCCGAGGTCTTCCGCGGCTCGCCGCGCCAGTCGGACCTGATGATCGTCG
>DAIRVG010000003.1:0-3056 GCA_036802945.1 Vicinamibacterales bacterium
ACGGCTCGCGGTGATTGCTTCGCATCTTTCGCCAAAACCGCCGGACAAGCGCGGGCACACCGCTTGCACCGGCGGGCGCGCTGAGCAACACCAACGCCTGCACGGTGATGACACCATTATGGAGTCTGGACATGTGGAAGCGTGATGAAGCCGTGAAACCACCGAACGGTCAGCCCTTCACACCCGCGGCGCCGACGTATCCGCCGGTGGCGGGTCAAGATTCGCAGCGGCCAAACGGGAGAGACATCGCGAACATCGGGAAATCGGTCGTCATCAAGGGCGAGCTCAATGGAAGCGAAGACCTCGCCGTCGAAGGCAACGTCGAGGGGACAATCGAGCTGCGGGACAACGTGCTGACCGTCGGGGTGAACGGACACGTCAAGGCGAAGGTGTTTGCGAAATCGGTCATCGTGCTGGGCACGGTCACCGGCGACATCACGGCTTCCGAGAGGGTCGACATCCGCGACGGGGGTTCCGTGGAGGGAGATGTCGTGTCGCCCCGAGTGGCGATCGCTGAGGGTGCTCACTTTCGCGGCAGCATCGACATGCAGGGGGGCAAACGCGTCCTGGCGGGTTCGCGGGCGTCGGCTCCCGAACGAGATAAGCCGTCGCATTCATTCGGGGTGACCGGAGAAGAGCACGACCGGCCGATGGCCGCCGCGGCTACATACTAGCCACCTCAACGTCGGTGCCGGCCGCGCGGCGAAATCTGGCACGGTGCTAGAGTGCCGTCATGGGCCTGCATGAGAGCATGCGCCGCTTCGACGAATCCGCCCTGCGTTGCAATCCCGTTGCAACCAAAGGGGCCATCGACCCCGCGCTTCCTTGCAACGCGGATTCACCGACCGTCGCTAATGTGTTGGTGAATTGAAGGTTGGTGTGGTGGACGCGGATGGGTTCGAACCATCGACCCCCCGCGTGTGAAGCGGGTGCTCTACCACTGAGCCACGCGTCCAGCCGAAACGTGAGTTTATCACAGCGTTTTTACGTCGTTCCGTACAGCCGATCGCCGAAATCACCCAGGCCCGGCACGATGTACTTGTGCGGGTTCAGTTCGCGATCCACGACCGGCGTGTAAATCTCCACGTCCGGATGATGCTGCTCCACGAGCGTCACCCCTTCGGGTGCCGCAACGATGCAGATCATGCGGAGCACGCGTGCACCTGCCGCTTTGATCAGATCGATGGCGGCAACGGCGCTTCCGCCTGTCGCCAGCATCGGATCGATCATCAGCACGAAGCTGTCCTCCAGATTCCGTGGAAGCTTGGTGTAGTACTTGGACGCGATCGCCGTCGCCTCGTCACGCTGGAGCCCGATGTGTCCCACGCGCGCAGACGGAAGCAGCTCCAGCACGGCGTCGAGCATGCCGAGACCAGCGCGCAGCACCGGCACAACGACTACGTCGCCCGCGACGACAAGTCCGTCCGCGGGACCCAGCGGCGTAGTCACCGTTGACCGCCGCGATGGAACATTCCTGAGCGCCTCCGCCGCCAGCAGAACCGAGATGCGGTTTGCCGCCCTGCGGAATTCGGGCGCCGGCGTCGTGACGTCGCGCAGCTCCATCAAGGCGTCTTGGACCAGTGGATGGTTGACGATGTGGAGGGGCACGGCCGGCTAGTGTATCGCGGACCTGAAGGTCCGCGCCGCATGACGGGGCAGCGCGGACCCTTCGGGTCCGCGAGTAAGATTCGATCATGAAGAAGTGTCTCGTCGCCGTCGCTGCGATCGTGACCGCAGCGCTGGCGGTCGTCTCGGCCCAGGGCCAGCGGCAGGTATCTCTACTTGTCACCAACGGGATCGTCGTGACGATGGACGGCACCGGCCGCGTGATCAGCGGCGGCAGCGTCGCCATCGACGGCGCGAACATTGTCGCCGTCGACACGGTGGACGCGATCCGTCGGCAGTTCCGGGCCAGCGACACGATTGATGCCACTGGACAGGTGGTGATGCCCGGGTTGGTAAATACGCACACGCACGCGCCGATGGTCCTCTACCGAGGGCTCGCGGACGACCTGGCGTTGATGGACTGGCTGAACAACTACATCTTCCCCGCGGAGGCGAAGACCGTCTCGCCGGAGTTCGTCCGCGCCGGAACCAGGCTGGCCGCGCTCGAGATGATCGAGTCCGGTACGACGACCTTCGCGGACATGTATTACTTCGAGGAGGAAATCGCGAAGGAAACGAAGGCCGCCGGGCTTCGCGGCGTCCTCGGTGAAACGGTGATCCAGTTCCCCGTTGCCGATGCAAAAACGCCAGCCGACGCGCTCGCCCGCGCGGAGACGTTCATCAAGACCTTCAGGAACGACCCGTTGATTACGCCAGCCGTCGCGCCGCATGCGATCTACACGAACGACGGACAGACGCTCAAGGCGGCGCGGGATCTCTCGAGGAAATACAGCGTGCCGACCCTGATTCACGTTGCGGAAACCCGGGCCGAGGCCGATACCGCAAAGGAGCGGGGGTCGCCGTCGGTTGTCGCGTACCTCGACAGCCTGGGGTTTCTGGGACCGGGCGTCGTCGCGGCTCACGCTATCTGGGTGAATGACGCGGATATCGCGATCCTCAAGTCGCGCGGTGTCGGCGTCTCACACAACCCCGAGAGCAACATGAAGCTGGCGAGTGGGGTGGCGCCGGTTCTGGGCTATCTGGCGGCCGATGTCCCCATCGGGATCGGCACTGACGGCGCTGCGAGCAACAACGATCTGGACATGTTCGAGGCGATGCGGGTGGCGTCGTTGCTGCAGAAGGTGACCAGCAACAGTCCGACCGCGGTGAGCGCGAAGACCGCCCTTCAGATGGCGACGACCGGCGGCGCGAGGGCGCTTGGCATGGAGCGGCAAATCGGGTCGCTCGAGCAGGGCAAACGCGCCGACGTCATCATCGTCGGCATGAGCGCCGCGCGACAGACGCCGATGTACGACCCGATTTCTCATCTCGTCTATGTCACCCGCGGCGACGACGTGCAGACGACGATCGTCAACGGCAAGGTCCTGATGCGAAACAGGAAAGTGGTGACGCTGGATCGGGCAGCGGTACTGAAAGACGCGAGGATGTGG
>DAIRVG010000003.1:3156-7871 GCA_036802945.1 Vicinamibacterales bacterium
CATCCCGTGCTTCGGCCGCAGCGTGATCGCGGCATGCGGGACGACCGGGTGATTGGGCACCAGCTCAAACCGCCATTGCTGCGCGATGGTGGCCACCAGCAGCACCAGCTCCATCCACGCGAACGACTCGCCGATGCACTGACGCGGACCGCCGCCGAACGGGAAGTACGCGAAGCGCGGCAACCGCGCCTTGAACTCGGGTGTCCATCGATCGGGATCAAAGTGCTCCGGGTCGGCGTAGTGCCGCGCATCGCGGTGCACGATCCATTGGCTCATTACGATGATGGAGCGAGGTGGCACGTAGTAGCCGTTGATGCTGTACTCGTTGACGGCGCGGCGCCCGACGAGCCAGGCCGGAGGATACAGGCGCATCGACTCGGTGACGACGCGGGTCGTATAAGGAAGCCTCTCGACGTCGGCGACCGTCGGCAGACGCCCGGACAGCATTGCGGCAATCTCGTTGTGGAGACGACGTTCGACGTCGGGCGCCTGACTGAGGAGGTACCACGTCCACGTCAGGGCGTTTGCCGTGGTCTCGTGGCCCGCCAGAAAGATCGTCATCGCCTCGTCGCGGACCTGGCGGTCAGTCATCCCCCGCCCTTTGTCCTCGTCGTCCTGCGCGAGCAGGAGCGTCGAGAGCAGGTCGCCCCGGTCGGCGCCGCTGGCGCGCCGCTCGCGAATAATCCCGTAGATGATTCTGTCGAGCCGCTCGCGTGCATGGCGGCCGCGCCGCAGGTGGGGGATTGGCAGCCGTTCTAGCGCTTCGCCGAACGGCAGCATCGTCGTCCAGAACGACCGCATCAAGCCGGTCATCGCGTCGCCGATCTCGCGTGCCTGGGCCTCGACATCGGCGTCGAACAGCGTCTTGCCGACGATGAGCAACGTGAGGCGCGACATTTCGCTGGCGACGTCGAGCGTTGCGCCGTTGGTCCATCCGCTCCGTACGCGATTCGCGTACTCCACCATCGTTGCGGCGTAGACCGCGATTCGCTCGCGATGAAACGCGGGCTGGATCAGCCGCCGCTGACGGAGATGGAAGGCATCCTCGCTGGTCAGCAGCCCTTCGCCGAGGACCCGTTTGGTGCGCTCCAGCCCGCGGCTCTTATGAAAGTTTTGATTGTGCGTGACGAGCACGTCCCTGATCACCGCCGGATCGCTCGCGATGAAGAGATGCTCGCCGCCCATCCGTAGATACGCGAGGTCGCCGTACGTGCGGGCCAGCTGGGTGAAGAATTCGAGCGGATTACGGCCAGGCCGGTAGGTCAGCGTGCTGAGAAGCGACAGCTTCGGGCCTGGAGGAAAGCGGGGCGTGTTCAGTCTCCGATCACCGCGATGTAGGGCAGATTGCGGTACTTCCCCGCGTGGTCCAGCCCGTAACCGACGACGAACTTGTCCTCGATCGTAAAACCGATATATTCGACCTTCACGTCAATCTTGCGCCGCGACGGCTTGCTCAACAGGCACGCCGTCCGCAGCGTGCGCGGCGACCGGGCGCGCAGGATGTCCTGGAGGTAGGTGAGTGTGAGCCCGGTATCGACGATGTCTTCGACGATGACGACGTCGCGTCCTTCGATGCCGGTGTCGAGATCCTTCAGGACCTGCACCTGGCCGGATGATTTCGTGCTCGTGCCGTAGCTCGAGACCGCCATGAAATCGAGCGTGGCCTCTCCAGGAAGATGGCGCGCGAGATCGGCGAGGAAGACGAACGCGCCTTTCAGCACGCAGACCAGGTGGACTCCGTCCGGATGATCGCGACGGATCTCCTGCGCCAACTCCCGCACGCGCTGCTGAATGTCGTCTGCCGAAATGAGGACGTTCATCGCGAAGTACCGTACTATAAGCGTCGTTTCTGATGAAACGCTTTCAGATGATCACCGAAGCGGACGCGCGCGTGCTCGAATATGGCAGCACTGTCATGCTCGTGGCGGGCGGGCACGTGACGCCGCTTGCGGCCGACACGCTCAAGGCCAGGCGGATTGCCCTGGTCCGCGAAGGAACTGATGTCGACGCCGCGATGCTTGCGCCGCGGTCCGACATTCACACGGTCGTCATCGCCGGCGACCACACCTCCCTGAAACTGAAGGACGCCATCATCGCGCACCTGAGAGGACGCGGTCTCGCGGTCCATGACCTCGGCACCAACACCAGCGAGCCGGTCGACTATCCCGATACCGCGGGCGCCGTTGCCCGGCAGGTGGCATGCGGCGAGGCGGATGCCGGCATCGCGATCGACGGCGCCGGGCTCGGCTCGACGATTGCCGCCAACAAGCTTCACGGGGTGCGGGCCGCCAATTGCACCGATCGCACACTGGCGCGCTACGCACGCGAGCACAACGGCGCCAATGTGCTGGCCCTTGGAGCCACGCTCGTGACCACGCCTGACGCGCTGGAGATCGTCGACACGTTCCTCGCGACACCGATGCGTGAAGCGCGTTATATCCGGCGGCTCGCGAAGGTGCGCGAACTCGAGCGCCGCCCCCAGAGCTGATGCAGCCGCTCGACGTTCAACGCCTCATCCAGATCATCGTCGAGGAGCTCGCCGCTACCGCGGCCTCGCCGGTTCCCACGCGATGCGCGTGCCATTCGCTCCTCTACGAGTGCTGTCCGGACCGCCTGCGTGGCGTACTGGACGCCGGTGCCACGCGGCTCGGCCTGCACGCGACGGGCGGCGCCCCTGGCGGGGTTGCCTCGATGATCGATCACACGCTCCTCAAGCCTGATGCGACGCGCAAGGACATCGACGCGTTGTGCCGTGAAGCCGCCGAATACAAGTTTGCCAGCGTGTGCGTGAATCCCACATGGGTGGCGCTCTGCGCGACGCTGCTGCGGGGCAGTGGTGTCAAGGTCTGCTCAGTAGTCGGCTTTCCGCTCGGCGCGACGACGGCCGACACGAAGCATTTCGAGACGCGGCGAGCGATTTTCGACGGGGCGTGCGAGATCGACATGGTCATCAACGTCGGTGCGTTGAAATCGGGTGACCTCCGCCTCGTCGAGCGTGACATCGAGTCGGTGACGGTGCCGTGCCGCGAATCGAGCGCGCTCAGCAAAGTGATCATCGAGGCGGCCCTGCTCACCGATGATGAGAAGGTGACCGCCTGTACGCTGGCGAAGGCGGCTGGCGCGGACTACGTCAAGACGTCGACAGGTTTTGGTCCCGGTGGCGCGACCGCGGCCGATGTCATGCTCATGCGGCGCGTGGTGGGCGAGGAGATGGGTGTGAAGGCGGCCGGTGGGGTTCGCGACCTCGAAGGGCTGAAGATGATGGTGGCGGCCGGCGCGACCCGTGTCGGCGCAAGCGCCGGCGTGCGGATCGTGCAGGAGTCGGAAGGGAAGCAGCCGACGGCCACCGCGAAGGGATATTAGGCTCGGAGGATACATGGCAAGTTTGAGTCAGGACCAGTTACGACGGCTCGCACGGTTGGGCGCGACGGCGCGCCTCGAGCAGCTGCGCCAGGAAGAGGCGGCCATTCGCGCCGAGTTTCCGGATCTGTTCGGCCGCCGCCGGAAAGGGGCGGCGGGTGCTGCGGGCACCGGGCAGGCTGGCGGTGGTGCAGCACGGCGCCGCCGCGCCGCTATGTCGGCCGCTGGACGCAAGGCGGTGTCGGAGCGGATGCGGAAGTACTGGGCGGAGCGCCGGAAGGCGAAAGCGGCCAAGTAGTGCCGCGGTGTGCGGCGGCAATGGCTGTGGCCATCGCTGCCCTTCTGATGTCTACGCCGGCGGCCGCCCAGTTGTCGCCGCCGTCCACGCCAGGCCCTTACGTCATCGACATTCGTGCGCCGATGTCTGGCCTTCCATCAACCAGCGGGTTTCATCCTGTACTTCCGGCAAACACGCTTGTGCCGAAGCGCGGCTTCGGCCTCGGGGTCGGCGGCCATGTCTACGTGGTCAGTCTCGGGGTCTCGCGCGTGGGTCTCGGAGTCGACGTTCTGCGTGTCCGCGGCACCGCCGTCACGCCCGCGACACCGTCGACGTCCCCCGCGAACACCGGCCCGCCCGCATCCAGCGATGCACTGAGCACGGCCGGCCAGATCGACGTCGCGATGACGATGACCGCCGTCGCGCCGCAACTGTCGTTCAATTTCGGAACGCGCGAGGGATGGAGCTATCTGAGCGGTGGCTACGGCGCCGCACAGATGCGTACCGAGGCGCAGGGAGAACAGGAGGGTCCACTCGGCGGCCCAACGACGCTGGTTCGAGATGATGGCCGAAGCGCGTCGATCAATTACGGCGGTGGGGCGCGATGGTTCATCCGTGACCGCGTGGCCGTCGGATTCGATCTCCGATTCCACCGGATCGCGGCTGTCGGGACTCGGCCCGTGGCAAAGCTCGTGGTGGCGTCGGTTGGACTGTCGGTGAGGTGACGCCCAGCTTTCGCCGAGGCGTCAACTCCCAACGAAGGAGTGCGCCTTGGGCCTTGGGCATTGGGCATTGAGCCGTGACGCGCGCGAAATGGCGCTCGGAGGCGAGTCCGCCTTCGCGGCTTCGCCGCTTCGGCGAGACAGCCTTCGTGTGGTTGGTTGACCTGGCCGTAGCTCGCGTAGCGAGCGAAGGCTGGAGCGGGAGACGGGGATTGAACCCGCGACATCAAGCTTGGGAATCCGGACCGAACGCCAGAGTGACGCGAAAACAGGCCGAAAGATTCACAATTCATCGAGGCGATCTGCGTGATAACTTGGCTGCCGTTGGGTGCCGAATGACCCACTTCTGATAGGAG
>DAIRVG010000003.1:7971-38016 GCA_036802945.1 Vicinamibacterales bacterium
TCTGCGTGATAACTTGGCTGCCGTTGGGTGCCGAATGACCCACTTCTGATAGGAGTTGAGCAGGAGGAGCGTGACCATGGCAGGTTATCAACTACCGGGCGTGACCGGTGCGGTGACCAATGCATCGCCGATTGACGAGGGGACGCTCGCCCGCACCACGTCCCCAAGTCCAGGCACGGTCGGCGCCGCGTCGACTCAGAGCCTGAGCGACCATGACCTCGCATTCATTCAGACCACCGCTGGGAGAACGATTGGAGGCGCCAGGAAGCCGCTAGGCGAACTGCAGCACTTACGCGAGGTGCATCTCCAGCGGCAGGCAGCGGCCGCACGCGAATCTGGTCCGGGGTCCTGGGCGGCACGGTTCGAGCAGGCCACGGTTGACTGCATGAGCGCCTTGATCGAGGAAGCGCAGTCACCCTTTGGAAACGCCACTGAGCAGGTGCGTCTTCTGACCGAGGAATTGAGAAAGTCCGGCAGCGTGGCCACGGAGGATCGACTGAAGACAGCCCTTGAAGTGCTGCTGGGCATGGAACGGCAGCGTCAATTGATGGGTGAGTCCGACGACAACTCGGAAACCATGCCGCTGCTCGCTGACGCATTGAACGCGAGTGCCGACCGCAGAAACACGGTCCTCAAGAACCTGATCGAGAAGGCAACGCGCGCACGGGCGTCGGTGACTGAGGAACAGCTTCGGACGGCGATCACCGACGTGCTCAGCGTCGAACGCCAACGCCAGCTGCTGGGCGTATCAACCGACTCCGATGCGGCAGCCAGCATGGCGCTGGTGAACGAGGCGACGAAACTTCGCTAGACCGTCACGTCATCCAGGTGCTGATCGTCCTGTCGTCACAAGGGCGGCGCGCGTCCTGGCGGGCCGCCGCGGCACCGGCGATGAACCCTGCACCTGTTTTCAGGAACTCGCGCCGCGACGCATCGCCCGCACGGACGTCTCAAGACACTGGTTGCGCACTGCGGGGCTACCGTGTTTCGGGCGGGACGCGAAGATGGGAGAGGGGACCGTGACTTCGCCTCCGCACCCGGAGATAAGTTGCGGGTGAGACATCCAGGGCCAGGGCCGGCTAAGGCGTGTAGAATTCCGGCAACATCACCGCGCTGCGTTCCCCCGAATGCGGGGACGCCGTGCCTGGAGGTTCCGATGGCATGCGGCAGCACCAATACAATCGTGCGCCTGATGGCAGGCACGTTCGTGTTCGCACTGGTCTTCGGGGCATTCGCGAGCGCGCAAGGCAGAATGCCGCCCATACCCGTCGACAAGCTGACACCGGCGCAGAAGAAGGCGGTTGATGAATACAAAAAGGCACGCGGCGGGGAGCCCGGCGGCCCGTGGGCTGTGCTGACACGGAGTCCGGAACTGATGGCGCGTACCCTGATGCTGAGTGACCACCTGCGGTTCAACAGCTCGCTGCCGCCCAGACTGAGCGAATTCGTCATACTCATGACCGCCCGGGAGTGGGGTCAGAACTACGAGTGGAACGCTCATCATCCGCTCGCGGTCAAAGGCGGATTGAATCCCGAGGTTGCCAAAGCTGTCGCAGAGGGCCGCCGACCCGTGCAGATGGAAGAAGACGAGGCGAGCCTGTACGACCTGATCCAGGAACTGCTTCACAATCGAACGGTCAGCGATTCCACCTACGCCCGGGCGGTGTCGAAGTTTGGCGAGCAGGCCGTCGTGGACGCAGTGAGCATCTCGGGCTACTACACAATGGTCGCGATGTTGCTCAACACCGCGCGCACGCCGCTCGGGCCAGGGGTCCCCGCGCCGCTGCCGGCTTTCCCGTAAAGCCGCTCGCGTCGTCTATCAACAGCGACATGGCTCGCAGCCACCCTCGTGGCGAAGTCGGCTGTTTTCAATGTGGTCCACCCGCCGGTCTCGAAACTGAGGATGAATTGCGCAGCTGGCGCGCACCTGACGCCGAGACAAGCGGACGGCGGTGCGGAACCTGGTGCGCGCTGGCATTCCGGAGCGCGTCGCCATGCAGTTGACCGGGCACAAGACGCGGTCGGTGTTCGAGCGCTACAACATCGTGTCGCCCGGGGATCTCCGCGACGCGGCGCGGCGGCTCGACGAAGCTGCTGGGCACACTTTCGGGCACACTGGCCCAAAAAAGGCCGTGTCGGCCACATCCGAGTCCGCGCAAGTTGTTGAAAAGAATGGAGCGGGAGACGGGGATCGAACCCGCGACATCAAGCTTGGGAAGCTTGCGTTCTACCGCTGAACTACTCCCGCTCTCTGGGTCGCGCGGGCTGAGGCCCGCGTGTCACGTGGCGCAACGGCGATCCGAATTTTAGCGCAATCTCCGTGTCTCTGTGTCGCCCACCTTCGCGCGTTGCGCTTCGGCGGGCAAGCCGTGGCCCGTGATCGGTGAAATTACCCGCGAATGATGCCGAGCACCTCGTCGCGTTTCTCTCCCATCTGCTGCGGCGTTGCGGCTTCGAGGTTCAGACGCAGCAGCGGCTCGGTGTTCGAGGCCCGGACGTTGAAATGCCAATCGGGGTAGTCGACCGACAGCCCATCGAGCCTCGCGATCTGCGCGTCCTTGTAGCGCCTCGCAAGTGTCTCGAGCTTCTTCGGCACATCGTCCATGCTCGCGACCTTGGTGTTGATCTCGCCGGAGATGAAGTACCGCTCGCGGAACGGACGGAGCAGGTCGTGGAGCGACTGGTTCTTCTTCGACATCAGCTCGAGGATCAGGAGCGCAGGGATGAAGCCGTTATCGGCGTATGAGTAGTCGCGGAAGTAGTAGTGCCCGGTGACTTCACCCGCAAAGATGCCATCCTCGTCGCGCATCCGCCGCTTGATGAACGCATGGCCGACGCGGTTCATCAGCGCCCGCCCGCCGTGGCGCTCGACAGTGTCCTTGACCGCCCGGCTCGCGCGCAGGTCGTAGATGATCGTCGCGCCGGGGTGTTTCAGGAGAAACGCTTCGGCCAGCAGCGCGGTGATGAAGTCGCCGGCGATGAACTCTCCGCTGCCGTCGATGAAAAAACAGCGGTCCGCGTCCCCGTCCCACGCGATGCCGACGTCCGCCTTCTGGCGGACAACTTCATCCGTGATGTCCCGGCGATTCTCCTCGAGGAGCGGATTCGCCTCGTGGTTCGGGAAGTGGCCGTCGATGTTGAAACAGAGTCGCGTCGTCTTGCAGGGGAGCCGATCGAACAGCAGTGGTGCGACGAGCCCCGCCATGCCGCTGCCGGCATCGAGCACGACGTTGAACGGCTTGATCGCGTTCGCGTCGATGAACGACATCACCTTCTCGATGTACTCGAAGACGATGTTGCGCGGCGTCACCGACCCGTGAGTCGCGGCGAGCGGCGGCAGGCGGTCGTTGACGATCATGTCGCGGATCTCTCCGAGGCCTGCGTCGCCGCTCAGCGGAAGCGCGCCCGCGCGGACCATCTTCACCCCGTTGTACTGCTTCGGGTTATGCGACGCGGTGATCTGTGCGCCCCCTTCGAGTTCGTCTTTGACGACCCCGAAGTAGAGCATGTCGGTGGCCAGCATGCCGTAGTCGACAACGTCGGCGCCCTGCTCGCGGGCGCCCTGGATGAACGCGGCCGCGATGCCGGGCGACGAGATCCGCATGTCGCGCGACACGCCGATTCGCTTCGCCTCGAGGTACGCGACGAACCCGCGTCCGATCTGCCGCGCGACCTCTTCGTTGATCTCGGAAGGGTAGAGGCCGCGAACGTCGTAGGCCTTGAAGATGTCCGTATGAATTCGCATCTCGTGGAGGTTCGTACCACTAAACTTTCGTGAAATCGGTCAACGTTGTCTTATCGCCGAGCACCGCGCCGGCGTTGACGCTCACGTTCCGGCCGATGTGGCAGTTGCGTCCCAGGATGGCGTCGCGCACGCAGGCCTCCCGGCTGATGCGGCAATTGGGCCAGATCACGGCGCCGCTGATGACCGCGTCTTCTTCGATCTGCGTCTGTCGCCCGATGACCGAGTATGGTCCGATTTTCGCGCCTGCCTTCACCAGCGTCCCTTCATCGATGAAGCAGGGCCCTTCAACCGTGGCGCCCTCCTCGATTTTGACGTCACCGGCAATCCAGGTCCGCGGTGCAACGAGCTCGCGGAACGGGTCGGCGACGTAGCGGCCATCCATGATGTCGTGGTGCACCTGGGTGTACGCCCCCGCGGTACCGATATCGATCCAGTACCCGTTGTAGACATAGGCCACGAATGTTTCAGCCCGCTCGATGAGCGACGGGAAATAGCTGCGCTCGATCGACCATGGCACGTTGCTCGGTATACGGTCGAACGTGTCGGGTTCGAGTATGTAGATACCGGCGTTGATGTTGTTCGTCGTGATCTCGTCCGGGTTGGGCTTCTCGAGGAATCGCCGGATGTTGCCAGTCTCGTCGGTGTCGACGAGGCCGTACGCGGTGGGATTGTCGACCGGGGTCAGGACGATCGTCGCGCGCGCCTTGCGCTCGCGGTGCAGCCGGATCACTCCGGCCAGATCGATTTGCGTCAGCACATCGCCGTTGAACACCACCACCGACTCCGTCAGCTGGTCGCCGGCGTACTTGATGGCACCTGCCGTCCCCAGCGGCGCCGGTTCGACGACGTAGCGGATCTTGATGCCGAACTCGGACCCGTCACCGAAGATCTCCTCGATCCGCCGCGGCTGGTAATTGAGGCTCAGGATCACTTCGTCGATCTCGGGTACCTGCTTCAAGAGATCGATTTGGTAGTGAAGAAACGGTCGATTGAAGATCGGAACGATCGGTTTGGGAGTGTGAATGGTAAGCGGCCTGAGGCGCGTCCCCTTGCCCCCGGCCAGAAGGATCGCCTTCATGACGATCAACGATCAT
This sequence comes from Vicinamibacterales bacterium, assembly GCA_036802945.1. Classification (GTDB taxonomy): domain Bacteria; phylum Acidobacteriota; class Vicinamibacteria; order Vicinamibacterales; family UBA2999; genus Gp6-AA40. The sequence goes on from DAIRVG010000003.1 coordinate 12,811, forward strand.
ACACGTAGAGCCCGATAAGGTAGAATGCAAGCCATCCTTAGAATGAATCTACCGACCACGTTGACGCTCGTGCGCATCTTTCTGGTGCCGCTGCTCGTCGTCGTGCTGCTCACGGAGTTCGCCGGAAGGCAGATTTTCGGCGTGCCGAAGGAGTTGATCGGCGCCGCGATCTTTGGCGTCGCGTCGATCACCGACTGGCTCGACGGTTACCTCGCGCGCCGGCGCCGGCAGGTCACCTGGCTCGGCCAGGTGCTCGATCCAATCGCGGACAAGCTCCTGACGTCGGCCGCGTTCATCTCGCTCGTGCAGCTCGGTCTGGCGCCCGCGTGGATGGTGGCGCTCATCATTGGCCGCGAGTTCGCGATCACCGGTCTTCGGAGCCTGGCATATACGAAGGGCATCACGATTCCCGCGTCTCCGCTCGGCAAGATCAAGATGGGATCGCAGGTCACGGCAATCCTGCTGCTGATTCTCGGATGGCGTCCCGTGCCGTGGCTCGCGCCGGTTGGGTATGCGGCGCTCTGGGTGGTGATGCTGACCGCCGTGGTATCGGCGGCGGATTACTACCGGCGGTTCGTTCTGCTGCTCAACGCGCGCGTCACCGATGTCAACGTCGTGCGTACTCGCAAAGCCAGTTAGTCGCTTCGAAGATCACGAAGACGTTTCAACCACGAAGGACACGAAGAACACGAAGTATTTGAAACAACCACTTCGTGACCTTCGTGTGCTTCGTGGTTCAATCGTCTTTGGGACCTTGGGTGTCCAGGCTACTTCCGGAGCGCGACGTAATCTCCAGCCAGCATCGCGTCCCGCGAGAGCGTCACCTTCAGCGTCGACATCTCCGGCTTCACGTCGACCACCACGGCCTCTCCCAGATCGTAGAGGAACTCAGGCACGATGCCCTTGGGAAGGAGGTTCTCCGACGACTTGTTTGCCTCTTCCAGCTTCCGTTTGTCGCGGTAGATGATGACGCGCTCCCCGAGGGTGATGCCATGGTCGCTGCCACGATCGATGACGAAGAAGTCGCCCTGCCCGAAGATGGTGCGGCGGTCCGCGCCCAGCATGATGTGGCCATAGTTCTCGCGCTGCGGCTTCGGCGGATTGGCGTCTGCGATGGGAACCTGCGGCTCCACGTACGGCTCGAGGTAGTCGCCGACGTCGAGCGTGTCGCATGCGTGCGTCACGATGACCAGAGACATCCTCTTGTCCACCGCATAGACGCGAACCCAGCCTGTGGTCTGAACGCCCGCGGGGTTTGCCCGCGACACACGCGCGGCGCGCCCAGGCTGCATCCGGCGGACGAAGTATTCCTGGCCGACCTCGACGCCGTTATCCGACCCGCCGTTGATCGTGATGAGGTCGCCTGGACCGTACGCGTGACGCGTGAACGAGTCCTGTCCGCCGGTGATGAGCAGCGACGGGGACGGCGGCTCGAACACGATCGTCGGCGCGCACGCAAGCGCAATCACGTCCGCCGGCAGGTGCGTCATCACGGGCGCCTCGCCGCGCTGCGCCGCGAGGGGCGCGCTTGCGGCCAGCAGGCCGGCCGTCAGGAAGATGCGGGTCGAGCGTTCCATGAGCCTCATATCTCTCCTTCGCGCCGGACAAGGGGAGCCCGTACGCGCGCAGATGTCCCGGGGACCGTAGAGGCGGACCCTCGGTCCTCCTACGTCCAAACTATTGAGCAGTCAGCGTTTCGAGCTTCTTCTTCGGTCCTAGTACGAGACTGCTTCGACTTTCTTATCGGTCTTGAGGAGAGATTCCGCCAGACAGCGGTCACTGGCGTCCCGGCGGGGTATCCGGGGTCGTTTCCTTACACGAGAACCTAATGAGCAGCTAGCTCTTCGAGCCGCTTTCGGGCCTCGACCAGATATTCGCTCTGGTCGAATTCCTTGACCAGTCGGTCGTAGTACGGAACGGCTTCGGCTTTCTTCTGGGGATCCTTGAGGATAGATTCCGCCAGATAGTAGTAGACAGCGTCCCGTGCGGGGTAACCCGGGTCGTCGGTGAGGACTTCTTTGAAGCGAGTGATGGCGCCGGGGTACCACCGGCTGCGGTAGTAGAAGAGACCCACCCTGTACGAGGCCTCGCTCAAGCGGCTGCGTGCCTCTCGCCACTTTTCGCGGACCTCCTTGGTCAGCATGCTGTTGGGATAGCGGTTGAAGAACACTTCGAATTCGCGGACGGCAGCGATCGTTTCCGTCTGGTCGCGCTCGGGCGCCCGCATCCGCAGGTAGTGCGACATGGCGAGCTTGTATTGCGCGTAGTCGACGCGCGCGTTGGTCGGGTAGAAGGTGATGAATTCCTTGAACTCGTTTTCCGCGAGCACGAAGTTAGCATCGCCGCCTTCGCCAAGATAGCTGTCACCGACCCCCAGCTTCGCATCGGGGCGCAGCGGGCTCTGCGGATAGTTGTCGACGATCTGCACGTAGTATCTGCGCGCGTCGACCCACCGCTCCCGCATCATCGCGTCGGTGGCGCGCTGGGACAGGAACTGGTCCGGCGGTGTGTTACCCGCCGGTGTTTCCGGCAGGTTGTTGCCGCCGCAGGCGGCAGCAAGGATCGCGATCGCGGCGATCAGACTCCAGCGACGGGCGCGCGACGAAAGCTTGTAATCAGTCATTCGTTAGAAAAGGCCGGCCTCGGTCATCCATTGAAACTGGGCACGCAGCCCCTGCTCGAGCGTGACTGCCGGCGTGAATCCGAGATCGGTTCGAGCACACGTGGTGTCGGCATAGGTGTCCCGCATGTCCCCCGCCTGCGGCTCGACCGTATTCAGGCGCAGCGGACGGCCCGTGATCCGACGGATGAGCTCGAAGACGTCGAGCAGCTCCACGCGGGACCCGCCACCAATATTGTAGACAGCCCCGGGCTTTCCAAGCGTACTCGCGTTGACCGTGGCTGTGACCGCGTCGGCGACAAACGTGAAGTCCCGCGTCTGGCGGCCGTCGCCGAAGACGGTCACCGGTTCGCTCCGCATCGCGGCCAGGAAGAAACGATGGAATCCCATGTCGGGACGCTGCCGCGGGCCGTACACCGTGAAGTAACGCATCGAAACGGCCGGAACGCCGTAATTCACGCGATAGAGGTGGCAAAGCTGCTCCGCGGCAAGCTTCGTCACCCCGTACGGGGAGACCGGCTCCGGCCTCGCGTCCTCGCGCATCGGGAGCAGCACAGCGTCGCCGTAGACCGATGAGCTCGACGCATAGACCAGCCGGTCGATTGGCTGCCCCTTGCAGGCCTCGAGCAGGATTTGCGTCCCTTCCACATTGTTCTCTGTATAGACGCGGAAGTCTCGTCCCCAGCTTTTCCGTACCCCGGCCTGAGCCGCCAGGTGGAACACCCACGAGACACCTTGGAGCAGGCGAGGCCAGTCCGCATTTGCAAGCGCGCCCTCGCACAGGGTGAACCGGCTGTTCCCCCGAAGCGTCGCGAGATTGCGTTTCTTCACCTCGCGGGGGTAGTAGTCCGTGAAGACGTCGAGGCCGGTCACGGTGTGGCCCGCGTCGACGAGATACTCGCTGAGATGGGATCCGATGAACCCGGCCGCGCCGGTGACGAGTGCCTTCATCCGAGCATGTCCCGCACGCGCGCCGGCAGCCGGCACGGGCGTCCCCGCGCGTCAAGCGCCGCGTGAATCGTATGGCCGGTGACGAGGGTATCGTCGTCGCCGCGGATGATCTCATAGTCGAAGCGGATGCGCACGGGCGTCAGCAACGTCGCTCGCGTCCGAATCTCGAGGTCGTCGTCATATTTCGCCGGCCGCCGGTATTCGCAGTGGGCCTCGATGACGGGCAGCTGCACGCCACCGATTTCCATCTCGCGATAGCTCTGGCCGGTGTCGCGCAGCCAGTCGGTGCGGCCGATCTCGAACCAGACGAAGTAGTTAGCGTAGTACACCACGCCCATCCGGTCCGTTTCGGCATAGCGCACCCGCACGCGCGTACGCCGAAGGATGGATGGAGCTGACGCGTCGGTCATGCGCGGGAGCTGGCAGCGGATCCGACGGCAGCGGCACGAAGCGCGCGCGTCGCGCTCTCGGGGTCGCCGGTGGCGAAGATCGCCTGCCCGGCCACGAGAATACTGACCCCCGCGGCGACCACGGCGGCGGCGTTGCTCTCATCGATGCCGCCGTCGATCTCGATCGGCGCGGTCGAGCCGGCCCGTGTCAACACCTCGCGCACGCGGCGCACTTTTTCGATGCTGTGGGGGATGAATGGCTGGCCGCCGAAGCCAGGGTTCACCGACATGACGAGCACGTGGTCGAGATCGTGCGCGATGTCTTCGAGCATGCCAGCGGGCGTCGCGGGGTTTAACACCGCGCCTGCGCGCGCGCCCAGCTTCTTGATGAAGCTGATCGTGCGATGCAGGTGCGGCACGGCTTCCACATGGACCGAGATCATGTGCGCGCCCGCTTCCACGAACGCCGCGATGTAGCGGTCCGGTTCCTCGATCATCAAGTGCACATCGAGCGGCCGGGTCGCGACGTTCCTGATCGCCCGGACGACAGACGGCCCGATCGTGATGTTCGGCACGAAGTGCCCGTCCATCACGTCGACGTGAATGAGATCCGCGCCGCCACGTTCGACGGACGCAATGTCGCGGCCGAGGGCCGAGAAGTCGGCGGAGAGGATGGAGGGAGCGATTTGAATAGCTCGAAGGGTCATCGGCTCACCTCGAGCGAGATCGGGTCGGAGGCGGCCACTTGGAACCCGCCTTGAGGCTGCTGCCGCACGACCGTGCCCGGGGGCACGCCGGGGTAGGGCTGCGAGCCGACAATGGTGACGCGGAACCCGCGGGCGCGAAGCGCGTCGGCGACGCGCGTGCCGTCCGTCCCAATCACGTCTGGCATGACGTAGGTCGTGGATTGCTCGCCGCGGTTCAAGAGCAGCGCCACGCGCGGCGCCTTCGCCGCAGGGGGTGGATCCTGGGAGACAACCGCGTCGGCAGGATAGTCCGGCGACCGGAACTCCGTCACCGAATCGAGCTCGACTCCGTCCTGTTCCATGCGCATGCGCGCGGTGCGCTCCGTCTGTCCGACCAGCGCAGGTACCGTCGTCGTGCGCGGTCCCGCGCTGATCCACACGCGGATCGATCGCTGGGCCCGGGCGGCGACGCCGGCTGCCGGATCCTGCTGCATGATGCGGTTCAATGGGACTTTCGGATCGGCGCGTCGCACCGGCTCGATCTTGAGCGTGAGACCGAGCGCGCCAAGCGATTGCGATGCGTCGTTCACGGTTTTGCCGACCAGCACCGGCACCTGGACCTCGCGCGCGCGCAGGGCCACGCGGAGCGCCACGCCGAAAAAGAGCAGGAACGTGCCTCCGAGCGCGCACATGAGAACGAGGATGCGTCCCACGCTCCAGACACGAAATTTAAAGGGCATTGAACGCTCAATCGTACCATGTGCCCTTGGGGTCCGTCAGCCGCGGATCAGCGCCGCGGCAAAGAATGCTTCGAGACCGTGCGTGGCAGGCAAAGTTCGGAACTGGCCTCGCTCGTCTGTGAATGGCGCCAGCAGTCTGTGACCCTCCTTGCGGAGGTCGAGCCGTGCGAAATCCTTCCGCTCGTCGAGGAAGGCGTCGACCACGCCGTCGTTTTCTTCCGGCTCGCTCGAGCACGTGGCGTAAATCAGCCGCCCACCGTGGCGCACGACCTCGGCCGCGCGCATCAGCAACGCGACTTGATCGCGCGCGAGCACCGCGAGCTCCTCCTCGCGCCGACGCCACCGGATGTCGGGATCCCGACGCACCGTGCCGAGTCCGGAACACGGTGCATCGACCAGCACACGATCGAAGAGCGCGGCGAATGGCAGCGATCCTGTCGTTGCCACGCGGATGACCCGCACGTTGGTCGCACCGCTCGAGCTGATCGTGTTGCGCAGCAGCGAGAGACGTCTTGCGCGGACATCGGTCGCGACGACCGTCCCCGTGCTCTCCATGTCCGAGGCGATGGCGATCGTCTTTCCTCCGGGTGAGGCGCACAGATCCAGCACACGACTGCCAGGCCGCGCATCGACGACCAACGACACGAGCTGCGAAGCCTCATCCTGCACGAACACCGTTCCGTCGGCCGGTCGTCGCAACGGATTACCGCTCGCAACGACGAGGCCGTCTGGTGCGTACCGCGCCTGCTCCGTCTCCACGTGGTCGGCGGCGAGCGCAGCCCGGGCTTCATCGCGGGTCACCCGAAGACGGTTGGCCCTCACCGTCAACGGCGGCGTCGTGTTGTTGAATTGCACCCACCGCTCCACGTCGTCGAATCCATATCGGTCGAGCCAGCGCGTGACCAGCCACTCTGGATGCGAATGCGTGATCCCCAGGTACGCGAGCGACGCTTCGCGGTCGCCCGCATCCGGCGGTCTGGGTGGAAGCGGCAACTTGTGCCGCTGCCGTAGCGTCGAGCGCAGCACGGCGTTCACGAAGCCGCTCGCGCTCGGTTTTCTCGCCGCTCGCGTCAGGTTCACCGCATCGTCGACGACCGCCGACGCCGGCACGCGATCGAGATGGAGGATTTGATAGAGGCTGAGGCGCAGAATTGTCACGACCTCGACATCGAGCTTCGCGAGACGGCGTGTCGCGAAATGCTCGATCAGATGGTCGAGACTGCGCTGCCACCGCAAGGCGCCGGTGACGATCTCCGCCGCCAGCGAGCGGTCGCGCTCATCGGAGAGCTGCTGTCGGCTCGCGTGCAGCGCCGTGGGGAGATCCGCGCGCCCTGAAGTCACCGCCCGAAGCGCGTGGTAGGCGGCGGTTCGGGCAGGCGCCGTCATGACCCGGAAAGCACGGCACCTGGCCTGATCGGGTGACCGGCCAGGAAATCGCGCACAAGCATCGGCCGGCGACCTTCCGGCTGCACCTCGACGATCGCGAGCTGTCCGCCCTCGCCAGTAGCCACCTGAATCGCGTCGCGCGTGACGCCGACAATCGTGCCGGGTAGAGCGGGTGCCTTGTCTTCATTGTCGCGCGGACCTTCCAGGTCCGCGGGATCGACGCGGGATCGCAGCACAATCAGTCTCGCGCCGTCAACAAAAGTGTAGGCGTGCGGCCACGGGTAGAGCCCGCGCACTCGGTTGTGGATCCCCGATGACGGCTGCGACCAGTCGATGAGTCCCTCTTCTTTTGTCAGCCGCGGGGCATACGTCGCACGCGCCGGGTCCTGCGGCTCTTCACGCGCAGTGCCTGCAGCGATCTGCTCCACAACCCGAGCGAGTAGATTCGCACCAAGCTCCGCCAGCGCTGCTTCGACGACGTCGCTGGTCTCATCAGGGCCAATCGGGCGGGTTGCCCTGGCGAACATGGCGCCGGCATCGAGTTCCTTGACGACGCGCATGATGGTGATGCCGGTTTCGGACTCGCCATCAATGACCGCTCGATGGACTGGCGCTGCGCCACGATACCTGGGAAGCAGCGACGCGTGAACGTTGATCATCCCAAGGCGTGGAATGGCAAGAAGATGTTCCGGAATGATCCTCCCGTACGCAGCCACTACACCCAGGTCCGGTTGCCAGGCGCGCAGCGCCTCGGCCACATCCGGCGGCTTCAGGCGTTCCGGCTGCATGACGGGAATGTGTCGCTCGACGGCCAGTGCCTTTACCGGTGCGTCAGTGACTCGGTGTCCGCGGCCCCGCGGGCGGTCTGGCTGGGTGACGACACCCGCCACGGTGTGAGTGGAATCAAGCAGGCGCTGGAGTGTGGGCACCGCGAACTGCGGCGTCCCGAAAAACACAATGACCATGTCCTACCATTTCCCGGCGCGAGACAGTTTCTTGATCTTTCTGACGATGAGATCCTTTTGCAGACCCCGAAGGCGATCGACGAATACCGTGCCCTCGAGGTGATCCATCTCGTGCTGGAAGCAGCGCGCGAGCAGGCCGGTCGCTTCGACGACCTGATCGCTCCCGTCGCGATTGAGGCCCTTGATGACGACGCGGGAGGGGCGGGCGAGCGTTGCGTTGAATCCGGGTACGCTCAGGCAGCCTTCCTCTTCGAGCTGCATGCCGTCGCGCTCGACGAATTCCGGATTGATCAAGGTGATCAGATCCGCGCGATTGCGCCCGAGCGAGACATCAGCGACGAAAATGCGCAGCGGCACGCCGACCTGCGTAGCCGCCAGGCCGATCCCCGGCGCTGCGTACATCGTCTGGACCATGTCGTCGACGAGCTGCAGGATGTCGGGGGTGATCCCGGCGACAGGGCTCGCCGGCTGGTGCAGCACGTCGGCACCGTAGCGAAGAATCGGACGAATCACAGTGTCAGGCCGTGGTGCGCGATGTGAAGCGCCGCCGGACCTGCTCCGCGGTCGCCTCGTAATGGCGCGCGATTTCCTCGATCGAGTCGCCGCCGAATTTCTCCAGGAACGCGTCGGCGAGCACGAACGCGACCATTGCCTCGCCGACCACCGCCGCCGCCGGCACCGCGCAGACGTCGCTACGTTCGATCGCGGCCGGCGCATCGGCGAGCGTACTCAAATCGACCGAACGCAGCGGCTTCATCAGCGTTGCGATCGGCTTCATGAAGCCGCTGACCCGGACGTCCTCGCCGTTGGTCACGCCACCCTCGAGGCCCCCGGCACGGTTGGTCGGCCGTTGCGGCGCGTGTGCATCGGATTCCGGCGGCAGAATTTCGTCGTGCACGCGCGACCCGGGTCGAAAGGCCACGTCCGGCCCGATCCCAATGCCAACCGCTTTGATCGCGTGGATGCACATCACCGCCTGTGCCAGGCGGCCATCGAGCTTGCGATCCCATTGCACGTACGAGCCGAGGCCGGGCGGGACGCCCGTGGCGATCACCTCAAACGCGCCTCCGACGGTGTCGCCGGCTTCCCGCGCGGCGTCGATGAACGCCATCATCTGCTGCTGGAGGGAGGTATCCGCGCACCGCAGCGGTGCGTCATCTGTAATAGCCTGCGCCTCATCGAACGAGACGGTCCGCGTCGCGGGAAGCATCACGTCGCCGATCGCCGACACATGGCTCGCGACGCGAACGCCGAAGTGTCCGAGGAGCTGACGTGCCAACGACCCGGCGGCCACGCGTGATGCCGTCTCACGCGCGCTCGCGCGCTCGAGCACGTCGCGGATGTCCTCGTGACCGTATTTGATCGCCCCCGCCAGATCCGCATGACCTGGACGCGGACGGGTCACATCCGCGCGCTTTGTCCCCGATGCCGTCTCCGGCATCTCGCGCTCGACGTACATCGTTTGCTGCCAGTTGACCCAGTCGCGGTTTCGAATGAGGAGCGCGATTGGCGCGCCGGTCGTCCGGCCGTGGCGGACGCCGGCAAGGATTTCGGCGCGGTCGCTTTCAATCGCCATCCGACGCCCTCGGCCGTACCCGCCCTGGCGCCGGCGCAACTGGGCGTTAAGCGCATCCACGTCGAGATCGAGACCCGCGGGCATGCCATCGACGGTAATCACGAGCGCCTGGCCGTGCGACTCGCCGGCGCTGAGAAATCGCAGCATTCAGGAGAAATTGTATACAGATCTTGTACAATTCGCGCGATCTGCAGAGTGGATGCCGCTTGGTGCCGGCGTCAGGCTGTGTGTTACTCGTCCGATCCAGTTCGTAAGGAGAGTGGGGAATGAGCGTCATCACACTGAGGGTGAACGGCGGCGCGCACACCTTGGATATCGAGCCCTCGACTCCGCTGCTCTATATCCTGCGCAATGATCTCGGTCTGCAGGGTCCGCGGTTTGGTTGCGGACTTGGCCAGTGCGGGGCGTGCACGGTGATCATCAACGGCGCGGCGGTTCGGTCGTGCATCACCCCGACGTCCAGCGTGAAAGGCGAGATCACGACGCTCGAAGGCATCGCCAAAGACGGCGTGCTGCACCCGCTGCAGCAGGCCTGGATTGACGAGCAGGTCCCGCAGTGTGGCTTCTGCCAGAACGGGCAGATCATGACGGCCAAGGCGCTCCTGGACAAGAATCCGAATCCGACCGACGCGCAGATCCGCGAGGGGATGGCTCGGACCCTGTGCCGCTGCATGACGTACTACCGCGTCCAGGCCGCCATCAAGCGCGTGGCGGAGAAATCGGGAAAGGGCGTGACTGCATGACACCCTTCACGAAGATTCCCACACACATCGAAGATCTGCTGGAAGAGCGAAACGGGGCGACCTCGCGCCGCGACTTCCTGAAGACCTCGGGAATGCTCGTCGTCAGCTTCAGCGCCGCAGCTGTCGCGGCTCCGTTTGTCGCGAGCGTGAGCGCCCAGGCTGCGGGGCTGTATCCCGACCCCAACTTCCGACAGCTCGATTCGTGGATCGTCATTCATCAGGACAACACCGCGACCTTCTACGTCGGTAAGACGGACTGCGGCCAGGGTACCGGCACCGCCTTCCGGCAGATGATGTCTGATGAACTGGACATCGCGTACAAGAGCACGACCTGCATCATGGGCAGCACCGACGTCACGGTTGACCAGGGCGGGTCGGGCGGTTCAGATGCGATTCAGACCGATGGCTGGCCGATGCGGCGCGTGGCTGCCGAGGCTCGGCGAGTGCTGCTGGAGATGGCATCGGCGCGGTTTGCCGTGCCTGTCGATCAGCTCGCCGTCAGCGACGCCGTGATCACCGTCAAAGCGGATCCCTCAAAGAGGGTCACGTACGGAGAGCTGATCGGGGGAAAGAGGTTCAACGTCGCGCTGACGGGTAACGACATCAATGCGACCACCGGCCTGGCAAAGGTGAAGGCCGTACAGGACCTCAAGATCGTCGGCCTGTCGCCGCAACGCTATGACATTCCTCCCAAGGTGGACGGCTCACTGAAGTGGGCCGTGGACGTGAAGCTTCCCGGCATGGTTCACGCGCGCAATGTGAAGCCGCCTGTGGCGGGTGCAAAGCTGGTCAGCATCGACGAATCTTCCGTTCGAGGCATACCTGGATTCATCAAGGTGGTGAGCAAGGGCAACTACGTTGCAGTGCTCTGCGAGCGGGAAGAGCAGGCGATTGCGGCGTCGAGACAGCTCAAGGTCAACTGGCAGAAGCCGGCTACACCAGCTTTCCCGACATCGGAGAACTTGTTCAGCTACATGCGCAGCGCGAAGCCCACGTCGAGCCAGGCGCCGAACGTGGTCGGGAACCCCGACGCGGCGCTGGCAGGCGCGGCCAGGGTCGTCGAGGCCGAATACGACGTTCCGTTCCAGGGGCACACGGCCTTCGCTCCGGCCCATGCCATGGCCGATCCGTCGAACGGGCAGATGACGATCTATTCCAATGACATGAAGTCCTACGGTCTGCGGAACGGCGTCGCGCAGTTTCTTGGGATACCACGGGAACAGGTGCGCGTCGTCTGGATGGAGGGCCCGCAGGGGTATGGCCGCACGGCCGCGGATGACGCGGGCTTCGAGGCCGCGTACCTCGCCAAGGAGATCGGCCGGCCGGTCCGCATGCAGTGGATGAGGCAAGAGGAAACGGCGTGGGACACCAAGGGCCCGGCATTTACCTTCAAGATGCGCGGAGCCCTGGATGCCCAGGGCAATCTCACCGCGTTGGACTACAACGCTCAATCTGCGGACTACTGTCACCTCGGATATAACGAGGCCGAAACCGTCCTGATCGCGCAGCTCATGGGAACGAGGCGCACAACCCCTGCTCCTGGCAGTGCAGCCACGCCTTCGGACATGTACGTCATTCCGAACAAGCGCACGGCCACACAGGTCGTGAGCCTGCCCCTCGTGTGGGAGACGCCGCTCCGTACGGGAAACCTGCGTGATCCCAACGGTCCACAGTCAACGTTCGCTGCCGAATCGTTCATTGACGAAATGGCCGTCGCGGCGAAGGCCGACGCGGTCGCGTTCCGCATGAAGCTCCTCACGGCCAGCACCGCTGATGACAACGGGTTCAAGCGGGCGCGATCCATCGCCGTGATCAAGGCGGCGGTGGACGCATATGGTTGGGACACTCGTCCTTCACCGAGCGCGCGCGGCACCGGAAACATTCTCACCGGGCGCGGTATCGCCTACACCTACCGTGGCCAGACCGTCGTCGCGGAGATCGCCGAGGTCGAGGTGAATCGGAGAACCGGTCACGTGTGGGTGAAGCGGCTTGTCTGCGCGCACGACTGCGGTCTCGTCATCAACCCCGAAGGGTTGCGTCGCACCATCGAGGGCGGCATGCTCCATTCACTGAGCCGCGCGCTCCACGAGGAAGTGCAGTTCGACACCGAAAAGGTCACGAGCGTGAATTGGGTCTCACATCCCTCCCTCACGCACCTCGACACGCCGGCCAGGATCGACGTCGTGCTGGTGAACGGAGATCCCAATCCGAACCGGCCGGATCTTCCGCACTATGGAGCGGGTGAGACATCCTGCAAACCGATGATCGCGGCGGTCGCGAACGCCATCTACGATGCGACCGGCGTTCGTCTTCGTCGAATTCCATTTCGAGACGCGCGCGTGCTCGCTGCACTCAAGGCTGCAGGCGTGTAATGACGAAGAGATGATCCGGTGGTGGCTCGAATGCGCAGTGGCGTTGAGAAGGCCATTGGCATTGTGATGGTGAACAGGCTGTGAAGGGTGCCTACCAAGTGGCCGCAGAGCGCGCCGGGACAGCCATCCCCGCGAGCACCGCCACCACGAATTTGGTTGCGAGCCGACCGGACGAAGATTTTGGCAAGCCGGCCTGTAAGTGGGCCTTCGCGGTGGAGTGGCGGCAGGCGCTCCTCCAGGAGGTCGCACCAAGCCAGGTTGCCCTCAGCTTCGGCGAATCGGAATGGGGAAGGCGATTCGGGGGAATGGGATTTCCCCCTGCGCAGTTTCTATTCGGCGTCCGGCGTGGGTCAGATCTTTCGGCACATCGGCGATTGTCCGTACAATCCTGCCGGGATTCCTCCCTAGCCCGACGCGCTGGCTTCGGTCTCATCGCCCCACAACGCGTCCCACCACGGATCTTTCACCTGCGCCGCGGCGGACGTGCGAACCGCTCCGTGATGGCCGGAGTGTTCCTGGTTACCAGGCTCGATGCCGAACGTTGGAATGACCGAATCGAGCCTCGTTCGACGCAGTATCGCTCCGACAAGCTTGCTCGGGTTGACGAGCCGTAATTCGCCGCCAACAGACGCCAGCAGATTCTGCGACCGGACCAAGGCTCCCAGCCCGGCGGCATCGATGCGCGCAAGTCCGGCGATATCCAGGACCACCAGGCGACCCCCGTTGCTGGCACAGCGCGACACGACTTCTAACAGCGCCACGTCATCGTCCGGAATCAGCAGTGTCCCCTTGAGGTCGAGGATGATCGCCTCGCCCACACGACGTTCGTTGATCGTCAGCATACTCGTACCCTCGTTCGTTATTCGGTGTAGGAAGAATCTAACCGGGCTGACGATGCCCGGCTGTGGCGTGGGACACGCGGACCGAGTGATTCAGATCACGCGGTTTCGTGTGGAGACAGACCAGGGGCGCTTCGTGTAACGCGCGATCGTCGCGTGCACCTGGATGCCGTCGCCAGGGCCGGGCGTGATGCAGTTCTTCTGCTTCAGCGTCTTCAGCGAGCGGCTGACCGTTTCCCTCGAACATCCGGTCATCTGGGCGAGCTCGTGGTGCTTCGGGCATGGATCGAGTGTTGCGCTCGAACCATTGACCTTTCCTCTCTGACGGACCAGACGATCCAGACACCAGGCAACCCGCCCCAGCGAGCGGAAGGTGCAGATCACCCTGAGTTGGTCGTTGGATTCGCGCAGCGTGGTGGTTACATGCGCGATAACTCTGGCGGCAAAGGTCTGGTTGCTCGCCCTCAGGGCATCGAACGTCCTGACCGGCAGCTTGATGAAGTGGCAGTCTTCGAGCGCCACGAGCCTTGCCGAGCGGGTGAATCGGTCGAGTGGGGCGATCTCACCAACCATGTGAAACGGCTCGACGAAGTTGAGGATGATCTCTTGCCCTCCATCGCCGACGAGCACCACCTTCGCGCGGCCGGATGTGAGTACGAGGAGGAAGTCGCCGGGATCCCCTTCATCGAAGATGATCTGATTCTTGGCCCGGCGAAGCATCACGGCCGTCTCGCCTATCAGTTCGAGTTCGGCTTCTGGAAGCTCCGAAAACAGTTGAACCTGCCGCAGCAGATTCATGACGACATTAAGTTGTCCGCTCATAGGATTTCACCACCATCTGAACGGCGAGGACCAGCGAGACGCGGCAAAGTGATAACCCCGACGCAGAGCCGCAAGCCATTCTTGCGGCTCTGCCGAGATGCCCTGCCCGAGCCTGTCAAAACGCGCCTGAGGGCACGTTCTATTAACGGGCGTAGATGAACCGGTGGCCGTCGCGATGGCCGACCGGAAACCACGCCCTGATCGGTGGGGCCTGACCGGGCAACGCCTCGCCCAGCGTCACGGCGCGATCGAAATCGCGATTCGGTCGTTCGACTGGCTGTGTCATGCCCATGTAATACACCCTCGAGCTGTCCCGACTGAGGACCTGAACGATGTTCCTGTCCGTCTCGCTGGGCAAACGGAAGATGTAGGTGCCTGGCGCGAGAGTCACGCCCGGAAGAGCAACCGCGCCGCTGAAGGTGAGGTAATTCGTCTGACCTGGGCCCCACGCGTGAGCGGATGCCGCAATCAACACGCCGAGAATTGACGCACAAACCACCGCGAGAAACGATCTGCGAGTGCACATTGTTCTGTCTCCTTCTGCGTTTCCTTGAACGCGAAGGAAATCTATCCGCCCGCCAAACAAGTGTCTGTGACCGGCCTCACGAATAGCGTGTGATCGAAATCACGCGAACGGGACAGATCGAAACCGAGCCTGTGATCACGCTCGAACACGAGATCAGTCTGCGACAGGACTCGACGGAGAAAGCCTCATCGCATTCAGCAACGCGGCAAATCTCGGCTCGTCGCGAAGGCTCGCGAACACCGGGCGAACGTTAAGCCAGGCCAGGTCGGCTGCCCGCTCCGCGTGAGCCTCCTCGAGTCGGTTGAGCGCCTCGGCGTGTTCGCCGATGCCGACGTGCACTTGGGCGAGGCGTGCCGGCGAGACGTACCGCACGTCCGCGAGCCGTCTGAGCTCGTCGAGAATGCCCCGGGCACCGTTGATGTCGCCAGAGACTCCGTGAAGATAGCCAAGCGCCGCCAGGATTTCGGGGCTGCGTCCGGACAAACGGATCGCGGCCTCCAACTCTGCGAAGGCTTCAGGATATCTGGACATCTCGGTATATGTCGCCCCAAGAAAGAAGCGAGCCATGCCAAAACTTCCATCGAGCTCGATGGTCTTCGACAGTTCTCGCACGGCGTCGTCGTATTGGCCGGCGAAATAGCACTTCATTCCGACGCTGGTCTTGATCGCGATCGCGAGCGGGTCGAGATTCAACGCGTGGCGCAGCTCTTCGGTCGCTTCGTCGAAGCGCCCGACCGGGACAAGGTGGTTGATCGCGTACCAGTGGTGCGCCGTTGGATAGGAGGGCCTGAGCTCGATCGCTCGTCGGAAATCGCGCTCGGCGTCCGACCAGGACCAGTCATAGACCGCACGCACGCACCCTCGGCACGTGTACGCCTCCCCTAGACCAGCATCGATCTCGAGCGCCCGTTCCAACGCTCCCTTCGCACGGGGCATGACGTCGTTGGGCCGCATGGCACCGTAGGTCCCGAGAGTGATGAAGGCGTCGGCCATGCCCGCATAGGCCTGTGCGTAGCCAGGGTCTCTATCGATCGCGTGCTCAAAACAGCCGACGCTCTTCTTCAGCTCGTCTTCCGTTCGCTTGTTCCAGTGATAACGTCCTTCGAGATAGAAGCCGTAGGCGTCGAGATCGTGCCTGTGTGGTGCAACGAGGGCGGTCCTGCTGTCGGCCGCCAACCTGCCCTTCAGCATGCTGACAACGGAACCGGCGATCTCATCCTGCACCGCGAAGACGTCTACCAAGTCGCGATCGAAGCGCTGGGACCAGAGATGATAGCCGTCCGTTGAGCAAATCAACTCGACCGTGATCCGCAGCCGATTGCCGTCCTTTCGCACGCTTCCGTCGAGGATCGTCGCGACATTGAGCGCGTCGCCGATCCGGCGCATATCTCGGGACTGCCCCTTGAACTGAAAGGCCGACGTTCGTGCCGCCACGCGCAGTCCGGAGATCTGCGCCAGCGCGTTGATGAGCTCGTCGGTCATGCCTTCGCAGAAGCATTCCTGATCCTTGGAGGGGCTCATGTCGCTGAAGGGCAGCACGGCGACGGACGGAACGCCCGGGTCGCTCCCACGGGCAGCCTTACCGGCACGCTGCGTTCTGCGTTGCGCGGTCCTGAGTCTTGGAGCCGCGGTCTTGCTCCTTGTGGGTCCGACAACCTGGGCAAGCGCAGCCTCCAAGCGACCTGCGCTGGCGAATCGCTTTACCGGGTCGGGATCGGTCGCGCGCTCTACCACCTGAACGAAAGCCTTCGGGAGATGGGGCCGCGCGTCTCGCAATGGGGTGATCTCACCCCGCGCGCGGGCCGAGACTAACTCGCTGAACGTAGCCGCTTTCACTGGATAGTCGTCGGTCACCAGGTGGTAGAGCAGGACCCCGAGGCTGTAGACGTCGCTCATGGTTGTCGCTGCCGCGCCATCTATGACCTCTGGTGCGAGATATAAGGGCGTGCCCACCACTCGCCCCCCGACGATGCCCAACTCGGCCCGTTTCTGGCCCGCGCCGAAATCCACCAGAACCAGCCGTCCCCCTTCTTCACGCATGACGTTTTGAGCCTTGACGTCTCGATGCAACAAACCGGCGTGATGCACCGCAGCGAGGGCTCCGCAGAGCTCGTACCCGACGAGTCCGGCCTCGCGGGCACTGAACGGGCCGTGACTGACAAGCATTTGCTCGAGCGTCAGGCCGCGCACGAACTCCATCCAGAGACCGACGCGACCGTCGTGCTTGGCGGCTCCGTAGACGGTGACGACATTCGGATGATGCACGCGAGCCAACGTCTGCCCTTCGTGCAGCAGTCTTGATGCGAGCTGCTCGTCGGTCGAGGAGGCGCGCCGCAGGAGCTTGACGGCGACAGGTCGATCGAGCTGCGGATCGTGGGCGCGATAGACGGTGCCGAACGAGCCTTGGCCGACTTCTTCGATCAAGATGAGTTCGCCCCATCGATCGAGGTCGCCGACGGCGCGCCCGACTCCTCCTTCTCCGGGCGGCTCCGAGTGCCGCCCGCCTGGATTGTCTTGTGGGTCCGGCGGATGGTCCTGGGTACTGTGCGCTCCGGCGATCATCGCGATGAGGCGAAGTTGATCGACAAGACTCCGCAGTTCAGAATCCGATACTCCGCTCTCGACCTGTTCCCAGTCGACCGCGGATCCCTCTGCGATGGCGGCCGCCAGCTCGAGGAGCCCATCTTTCTTGGATCGCATTACCAACCGAGCCGCCCCCTAGCCCAGCGCCCCGGGCGAGGCAAATAGCGGGCAATGAGCCGGTTCAGGGCGTCGTTGTCGCCTGATTGGGCCTTCACCAGCAAGTCTACGGATGAACCGGCGCTGACCTCCGACATAGTTCGAATTGTGGAGGTTGGGTGGATCATACGTCACCGTTGGCGTTCTTGACGTGCAAACCGACGGTTGCACGTCACCGACGCCCCTTTGCGCAGCATTCCCCGGGCGGATCGCACGTGTTTGATCCGGATACCTACGACAACGAAAAGCCGGAGGAAAACTAACACCCTGCTTTTCCTCTTCTCCTTGCGTCCTGGGGCGTCTCGTGCCACTCTTTCGCCGGCTGGGAGGGCAGCATGAGAAATCTGAAGCGCACGCGGAACCTCGTCATCGGTGCCGGCTTTGTCGCACTCCTTGCGATACTTGCGGCCGGCCAGGCGATCCTCGAGAAGACGGCTGCCGCGCAGAGCAAGGCCGGCGTCCAAGCGCCGAGGTTTGAAGTCGACCCGCTGTGGCCGAAACCGCTTCCGAACCACTGGATCCTCGGGCAAACCATCGGGGTCTGGGTCGATACAGATGACCACGTCTGGATCGTCCATCGCAGCTCCGCCACGTTGGCCGACAACGAGAAGGGGTTGGAGCTCAAGACCAGTGACTGTTGCGCAGGGGCGCCACCGGTTCTCGAATTCGATCAGGCCGGGAACCTCCTGCGGCACTGGGGCGGTCCCGGCGCCGGCTACGAGTGGCCCGACGGGAATCACGGGATCTTCATCGACTACAAGGGCAACGTCTGGATAGGCGGAAACGGCGGGCCCGACTCCCACGTCCTGAAGTTCACCAAGGATGGGAAGTTCCTGCTGCAGATCGGGAAGAAGGGCGCGCGCCGCAAGACGGGCGCGGCGGCCGGCAACAGCGAAGGTGCCGTAGCTGGCTTCAGCGGTGGGAGCAATGACCCGGTGAGCTTCGGACGCGTCGCGAAGATCTTTGTCGACGCAAGGGCTAACGAAGCGTACCTCGCTGACGGGTACCTGAATAAGCGGGTCGCCGTCGTCGATGCCGACACCGGCAAGCTGAAGCGATGGTGGGGGGCGTATGGCAACAAGCCGGATGACACGCCGCTTGCTGCGTACGATCCCGCTGCACCGCCGGCGAAGCAGTTCCGGAACCCCGTGCACTGCGCCGATCTCTCAGCCGATCGCATGTTGTACGTCTGCGATCGCGCCGCGGATCGTCTCCAGGTGTTCACGCCCGAAGGGAAGTTCGTCAAGGAAGGGTTCTTCGACAAGGACACGAAGGCGTCAGGCTCTGCCTGGGACATCGCGTTCTCAAAGGACCCGCAACAGAAGTACATCTTCATGGCGGACGGCATGAACAACAAGGTGCACATCATCGATCGCCAGACGCTCCAGGAGGTGACGACGTTCGGTGACGGCGGACGACAGCCCGGCCAGTTCTTCGGCGTGCACAGCATCGCGATCGATTCGAAGGGGAATCTCTACACAACCGAAACGTGGGAAGGAAAGCGCCTCCAGCGGTTCGTGAACAAGGGCATGGCGCCGGTCACCAAACCTGACCAGGGAGTGGTCTGGCCGACGGCAACGCGGTAGATCAGATCTGGTTACCCGATACATAGCCGCCGCGCCGATTCTGGCGCGGCGGCTTTTTGTTTGCGCGCGTCGCGCGTCAGAGCCCGCTGAGATTGCGAAACCTCTGCACGCGTTTGCCTTGTACTTCGGCGGAGTACACGTTGCCCTTGCTGTCAATGGCCAGATTGTGAAGGTTCATGAACTGGCCGAGATTGGTACCGACGCGGCCGGCGGTTGACACTTCGACGCCGTCGCTGCGCCGAATGACGTGGAACTCACCATTCGGATCGTCGGAGACGACGAAATAGGAATTCGCCGCATCGGGCCAAAGCATGACTGATCCAACGGTTCCCGGCGGGCTGTCCTTCAACACCTGATATTCCTTCACGAAGGTGCCGTCTTTGCGGAACACCTGAATACGGTTGTTGCCGCGGTCGCTGACGACGACCATCCCATCCTTCGTGAGCCGGATACCGTGCACAGGGTTATTGAACTGCTGCGCCGGCGCCGCCTTCGGATCGTAGGTCAGCTTGTCGTCGGTCGGCGGCTTGCCGTACGCGCCCCACATCCGCTTGAACGCGCCGGTCGCCGCGTCGAAGACGATGACACGGTGATTGAAATAGCCGTCGGCGACGAAGAGCTCGTTCGTGGCGGGATCGACGACCATGTCGGCGGGACGGCCAAGCTGCGTGGTGTCGGCGCTCGACGTCATCATCCCGGACTTGCCAATCTGCAGGACGAACTTACCCGCGCGCGTGAACTTCAACACCAGGCCGTCGGTCATGCCGTTGCCGGCCACCCACACGAAGTTGTTGTGGTCGACGAAGATGCCGTGTTCGTTGGCCGGCCAGTCATAGCCCTGGCCGGGACCACCCCACGCTTGGACCACGTTGCCTTCCTGATCGAACTCGACGACTGACGGCGCCGGCTTGCAGCAACGAACGTTGGGTGTAGTGGAGGCCCTCTTCTCTCTGGCGTCGAGCGTGCCCGGGCGTTGATTGACCCAGACATGATCCTGCGCGTCCACGAAAATGCCGCCGATCTGACCGAAGATCCAGTTGTTCGGTAACGTCTTCGGCCACGACGGATCGACCTGGAATTTCGGCGGCTCCGCGGTCAGCGCCGGCCGTACCATCGCAAGCGCGATGAGGCCGATGAGCGCAATCTGGCGACCAATCCTAGCCATCAGTACCTCCATATCAGTGCCGGGGTTCCCCGCGCGAAGCAGTAGAGAATTGATGTACGACGTTGGGGGATTATACGCGCCAGACCAGAGGGTGAAACCAATGAAAAGACTACCGGCCGTGAGCCTCTTTTCCGTCCTCATGATCTTTGTCGGTGCACACTGTCTGTGGGCGCAGAACCTGACCATCACTAACGCCCGGATCATCGTTGGCAACGGCCAGGTGATCGAACGGGGTTCGATCGTCGTTCGCAACGGGCGCATCCTGTCTGTCGCCGAAGGCGCCTCCAGCGCCCCGCCGGCTCAGGCCATTGATGCTCGTGGCATGACCGCGATGCCGGGCTTCATAGATGCCCACCGCCACATCATCACCGGGAACGCGGGCCAGTGGCTCAAGGAGCAGGCCCCGGCTCGCATGCAGGAGTTTCTCGACGCCGGATACACAACCCTGATGTCGGGAGGGGGGCCCGTGCCGGGGATCGTCGAGCTCAAGCAGCGGATCGAGAAAGGCGAACTCAAGGGACCACGCGTCATTACGTCCGGTCGGTCGGATCCTGCCGAGTTCAAGACTCCGGACGTGGCGCGCGCTCGAGTGCAGTCACTCGCGCAGGCGGGCGTGGAGATTATCAAGGCGGCGATTGCACCCGCTCCAAGCGCTCAGGAGTTGGAAGTCCTTAGAGCCGTCACGGACGAGGCGCGCAAGTACAAGCTCGATGTCATGGTGCACGCGGTCTCACCGGCGGCGCTACTCGCGGCGGTCAAAGCCGGTGCGACCAAGCTCGTTCACACCCCACACGGGGGCTGGTTGACGGAAGCCGACGCCCGCGTGGTCAAGGATGCCGGAATCGAAATGCTGTCAACGATCGGGTTCGGTGTGCCGGTATTCGGGGTCTTCAATCAGCAGAACGTGCCCACGTTTCGCGACGGGAAGCCATGGCCGGACGGCATCATCGACGGCCAGGGGCGCGGGCGCGAGGCGGGCGAGAAGGCCGTGAATGCACGCACACTCTGGGACGCGGGAGTCACCTACGGGTTTGGCACCGATACCGGCTATCTTCCGAAAGCCGGGCTCGCGCACGAACTGCGAGCCCTCAACCTGATGTTCTCGCCTCAGGACATCGTCAAGCTGATGGGACCCAACACGGCGGCGTTCATCGAAAAGAGCAGCGAGCTCGGCACGCTGGAACCGGGCAAGCTGGCCGACATTGTTCTTCTCGACGGGAATCCGCTGGAAGGCTACTGGAATCTCTTGAATGCGAGCGTGGTCATCAAGGGCGGTGCGGTCGTCGTCGACAAGCGCTGAGAAAACGCAGCGTGAAAGAGAATTTCAATACGAAGAAATTGCACCATCCGGCGCGGCGCGCTCGATTCTGCTCGACATTTCGCCCGTCGTCCGCATTGCACCTCGCCACGGCATGGTGCAGCTGGTGCACGACCGGTTCATGCGGCTCGAGGGCGATCGCGCATGCGATCTCGCGACTGGCGCTGAAGTCCGTCTCGATGCGTTGACCGAGGCCGTGCCGGCGGAAACCGAAGCGAGCTTCGGGCCGCTCCTCGAAGCGCTGGATCATGGACGTGACGGCTACCCGCGGTGGGTCGTCGCCGACGCACGCAGCCGGCGTCAGGCGACGTCCACAATTGAGCGGGTGGCTACGGCGGCGGTCAGGCGTGGGTTCGTCACCATCTCAACCGATTTGTACCTTCGGTTCCGCGAGCTGCTCGGCGCCGAGTTGCGCGAACGGACGCTATTGCTGGCCGGCTCTTTCGGGGCCAATCGGTCGCGTGCTCACGCAGCGTTGCTCGACGCGTCGGCGCGCTCGGCGCGGCCGCACTTGCTGATCACGTTCGAATACGCAGCTGCGCACAGTGGTCCGGCGCTCGTTCGTGAGGCTCGGGCGACGTACGCACTTCGTCACGGGAGCGTAGCCCCACCGGAGAGTCCGGAAGTAACCCAGCTCATCGCGCGCGCGTCCCGGGCGGACGCGTTTGCCGCCGAGGGACGTCATGCGGCCGCCGAACGTCTGCTTCGCGACGTCATTGGTGCGCTGGCACGTCGACGTGCGTTTCAGCCGGCCGCCCGCCTCACTATCACGCTTGCGCGGCTCCTCAACGAGCGCGGCCGGCCGGAGGCAGCATTTGCCGCGCTCGGCGAGGCTGCGCGCCTGGCGCAGTCCGGCCAGGACGACGAGCTCGTGGTCGAGGCGCGACTGGGGCAGGCAGTGACGCGAATCGCGAACGCGGCGTTCGTAGAAGCAGAGTCGATCTGTCGAGCAGCGCTGGCAGCGGACGCGCTGTCCGGTCGACTGCAGATATGGGCGCGCGCAGTGCTCGCGGAGGCGCTGCTGTGGCAGGGACGCATCGATGATCTGCCCGACCTCAGCAGCACATGTGAACCATCAGGCCTCGACGCACCAGTTGCTGCCGCTGTGTACGAAGTCGAGATCCGCGTGCTCCTGGCGAAAGGCCGGGTGTTCGACGCAGGACGCCGCGTTGAGTTGTCGAAGAAGCTTGCCGAACAGAGCGCGGACCCTCTTGTCGCACTCATTGCGCATATCGCCGATCTCACCGTCCTTGGCACCGCCGGCGATCTGGCCAGGGCTCAGGACGCGCTGCAGCGGGCGGTGGCTGCGTCGAGGGCCGCACGGGCGCCGCTTCGCGCGGCGTGGGCACGCCTTACGTGGATTGACGCATTGCGCCGCGGCGGTCGCGGCGACGAGGCGGATCGTGATCTGGCCCGGCTTCGGTGTTTCGGTCGTGTAGCGCCGCTCTTGCTCCGCCGGGAAATCGCGAGGCGGAGCGTGGCCGAGGCCCGGAGTCCCGCCCGAAACCCGTTCGCCGTCATTCCGCGGCAGTCCTCCTTGTCGGTGGCGCTCGTCCGCATCGCGCAGGACGATCAGGATGACAGGGAAGCGATTGGCAGGTTGATCGAGCGATTATCGGTCGAACTGCAGACCAGCCGGATTGATCTCCTTTCGGCCGACGCAGGACCTGTCACGACGGTATGCAGTGTCGGCGACGGGCTGATGACGACAGTCGGCACGAGGGTACTCGAAGCGGCGTTTGCAATCGGTCCGGAGCGGCACAAGGGTGGGTGGGAATCCGGTGTGCCGGTGCGCTTCGGGTCGCGGACGTCCGGCGCGATCGTGTGCCGGTGGCCCGTGGATCGAACAATGCCAGGGGACGCCTCCGAGCTGCTGGAATTGACGGCTGCCATCGTGGCTCCGCGGCTCGATACGCTGCTGACGGTTACGCGCGATGAGTCGAAGGCTTCGATGGCCGTGCCCGAGCTGATTGGCGTAAGCGATGCGATCGCCGAGGTTCGCAAAGCAATCGTACGCGCGGCCGCAGCGCCGTTCACCGTGCTGATCGAAGGGGAGAGCGGCGTCGGAAAAGAGCTGGCTGCGCGCGCCGTGCATCACCTGAGCGCACGACGCGAGCGGCGGTTCTGCGATGTCAACTGCGCGGCGCTGCCCGAGGAACTGCTCGAGTCAGAGCTGTTCGGCCATACGCGGGGTGCATTTTCGGGCGCCGTCGCCGATCGCGCGGGGTTGTTCGAAGAGGCGGACGGCGGGACGCTGTTCCTCGACGAAGTAGCGGACCTGTCGTCGCGCGCACAGGCGAAGCTGCTGCGGGCGATCCAGCAACAGGAAGTGCGGCGCCTCGGCGAGTCGTTCAGCCGCAAGGTCGACACGCGACTTGTGGCGGCCGCGAACCGCGACATGCGCGCCGAAGCGGCCGCCGGGCGCTTTCGCCAGGATCTGTTGTACCGGCTCGACGTCGTGCGGATCCGTATCCCGCCGCTCCGTGAACGTCCGGACGACATTCCGGTGCTCGCCGCGCACTGCTGGCGGCTTGCCTCGGCACGCGTCGGATCGCGCGCGGATCTCTCGACCGCCGTACTCGCCGAGCTCGCCCGGTATCAGTGGCCGGGCAACGTGCGGGAGTTGCAGAACGTCATCGCTTCGCTGGCGGTCGCGGCGCCGGCCCGCGGTCGCGTGCGGGCGTCATTGCTGCCGCCTGTGATCAGCGCGGCCACGATCGTGTCCTCCGGGCGCCTTGCCGAGGCGCGCGAACAGTTCGAGCGGCGCTTCATCGAGGTCGCACTGGCCCGTGCCGGCGGAAACCGCTCGCGCGCCGCGCGCGGTCTCGGCCTCTCGCGCCAGGGGTTGCTGAAGACGATGGTGCGGCTTGGAATTGCCGAGAGCTCCAACAATCTCTAGCAGCTTAAACCGTCGACGAGAGCGACAATGACCGGAGTCGGCGTGGCGGGCTGTCAGCCACTCGAGGCAGGGTAAGGTTTTCTTGCGCTTCCTGCCTCAAGTCCGTGGATGCACGCGAGCCGTGTGGTTGCGCGTACCGGTTCGGGTTACCGCCGGACTGTCGGTGACGAGTTCTTCACGGGCTCGGGCAGCGCGCATGTCGCGCTCGATGCGACGGCGCGAGTCTGCAGCGGTCAGACACATGTCGTCAAACTGGCGGATGACGCCCTCTACGAGCGCGATACGGGCGAGGTGGGATCTGCGCAGAGTCGTCATGCCCAGGACACGGAGCATACGGGATACCGGACTCGGATTCTTCGAAATGCCAACGAATCACACTTCTTCGCTGAAGTCGAACGGCGCCTGTGACCCTTATTGGCACAGGAAGTGGACCACGGTGGCACAGTTCAGTGCATTGATGAGCACCGCGCATTTCGTCGCCTCAGATCGCCTCGTCGGCCGGACGCTGATCGAAAGGAGCTCGGCCAACCTCCAACTGCCAAGGAGAATGCTTCGACGGATGGCCCCTTGGGAGTTGGGAATTGGCAGTGGGGAATTGATTCAGCGGGCGGGTGCGCGTGTCAGCGCGCCGCGATACGTCGTCGTATGGCCGGGCGACACGATCACATCGATGATCAGCGGCTGGTAGTCTGGCGCCATGATCGCGATCAAGTGCGACCCGGCGGTGAGCTTGAAGTGATGGCCGTCGCTATGAGCCAGCGCATCATGGGCCCCCCTGTAGCTCCAATGATCGAATCCGTGACGATATCGCTGCGGGAAGGAGTCATCGCTGTGTCGCCGTAGCCTCGTACACCTTCTTCTCAGATAGGAGTACGGAATCAATC
>DAIRVG010000003.1:38116-42185 GCA_036802945.1 Vicinamibacterales bacterium
CTGTGTCGCCGTAGCCTCGTACACCTTCTTCTCAGATAGGAGTACGGAATCAATCGCAGCGAGCAGCTGCCGTACGGTGCAATTGTGCCGCAGCCATTTCGTTGCTCCACTCTGACACGCGGCGATGCCTTGCTCTCGCGTGTTGGCCAGAACAATCACGCTCGTTGCGCCGACCTCACGCCACCACGGCGTGAAGTGATCAATGTCGGTGATCATGAAGGTGTCGGAAGGCCAGTGTTCAATGTCCGCGATACGTGTAACGGCCACGACGTCAATGCCAGCATCGCGCAGTCCTCCATGGAGGCGCGCCAGGCGCACAGGATCGGATTCGAGCAGTATCGGGCGATTGTTCGAGCCAAGGAATGCGACCCGTACATCAAGGTCTTTTGGCATTGGGACACCTCTAGGGGTCGCCGATGCGCGGTGGCGGGAACCGGCGGTGCTGGTTCCGCGGAGGGCGGCGGCCAGAACATTAGTAAACAGCAGAAGTTATCGCAAGCGTCTGAGCCCGGATTTTGCACAGTTTTGCTCACAATCGCGCGGAGGCGTCCAGCGCTGCTGTGCTGCCTTGGACAGCCAGTGCCGCTCATTCGGCGTTACTCTGCGGCATCCGCGTTCCTGAGCCTCCAAACCATGGGGACGAGGTATCGTCACGAGTCGGGCCTATGAGACTGAGCCACACGTCATTTGCGACCGCGTTGTTCGTCCTGTTCGCTTCGGTGGTCTCCCCGCAGACGCCGACGACGAACGCCGGTGACACTCCAGTCTTCAGGGTGCAGGTATGGGGTTATATCGCTGAGGACTTCACTGCGCGGGTTCTGACCTATTACGAACTTCGCCGCAATCTACAGAAAGGATTGCCGGTTCTAAGGGTGACAGATTACCCGGACGAGATCCGGAGCACACAGCTTGCGCTGGCCGAACGAATCCGTGTTGCTCGCAAGGGGGCCAGATCGGGTGAGATCTTTACACCAAGCATCCGTGTGGAATTCAGGAAGGCCCTGTCCGTTGAAGTCGATGCCAACACCCTGGGCGCCATCATGGACGACAACCCCGGAAGGTTCTCGCATCACATAAACAGCATCTACCGCCAAGGAGAGCCATTCTCCACGATGCCGCCGAACATCCTCGCTGTCCTGCCGAGGCTTCCTGACGACCTCCAGTATCGTTTCCTGGGCCGCGATCTGATCCTGCTGGATACGGCAGCGAACGTGATCCTCGATCGAATCCCGTGCGCCATTCAGTGCACGGACCGATGAATCATCTGCCCTAGTGCACGCGGCGAGTCGGCAACGGTCGCGAGTTCTGAATCGGAACCGGCCAGAAATGGTCGCAGGTCTCGCAGCGCCACGCGACCGCGATTCGTCGTCCCAGAATTCGTGTCTCGAGCACGATCGGTTCTTCTGCGCGACACAA
Organism: Vicinamibacterales bacterium; assembly: GCA_036802945.1. Taxonomy (GTDB): domain Bacteria; phylum Acidobacteriota; class Vicinamibacteria; order Vicinamibacterales; family UBA2999; genus Gp6-AA40. The sequence goes on from DAIRVG010000003.1 coordinate 39,533, forward strand.
AGGACACGCGGGCGGCTGGTCGAGCGTGAGAATCGATTCGACGGTCATTGGCGTCACTTGTCTCCAGGGGCAACGTTGCCTTCGATACTGTTCGACGTTCGGGCAGACTAAAGGCGCGTCGGCAACTTGAACTTTGTGTCCGATCGGCAGTATTCCTTCGGGATTTGCGATCGCGCGAGAACTGAAGGGTCTTTACAGCAAGGCGCAGGCCAGTCTGCTGCCGCGAACGCCGCGAAGACAGCCTTCTTCGGAGGTACCCGCGTCAGGCGCCGACCGCTGCCGCCGGCACCGCCGCTCTCGCAAGGTCGGCGACGTCGCCCATCATCTCGATGTTCCAACAGAGCTTAATCAGGCGATCGGTTTCGTCGTTCGAGAGGACGCCATCTGTGAGGCCGCGGAACTTTGCCTCGAGCGCCGCATCGCTCATCGGCCGCGCCTTGCTTCCGATCGCATGCTGAATGTATTTCTCGAGCACGCGGCCGTCGTCCAGACGGATCGTGATGCGCGCCTGGTCCTCGTGGAGGCCCGCGCCAACCTTCGCATGCACCGAGTCGCGGAGACGGATGACCACAGCGTCGCGGACGCGGTCATCGCTGTACTGACTCTCGCCAGCGGCGCCATCGATGATGGCGACCGCCGCCGAGTGATACACGCTGAATTTGCCCTCGAGCCCTGTGCGTGGCGTCTTCTTGCCGGTGAGCTCGAGCACCAGTGGATGCACCTCCAACTCGATACTTGTGATCTGGCCGGGACGCAATCCCGCATCGTTTCGGAGTTGGACGCATCCATCGATCGTCGGATGAATGACGATGCCGCAGGCAAACGGCTTGTAGGTGTTCGCGAGGATTTCCCAGCTGCTGCCGAGATGCTCCGTGATTTCCTCGTAGCGTCGTCCGGTCGCGAGCACGTTGGCGAACCCCCTGGGCGCCTCGATGGCCTGGTTGCTGCTCGTGAAATTGGTGCGCGCGAGGAGCGCAGCCAGCAGGCCGTTGCGCGCGGCGTTGCCCGGATGAAACGGCTTGCACATGGTGCCGAACATCTCCCGGAGCCCCGACGCCTGCGTGGCGGCAATTCCGAGGGCCCAGGTCATTTGCTGTTCGTCGAGCCGGAGGAGGCGCCCGGTGGCAGCCGCTGCGCCGAAGACGCCCGTGGTACCGGTGATGTGCCATCCCACGTCGTAGTGCGAGGGGTACACAGCGTTGCCGATGCGGCAGGAGACTTCCACGCCAAGAACGAATGCGTGGAGGAACTCGGCGCCTGTGACGCGTCGCGTTTCGGAATAAGCGAGAATCGCCGAGGCGACCGGACCGCTCGGGTGGATCACGGTTCGCAGGTGCGTGTCATCGAAATCGAAGGTGTGCGAAGTAATCCCGTTCATCAACGCCGCGAGCATGATGTCGAGTCGCTCACTTCGTCCAAGCACCGTCGCCTCGCGCGGTCCTGAAAACGGCCCGAGCGCCGCGATGGCGCGTTCGACGGTCTCATGGCGCGATCCACCGACGGCGCACCCCACCCAGTTGAGCAGCGAACGGGTCGCTTCGCGTTTCACCGGCGCGGCGAGATCTGCCTCACGGTGGTTCACGACGAACTGCGCGAGTGTCTGGGTCGGTGTCATGGCGCTGCGATCGAGAGAATTGTTGACTCCGCTCACGGCCGAAGGTATACCATGCGCCATCTTTCGGCACTAGACATCGTTTGCGGCCCGTTCACGGCCGCTGCTCTCGACGGCAACTGAATAGCGAGGCGCGTCTGATGATCGCATCCATTCTTGCAACCCGGCGCAGACGGTTGTTACGTTCGATCGCGATTCTGGTGCTCATCGCATGCGCATGGCCGCTGGTCTTGAATGCCCAGGACGATGCGACGCTGTATGTCGTGAGCTATGTCGAAGCGGTGCCGGCATCCCAGGGCCAGGTCGCCACGATGCTCAAGCAGCTCGCCGACGCGAGCCGCAAAGAAGGCCCCGTCCGCTTTGAAGTCGTGCAGCGCATCGCGGAACCGAGTCAGTTCCTTATCCTCGAGATCTGGAAGGACCAGCGGGCGCTCGACATGCATGGCGCTGCGGCGCATACACGTCAGTTCCGTGAACAGATCGCCCCGATGTTGCTCGCGCCGATCGATGACCGGTTTTGTGTCGGGGCGACGGTCGCACCGATGCGCGACGGCCGCGGGACGGTCTACGTGGTGACGCATGTCGATGTGCCGCCGGGGAGCCGAGCTGCGACGTTGGCGTCCCTTCAGGCATTGGCGGAACGGAGCCGCACCGACCCCGGGAACGTGCGCTTCGATGCCGTCTACCAGAAGGATAGAACCAATCATTTCACGGTGATCGACGTGTGGGCAGATCAGAAAGCCGGCGATAACCATCAGGTTGCGCCTCATACACGGACATTCCGTACCCAGGTCGCCCCAATGCTGGGCGCTCTGTACGATCAGCGGTGGTACAAACCCCTGTAGAGCTGCCAGCTCGGCCGGAGCGAAATGGTAGACTCCCCGGCATCTCGCCTGCATGGAGGTCGTTGATGGATCAGCGCGCCGCCGAATATATTGATCAAGACATGATGAAGGGCGCTGTCGAGGACGGCCCCCATACCCTTGGAAACGCCAACGCCCCCGGTCTGGACGAATGCGGCCTTCCGAACGACGAAGTCGC
>DAIRVG010000003.1:42285-78486 GCA_036802945.1 Vicinamibacterales bacterium
CGCCGCGTCGCGCTGACGATTCCCGTCCTACTCGGCGTTGCCACTCTCGTTTTCTCCCTTATCCACTTGATCCCTGGCGATCCTGCCCAGGCGATGCTCGGCGAATCGTCGTCGCCCGAGGACGTGGCCGAGCTGCGATCGCGTCTCGGCCTCGACCGGCCGCTTCTTGAACAGTACGGCACCTTCCTGCGAGACGCGATTCGCGGCGACCTCGGGCGATCGCTGCGGACCAGCCAGCCTGTCACGACGGCGATTCTCGAGCGGATGCCCGCGACAATCGAGCTGGCGGCGGCCGCCATGCTGGCCGCCGTCGGGTTTGCTATTCCGCTTGGCATTGCGGCGGCTGTGTGGAGGGGGACTTCCATCGATCATGCCGCGACCACGGTGTCGCTGCTCGGAATCTCGATCCCGAACTTCTGGCTGGGCCCGCTCCTCGCAATCGTGTTTTCGATCGAGCTTGGATGGCTGCCGGTTTCCGGTCGGGGCACGTGGGCGAATCTCGTCCTGCCAGCGGTCTCCCTGGGCGCGGCCCTGGCGGCGATCCTCGCGCGCATGACGCGCGCCACGTTGCTCGAGGAGCTCCGCGAGCCATACGTCATCGCGGCACGGGCCCGCGGCGCGTCCCGGGTGCGAGCGGTGGTTCGTCACGCCTTCCGCAACAGCCTGATTCCGGTGATCACGCTGATCGGCCTCCAGTTCGGCGCGGTGCTGACCGGCGCCGTAATCACGGAGACCATCTTCTCGTGGCCGGGAATCGGCCGTCTCCTGATCCAGTCAATCGGCTTTCGCGACTATCCGCTCGTGCAGGGGTGCATCCTGCTCATCGCGGTGACATACGTCGCCATGAACCTCGTCACGGATTTGCTGTACGGTCTCGTCGACCCGCGAATTCGGTATGAGTGAATCTGTCGGCGCGGGGCGGCTCCCGCCTTGGCGCGCCAAAGCGCCGAAGGCGCGAAGGCGGCGGGTCCGCGGAACGGCATCATGAGCCGGATCGGCGCAGCCATCGTATTCATCACCGTGCTGGCGGCTCTCATCGGGCCGTCGCTCGCACCTTTCGATCCCTCCGCACAGCTTCTCGCACAGAGACTTGACGGCCCCTCGGGAACGCACTGGTTCGGCCTCGACGAGCTCGGGCGCGACATCTTCGCGCGCGTTCTCGCTGGTGCCCGCATCTCCCTGCTCGTCGGCGTCGTCGTCGTCTCGATCTCTTCGAGCGTGGGAACGCTTCTTGGATCGATTGCGGGTTATTTTGGCGGACGGATTGACGAAGCGATCAGCAGGGTCATCGACATCTTGCTCGCGTTTCCCGGCTTGCTCCTCGCGATTGCGCTCGTAGCCGTGCTTGGCCCGAGCCTGGCGAACGTCGTGTTTGCGTTGTCGCTGATCGGATGGGTCGGCTACGCGCGCCTCGTGCGAGGGCAAGTCCTGCGCGCGCGCGAGTTCGAGTTCGTGCAGGCCGCGCGCGCCCTGGGCGCTACGACGCCGCGCATCCTGGCGCAGCACATCATCCCGACTGCCCTTCCCGCCGTAACGGTGCAGGCGACGCTCGGTATGGGCGGCGCGATTCTCGCGGAGGCGGCGCTCAGCTTCCTCGGCCTGGGCGTGCAGCCGCCGACGCCGAGCTGGGGAACGATGCTCAACGGCGGCCGGACCCACTTGCTCGATGCACCGCACCTGACCATCTTTCCTGGGCTGGCAATCGCGGCGCTCGTGCTCGGATTCAATTTCCTCGGAGATGGGTTGCGGGACGCGCTCGACCCGGTCACACGGCGGAAACGTCTCTCTTAGATTCCGATTTTGTTTCGTAGCTGCAGCAACGCGCGATTTTGCGGATCGCGCGCGAGACCTTCGGCCACCGTCGCGCGTGCGGCATCGATCTGCCCAAGCCTCACCTGCGCGTCCGCGAGCAGTGCGAGCAGGGGCGGCTCGGGATGCTCGGGATCGATGGCGCGACGCGCCCAGGCGACAGCTGCGGGCGCCGCGTTCATGCGCAGCGACAGACCCGCGATGCGCCCTGACAACGCGCGCTTGTGATCGTCTTCGCCAATAAGGCTCACGTACTTGATGAGGGCATCCCGGGCGGCCGACACGTGCCCGCGGCGCTCCGCAGCGGCCGAGAGATACGAGAACGCCTGCGGATCCGCCGGCAGCACTGCTGTCGCCTGTTCCAGCGTCCGCTCGGACGCCTCGATGTCGTTCGAGAGAAACAGCGCCCTGCCGTAGAGCGTCAGCGTGGCGCTCGAGGCGGTGGCGCGGGACGCGGCGCGTTGAAGGGCCTCGATCGCCTTCCGCAACGCGACCCGGTCGCCGCTCGCCTCGGCCGCGTCGAGCCACACGCGACCGAGGGCGACATACACAACGTCCGATTCCGGATAGCGCTCGGCGGCACGTCCAAGCGTCGTGATCGCGGCATCGGTGCGTCCCAGACGTGCGTAGGCCAGCCCGACGTTCACAAGCCGCTGCGGGCCCTCTGGCTCCAGGGCCGCGAGCGCCTCGAGTTGCTCGATTCCCTCCCGCGCCCTGCCTTGTGAGAGATTCAGATCCGCCAGCTCTTCGCGCGCCGGACCGAACGCCGGATTGATCTGGAGCGCGCGGGTGAGCGACTGGACCGCTTCCGCGTTGCGCTTGCGATCCCTGAGGCACATCGCCATGAGGTAATGCGCCTCGACGAGGCGCTCGTCGAGCGCCACGGCACGGCGGAGCGGCTCGATCGCGAGTGGGGCTTGCCCATTACGGTAGTAGGCGAGGGCCAGCTTGTACAAGATTCGCGGCGCCCGATCGTCGAGCGTCACGTACCGCCGATACAGCTCGGTCGCCCGCTCGTACCGACCCATTGCCACGTTGACGTCGCCCAGGAGCTCCAGCGGCCGCGTGGCGGTGGGGTCGAGGAGGGATGCTTCGCGCAGGTCGCGTAGCGCCGCGCTCAGCTCCCCGCGGCGCCGATAGCTGTCGCCGCGCTTGAGGTGCGCGAGCATAGAGTCGTTTTTGAGGGCGAGCGCTCCGCTGAAGTCCTCGATCGCTTCGAACGTCTGGTCGAGGACGAGTGCCGCGTCGCCAGCCGAGATCAGACGGCGGAACTCCCGCTCCTGGCGCACCGCGTTCCACGCGAATACCGCACCCGCCAGCAGAACCGCCCCCCCGGCTGCAACCACAACCCCGCGTTTCATTGGGGTAGATCGTATAGGGGGAAGGGGGAAGGGGGAAGGGGGAAGACGCACGTTGTGCGTCTTCCCCCACCGTAACGATCAATCACGTCAGCGATTCGTCACCAGCACCTCCACGCGACGGTTTTCCGCTCGCCCTTCTGCTGTCGCATTGCTGGCTATTGGTTTCTGGCTGCCATAACCCTCGGCCTGTATGCGATCCGTCGGTGTGCCCATGCTGTGCAAGGCATCCATGACGGCAGTGGCTCGCGAACGTGAGAGCTCGACGTTAGCGGACTCGTTGCCGATGTTGTCGGTGTATCCGCTGATGTGAACGCGAGCGTCGGGATGAGCCTTCAAAGTCGCCGCGAGATTGCTGAGCTCTTCGCGTGACTGAGAAGCCAACGACGACGACCCGTTTTCGAATCGAATCGTACGGTCGGATTCGAACCGCGTCACCGGCGCTGCGGGTACTGAGGGGACCGCCCTTTCTCCCGTAGTTCCTACCGCCCTGTCTCCCGTAGTTCCTACGGCCCTTTCTCCCGTAGTTCCTATGGTCCTGGACACCTCGTGGGACGCACGCGTTTGAACGGCCGACCGATCAAGTCCGCGCCACCAGAACAGACCACCAAGCGCCAGCGCTGCCAAGACAAGCGGCAGCACCCACCCGCGGGCCCACCGGTCCGCCGACGCCGCGACCCGAGGAGCTTCCCCGGCTCGGTATCTGATGTCTCGATCGACCGACGGCGCTCGTGTGATACCGGGTATGAGCGCGTCCAGTTCCGACGGCACCGCCGACGCGAATGCGCGGCGCTGTCCTCTCAGCCGATCTGCGAGTCCGTCCGCGTTGAGTCCGTCTTTGCGCATCATCCGGCCGAGATATCCGAGGATAAGAGGCGCGGCCAGCGACAGCAGTGACGCCGAGGTTCCTCTGCTCACACCGGCGTAACGCGTTATGCCGTCGACGACGCCGGAGAGATTGCCACCGAAGAGTTTTGATAGCCATCCGCCGGCCGGCGTGGTCGTGTCAATGCCGGACAGACCGACTGCCTGGGGTATGTACGTCGGCACATTGGTATCGCTCGCGGCCTCAGTCGCGATATTGGCAACCTGACTCATCAATGTCGGGTCGTCGCTCTTGTTCGCCAGGGCGGCAAACAGCATGGGGATCACCGCGCCAAAGCCTCTCGTGAGCGCTGCCTCTGAATCGCCCGTTTGAGCGCTCATGCGCGAAAGGAGCGCCGGTGTCACCAGTTCTCCTAATGCATCGAAAATCATAGCCATATGTTCTCCTTCACTGTTGGGCACCCTAGTCCGCGCCCGTTTGGAGCTCGTGGCTGATGCATGTCGTTCTCTACACAGAACCGTCAAGCGTGCCCATTCAATGTGGGGCAAGTGCGGCGCCACCCCACGATGCCGCGAGCGGGCAGATTCCGAGGAAGACGTACGAAGACGTACGGGGGGATCACAACCTGTGGTGAGCCGATACGACCGGATCGCCACAATCGGGAGCATCCGGCGCGCATACGTGGAACCTTAGGAGCTCAGCGTGGAGCGATCGGCCGGGGTCGGAGAGGGGGAAAGGGACAGGGACGAAGTGAGGAAGGGGTAGAAGGAGGAAGGGGTAAAGGGGAAGAGGACTGGGAGGGTGGGGGGGTAGAAGTTCGGCTAAGGAACTTTGGAGTCCCCGTGGGGTCTAAGCCGATACAGGGTGCCCGGGAAACGGACTCATCAGCTTCGGTGCTAAACTCGATGCAGAACCCACTATCCGGAGCCTTTGTGAAGAACGCCGGCGCCATCAGCTGGTCGGATGTAGACAGCCGCGAAGCCGCGCTCATCGAGCGCTGCGTAGCCGGTGACGATGCCGCGTGTTCAGACCTCGTTGCCGCGCATCAGCGGACGGTCTTCAATCTCGCGCTGCACCTGCTCGGCGACCGCGATGAAGCGCTCGACGTGTCTCAGGAAGTATTCCTTCGGGTCTTCCGCACGCTCTCCCGTTTCCGCGGACAGTCAGCCCTCCGTACCTGGATTTATCGCATTGTCGTGAACCAGGTCCACAACCGGCAGCGCTGGTGGCGGCGGCGTCGGCGAGCCGACCTCGTCTCGCTCGACGACCATCTGAAGCATTGCGGCGATCTCGAAGCCACGCATGAAGTCCTGCCGGATCGGCTCCTGGCGAGCAAGGAAACTGCCGCGCGGATCTGGGCGGCAATGGAGCAGTTGCCGTTCGATCAGCGGACGGCGCTGGTGCTGCGCGAGATCGACGGGCTCCGCTACGAGGAGATCGCGTTCACGTTGAATGTCGCAGTGGGCACGGTCAAGTCGCGGCTCACGCGCGCACGCCAGGCGCTGCGCGAAGAGCTCCTGGGGACGCGGTCATGATTCCCTATCTGGGCTGTCACGCCGCGCAGGAGCTGCTGCAGGCCTTCGTCGACGGTGAGCTGCACGTGGCCGAGCAGGTCGCGGTTGAATCGCACCTCCGCTGGTGCCAGGTCTGCGCGGCGCGTGTCGAAGACATGCAGATCATCGGCGCGTCGCTGCGCGTGACGTCCTGCGCCATCCGGGCGGCCGACGCCGCTGACGACAATCTCGCGTCGGTGCAGTCAGAGGTCCTGACACGCATCCGGACCGAGCGCGAGCAGTCGCTCCGGTCGCAGCTCCGCGACATGTGCGTCGACATGCGGTTCTTCTGGCCGGCCGTCGGTGCGTCGATGGCGCTGGTCGCGTGTCTCTGCGTCGCGTCCGCCGTGTTGTCGGTCACCAGTGACGAACGCCCGGACTCGTTGGCCGGAATGATCGAAATGCTTGCCAACCCCGGGTCGGATCAGAACCCGATGCGCCTCGATGGCGGCATGACGGCGCCGCCGCGCGCCCTCAACGGCGCGGCGCTCGATTCGATCCCTGGTGATGAAGCGGTCTTCGCCCTTGCTGCGGTGGTCACGCGTGAAGGGCGTGTGGCGAACTACGAGGTGCTGCTGTCCGAGCGTGCCAGCGTCCGGCGACACGATGCAGCCGTGCAGACTGATGATGTCAGCTCGCTGTTGAACGCGGTAAAACAGTCGCGATTTGCCCCGGCGCAGGGAACCGACGGGGCGCCAGTCGCCGTGAATATGGTGTGGGTGCTTGCGCGAACTACGGTTACGGCCCCCGCCCAGGCGGCCAAGGTCGAACTGCGGCCCCTCCCCGTGCGTCTCGCGCCTGCCGCCCCCGCAGCCGAGGTCCCCAAGCCTGGCGCGGACGCGCCGTCTACCTCTCTACCGATCGTACCTTCACCGACGGCTTGACGCCGGCAACGGCTGCGGCGCAACGTCGCCGCGTGCGCTCGCGATGTTGTTGAGCGCATCGGTGGCGCGGATGATCACGCCGTGTGTCCCGAGCTCTCCATCCAGCACCAGCTCGAACTGCTCCAGCCGCGAGTCGGGGATGCCGTCCTTCGGATAGATTGTCTGCCAGCGGTCGCCGTCGAGTGAGTACTCGGCTTTCTGCACCGCAGAATTGTCGTCCCGCACCTCGAACGCGATCGTCATCCGGCCGCTCTGGCGCGTGACGCCGGTCACCGTGATGACAGGCGGTGTGTTGTCGATGTCGAATGCGGTGCTCTCGAGCGCGCCGGTCAGTGCCGTCGACGGCGCGTTCGACGGCGCATCGGACGCGACGACACGGATCACATAGCGTCCATTCGGCACCGACGAGGTGTCCCACACGACGATTTCGTCCGTGAGGGCGCGCTTCAGCGGCTTCCACGTTGTCTCGCCTTCGCGCCGATAGGACACGTCGTACATCAGATCGTCGCGATTGTCGTCCTGCGCGCGCCAGACAAACGTCAGCAGACCCTTCTGATAGGTCCGGCGTCCGATGTTCGGCCCGGTCGAATTGGGTGGGGGGGTGTTGCGGCGATCGGGGACGTCGCCATCGAACCCCGCGATCTCAGGATCGCCGGTCGGGAAGGGGCGCTGATACACGGTTCCCGGCGGGTTGATGGTGATCGAGGTCACCTCGGGCCGGATGTTCCGCGGCAGATACGCGGCGGTGACCGATGTCAGCAGTGGCGCGTCGGTACGGCTGCCTGTGAGCGCTGCCCGCCACTGGAGGTAGCGCGCGCGTGGGCTCGTAATCGGACTGCCTTCCTGTGTGGGATACGCCGGCGTCCAGTCGCTCCACGTTTCATCAGGAGTTCGGGTATTCCCTGAACGGGTCGACACATCGAGCCGTGTTCCAGCCGGGACCTGCGCCTGCCAGCGGATGGCGCCCCACGTGGCAATCGTCTGCGCATCCCGCACGTCGGACGTATACGTCCCGCGCTCCGACCGCGTGGGCGACAGCCGGAACACCTTTCCTGGATTCGATGTCGTAAACGCGACGCGCCCGGAGCTGTCGCTCAGCAGTGTCGTCACCTGCTGCGCAGTCGAACGGGTCAGCAGCGTCGGCTGGAGCGGATCGCCGGCGAGGCGATAGATCTTTCCTTTGTTGCCGGTGCCGATGAGGATCGCGCCGTCAGCCTCGAACGCGATGTCGTAGGGCGAGTCTTCACGCGAACTCCAGATCAGATCCCACGCGCCGTCGGGGCTGATGCGGTAGACGCCGCCCGCGGATGGTCCTGTGCTCACCCTGTCCGCTCCCGAACTCGCCCCGCCGCCGGGGGCGGGCGTATCGACAACGGCAATGGCGGTGATTTCCGTCGACACCGACACGGTTGCCGTTGCTGTCGGCGTCGGGGGGTCTGGGTTGGACGGGCCAGGGATGGCCCCGCCGCCGGTGGCACCGCTGACCGCCGCCGCGTAGATCACACCCTTCGGATCCAGCCGCAGCGTGTGAATCTCGTTATAAGGCGAATCGAGCAGCACGAACGGTTTGCCGGTCGCATCGAGACGGAACAGGCGTCCCGGCGACTCGGTGCCGACGAGCAGATGCCCGTCGCTCTCGAACGCAAGCGAGATCGCGTGTGTCGTCTTGGTCTGGTAGAAGACCGAGCCTTTGCCGTCAGGCGTGATCTTGTAGACGACGCCCTTGTCGCCCGTGGCGGCGAATACGCTGCCGCTCTTGTCGAGTGCGAGGCCCCAGATGTACTTGTCAGGCGGATCGAACAGCACCGTGGAGCGGCCCATCGCGTCGAGCTTGTAGATCTTGCCGTCTGGCGAGGTGGCCGCATACACGCCACCGCCGGGCGCGAGGGCCAGCGCGTGCACCTCGAGCTCTTCGGCATCGAAGAACACCGATCCTTTGCCGGTCGGGTCTATGCGGTACAGCTGGCCTTCGTTGCCGCTGCCGACGTACATCGAGCCGTCGTTAGCGCTGACCATCGACCAGAGGAAAGGCGCGCTCGCATCGTAGATGGACGTCGCCGCAGGCCCGAGCGTCAGGCGCCCGTAACTGTCGATCGAGAGGTTTTCGACATCGCCCTTGGCGAATTCCGCTTCGTTGGAAACCTGCCAGAACGTGGGAGCAGCCGCGTACACCAGCGACACGCCGGCGCAGACGGCCGCGAGCGCAAATGCGACGCGAGCGATTCTGTTGGACATATAGGAACGTGTTCTCAGTCTACCGTCCAAGGCCTACCATCGACCGGTCTCGGATAACCGTGTTTCATAACGGTAGACGGCAGACAGCAGACGGTGGTCGGGCGATTTCAGTTGTCGAGCGAAAGCGTCAGCGTGCGCGATCCGCTGACCGCATGGTCAGTCGCGATCTCCCACTGGCCGAGCAGGGCAGCGCCCAGCGGCTTGAAGCTCCCGCCGTTGCGATCCGATTCCATCACCGCGAGCACCGATGGGGGCAGCGACGAGAGCGCCTCGCCTTTGACCACGGCACCGGCGTCGGGGCTCACCAGCCTCACGTAGAGGCGGTTGTTTTTGCGCGCCTGGTTGAGCACTCGAATCATCTGCGGCAGGTCGCGCGTCTGCAGCGGCTGCAGTTGCAGGTCACGCGCTTCCATCTGCGACAGGCGGCTTCCGTCGGTCACCATGATCGACACGCTGCCGCGCGCGTTCGCGGGAATCTCCACTGGCACCGACCGCGTAATCTCCTCGCCGCGATAGGTCCGCATCAGCGCCTTCAGCGTCACCATCGATCCCGGCTTCGGACGGTTTCCGTCGATCCAGACGCGCTCCAGCGTCGCGGACTTCGACTGTTCGCTCGCCTCGATCTCGAGGTTCAGCCCCTCGATGGCGACATCTTCGAACGCATTGCGGAGCAGGAAATTGATCGGGCCGACAACATAGGTCGCGGCGCCGATCGATGGCTGGTCTCCGGTAAAGAGGTCTTCGAAGTCGACCGTGCCGTACTTCTTGACCGAGGCGCTGCCGCGAACGATGTAGCTCGCCGCGCCGTTCTGGCGCTCGTACGAGGAGAGCGTGTTCAGAATCGACACGTAGGCGAGCAGCGGCGTGAACAGCTGGTCGTTGACAATCGACATGTTGAACGTCTTGGTCGTGCCGCGATCCGACGTGAGCTTCAGCTTGATCGGGATGAGCGCGGGACCCGGCCCAAGCGTCCCGGCAATCGCCGTCGCTCGATCCTGCTGCACCGTGCCGATGATTTCACCCGTGCTCGCGAGCTTCGACGAGCTGAAGAGGCTGGGGAGGATCGTGTGCACGTAGGCACGCGTCATCGGGAATTGCGTCGGCCCGAGACCGTAGAAGGGATGACCGAACGCGTACACGCGGTTGCCGTCAACCTCCGTCACCGTCCCCGTTGCGCCGAATTGAAGATCGCCAGTGACAAGCGCCACACCGATCGGATCGCCCGCGCGCAGCGGCTGCTGAGAACTCGCCGCGACATCCTGGCCGGCGCCTGCCATCATCGGCAGGAAGCCCTGCTCGCGGAATGCAGAGGCCAGCGGATCGATCACGGACGCATCGAAGCCGCCGATCGTCAACGGGGTTGCGATGGGTCGCAGCATCGTCCCGATGCCGGCATCAACCCCGGGGCCGAACACCTGCACATCCCCTGGCGTTTCCGCGAACGGCCGCACCCACGAGAACGCCTGACGCAGCGATGCGCGCATGCCTTCCGCGGTCAGCGGCATCTGCAGATCAACGTGCGCAGCCTGTCGCCGTGCTGCCGGAACCGACGCGTCCTGGATCATTTCGTCGAACGGCGTGATGCCGGCAATCGGTTCCTTGGAGAACTGGCCGAGCGAGTACGAGACCGCACCGACGAGCCGGCCATCGATATAGACGGGGCTCCCGCTCATCCCCGCGATCACGCCTGTGTCGGCGAGCGGTCCACCTTCGAGCTTCGCCAGAATCAGATTGCGGCGCGTGCCGACGACGTTGCGCAGCACGCCGAGGATATGAACCTTGAATTCCTCCAGCCGATCGCCTTGGAAGACAGTGCGGCCGATGCCGACCATGCCCGCCTTGAGCTCATCGACAGGAAATGTTGTGGTGGCTGCCGGAACGCGGACGCCAACGAAGAGCAAGAGGGCGACAAGGACAGCCAGGGTGCGGGTTTTCATAGTTGTCTCATCTTGAAGATACGGGTAAACCCATGAAACTGCAAGGGTGTAGGGCGGTAGTGCTTCAGTTTGAAAATGTCCTTACTGCCTTCTGACATCAGGTTCGCTAGTGGACCAGCGCTTCCCGCATGCCGGGCAGTGGAACACGACTGTTTTAGGCAGGCGATTTTCGACCATTGCGACGGGTTGCCGGCAGGTTGGGCATACCAATCCTGTGTATGGGACATCGGCCATCGTCTTAGGTTATCGGCTGGAAACGGCGGTTTGTTCCAAACCGCCCTTTAGGTTCCGGATCTGGGCGCGCACTTCATCGAGTTGCATCTGGATCTGCGCCATCCGTTTCAGCTGGATCTCTAGCTCGTGATAGATATTCTCGATTTGTCCCTCAATGAGGGCGAGGATTTGTGTGCGGTCGGGGCCCACGCCCGCTCCCGTTGGACCTGTCTCACCGACCGCCCCACGATTACCTGTAGCGCCGGTCAGGCCAGTCGCACCGGTGGCGCCAGTCGCACCAGTCGATCCTGTTTGCCCTACAGGTCCTGACGGCCCTGGCGGCCCTGGCGGCCCTGGAATACCCCGTTCACCACGCGGGCCTCGCAACTTCGCCATCGCTCGCTCCTCTTTAGCTAAGCCTGACACGTGCTTTTAGTCGTCGTCACGCGACGGTGGTTTTACTGGCGGTCTTTCGTTGATGCGCTGCACTGCATCGAACGCCGATTGATTTTCATCGCGTCGCGGCTTGCGCTTAGTGGCTGGTTTCCGTTTCGTCATGCGCCGAGTATCGCACCCGAAGACCATCCAGAAATTGAGACTGAAGCACTATCGTGTAGGGCGTCAGATGTTGACACCGAGGACCGCGTGGGGTACTGTCCGTGAACCGATTTCGAGACATGCCGCGATTTTTTAGCCCCTTCGTGTCCACCTACGCCAGCTATTGGTGGTGGTACGGAACTGTAACTGAGGGGGCGACGTCCGGCGTCTCATAAACGCAACAGGATTTCAGCAAGAACCAGCGCCTCTTCAGCCACCCGGTTGAAGGGGCGTTTTTGTTTTTAGGGCTGTTTTTGAAGTCATGAGTCATTCGCTGCTCGTTCAGACCGTGACCGGCCGGACGATGGCCGGGTTGATTGCCGCGCGTGAAGCCGCGAGGGACGTCGACCTGGTGGAGCTCCGTCTGGATGGCGTCGTGGACGTGGATGTGCGAGGTGCGCTCAGCGGTCGCCGACTCCCGGTCATCGCGACGTGTCGTCCGACGTGGGAAGGCGGTCGGTTCGAGGGCAGCGAGGAGCGGCGTCAGGCACTCCTGATGGAAGCGCTCGACGCCGGCGCGGAGTATGTCGACGTCGAATGGCGTGCCGGATTCACCGAGCTGGTGGGCAAGGATCCGGCGCGCGTGGTCCTGTCCTCGCACGATTTTGGAGGCGTGCCGGCGGATCTGACGGGCCGCGCCGCCGCGATGCGGCAGACCGGCGCATCGTTGATCAAGATCGCGGTGACGGCGACACGCCTCAGTGACGCGTTGCCGCTTCTCGACATCGCCCGCACGGGAGACGCCGTGGTGATTGCGATGGGAGACGCGGGCGTTCCATCGCGGCTGCTGGCTGCGCGCTTCGGATCGCGCTGGACGTATGCCGGCGATGCTGTGGCGCCCGGGCAGGTTCCCGCTGCTCGCATGATTGACGAGTTCCGGTTTCGCGCGGTCGGTCCCGAAACCGCGCTCTATGGCGTCGTCGGCAACAACGTGACGCATTCAATGTCGCCTGTGATGCACAACGCGGCTTTTGAAGCCGCCCACCTCGATGCGGTTTACGTTCCACTACGTGCCGCCGACTTCGACGACTTTCGCACGTTTGCCGATGCGCTCGACTTGAGCGGGGCGAGTGTCACAATTCCATTCAAGCTCGACGCGCTCGAAGCCGCGCAGCACGCCGACGACCTCGCTCGCGCGGTCGGCGCGGCAAACACATTGCGGCGAGTGGGAAGGGGTCGGGAGTCTTGGGAGGCGACGAACACCGATGTGCACGGGTTCCTCGATCCGCTCGAGGTGTTGTATCCGCGGTCCCTTCGCGGCGCGCGCGCGGCGGTGATTGGCGCCGGCGGTGCGGCCCGGGCGGTGGCAGTCGCGCTCGTGTCGCAAGGCGCGCGCGTCACGGTGCACGCACGGCGCCGGGAGCAGGCCCTCGAAGTTGCCGCATCCGGCAATGCGGAAGCCGGATCGTGGCCGCCCGCTGCCGGCTCCTGGGATCTGCTGGTCAACTGCACGCCGCTCGGAGGGCCGGAGGCGCGAGCCGAAACGCCGCTCCCAGGTGGGCCGTTCAACGGCACACTCGTGTACGACCTGACGTACGGCGATCGCGAGACGCCTCTGCTGCGCGAGGCTCGCGAGGCGGGGCGCCTCACGCTTGACGGACTGCCGATGCTCATCGCGCAGGCCGAGAGGCAGTTCGAATGGTGGACGGGGCAACGGCCCCAGCCAGGAGTCATGAAGGCGGCTGTTCAGAAACGGATGGGGCGCGACACCCGCTTCAACGAGCCACGGAGACACGGAGGTACGGAGATTTCTCATGTTTAGGACTCCGTGTCTTGGTGACTCCCGACTTCGCCCCCGCTTCGTCGGGCAAGCTGTGGCCCGTGCCTGTATGGGGATTTGCTAGATGCGTATTACGACATTCGAGGAATTCAAGGAACTGGCACAGCGCGGAACATTCGTGCCGGTCTGCAAGGAGATGGTCGCGGACCTGCTGACACCGGTCTCGGCGTTTCTGAAGATCGCAGAGCATTCCGATTACGCGTTCCTTCTTGAATCGGTTGAAGGCGGCGAGCACGTCGGGCGCTACTCATTCCTCGGGAAAGATCCGTTCCTGATCCTGCGCTCGCGCGCGGGCAAGACGATCATCGACCGCGCGGGCGAGACATCAGAGTCCGATAAACCTTTTGTCGCGACGCTGCGTGAGCTGATGGCGAGCTTTCACTCGCCGTTCGTTCCCGGGCTGCCTCGCTTCACCGGCGGCGCCGTGGGGTACCTCGGATACGACGCTGCCGCCTGGTTCGAGCCTGTCACGCTGCAGGCGGCGTCGGAGGAGCAGGACGAGGGCGGGTTCATGCTCTTCGATACGGTGCTGGCGTTCGACCACGTGAGGCACCGGATCCTCATCATCGCGAACGCACGGATCACTGGGGATGAGGACCTTGAGTCGTTGTACCAGTTCGCCTGCGCGAAAATCGAATTCGTCGAACGCGAGCTTGATCGCCCGCTGTCGAAGCCGCACTGCCCGGACAAGACGCCGATCACGGTCACGTCGAACGTCTCCCAGAGTCAGTTCGAGCAGATGGTCCGGACCGCGAAGGAATACATCGCCGCCGGCGACATCTACCAGGTCGTGCTGTCGCAACGGTTCGAAACGACGCTCGGTGCGGACCCGTTCACCGTCTACCGGGCACTGCGCCATGTCAATCCGTCGCCGTACATGTATTTCATCCGCATGGGCGATCGGTCGATCGTCGGGTCGTCTCCAGAAATGCTCGTTCGCGTCGAAGGGCGGCGGATCGAAACGCATCCAATCGCCGGGACGCGGCCGCGCGGCAGGACGGAAGAAGAGGACCTGCGGCTTGCGGAGGAGTTGAAGCGCAACGAAAAAGAGCGCGCCGAGCACGTCATGCTCGTCGACCTGGGCCGCAACGACATCGGGCGCGTCTCGGCGTACGGCACGGTGAAGGTGCCGACATACATGACCCTCGAGCGGTACTCGCACGTGATGCACCTGGTGTCGATTGTCGAAGGGAAACTGGCGGACGAATACGATCGGCTGGATGCGCTGGTGGCCTGTTTCCCGGCAGGCACCGTCTCCGGCGCACCCAAAGTACGCGCGATGGAGATCATCGCGGAGCTCGAGAATCGTCGGCGAGGCGTCTATGCCGGCGCGGTGGGATATCTCGACTTCGCCGGCAACCTGGATTTCTGCATCACGATCCGCACCGTGCTGATCGAACACGGACAGGCGTATGTGCAGGCGGGCGCTGGTATCGTCGCCGACTCGAATCCGGCAGCCGAGTATGAGGAAACGCGCGACAAGGCACGGGCGGTCATCAGGGCTCTTGAGCTTGCGCAGGAGGGCCTGTGATGGTCCTTGTCATCGACAACTACGATTCGTTTACTTACAACCTCGTGCAGTATCTCGGTGAGCTGGGCGCGACGATCCGCGTGCGCCGCAACAACGAAGTGACGATCGACGAGATCAGTGGCATGGCTCCGGACCGGATCGTCATCTCGCCGGGTCCGGGCCGGCCCGAAAACGCCGGCGTCTCGGTTGACGTGATCCGACGGTTCGGGCCGACCACGCCGATTCTTGGCGTCTGTCTCGGTCACCAGGCGATTGGCGTTGTGTATGGCGGGATTGTCTGCCGCGCGCAGGCTCCGATGCACGGAAAGACCTCGACGGTCGTGCACGACGGTAAGGGTGTGTTTACCGGCATCGGCGCGCCGTTTTTGGCGGGACGCTATCACTCGCTCGTGATTGCCAGCGACAGTGTGCCGCAGGAGCTCGAAGTGGCGGCGCGGACGAAGGATGACGACACGATCATGGCCGTCCGCCACCGCACGTACCCGGTACACGGCGTCCAATTTCATCCCGAATCGGTTCTCACGGACGAGGGTCGGCGCCTTCTCAGGAATTTCCTGGAACTCTAGGGACCGCGAAAATGTTCACCGAGCTGCTCGAAAAGGTCGTGCGCCACGAGGACCTGACCGCCGAGGAGGCGACCGGGGCGATGCGCGAGGTCATGGAAGGCCGTGCGGCGCCCGCGTCGCTGGCCGCTCTGCTGGCCGGGCTCGTGATGAAGGGCGAGCGGCCTTCGGAGATCGTCGGCTTTGCGCGGGCGATGCGCGAGCACGCCGTGAAGTTGAACGCACCGGTCGGCGATGTATTCGACACGTGCGGTACCGGTGGGGACAGGTCTGGAACGTTCAACATTTCCTCCGCGGCCGCCATCGTTGTGGCGGCGTGCGGAGTGACAGTAGCCAAGCACGGCAACCGATCGGTGTCGAGCCGCTGCGGGTCGGCCGATGTGTTCGAGGCGCTTGGCGTCCATATCTCGGCGTCGCCATCGACAGTGGAGCGCACCCTGCGTGACACCGGAATCGCGTTCTTTTTTGCGCCCACGTTTCACCCGTCGATGAAACACGCCGCCCAGACCAGGCGAGAGCTTGGTATCCGCACCGCGTTCAATCTGCTTGGTCCGCTGACGAATCCGGCGGGCGCCACTCGGCAGATCGTCGGAGTGCCGCGTTCCGAGCTGACCGAGCTGCTGGCGCGCGCGCTGCTGATGCTCGGATCCACGCGAGCCTGGGTCGTGCACGGCGCCGACGGCATCGACGAGATCTCCACGACCGGCTATACGAAGGTCTCCGAGTGCCGTGGCGGTGCGGTCAACACCTTCTACGTCCACCCGGCGGATTTCGGTCTGGCCAAGGCCGCCCCCGTCGAGCTCAAAGGTGGTGACGCCGCGGACAACGCCGCGATCATTCGAGACGTCCTGGCCGGCACGCGTGGTGCGCGCCGAGACATCGTGCTTCTCAACGCTGGCGTCGCGTTGTTCGTGGCCGGACGGGTCATGACGATCCGCGAAGGGATCGCGGCGGCCGCGGCCGCGGTCGATTCGGGCGCGGCCGGTCAGCGCCTGCAGAAGATGATCGAAAGCTCGCACATGGAGGCGGCAGTATGAGCGGCACGCCCGACCTGCTCCGCACCATTGTGGCGGCCACTCACAGGGTTATCGAGACGCGCCGGGACCGGGAGTCGCTCGGTCTCCTCGAGCTCCGTGGCGCGTCCGCGTCGCCCGGAGGATCGCGATTCGAACAAGCTCTCGCGGCTGCAGATCGCATCAACGTGATCGCGGAGTGCAAGCGGCGTTCGCCGTCGAAGGGCGTGCTTGCTATCGACTACGATCCAGTGGCGCTCGCAACGCAGTACGAGCACGGCGGCGCCGTCGCCATCTCGGTGCTCACCGAGCCGACCTTTTTCGATGGCGCCCTCGAGCATCTCGCGGCTGTTCGGGAGCGTGTCGCGCTGCCGCTCCTCCGCAAAGACTTCATCGTCGACGAGTACCAACTGTTCGAAGCGCGGGCGAATGGCGCCGACGCCGTGCTGCTGATCGTGGCGGCGTTGGAACAGGCGGACCTGGTGGCGCTTCAGACCAGGGCGTGGCAACTGGGGCTCGCGACGCTCGTCGAAGTGCATGACGAGATGGAGCTGGCCCGCGCCATCGACGGCGGCGCGCGCGTCATCGGCGTGAACAACAGGAACCTGCGGACACTGGCCGTGGACATCACGGCCTCGGACCGGCTGGCGGTGCAAATGCCGCACGGTGTCGTCGCCGTGAGCGAAAGCGGGCTGAAGTCCCGCAATGAGCTCGATCGCCTGGCGGCCGCGGGTTATCGCGCGTTTCTGATCGGCGAACGGTTCATGACCGACCCGGATCCCGCACGGGCCGTTCGTGAGCTCATCTCTTCACCTGCGGCGCGGACCTTCAGGTCCGCGGCGGAAGCGTGAGCATGTTTGTCAAAATCTGCGGCATCACGCGGTTGACCGATGCGCTGCACGCCGTCGAACAGGGCGCGACCGCGCTCGGCTTCATCTTCTGGCCGCGGAGCTCGCGTGCCGTCAGTCCCGAGCGGGCCGCCGAAATTGTCGCGGAGCTGCCCTCGGGCATCACGACGGTCGGCGTCTTCGTGAACGAGCCGATCGAAGGAATCCGCGCCCTGGTGGCGAAGACCGGCATCACCACCGTGCAGCTGCATGGTGACGAACCGCCCGCCTACGCCGATGCGCTCGAATGGCCCTTGATTCGCGCGGTCGACGCAGACGATGTCGAGGACGCGTGTAGCGCGTGGTCCGAGCAGACCGTATTGCTCATCGACACCATCGATCCTGTGCGCCGCGGCGGGACCGGCGTGCCCGTCGACTGGATGGTGGCGGCCGGCGTGGCCAGGCGCCGACGCCTCGTGCTCGCGGGCGGATTGACGCCCGAAACTGTCTCGACCGCGATCCACGCGGTCCAGCCGTACGGCGTGGATGTGTCGTCGGGCGTGGAATCGTCACCCGGCTTGAAGGATTTCGACAAGGTCGCACGCTTCATCTCGAATGCGCGAAGCGCATTCGAGATGGAGACCAATAGGGATTAGGGGTTAGGGATTAGGGGTTAGGGGTTAGGGGGAAGTGAAGGAAACCGTGTCAAAGGAAGCAATCGCAAAGGAAGCCGTGGCATCCACCGGGAGCGACAAGACGATTTTCGGGCGGCGCGATCCGGACGCGCGCGGATACTTCGGGGTGTACGGCGGGCGGTTTGTGCCCGAAACGCTCGTCGCGCCGATCGAGGAGCTGACGGCCGGGTATTTCGCCGCGCGGCAGGACAAGGGGTTTTGTGATGAGCTCGATGGTCTGCTGAAGCACTACGTCGGTCGGCCGACGCCGCTCTACGAGACGCGGAATCTTGCCGGGTCCGAACGTACCAACGCCGGCGTGCGCATTTTTCTGAAGCGCGAAGACCTCACGCATACCGGGGCGCACAAGATCAACAACGCGATGGGGCAGGCGCTGCTCGCCAAACGGATGGGGAAGCGACGAGTCGTCGCCGAAACCGGGGCCGGCCAGCACGGCGTTGCGACGGCAACCGCGTGCGCGCTGCTTGGCCTCGAGTGCCGCGTCTACATGGGCACCGAGGACATGCGCCGACAGGCGCTCAACGTTGTGCGGATGCAGCTGCTTGGCGCCACCGTCCACGGTGTCGATGCGGGCAGCCGTACGCTGAAGGACGCCATTAACGAGGCGATGCGCGACTGGGTCGCCAATGTCACAGACACGTATTACCTCCTCGGCTCGGCCCTCGGGCCACACCCGTACCCACTGATGGTGCGCGAGTTCCAATCGGTGATCGGCCGGGAAGCACGCGGGCAGATTCTCGACCAGGCAGGCCGGCTGCCCGACGTCGTGGTTGCATGCGTCGGCGGCGGCTCCAACGCGATCGGCATCTTCGACGGATTCATCGACGACCCGAGCGTCCGGCTCATCGGTGTCGAAGCCGGAGGCGAGAAAATCGCACCGGGGCGCCACGCCGCCAGGTTTGCCGGCGGCAGCACGGGCGTCCTGCAAGGGACTCGCACGTTCGTGCTCCAGGACGAGGCGGGAAACATTGAGCTGACCCACTCGATCTCCGCCGGGCTGGACTACGCCGCGGTCGGTCCCGAGCACGCGTGGCTGCGTGATCTTGGCAGAACGGAATATGCCCATATGTCGGACGCTGAAGCGCTCGAAGGATTCAAAGTCCTCGCGCGGCTCGAAGGGATCCTGCCCGCGCTCGAGTCGTCGCACGCGATCGCGTACACCGTGCAGCTCGCGCCGACGCTGAAGCCCGGCTCAATCGTGCTCGTGAACCTGTCGGGTCGCGGCGACAAGGATGTGCAAAGCGTCATCGAGGCGATGAAATGAGTCGTCTGCAGGGCACTTTTGCGCGGCTGCGCGAAGGGAAGACGCCGGGGCTCGTCACATACGTGACGGCAGGCGATCCAGATCTCGATCGAACTGCCGGCGTGCTCCGTGCGCTCGATCGCGGCGGCGCCGACGTGCTCGAGGTGGGTGTGCCCTTTTCCGATCCACTCGCTGACGGTCCGGTGATTCAACGGGCGACCGAACGAGCGCTGGCATCGGGTACGACGCTCGCCCGCGTGCTGGATCTGGTCGGCTCGATCCGCGCCGAGATCGAGGCACCGGTCGTCCTTTTCAGCTATGCCAACCCGATTCTGCGGCTCGGCGCGGAGCGGTTTGCCGACCTCGCACGCGACGCGGGCGTCGACGGCGTGCTGATGCTGGACCTTCCCATCGAGGAGGCGCATGACTTCAGGACCATGCTCGGCGCGCGTGGGATTGATACAATCCTCCTTCTCAGTCCCACGACGACCGACGAGCGGCTGCGCAGGGCCGCGGCGCTTGGAAGTGGCTTCCTGTACGCGATCTCGCGCCTCGGGGTGACCGGCGTGCGTGACGCGCTGGCCGAAGGCGCGCAGGCCATGGTGGAGCGTATCCGCAAGGTGAGCGACCTGCCGGTCGCACTTGGGTTCGGCATCTCGAAGCCGGATCACGTGCGCGAGGTCGGACAGTGGGCCGACGCGGCGGTGGTCGGCAGCGCGCTCGTCGACGTGATCGCGCGCGAGGGCGCGTCTGACGATCTCAATGCACGGGTAGAGGAGTATGTCCGGTGGCTGAAGTCCTGAGCATCGACGAATTGCGCGAGCGCATCGACGTGATCGATAACCAGCTCGTGCGCCTTCTGAACGTGCGCGTCGCGTGTGCCGTCGAAGTCGGCAAGCTGAAACACGAGCTGGGTATGCCGGTCTACCAGCCTGATCGCGAGGCCAAGGTGCTCGCGAAGGTCAAGCAGTCCGCGCAGGATCTGGCGGGGCCACTGACCTCAGAGGCGGTGGTCAGAATCTTCGAGCGGATCATCGACGAAGCGCGGCGTGCCGAACGTGAATCTGGTTCCACCAATGAAGACTTCGGGCCTTCAAGCGGAGAGTAATGACATGGTCGTCGTAATGAGCGAACGCGCCTCAGAGGCGCAGATTGATTCCGTTATTTCGCGCCTGATCGAACTGGGCATGGACGTGCACCGTTCGTCCGGCGTTACGCGCACCGTCCTCGGCGTCGTCGGCGCGCACAAGATCGATCCCGAGCTGATCGGGATCCTCGACGGTGTCCACGAGGTGCTGCGGATCAGCGAACCGTACAAGCGCGCCAGCCGCACGTTCAAGCCGGAGGACACGGTCGTCTCCATCGATGATGTCCGGGTCGGCGGCGACGAGGTGATCGTCATGGCGGGCCCGTGCTCGGCCGAAACCGAGGAACAGGTGCACGCCAGCGCCGCGGCGGTCAAGCGCGCGGGGGCCAAGATCCTTCGCGGCGGCGCCTTCAAACCGCGCAGCTCGCCCTACAGCTTCCAGGGGCTCGGCGAAGAAGGCCTGAAGATGCTGCGTAATGCCGCCGACACGCACAACCTGAAGCTCATCTCCGAGGTGATGGACATCAGCCAGATCGAGCTGATCGCGAAGTACTGCGACATCTTTCAGGTCGGCGCGCGGAACATGCAGAACTACACGCTGCTGCGCGAGCTCGGTCACGCGCAGAAGCCCGTGATGGTCAAGCGCGGCATCTCGGCCACGATCGAGGAGTGGCTGCTCTCGGCGGAATACATCCTGGCCGGCGGCAACAACGACGTCATCCTGTGCGAGCGCGGCATCCGGACCTTCGAGACGGCAACGCGCAACACGTTCGATATTTCCGCAATTCCGGTGGTGAAGAAGCTCAGTCACTTGCCGATCGTGGCAGACCCGAGTCACGGCGCGGGACGGCGCGACATGGTGGCGCCGATGGCGCGCGCGGCGGTGGCCGCAGGAGCGGACGGCCTCATCATCGAGGTGCACAACGATCCCGATCGCGCGCTCAGCGACGGCGCGCAGTCGATGCATCCGCCGCAGTTCGACCGCCTCATGGCGGAGCTGCGCATCATTGCGCCAGCGATCGGCCGCAGCATCTGCCTCGAGCCGGTTGGTCGCCGCGGGTGGGCTAGGTAGGAAATCCCAAATCCCAAATCCCAAATCCCAAATCCCAAGTCCCAATGACCGAATCGCGACATCACTCGCTGAGACAGGCCACCGAGTCACGGAGAACACGGAGAGTATCTTGACACGCTCCGTGACTCCATACCTCCGTGGCTTGTCTCGCAGATCGTCGGGATTTGGGATTTGGGATTTGGGATTTGGGCTTTGATGATGTCCAGTCCCTCCGATCCCCCGTTCAGTTCCATCGCCATAGTCGGTCTCGGCCTGATCGGCGGATCGATCGCCCTCGGTGTCCGCGAGCGATGGCCGTCGTCCAGGGTCGTTGGCGTTGATACGGCGGCGGTCGTGGCGCACGCCCTTGGCAGCGGCGCGATCGACCGCGCGGTCGATAGTGTTGCCGCGCTGCCCCAGGTGTCGCTCGTAATCCTCGCGGCGCCGGTCAAGCAGAACATCACGCTTCTGCAGCAGCTTGCTCGGCAGAATGACGCCGTGGGGCGTCAGATCATCGTCACCGACGTTGGCGGCACGAAGCGCGATATCGTCAAGGCGGCCCGCGATCTGCCTCCTTCGACAACGTTCGTCGGCGGCCATCCGCTTGGTGGCGGCGAGCGCGGCGGTTTCGCGTTCGCGAGGCCCGATCTGTTCGCGGGCCGACCGTGGATTTTCACCCCGGATGGCGACGGGTCGTCGACCGCGGTCGAACGGCTATCACGGTTGGTTGGCGGTCTCGGTGCGCGGCCGTTGATTGTCAGCGCCGAAGAACACGACCGCCTGATGGCGTTCCTGAGCCATCTCCCGCAGCTCACGGCGAGCGCGCTGATGGATGCGGTTGGAAGCGCGGCGGGCAACGACGGACTTCGGATGGCGGGACGCGGCCTCGTCGACACGACGCGCCTTGCCTCGAGCCCCGCGGATGTCTGGCGCGATATCTGTGTCACGAACGCAGACGCCATCGGCGACGCGCTCGACTGCCTGATTCAACGCCTCACGCAGATGCGAGCGGACCTGCAGCGCGGCGAAGCGATCGAGGCCATCTTCACCGCGGCGGCGAAATGGCGCTCGGAGCTGTTGAAGGAACCTGAGAAATCCCAAATGGGTTTTACCCGTGATCCATAATCGTGTTCAATGAACAAAGTACTGAAGAGCGCCGCCGAAGCGGTGGCGTTGATTCCCGACGGGGCAACGATCATGTGCGGCGGCTTCGGCCTCTGCGGGCTGCCGGAAAACCTGATCAAGGCGCTGCACGCGCGCGGCACCCGCGACCTCACGATCATCAGCAACAACCCGGGCGTGGACGACTACGGCGTTGGCATGCTGGTCAAGTCGAAGCAGGTGCGGAAAGTGTTCGCGAGCTACGTCGGCGAAAACAAGGAATTCGAGCGGCAGGCGATCGCGGGGGAGATCGAATACACGCTGGTTCCTCAGGGGACGCTGGCCGAGCGCATCCGCGCGGGCGGCGCCGGCATCGGCGGCTTCTTCACTCCGACCGGATACGGCACCATTGTCGCGGAAGGGAAGGAGACGCGCGTGATCGACGGCCGCAACTATGTCCTCGAGCTGCCGCTGCACGCTGATTTCGCATTCGTCAAGGCCTTCAAGGGCGATACGCGCGGCAACCTCGTGTACCGGAAGACGGCGCGCAACTTCAACCCGGTCATGGCAACCGCCGCCAGGGTCACATTGGCGGAGGTCGAGCACCTCGTTGAGCCGGGCGCCATCGATCCGGACGCCGTCGTCACCCCGGGCATCTACGTGGCGCATCTGTTCCAGGGCGCTGGCTATGAGAAACGCATCGAGCGGCGAACCGTACGCCAGTTGCAGGCCGTCTGAAAAGAGCGATGGATAAGCGCGAACGAATTGTCAGGCGCATCGCGCGTGAGCTGCGCGATGGCGACTACGTCAACCTGGGCATCGGGATGCCGACCATGGTCGCGAACCATGTCCCGGCGGGGGTCGACATCACGCTGCACTCCGAGAATGGGATGCTTGGCGTCGGTCAGTACCCGCTCGAATCGGAGATCGACCCCGATATCGTCAACGCGGGCAAGGAGATCGTCACCGAGCTGCCCGGCACGTCGTACTTCAGCAGCGCCGAGTCGTTCGCCATGGTACGCGGCGGTCACATCGATATGACGGTGCTTGGCGCGCTCGAAGTCGACGAAGAAGGCAACCTCGCGAACTGGACCGTTCCCGGAAAGATGATGAAGGGGATGGGCGGTGCGATGGATCTCGTCGCGGGCGCCAAACGCGTCATCGTGGCGATGGAGCACACGACGAAAGAGGGCGGCCATAAGATCCTGAAAAGCTGTGCCCTTCCGCTCACCGGTACGAAAGTGGTCCACATGATCGTCACCGAGCTTGCGGTGATCGACGTGACGCCGAAAGGGCTCGTGCTTCGCGAGATCGCGTCGGACACGACGCTCGACGCGGTGAAGAAAGCGACCGGCGCCACGCTGCACGTCGAAGGCGAGCCGGCTCGATTCTGATCGTTCTGGCGCGGCGTAAACCCGCGCCCGACAGGTACACATGCCCGATTACGAACCCGCGGTTATTCTCAGCGCCTGCCGTACGCCGATCGGCTCTTTCGGCGGCGCCCTCAAGGATCTCTCCTCCGTCGACCTCGGCGCCGTCGTTATCCGTGAAGCCATTCGTCGCGCGGACGTGAAGGCCGCCGATCTCGGCGACGTCATCATGGGCTGCGTGCTGCAGGCCGGGGCTGGTATGAATGTGGCGCGGCAGGCCGCGATCAAGGCCGGCGTGCCACAGGAAGTCCCGGCCGAAACCGTCAATCGCGTCTGCGGCTCAGGCCTTCAGTCGGTCGTGCACGCTGTCGAGGCGACGCGCGTCGGGTACACCGACATGGTCGTTGCCGGCGGCACGGAGTCGATGACCAACGCTCCGTACCTGCTGAAAGGTGCGCGCTGGGGCTATCGCATGGGGCACGGCGAGGCGTACGACACGTTGATCGCGGAGGGACTGACGTGCGCGATGGGGGGATGCCACATGGGCATCACCGCGGAGAACATTGCCAGCCGCTTTAACGTGAGCCGCGAAGATCAGGATGCCTACGCGGCCGAAAGTCAGCGACGCGCCGACGCGGCGATCAGAAGCGGGTTGTTCCGCGAGGAAATCGTGGCCGTGGAGATCCCGCAGAGGAAGGGCGATCCCATCACGTTTGACACCGACGAGTATCCACGCGCAGGAACGACCGCGGACACACTCGCCGGATTGAAGCCGGCCTTCAAGAAGGATGGCTCGGTGACGGCTGGCAACGCGTCCGGCATCAACGATGGCGCCGCAGCCGTCGTCGTGGCCACCTCCGAGCGCGCACGAAAGCTCGGGCGCACGCCGCTTGCAACGATCCTGTCGTTTGCCTCGATCGGCGTCGATCCGGCGATCATGGGGATGGGCCCTGTGCCCGCCGTTCAGAAGGCGCTTGAGCGCGCGAAGCTGAAGGCCTCGCAGATCGATCTGTTCGAGCTGAACGAGGCATTCGCCGTCCAGGCGGTTGCCGTCATGCGCGAGCTGGGGCTGAGCGCCGGCAAGGTCAACACACGCGGCGGCGCAATCTCGCTTGGCCACCCGATCGGTGCGAGCGGGGCGCGAGTGCTGACAACGCTGATCTACGCACTGCGCGCGCGCGGCGGCGGGAAGGGTGTCGCATCCCTCTGTATCGGCGGCGGCATGGGCATCGCGATGGTCATTGAGGTTGCCTGACGTCCGGATCGACCGGGAAGCGCTGACCGCCATCGTCGCCCACGCGCGCCGCGATGCGCCGAATGAGTGTTGCGGACTGCTGATCGGCAGACCCGGCGAGGCGCCTTCCGACTCCGCTCTGCGAGCTTCCGACTTCGCGCGCGGCGCTTCGTCGGACAAGTCGTCGGACAAGGGCGCCGGTCCGCACATCCTTGAGGCAGTGCCCGCAAGCAACGGCGCGTCGGACCCGACGCGGCGCTACGAAATCTCACCGGTCGACTACTTCGCGCAGATCAAGCGCTGTCGGAGGATATCGGCGGAACAGGCCGATACGTTCGCGGTGCTTGGCGCGTACCATTCGCATCCGCGCGGCGAACCGGAGCCGTCCGAGACCGATGCGGCGCAGGCGTTTCGCGACTTCGTCTTCGTGATTGTCGGATTCGGGAGCGCTCGCAGCGGAATGGAAATTCGCGCTTACACGCTTCAAGAGGAGAAGCTCGCGCCTGTTGAACTGAGCGTTACCGACGCTCAGGCTTGACCCGCGCGACCTCGGCCAGCAGGCTCTCGACTCGCTCGATCACAGTCGGCCATCGATATTCGCGCTCGATGTACGCCAGCCCCTGTTCTCCAAGCGCACGCCGTCCTTCCTCGTTGGAGAGCAGCCACGACATCGCTTCCTGGAACTCGCGCGACGATCGGTAGAACAGCCCGCCGTTGGCGCGCCTCACCTGCCCCTGAAGGACGCGGCACTGAGCATTCACCAGCGCCGGCACGCGATAGTTCCATGCCTCCAGCAGGACAATGCTCAGGCTTTCGTAGGGTGAGGGGACAATAAGCGCGCGCGCGTACGCGAGCAGTGCCCGGCGTAGATCGTCTTCGACGTACCCGAGCGCATGAATCCGTCGGTGCAGCGGCACGATCAACGTGGACGGTCCCGCCAGAACGAGCGTCGTCTGCCCGCCGGCGTCGGCGTACTCCTGAAAATATTCGAGAAGTGTCGCGCAGCCCTTGTTGCGATCGACACGTCCCAGGTACAGCACGTAGTCCGGCGGGATACCGAGACGTTCGAGCGCCGATCGATCCGGCCGCGGCTCGCGCTCCGGGTCCAGCCCCATCCCGATCACCCGCGACGGCTGCAGCCGCCGCCCGGCCCTGGTGGCGACCAGCGTTTCTTCTTCGGGCGTGAGGAACAGGTATCCAGCCGGTAAGTCGAAAAACTCCTGCAGGACATCAAGATCGATCGCGGGATCTTCTTCAGCTGTCGGCACCAGCACGGCGCGGTCGGCCACCAGTGGCAGCCCGAAGTAGCTGGGCGCGTAGCGGAAGGCCCAGAAGACGACGATGTCGTACTCGGTGCCGTGCACGCGCAGATGCTCGAGCAGCGCGGGCGCGTCGGGGCCGTTCGCCTGGAACCACGCCTGTTCCCGTTCCGGAGACGAGCCAAGGTCGTCAAAGACTTCGTCGCTGAGATCGGCGAAGGCTTTGAGGTCGCGCGTCCGTGCCACGGGAAAACGCTCCACGCGCACGCCATCCTCGGTCGATACACCAGGGGGATATGCGTTTGCCCACGTGACGTAGTCGCGCGCGCAGGTCGTGAGGACGGTGATGTCGTGACGGAAGGCGAGACGTTCAGCAAGCTGACGGCAGTGCATCTCGGAGCCGCCCGCAATGCCGGCGCCGTAGCGCTGAACGACGAACGCGAGCTTCACGTGCGCTCGAGAGGCTCGCGGCGTTCCGAGCCTGTCGACGCGTGCTGGGAGAGCTCGCGCACTTCGTTCCGCAGCCGCGTGGTCTCGATCGCCAGCTCCTGCACGCACGCAAACAGCACCTGGTTCACGCGCCGCTGGCGCTCGAAGTTGTCGCGGCTGAATTCGTAGAACCAGCGAAGCACAGGCATCAACAGGCGCTTCTTCACGAAGACGATCGGTCCTGCGGCTGCGCCGCGATGTGACTGGTACCTGATGGCCGTATCGAGGCGCCACGTGGAAGGATCGCCAAGGAGCTCCGGGAGCAGGAGGGCGGCGGGCTGGCTGCGATCGATCGCGGCGCGCAGCATCGAATCGATTTCGGCGAAGAACACGGGATCCTCGAGCGCGCTGGAGGCGCCGTGGCGCACGAGATCGGCGCGCACGCGCTCACGCACGCGTCCCTGCAGCTCCGCCATCACCTGATCGACGGACGCGGGATTATCGGTCGGCAAGATGCGGCTATCTTACCTACTCTTGGAAGCCCTCGTTAGCTCCGGCACGCACGGTAAGGGTGGTCGTTGCAGACGAGATGACCTTGTCCTTCTGCTTCAGCCGGAACGTCAGACGGTAATCGCCGGAGAGCCTGAACGTGTGGTCTGCGCTGAACCGGCGGCGGATGGTGCTCTTGCCCGCTTCGTACGGGTTGCAGTCCTCGGACGTTTCTGAGATCGTCCCGTCGTCCCAATCCCAATGTACCGTCGGGCAATAGAAATCCGCGTAGTCGTTCGAGCCGCCTTTCACGTCGACCACGAGGTGCACGCGCAGCGGGGCGAAGCCGGCGGGCGGCGTCGCCTTGAGTGATAAGCTTGGTTTCTTGTCCGCGGCGTCGCGCTGTGCCGATGGATGGCTAGAGGCCATCAGCACAACAGCGATCGCAGCGAGCGTCCAAAGCGCGCGACGTTGGTCAGTCATGATAGGTCTCCCGGGCTGTCGCTCTCGATTCTAAGGCGGTCGCCCTCGCGTCACAAGGACTGATCGGAGACTTCGACTCGATGCATACGGTGCACAAGACGCCGGCTGTGACAGTTACGGCCAAAGCGACGCGCGACGTCGCCGTCGACCTCCTCCTCATCCCGGTATTTGAAGACGACGAACTGTCTGACGAAGTGGACCTCGCCCGCGCCTCCGGGGGGGAGTATGGGGCGGCCCGCATCCGGGGCGAGTTCACCGGAAAAGTCTTCGAGCAGCTCTTTACTATGCTGGACGGTGATTCGTGGAAGACGCGGCGCGCGCTGTTCGTCGGGGCGGGCCGCTCGAAGGATTTCACGGCGGAACGCCTGCGCCGGATTGCCGTTATCGGCGGCCTTGCCGCCCGCCAACGGCATTTGGCGAGCATGGCGATCGTCTCGCGCGCGGCTGAGGCGCTGACTGTCGGCCAAGCCGTCCAGGCGCTCGCTGAAGGCGCCATCATCGCCAACTACGAGGGCATGTCGTACAAGACGGCCGAGCCCCCATGCGGCTGGCTTGAGCGCGTCGAGCTGAGGATGCCGGGCACGGGGGACGAAGCGGCACAGGCGCTCGAGAGGGGTCGCGTGCTCGGCGAGTGCACCAATCTCGCGCGCGAGCTGTCGAACGAGCCGGGCAACGTGCTGACGCCGAGGGAATTCGCCGACCGGGCCGAGAAGATGGGGAAGGAGGCCGGTCTCGGCGTCGAGATTCTCGACGAGACGGAGATCGCCAGGCTCGGAATGGGACTGCTGCTTGGCGTCGCGCGCGGCAGCCATCAGCCGCCGCGCGTCGTCGTGCTGCGCCACGAGCCAAAGAATGCGGTGAAGGGCGTCGTGCTTGGCCTTGTCGGCAAAGGGATCACATTCGACACCGGCGGCATCTCGATCAAGCCGGCAGAAAACATGGACAAGATGAAGGACGACATGTCGGGCGGGGCGGCAGTCCTCTGTGCCATGGCCGCGATGTCGCGCCTCAACGCGCCGGTACGCTGCATCGGCGTGATTCCCGCGACCGAGAACATGCCGGGCGGCCATGCGATGAAGCCGGGTGACATCCTGACCAGCGCGGAAGGAAAGACCGTCGAAGTGCTCAATACCGACGCCGAAGGCCGGCTGATTCTCGGCGACGGGCTATGGTACGTGCGAAAGCTTGGGGCGACGCACCTTGTCGACATGGCCACTCTCACAGGCGCGTGTGTTGTCGCGCTAGGCAAAACGACGAGCGGGTTGTTTGGAAGGCCGGACCCCTGGGTCGAGCACGTGCGGCGCGCCAGCGAACGCGCGGGCGACCGCTCGTGGCCGATGCCCGTGTTTGACGACTACAAGGATCTGTTGAAGAGCGAGATTGCGGACTTTACCAACACCGGCGGCCGCGCGGGTGGCGCGATCAGCGCCGCGCTCTTCATCAAGGAGTTTGCGGGCGAGCTGCCGTGGGTGCACATGGACATCGCCGGTACCGCGTGGGCAGAGGATGCGAAACCGTATCAGCCGAAGGGCGCAACGGGCGTCGGCGTGCGTACGCTGGCGGAACTCGCGCTCAGCGTCGAGTCCTGGAGTAATCTGAAATAACCGTGCTCTCCCTGCTGTTGCAGCAACCCGACCCCATCATCATCGAGACCGTCCGTCAGCCGCCGATTACGCGGGAAATCACGATGGGCGACGTGGTGCTCGGCGCCGTCGGCTTCGTCGGCGCGATCATGATCGCCGCGATCGTGGCTGGTCTCGTGATCGGCATCGTTCTCGTGATGATCAAGCGGTCCCGCGACGCTTCGGCCGGACCCACCGATCCCGGCCACGCGAAGTTGCGGACGTAACTCGAACTGTTGCTCGTGGTCAGCGGGCACGCGCGCCGCGGTACGACTGATCTCAGTCGTTGTTGGGGCGTTGGTGCACGAATCCTGCGGCTGAGACGTCCAGAGACTGGGATTCGCTCGATCTCCTGTGCGCCGCGACCACACTGAAGGGCTGCCTTCGAGAGCCTTCCCACGCGTAAGACCAAGTACCGCGTCGCGAACTGGGCCTCCTACGATCTTGCACTCGTCGGACGCGGCGAAATCACCCTGTGGGTGTCACCGTAGGCGATAGAACCCTGGGAGCCTTTGGGTGTCGGCACTCGCGAGGGCAGCGGAAGTATCCGACGTCGCCCATTGAAACCGCGCTGACACTCCGTCTCCTCCTCTTTCCTGCCCCTCCGCCAGGCCGAGGGGCTTCTGCAGTCGCTCTTCGGGATTACGGCCTCGAGCTCTCCGCCCCGGATTACACGACGCTCTCACCGCGGCCAGGCAGTATTGGTCGGTGAGGTGCCGCGCGGCAGGGACAGGCGCGGGTCAGTTTCGGCTCATGCACCGCCGGTCGGTGTTAGGATTGCCGCCTCCCGGCGTTATTCACAGTGGCGCTGCGTCCGTTGTTCTTGTCGTGCTTCTCCTGCGCCACTCCTTCCTTGGGGACAGAACCTCAGTTCGCAAAGCTTTCGGAGGTGATGGTCATGAGTGGATCCAAATATTGGTCAGAACAGCCGGGGTCGGTCGACCAGCAGATCAAGGAATGGACGGTGGCGATCTACATGGCCGCCGATGGGCGAAGTGGCAGCAGCGATCTCGACCAGGTTGCCGTTCGAGAGTTGACGCAGATCGTTCACGCGGCTGGCGCCATGACTGAATCGGGGGACGATAAACATCCCTTGGCAAGGGACATCCACGTCGCCGTTCAGCTCGACATGTACGCGGTGGATGGACTACTGCGCTTCCACGTCGTAAACGATGGGCCCGAGGTTTGTGTGAAGGGGTTTTCAATTTCAGAAAAGGATATGGCGGACCCCAAGGTGCTCGAAGACTTCATGCAATTCATTGCTGAGAAGTGTCCTGCGAGACACTACCTCTTCATCTTCTGGGGCCACAGCTCAGGGCCGGTTGCCATTTGCGGCGACTATGCGGCTTCTTCACGTAAGCCGGCGTTTCAGTTGCAGCGACTCATCGAGGGCGCGGTAAAAGACTCGTTTCAGCAAATCATCACAGGCGGGGTAAGAGAATCAACGCTGAACACCACCGCCAGTCCAACGTTGGACCTGGCGCCGACGTCGACGGGTGGGTCACTGCGGCGGTTCGCCGAAGCGCTGCAGACGGCGTCCGGGCCCGGCTGCCTCGGGGAAGCTAAGAAAGACGCCTGGTCAGAAAAAGCCGAGGGGCTAAAAAAAGCCGAGGGGCCTGCGCGCAGCCCGACAATCGACATTGTGCTTTTTAAAGAGTGCTTCATGGGAATGTTGGAGACCGTCTTTGAGTTCAAAGACGCGGCGCGTTACATAATCGCGTCGCAAGCTCGTGTTCCCCGACTCGGGTGGCCCTACCTTAGACTGTTCAGGAGACTGGCGACGACCTCTAAGCAAACAACGGACGAAAAGTACGTCAAAGTCGTTGCAGACGGAGTTCTTGACGAACTTCGTTCTTTTTACGAGATCGCGCGTCATCGCCGAGGGAAGGACGTGGTCCCCTTCTCGCTCGTCGATGCGAAATCTCTCTCTGAAGCGATCAAAAAACCGATAGACGATCTTGTTGAAGCCATTGAGTCGAAGGAAGGAACGTCTTCGCAGCAGTTGAGCCGGAACCAACACATTCAAAAAGCGTTCGAGAGATCGGCGATCGGAGACTCCGCGCTTGTGGAGCTTCGCTCTCTCTGCAGCCGCCTCGCCGATTTCCGTGGAGACGAGCGCGCCGGTCTTAGCGCTGCTGCGGAGAGTCTCCAGAAGGTTCTTTCCAACCGTGAGTTGGTGACGCCGGACTTCGAAAACTCGCCCTTTGGCGGCCTCAGTGTGTTCTACTTTCCCAGTCCGCTTGATGCAATCGGTCCGCCGAGCGCTGGCGGTTCGTTCGTCGCGCCGGTCGTGGCGCGCCACCGAGAACGCTATACGGATTTCAAACTCTTTAAGGAAACTGGATGGGGTAGGGTTGCGTTGCGTCAGGCCGGCGACTGGGAGACGGATTTGTTCACCAGCCTCAAAGACGGGAAGCAGGTTAACTTCCTGAAGTTGGCTGAGATGTCGAATGCCGCGGCCTTCAGCGGCGTCGTTGGCCAGGAAGCGGAGCTCTCAGAAGGCCTCGATTTCAGCCCTGACGGCCACGATTTCACCAAGGGTTTTGATTTCACGAAGGGGTTCGATTTCACCAAGGGTTTTGATTTCACGAAGGGGTTCGATTTCACCAAAGGCTTCGACTTTGCGAAGCTGATGGACTTCGCAAAGACCATCGATTTTACAAAGGCGTTTGACTTCGGTGAGGATCCGTCTTAGAGCCTAACCACGCGATGCTTGATACTGCCCCCAAGCGGCGGACCCCGGTCGCGGCGCTGGTTGTGCTTCTGACGGTACGTCTGCTCGCGCAAGACGGCTCTCAGTTGACGGTGGCTCGATCTCAAGCGGACGCTGCGAGGTCACGCGGTCAGTATCGAGAGGCCGAACGCATCGCTCGGGGGGCATACGAGAGCATCCAACGCGAGCTTCCCGAGCGCGTCGGAGACCTTGCGGACGCACGCGACCTGTTGGTAGAAATGGCGACAATCGGAGGTGATGCGGCCTCCCCGGTCACGCTCGCGATGGCCGAGGAGGCGGTCGAGGCCCGTCGTCGTCTGCCCCCGCCCGACCTGGCCATGTCGCGGGCTCTGCACAATCTTGGAGACGTTTACTTCCAACGTGGCGAGTTTCAGAAGGCTCTGCCCTTGCACGAGGCTGGTCTTGCGCTGCGGCGGAGGCTGCTGCCATCTGGTGACGAAGCCGAAGCTGACAGCCTGGAACGACTGGCACGGGTTGAGATGCGGATGGAACGGTACTCGGCGGCCAGATCACATCTGGACCAGGCGATCGCTGTCCGCGAACGACGCCAGAGTATCGACCCTCTCGCACTCGCAAGCAGCCTCGAGCTTTCGGCGTGGTTAGATCGCTACGCCGGGAACTATGAGACTGCGCGGCACGCGCACGAGCGCTCCCGTGCGCTGCGAGGGATCGACGGTTCGAACGGAATAGAGCCGACTACCAGCATCGAGTTGAGCGGCGATCTCCTCATGCTTGAGGGTGCCGTTGCAGGTGCTCACGCCGCGTGGCTTAAAGGCGTTCGAGTCGCCACGGAGCTTCTGGGACCCGATCATCCCCTCGTAGCGGCCCTCGATCGAAGACTCGCCCTCGCGGCCGCAGCAATGGGCAATCGCCAGGAATCGATCGATTATCTCGCCGACGGAATGCGCATCGCAGAAGCGCGTTTGGCCCCGTGCGATCCAGAACGGATGGGCTTGATGGATTACGCCGCAAGCTCGCTGATGTACGACGGCCGATTCATTGAGGCGCATGCCCAGTATGAGGCGGTGCTCAAGAGTTGCAGAGCGTGCCTCGGAGAGACGCACGCGAACACCGCGACGGTGACGTCGAATCTGGCCTCACTGGCGGTCCTGATGGGTGATCTTCCTGAGGCAGAACGGCTCAATCGTCATTCGATTGCAGTCTGGTCCCGAGCGAGACCTGACCATCCGTATGTCGCGCAAGGACTAGACGCCCTTGCCGAGGTGGTAGCTGCCCGGGGGCAGCTCAACAGCGCCCGGATCCTGTACGAGCGCGCTCTGGCCATCCGTCGCCGGATCAATCCAGGGCATCCCAATGTGGCGTGGACGTTGACCAATCTGGCCCGGGTCACCGCTGACTCCGGCAATCGTCCACTGGCGCTCCAGTATCTCGCTCGAGCCAAGGACATCTATGACAGGGTTGGCGACGGCGGTGATCCCGATCAGTTGGCCAGAGCCCTCATGTTGAGAGGCGAACTGCTCACGCAACGAGGCACCTACGCCGGTGGGCAGAGCAGCCTAGCGGAGGCGCTGAAGGCGCGCGAACGATTCTTCGGGCCCGTCCACCCGCTGACGGCTCAAGCGCGAGCCGCCCTGGCCCGCTCGGATTGGGCGGCGGGCGGGGCAGAGGCCGCACTCGCGGGCTCCCTCACGGCGGAAGCTTCCGGTCGTGACCACATGCGCTCAACAGTGCGATATCTTCCAGAGCGGCTCGCCCTCGCATACGCGGCGAACAGGCCCGAAGGCCTCAGCGTTGCTTTGTCCATAGCGGCAGAGCACGCCGCACCACTTCCCTCTCTGGCTCTCGACGCCATGATCCGGTCCCGTAGCCTTGTACTCGACGAACTCGCGGCGCGAAGACCTTCAATCGCCCATCCCGGTGTGGCGAGTTCGCTGGCTCTCCTTACGGCCACGCGTCAGCGCTTCGCGAACCTGATGCTTCGTAGCATGGAAGGGAGAATCGATCCCGTCACGGCCCGAATGCTCGAGGAGGCATCTCGACAGCGTGACGAGGCAGAGCGGGCGCTCGCCACCGAAAGCGCGGAGTTCCGGTCTGAACTGAACCGACGGGCTACTGGCCTGGAGGAGGTGCGCCGGGCCCTGCCGCCACGGACCGCCTTGATTTCGTTCGTTCGCTACTCGCGCATCGTTCGAGCTCCCCGGGCCACTCGCGAAGTCGCAGGATTGGCTGATGCGCCGGCTCGAGTGGGACCGACCGTCGTACCGTCATACCTGGCGTTTGTGGTGCAGCCGGATCAGGTCGAACCGACAATCATCCCCTTGGGCTCCGCTGCGATCGTCGACCGAACCGTCAAACGTTGGCGGGAATCGATGCTGGCCGACGTCGGAGTACGCCAGGCGGAGCCGGGCGCACCTTCATTTCGGGCACTGGGCGCCAGTCTTCGGCGTCTGGTTTGGGAGCCATTGACCGCGCCACTCACGGGCATTTCTCGAGTCTTCATCGTTCCAGACGGTGACCTCAACCTGGTGCCATTCGCAGCGCTGCCAATCGGCGCGACGAGCTACCTGCTTGAGCAAGGTCCACTCATTCACTATCTGTCCGCCGAACGAGACCTTGTCACCCTTTCGATCGACGCCGAGACAACCGGCACGGGCCTACTAGCGTTCGGCGGGGCTGCGTTTTCTGACGTCTCATCGATGGGCCGACTGCGGCGTGATAGCGCGACTCCGGGCATCTCACCGTCGTTGATACGTGGAACCCCCTTCTCTACGTGCAGACCGTTTCAGGCGGTCCGGTTTCGAGACCTCCCGGCGTCTTTACGCGAGGCGCAAGCGGTCGCCGACCTTTGGCGGCAGGCAACGGACCAGACAGCCTCGACAACGCGTGATTTGCTGCTGTCTGGTGGAGAGGCGACCGAGACCGCCTTCAAGACGTTGGGACCGGGTCGACGGATCATCCATCTCGCAACCCATGCCTTCGTCATCGACGACGAGTGCGACGCGGGTGGCATGGGGCTTCGAGGTGCAGGAGGATTGGTCTCTTCGGGCACCCTTGCGTCGAATCGCGCCAGAAAGCGCTCCACCATTGACAATCCTCTGCTTCTTTCAGGTCTTGCATTGGCAGGCGCCAACCGGAGATCGACGGCGCGCGCGGAAGACGACGACGGAATTCTCACGGCCGAAGAGGTAGCAGCCCTCGATCTAAGCGGAGTCGAATGGGCGGTTCTCTCCGCCTGCGACACAGGGCTAGGAGAGATTCGCGCCGGTGAGGGAGTGTTCGGCCTCCGGCGGTCGTTTCAGGTCGCCGGCGTTCGAACGGTAGTTATGAGTTTGTGGGGGGTGGAGGACCAAGCCACTCGAATCTGGATGGAGGGACTCTACAGGGCGCGCCTTGTCGACGGGCTTGGCACAGCTGAGTCCGTTCGTGAAGCGAGTATGAGCTTCATTCGCGAGCGGCGCGCCAAGGGACAGAGCACCCACCCCTTCTACTGGGCAGGTTTCGTAGCCGCGGGCGACTGGCGTTAACCGCGCTCTCCTCGTGATGTCGCAGTGGGCGTGGCAACACTACTGCCGAACGGGACCCGGCTTCGGGGTCGTCTGCGGCTAAACATGTCGTCCAGGTCGGCCCGTTCAAAGCGAAACATCTTTCCGGCTCACGCTGACCCCATGCACTCAAATAGCGCCGTGAGCAGACGTTCCGAACAGGCCGCCCGCCTCGGCGGGTGTTAGAAGCGCCGGCGCCCGACGTTATAGATAGCGCCTCCGGACTTCACGCCGGCGGCTACCGACTGCCTCACTCACAGGAAGGGACTTCAAGTATGATCGGTACCGCAACCCTATCATTCGGGGCAGGTTCTCTTATGGCCGACCCTCCGGCGTCCGGCTCGTCTGCTCCACACAAGACTGGCGGCTCAGCCAGCGCGGCCGCATCGGTGGACCTGCTCGCCCGGGCGCGGACTGGGGACACCGAGGCCTTGAACGCCCTTTGTGCTCGCTATCTCCCCCGTCTTCAGAAGTGGGCGCATGGCCGGCTGCCATCCTGGGCCCGCGGCGCGCTCGACACCCACGACCTGGTTCAGGACACGCTCGCGCACGTGGTGCAGCGTCTCGGTTCCTTCGAGCCGCGCCACGATGGCGCATTTCAGGCGTACCTTCGTCAGGCGCTGCTCAATCGTGTCCGCGATCAATTGCGATGGGCGCAGCGCAGGCCGACTGACGTCCTCGAGTCCAACCGCCCTGACCTCGGTCCCTCTCCGATTGAAGAGGCAATTGGCAGCGAAGCGCTCGAACGATACGAGGCGGCACTGCAGCGCCTGAG
>DAIRVG010000003.1:78586-80292 GCA_036802945.1 Vicinamibacterales bacterium
GGCGTCGTCGACGATCTCCGCTTGATTGAGGCCATCGCGCAGTTTCACCGCGACAGCGCGCCGCAATCACCGCCGGTCGCGTCAAGCGAGCGGTGGGGTCATTTCCTGCTCCTCGAACCAATCGGGGCCGGCTCCTTCGCAACGGTCTATCGCGCGCGCGACACGAAGCTCGATTGCGAAGTCGCCGTGAAGCTCCTCCGCCCACCGTCTGGCGTACTGCTGGACGAGGCGAAGGTGCTTGGAGAAGCGCGGCGGCTCGCCCGCGTTCGTCACCCGAACGTCGTCTCCGTGTATGGCGCCGACTACATCGACGGCCAGGTCGGCATCTGGATGGAATTCGTGAAAGGCCGTACGCTCGCCGATGGGCTCAAGTCGCAGGGTCCGCTCGGCGCGCCCGAGACCGCGCTGATTGGTCTGGATGTATGCCGCGCCCTTGCGGCCGTCCATCGCGCGGGTCTGTTGCACGGAGACCTCAAGGCGCAGAACGTGATGCGCGAGCAGGGCGGCCGGACGGTCTTGATGGATTTCGGGACCGGGAAGGACCTCGTCTCGACCAACGAGACAACGACGGTCGTCTACGTCAACGACTTTGCCGGGACGCCTCTCTACCTTCCGCCAGAGGTGTTCGCGGGCGTATCGCGCAGCAAGGCCACGGACATCTACAGCCTCGGCGTGCTGTTGTATCACCTCGTGACCGGCGCGTTTCCAGTCGACGGCAAGACGTCCGATGACGTTCGCGAGGCTCATGCTCGTGGCGATCGACACCATCTCCGCGATGTTCGTCCGGACCTGTCGGATGCCTTCGTCGCGATCGTGGAGCAGGCGTTGGCTATCGACCCCATGCACCGCTTCCGAACGATCGGCGCGTTCGAACAGGAGCTGGCGCGGTTCATCGGGACGCCTTCACAGCTCATCGACGATGACCCTCGTCGCGATCGCGATTGGAGTCGGCGCAGCCCCTTCGTGGTCGCTTCTGCGGTGGCGGGAGTCGTCCTGGCCGCGCTACTGGTGATCTGGACGGTCAATCGCACGAGCGCGCCGTCGACACCCAACGTCAGCGCGCTGACTCCTGCAGCAGTACAGCCCGATGCGGCAGCCGTCGCGCCGGCCGCGTCGGCAGATGGTGAGTACACCGTCGACGCGTCGCTTTACCGGGCAACCGGCAACACCGAGGTGCCGTTGCCGGCCGGCGGGCGGGTCGCGCCCGGCGATCGTCTTGCGCTCCACGTGCAGACCTCGCGGCCGACCTACGT
Organism: Vicinamibacterales bacterium; assembly: GCA_036802945.1. GTDB lineage: Bacteria > Acidobacteriota > Vicinamibacteria > Vicinamibacterales > UBA2999 > Gp6-AA40. The sequence goes on from DAIRVG010000003.1 coordinate 79,840, forward strand.
GTACGTTGTTGACGAAGACGATCAAGGCGAGTCGTACTTGCTCTTCCCACTCCCGAATCAACAACCGGCCAACCCGCTGCCCGCCGGAAGGTCGGTCCGGCTGCCTGGTGGCAGCAGCAAACAGCCGTTGTACTGGCAGGTGACGAGCGCCGGCGGGCGGGAACATTTCCTGATTTTCGTAACGCCCGAGCCTCTCGGCGCGTTCGACCGCATGTTCGCATCGCTCGCTCGCCCGGTGCTCAACGCGCCGGTGCTCAGCGCGCGGATGCCGACCGAAGCCGTAGGGATCCTGCGCGGGATCGGCGGAATCACTGCCGCAACCGCCGTTCCAGGACGCGGGCTGCTCGCCGAACAGTTCACGACCCCCTTGCGTGGCGGCAGCGAAGTGGCTCGTGGCCTGTGGGTGCGGCAGATCACTCTCGAGAATCCAGGGCAGTAGGGAAGTCGGGGCCG
>DAIRVG010000003.1:80392-128324 GCA_036802945.1 Vicinamibacterales bacterium
AGCCGCGCCTGTCGCTCATCGAAGGTGCCAACCCATCCTGGTCTGAGATCCAGCCCCGGGCGCATGATGCCGCTTGAAGAGTGACTGTTCACAGGCAGCATCAAATGTCCCAGTTCGTGCGCGATCACGTCGCCGAGAGTCGAGGCGAGGTTGGGACGAGATATCGCCCCCAAGGCCACGATGCGGTCGTAGAAGACGTAGGCGCGGTGGGCCGCCGCGGCGGCCTCTCCCACTACCGTGTCAACAACGCCTTTCTTGGCCGCTTTGCCCGGCACGACACCGCCCGAGACGAGGACGACGGTATACGGCGCGATTACCATGTCACGGTTGGCGGTCTGGCCGTCTATCCATTCCAGCCGGACCGCAATTCCGCCAAACACTTCCGCCGCGCGCCCTTCTGCCACGCGCACGATATCCGCGGGAACGTTCGCCATGTTGTCGACGCGAACAAGCACGGAGACTCGTTCGGGGTCTTGCGACTCTCGTGCGGAGGCGCGGCTCTGAGCCGTGAAGGCCATGAGAACGATCAAGCCTGCCGTAAGCGCTCTTTGATGTAGGTTTTCCACGCGCCAGCCCTCCTCGAATGGAGAGGCGGAAAGCGCGGGTGGAAACTGGCAGGGTGCTCAAAAGCGCGTAGAATCGAGGTATTTCAGACAACCCAGCTGACGTCACGACGTTGCTGCTGGCCTGGCGCGGCGGCGACGAAGCCGCACTCGGGCAACTCGTTCCGCTCGTTCATGACGAGCTGCGCCGAATCGCCGCACGATGCATGCGAGGCGAAGCGGCCGGCCAGAGTCTCCAGGCAACGGCTCTCGTGAGCGAGGCGTACGTTCGGCTTGTCGACGTGCGTCGCATGAATTGGACGAACCGGATCCACTTTCTCGCGATGGCCGCACGAATCATGCGGCGCATTCTCGTCGACGGCGCGCGCGCGAGGCACTCACAGAAGCGCGGCGGCGCAATCGCCAAGGTGACCCTTGACGAGGAGTGCGTGGCGATCGACGCACCCGACCAATCGCTGCTGGCGCTGAGCGACGCGCTCGACCGCCTGTCCGCCGTGGACGGGCGCAAAGGTCAGGTGGTGGAGCTGCGATTCTTTGGTGGGCTCACCGTGGAAGAAACCGCAGCTGCGTTGAATGTTTCCGCGGACACGGTGATGCGGGACTGGAAGCTCGCCAAGGCGTGGCTGCGCAGGGAGCTCGCGTCCGGCGACGCGCGATAGATCGCGCGCAGCCGTCAAGGTCCGCGCCGCGTTCAGAACATCCGCGCGCGCCTAATTTGTGGCGCTGGACGTCGGCCTTGGCCGCAGGTCAGGACCGCCCGGATCGAGCGACGCCGTATACGCGGCAATGTTGATCATGTCGTCGATCGTCAGGTTCGAGACGACGGGCTGCATCAGCGCGACGGTCGCACCGGCGCGGGTGCCGTGCTGCATGTCATAAAGCTGCCGCACCACGTACACGGGGTGTAGCCCGACCAGTCCCGGCACCTGTACCCCGACTCCCGACACGTTCGCCAGACCTTTGAGATCCTGGCCGTGGCACGTTCCGCACGCCATCGTCTTGCCGGCGACGACCTTGCCCCCGATGCTCCTTGCGCCGCCGGTTTTCACAAGATCTTCACCTTTCTTCACGCTTCCGGGGGGCACGTACGCCACGAACCCGGCGCCCGCACGCGTGTCACGACCCTCGGACCGCTCGCGGGTCTCCGCGAACTCGATGATGCGGCGGCCGAGCGGTTCCGTGGCGCCGCCCGGTTTCATGAAACGCATCAGGCCTGGCAGGATCGTCTGCGGGACCGTCGCCGACTCAACGATACGGACCCACCGCCGGCGCGGCAGCGCCGCGAAATAGTCGATCGCCGCCTTCACCTCGGCATCGGTCCACTGCTTTGCGAGCATGATCATGTTCCGCGAGCGCAAGGGCACGGAGCTCCTACGGTTGCCGTTCCGGAACTCCACGATCTGCTCGAACATGTAGTCCTTCGGCAATCCTGCGATGAAGCTCGACTCCGGATGGCCCGTGCCGATAGGCAGGTGGCATAGTCCGCAGGCGCGTGCCTCGGGCGGCTTGCCTTTGAGCACCGGGGCGGGCGGTGCGGGGTGATCTTCGGGATGCCAGTCGGGCGGATTGAAGTTGTCGTCGATCTGCGCGAGGGTATACGTCCTGTTGCTGTTCGGCATCCGGATTGGAGTTCCGTCGTCCTTGCGGATGAAAGCCTGGTCCGCGGGGTTGGGAAGCGGATACGCCCATGCTGGTAATTGGGTGACGGGTTTCGGCGGAACGGCCGGCGCGCCTTGCGCGGCAATGCCTGCGGCAAAGAGCGGCGCCGCGGCAAGGACGAGGACAGCAATCAGTCGTGGCATTGCGAGATTCTAGCCGCGCCGCGCTCGATTGCAAATTCCGTCTCGCTGGGCGCCTGCTCGCACACGGCCAACCGCACAAGTCGACCGGTCCTTTAAAATCTCGGATTCGTGAGCGATGTGTCTCATTACGGCTACCCAAACGACCTCCGTTGCGTAGTGTGGATCCCTCTGAAGATTGCTTCTAACCACTGAGCCGTCGCAATTTAGCCGGCAGCGGGCTTCTGACGGATCAGCTCTTGCGCACCTAAGAGGCAACCGGCAGGGACACGTTCCCTGACGGCCCCGTTTTCCTTGGCGCGATGAGGAGGGCGAGCTATTGCGAGGCGAACGTTTGCGCGGCCACCTTGAGCGACTTCTGGTAGCGCATGACTCCGTTGAGCAGTGCCGCCGCGATCTGCTGGCGATAGGCGCTGCTGCGAAGCAGCGCCGCCTCCTGACGGTTCGTGAGGAACGACACCTCGGCGAGGATGCTGGGCATGGTGGCGCCGATGAGCACCATGAACGGCGCCTGCTTTACGCCGAGGTCCTTCGCGCCCTTGTTGGATCGCTTCAGCCGGTCCATCATCGAGGACTGGACGAGCGACGCGAAGTCGCGCGACTCGTCGATCTTGTTGTTAAGCGCGATCGCCTTCACGATGTCGGGAAGCTGCCGCATCGTGCGTGCTGACGCGGCATTCTCCCGCGCCGCGACCACCTCGGCGGCCGGGTTCGGCGCGAAGTTCAGGAAGTAGGTCTCGATTCCGCGGACGCGATCGTCTTCGCTCGCGTTCGCGTGAATCGAGAGGAACAAGTCGGCCTCCTCACGGTTGGCGAGGGCGGTCCGCTCCTCGAGCGGGACGTAAACATTCGATCGCCGCGTCATGACGACTTCAACGCCAGGCTGGTTCAGCAGCAGCTTCTCCAATCGCATCGCCACGTCCAGTACGAGCTCGGCCTCGCTCAGCCCGTTGTTCATGGCGCCAGGGTCATGGCCGCCATGACCGGGATCGATGACGACGCGCGCAACGCCCAGACCCAGCTGCCGTGAGAGCGAGAAACCGCCGCTGGCATTGGGTTGGGGCGGGGCCGATGGTTCGGGCCGCATCGGTTTTGCCAGCTGCGCCAGCTGCATCGGTGACGCTTCGCGTGCGAAATCGATGACAATCCGGTACGGGCTATAGAGAGCGTACGTCGTATGCGGAGGGGTGCCCGTCAAATCGAGCACGACGCGCGTGCGCGTTCCAACTTGCCGCCCGACGCGAATCTGCCTCACGACATCGTCTGGAAACGTCTGAGTGGCATCCCTCAACGCCTCGACAGGACGCGCGTTCTGCAAATCGATGAAGACGCGTGGCGGACCATCAATCTGTTCGTCGTGATACGCGGCCTCGCCTTCGAGCTCGATCGTAATGCGAAGCGCGCCGGCAAGGACTTCCCGGCGGATGGCCGTCAGCATCACCGTCGGTTGTGTCGGCGCGGTCGCGACGGTGGGTGCCGGATTTGGCGCGGTCGCAACCATGCGTGTCGGATTTGGCGCGGTCGCAACCGGGCGTGTCGGACTCGGCGCGATCGCAACGGCGGGGGTCGTCGTTGCCGTTGATGCAGGAGTTGCAGCCGGCGTCACCGTCGGCTGTTGTTCACCGGCCGGCTTCGCGGCACTCAATCGATCGCTTTGCGCAGCGACCTGTTTCACCAGGCTGCTGCCAGGGTAGCGCGCCGTGAGCGCTTTCAACATCCGCAGCGCGGTCAAGCGGTCGGCGGCCTGTCCAAACTCCCAGAATGCATCGGCGGCCAGTGTCGCGCCCTGCCAGAGTGCGTTGTCGCTAAAGGGGCTGCGCGGAAACAACTTTGCCATGTCGTCATATGCGCCGACCAGCGTACGCGCGCGCTCCAGCAGCGGCGTTGCTGCGGACCCTGCTTTCCGCGTGTCGATTTCGTGGCGCAGTGCCGTCTCGCGGGACTGGGCCTCCTTGAACAGGTTTTCCGCGTTGGATTGGGCGGAGACTGTTGCCGTGGCCGCGAGTGCCAGGCAGACCGCAGCCATCGTCACGAGGACCTCAAAGGTCCGCGCCGCAATGCCAAAGGTCCGTCTAGCGCAGCTGCGCATCGACTTCTTCGAAGTAGCCGCGGTCGACGAGCACTTCTCGCGGCTTGCCGCCGGCGCCCGGCGAGACGAGCCCTTCGGCCTCCATCATGTCGACGAGCCGCGCGGCGCGGCTGAAACCGATGCGGAGCTTGCGCTGCAGGTAGGAGATGGAGACCTGTCCGCCGCTGACGACGAGGCGCGCGGCCTCGTCGTACAGCTCGTCCTTCTCGAATTCGAGGCCGCCCGGCCCCGCCTTCTCGTCCTCGGACGTGATGGTCTCGTCGAAGATCGGCTTGCCCTGCTTGCGCAGGAAACTGGCCAGGCGGGCGCTCTCCTGTTCCGAGATGTACGGACCGTGGAGCCGGATACATCGAGAAGAGGCGGGCGGGAGAAAGAGCATGTCGCCCTTGCCGAGGAGCTGTTCGCTGCCGTTGGTGTCGAGAATCGTGCGCGAGTCGATCTTGGACGACACGCGGAACGAGATGCGCGCCGGCAGATTGGCCTTGATCAATCCGGTGATGACATCCACCGACGGGCGCTGCGTCGCCAGGATCAGGTGGATGCCGACCGCGCGCGCCATCTGCGCGAGCCGGCAAATTGATTCCTCAACCTCGTTGCTCGCGACCATCATCAGATCCGCGAGCTCGTCAATCACCACCACGATGAAGGGGAGTGCCTTCGGGCCGTCCGGATCCTTGTTGCCGGTCTCCTGCAGCACGAGCTTGACGTTGCGGTTGTATTGCTCGATGTTGCGAACCCCCTCCGCCGCGAGCGTCTTGTAGCGCTCCTCCATCTCGCGGACCGCCCAGCGCAGCGCATTGGCCGCTTTCTTCGGATCAACGACGACGGGCGTCAGCAGGTGAGGAATCTCTTCGTACATCCCGAGCTCGAGGCGCTTCGGGTCGATCATGATCATCCGCACATCGTCGGGAGTCGCGCGGTAGAGGATGCTCGTGAGCATCGCATTCAGGCCGACGGACTTGCCCGTGCCCGTGGATCCGGCAATAAGCAAGTGAGGCATCGCCGCGAGGTCGGCCACATACGACTCGCCGTGAATCGTCTTGCCGAGCGCCAGCGTCAGCTTCGACGCCGAGCGCTGATAGGCGTCGGAATCGAGCAGCTCGCGGAGCGAGATCGCTTCGCGGTTCGGGTTTGGAATTTGGATGCCGACGGTGGACTTGCCGGGGATGCGATCGATCAGGACCGATTCAGCCTCCATGGCCAGGCAGAGGTCATCCGCCAGGCTCGTAATCTTGCTGTACTTGACGCCTGCGTCGGGCTTGAACTCGAAGGTCGTGACCACCGGGCCCGGATGAATCTGAGCGACCTGGCCTTCGACGGCAAACTCGCGGCACTTTTCCTCGAGTTGCCGGGCGGCATCCATCAGCTCACGTTCGTCGATCTTCTGTTCTGGCTTTGCCGGATCGAGCAGCGAGAGTGGCGGGAGCGTGAACGCCCCCTGGCGTCGCGGTGTGCGCACGGGGTCCGGGTCGGGGAGCGGAAGAGACGGCGCGAGGTCCGACCTCCGCTTACTGGTGACCATCGGCGGCGGGCCCGCGTCATCCCTGTCCTTCGTCTCCCTGGCGTCCTTCGCCGTCGTGGCGGCGGCAGCCGCGACCGCCCTCTTCGTATGCTTCGCGATGACCTCGCGGCGCTGCTTCCGCTTGCGCCGCTCGTCGAGCCAGCCGCGAATGAAGCCCACACTCCGCGCCGAAAGGTCACGCGATCCCTGGCTCGCGCTCGCGAACATCCGGCCGAACGAAAACTGAGTCGAGAGGATGATCGACAACACCATCAGCGTGAGAACCACGATGATGGAGCCGGTTCTGTTCAGGTAGTCGGCGAACCATGCGGCGAGCCAGGCCCCGAGCGAGCCGCCCGCATCGAAGTTCTTTCCCGCGACATCGGTGCTGCCGAACACGAGGCTGAAGAATGCGCCGCTGCACCCGACGAGCAACGTGATGCCGGTCAGCTTGGTGTAGATCGCCTCGAACGGTTGACACCAGAAGTAGTACCAGCCTGTCCACGCGATGACCGCGGGCAGCAGAAACGCGGCGTAGCCGAGCAACTGGAACGACAGCTCCGAGAGAAACGCGCCGACGCGGCCGACGAAATTCGCAGGCGGGTGCAGCGCCTCGGTCGTGAAGAACCACACCGGGTCGGTCGGTTCGTACGTGACGAGCGAGATGAGCCAGATCAGCGCCAGCGCAAAAAGCGCCACGCCGAGAAACTCGCTGAGCCGCCGCGACAACTTCGATTCGGCCACGTCCCCTCCGGTCCGCCTTGGGGCGGACACTACCGATGATCGCCGGCAGCGTCCGGCTCGAGCCGGACTGCCTTAGATCTCCATCAGAACGGGCAGCACGAGTGGGCGCCGCCCCGATCGCTTCTTGAAGAATCTCCGCAGCTCGCCTCGGAGCTTCTCGGTCATGAGTCCTTGATCGCCGCGCTCCTCGACACCGGAGGCGTCGATGCACTCCGCAATCACATCGGCCGCGTCCTTGAAAAGCGAATCGGCATCACTTTCGCCGACGACGAAACCGCGCGCGACGAGCTCGGGGTCGCCGACGAGTGCGCCGGTCTGCCGGTTGATTGCCACCACCGCCACGATGACTCCGTCCCCGGCCAGGTGCCGTCGATCGCGAAGCACTTCGTCGCCAACCTCGCCGACGCGCGTCACGTCGATCAGTACGCGCCCGGCCGGCGCTTTGCCGGCAATCCGCGCGCCGTTCTTGTCGAACTGGATGATGTCGCCATTTTCGGCGAGCAGCACCTGCAACGTGCGATCGCCCCGGCTCATGACGCGCTTGGCGACCCGTGCATGCTGCGACAGCTGGCGGTACTCGCCGTGGATCGGGACGAAGTAGCGTGGCCGCACGAGCGAGAGCACCAGCTTCAATTCCTCCGCGCTGCCGTGCCCGGAGACATGGACATGTTTCATCGTGTCGGTGACGACATCCGCCCCGCGCCGCGCGATGTGGCTCATCACCCGGGAGATCTTTTTCTCGTTCCCGGGGATCGCGCGCGCCGAGAGGACGACAGTGTCATCGGGTCCGAGCTTCACCCACCGGTGGTCGTCGATCGCGATTCGCGGGAGCGCCGCTTGCGGCTCACCCTGCGACCCCGTCGTCAGGCAGAGCACATCCTGCGATGCATAATTCTGCACGTCCACGTCGCGGATCTGCATCCCCGCGGGCACGCGCAAGTATCCGAGCCGCTGCGCGATCTCCGCGTTCTGCACGATGCTCCGTCCGACGAACGCCACCTTGCGATCGAACTGTGCCGCGAGATCGACGAGGACCTGCATGCGGTACATGCTCGAGGAAAACAGCGCGACGACGAGCTTTCCCTGCGTGCTCGTGAACAGCTCCTCGAACGCGTCGATCACCTCGATCTCGGGTCCGGTGAACCCGCGCCGATCGATGTTCGTGCTGTCGCCGAACAGCGCCAGGACCCCCTGCGACCCAAGCTCGGCGAATCGGTGCAGATCGAAATGCTCACCGTCGATCGGCGTCTGATCGATCTTGAAATCGCCCGTGTGGATAATGATCCCCACGGGTGTCGTGATGGCCAGCCCCACGCAGTCAGGCATGCTGTGCGTGACGCGTATGAATTCGATCGTGAACGGCCCGATGGTGACGACGTCGCGTGGCTTGACTGGTTTCAGTCGATCCTTCGCGTCGATTTCGTGCTCATCGAGCTTCGGCTGCACCAGCGCCAGCGTCATCGCGGTGCCGTACACGGGCCCGTCGAACAGCGGCAGCACGTGCGGCACCGCGCCGATGTGATCCTCGTGGCCGTGCGTCAGCACGAGCGCTTTGACCTTGTCTCCCCGCGCTTCGACGTACGTCAAGTCGGGAATGATCAGATCGACGCCAAGCTGATCGGGATCGGGGAACATGACGCCGGCATCGATGAGGATCGTGGTGTCTTCCCACGAGACGGCCATCATGTTCATGCCGAACTCGCCGACGCCGCCCAACGGCACGACCTCTAGCGTCGCCGGAGACACGTCCGGCACGGCGGACTGATTCATTCGGAGCCCAGCGTTCACCTCACCGTGCGCCGCGAGCTTTCGGGTCGCTTCCGCGAGCCGTGAAGGCTCACGCCGCACACCGTTCTATGTAATCCCACACGCGACCTCTGGCGAGGCCGACTGCGGGCTGATCAGGCCGCTGGGAAAGCCTGAAAACCGGGAATGGTCAATGACTTGCGAAGAAAACTATAGCACAGCTCGCGAGAGACGAGCGATTGCCTCGAGGGTGAGCGCCTCCGGTCGCAGGCCGCCGTCAACCTCTGCCCGCTCAATGAGTTCCGCGGCGGACTGCCCGAGCGAATCAGCCACCGGACGCAGCGCATTCGCCAGCGTCTTCCTTCGCTGAAGAAACACGCCGCGGACGATGCGTCCGAACACCTGCGGATCGCCCACGTCGACCGCCGGTGGGCGAAAGCGCAGGCGAACCACCGCGGACGTTACCTTTGGCGGTGGGCGGAACGCCCCAGGTGGCAGCGTGAACACCCGTTCGACGTCGGCGACCAGCGCGACCTGGATGGCGAGCACGCCGTACTCTTTGTGACCGGGCGTCGCAATCAGTCGATCGGCGACTTCTTTCTGGAGCATCAACGTCGCGTCGCGGAAGAGACCTCCTCCGTCGGCGGCGCGCAACAATGCGAACAGGATCGGCGACGAGACGTTGTAGGGAAGGTTGCCGACAACGCGAATGGGATGGCGCTCGTCGCGGAGCACCTCCGTGAGGTCGATATCGAGAAAATCGGCTTCGATGACGCGCAGGTTCGGGACCTGCTGGCCGGTCAGCAACCCGACGAGGTCGCGGTCGATCTCAATGCCGATCACGCGTCCCGCCCGCGCCGCAAGCGGGCGAGTCAGCGCACCCCGGCCAGGGCCGATCTCGAGAAAGGTATCCTCGGCTGTTGCCCCAAGTGAATCGACGATTTTGGTGACCCACGCCGTCTCGAGGAAATGCTGCCCGAATCGTTTCCTCGGTCGGGGTTGGGTTCCACCCTTCCCCCTTCCCCCTTCCCCCTTCCCCCTTCTTGAGTTCATTCGTCGTCTTCGTCCGAGCCGAGAGTGCCGCCGCGCCAGTATCGCTCTTCGATCTCCTCGATCTCCTCTTCACTGAGTCCGAAGTAGTGGCCGACCTCGTGAATCAGGGTCTCGCCGATGACTGCGCGGACTTCGTCCTCGTCCTCGCAGTCTTCCTCGATCGGCTTCTGGAAGAGCGTGACGCGATCGGGGAGCGTGTTGCCGTGGGCCCACGAACGTTCAGGAAGCGGCGTGCCCTGGTAGAGGCCGTAGAGCGAATCAGGCGGCTCGATCTCCATCTCGTCGAGCAGCGCCGCGCTCGGCTCGTCTTCGACGACGAGCGCCAGGTTCTTCATCTCGCGGCGGAAGCGCTTCGGGATGAGCGCGACCGCTTCAACGACGAGGCGCTCGAACCTTTCGCGCGTCATCTTTTGCTCCGGGCGGGTCTGAAGACACGCTCTTGCCTCGTCTTTTCGTACCCGCGGTAGAGACCTGATTGTCTGCGGCGCGGACCTTGACACCCGCGGCGCGGACCTTGACACCCGCGGCGCGGATCTTGACACCCGCGGCGCGGACCTTGTCAGGTCCGCGTGACACCGCCAGCCTGTAGTAATCGCAGTCGTTGCGGACTGAACACTGATCGCACAACGGCTTCGGTCTGCAGATGCGCCGCCCATGGAGAATCAGCACGTCCGAGGCAAGCGTCCACATCTCCTTCGGGAGGGCTGCAGTCAACTGCGCCTCCACCTTCTCCGGATCGTCGCCCTCGGCCATGCCGATCCGGTTCGACACGCGCAGGACATGGCGATCGACGGGCAGTCCTGGTACGCCGAGCGCATGGCCAAGCACCACGTTGGCGGTCTTCCGGCCGACGCCGGGCAACTTCGTCAGCAGATCCATGTCGGCCGGCACCTCGCCCCCGTGCTCCGCTACCAACTGCTGGGCCATCCCGATGAGGGCCTTCGATTTCTGCCGGAAGAATCCGGTGGAGACGATCCGCGGCTCGAGCTCCGCGGACGTGGCTTTGGCCATCGCACGCGCGTCCGGATATCGCTTGAACAACCCCGGCGTGACCATGTTCACGCGCACATCGGTCGACTGCGCGGACAGGATCGTCGCGGCGAGCAACTCGAACGCGTTCCGATACAGGAGCTCGGTGTCCGCGTTCGGATGCTGCGCCGCGAGCGTCTCGATAATCCGACGGACGGTCTTAGGCGATTTCATGCAATGCAAAAGTCAAAATGCAAAATGCCAACACTGCGTGGTGAAAACACCGGCGTGAAAGCGTCGCGCCTCTCACTCCGCCGCGCCGATGCCTGCGTTGTTTGCCTTTTGCCTTTTGCATTTTGCATTAGTGAACCGGTCCTTTTGACCACCCAACGTTCGAATAGGATTCAGAAAAGACGCGCATGTGTTCCTGCAGCGCGGCCACAAGGTTGGGCACGAACTGCACCGGTACGACGACGCGCGCGCGTACGGGCGCGCGGACCACATGGTCGCTCTCGGCCTCGCGCAGCTCTTTTTCCGAAAGCGGCATCACCTCGCAGAAGGTGAGCGTGAAGTCGAACGGCGTGTGGGCGATCGAGCAGAAGTTCGCGTAGGTGCGCGGCTCGCCGGGTTGGTCGTCGGGAACGATTGTGAAGTTGATTTGCTTCCGCTGCTGAGTCTCATCGGCCATAGAGGCCAATACTACTTCGCTCCCGGGATCGGGGCTCGGGGATCGGGAACCCGCGATGTCTTTAGTACTTTCTCATCACGCCGACCACGACGCCCTGGACCTGTACTTGGTCCGAATCGACCATCAGCGGCTGCATTGCCGGGTTGGCCGGCTGCAGGCGCACGCGGCCGTTCTCGCGGTAGAACTTTTTCAGCGTGACCTCGAGGCCGCCAAGCAGCGCAATCACCATCTCGCCATTGTCAGCAGTCTTGCGATCCTCGACGATGACGAAGTCGCCGTCGCGGATCTGTTCATCGATCATCGAGTCGCCCTTGACGCGCAGCACGTAGGCGTCGCGCTTGCCGGCCAGCGTCTCCGGTACGGCGATCGTCTCGTTGCCGGCGACCGCCTCGATCGGTGCGCCCGCGGCGACAAATCCAAGAAGAGGGAGCTCAAGCGCCCGTCCACCGACGCGGGTCGGAACGAGCTCGACCGAACGGCTGCGGTTCCACGCACGGCGAATGAATCCCTTCTCCTGCAGGTTCGACAGATGCTTGTGCACCGTTGCAAGCGAAGAGAGATTGAAACGCCGTCCGATTTCTTCGAGGCTCGGAGCGTAGCCGTGGTTCTGAATGAACTCGTTCAAGTAATCGAGGATTTCACGCTGCCGTTTTGTGAGCGGGAGCACTGCTTCCTCCTGTTCTGGTCGGGGTGGGCGAGACTATAATGCGAACAGAAGGCGAAAATCAACTAGGGGATTTGTGGGTGTTACACTCGAAACGCCAGCCAGGAGATACAGCATGCGGTTCCCGACGATACCCTTCGACGTTGCCAGCCGTGTCCCGATCGGTAGTCGAAGGACCCGATCGGGCGCGATTTTCGGCCTGATCCTCGCGCTCGCACCCTTGCAGGCCGCCTCCGTCTCGAAGCAGCAGGCCGACGTCTTCTCCCGCAAGATGGAGCAGATTGTCGCCCAGGGGAGCGGCCAGCAGAAGGCCGACGCCCGCCGCACGGCGGTGAGCGAGACCGAGCTGAATTCGTGGTTTGCCTACAGCGCCAAGCCGTTGCTGCCGGCAGGTGTGTCCGACCCGCAAGTCACCATGGTCGGAAACGGCAAGGTGACCGGACAGGCGGTGGTCGACCTCGACGCGATCGCGAAGAAGAAGGCCACCGGCGGCACGTTTGATATCTGGAACCTCATTGGTGGGAAGGTTCCGGTGAACGTCGCCGGCGTCCTGCGAACGAAGGACGGCATGGGGACGTTCGCCCTCGAGAGCGCGGACATTTCCGGCGTGCCGGTTCCGAAGACGTTCCTCCAGGAACTGGTCGGCTACTACTCCCGCACACCGAAGAATCCAAAGGGTGTGAGCCTCGACGATGCGTTCGCGTTGCCCGCGTCGATCCGGCAGATTGACGTCGGCGCCGGCCAGGCCGTGATCGTTCAGTAGAAATGCTCAATGCCCAATGCCCAATGCTCAAAGCTCATTGAGCCTTGAGCATTCTGCATTGAGCATTGAGCATTGAGCATTGGCTGACGTCCTGGACACTCCGCTCCAGTTCCTGAAGGGCGTGGGTCCGCGCAAGGCCGCGGACCTGAAGCGCGCCGGCCTTCTCACCGTCGAAGATCTCCTCTACCGCCTCCCATTCCGCTACGAAGATCGCAGTCACATGCAGCCGATCGCATCCCTTCGGCCGGGGATGCGCGCGGCGGTGCTCGGCGAGATCACGAGCGCGCACTTGGCCGTCACAAGGCGCCGTGGCTTCAAGATTTTCCATGCGGTCGTGGGCGACGGGAGCGGCGCGATCCGCTGTACGTGGATGAACCAGGCGTTTCTGACCGACATCCTCAAGCCGCACCTGTCGGTGGTCATTTTCGGCGACGTCAAGCTCGACTCGACCGGCCTCCACTTCATGAACCCGGAGTACGAGCTGATGTCGGACGATCTCGAGTCGGTGCGGACCGCGCGCATCGTCCCGTTCTACGAAAAAACCGGTGCGGTCACCCCGAACATGCAGCGGCGCATCGTCCGCCAGGCGCTCGATCAGCTTCCCTCGACAATGGCTGACCTGGTGCCGGACGAGATCCGCGAACGCCTGCAGCTGGTGCCGCGGCGGATCGCGCTCGAGGAGTCGCACTTTCCGCCGAACGAGGCCAGGGTCGAGGATTTGAATGCGTTTCGCACTCCTGCGCAGCGGCGGATGATCTTCGAAGAATTCTTTCTCTTTCAGATCGGCCATGCGTGGCGTCGCCACGCAACGAGCATGGAGCTCAAGCCGTATGTGCCGCAGGTCGACGATCGGATTCGTGCCTCGGCCGCGAAGATTCTGCCATTCAAGCTGACACCAGGGCAGAGGCAGGCGGTGAAGGAGATCGTCGACGACATGCTCCTCCCGCAGCCGATGCATCGCCTGCTACAAGGCGATGTCGGGGCCGGGAAGACCATCGTGGCGCTGCTCGCTGCGATTGTCGCGATGGAGAACGGCCTGCAGGTGGCGTTCATGGCCCCCACCGAAATCCTGGCCGCGCAGCACTACGGCAACATCGCGCGGCTGCTGTCGCAGTCGCGGTTCCGGGTCGACATGCTGACCGGCAGCACACCCGGGCTCAAGAAGCACACACTTCACGCGCACATCGAGCGCGGGACGACGAACCTGATCGTTGGAACGCATGCGCTGGCGCAGGAGACGGTCAAATTCAACAAGCTCGGGCTGGTCGTCATCGACGAGCAGCACCGCTTCGGCGTGGCGCAGCGGGCGGCGCTGCGCGCGAAGGGGCTGCGGCCGGATGTGCTTCTGATGACCGCGACGCCGATTCCGAGGACCCTCGCGCTGACCGACTACAGCGAGCTCGACGTGTCGAAGATCCCCGACCTTCCGCCTGGACGCAAGCCGGTGCGCACGTGGGTGAAGCCCGAATCACGGCGTGACGAGATCTACCAGCTGATTCGCGAGCAGCTCGATGCCGGCCGGCAGGCGTACATCATTTATCCGCTCGTAGAGGAGTCAGAGAAGATCGATTTGAAGTCGGCGACGGAAATGGCGGACCACCTGCAGACCGAAATATTTCCCGCGTACCGCGTTGCGCTGCTGCACGGGCGCATGAAGCAGGATGCCAAGGATCGGGTGATGCACGCGTTCGCGGCGGGACAGATCCACCTGCTCGTGTCGACGACAGTCGTGGAAGTCGGCGTCGACGTGTCGAACGCCTCGATTATGGTGGTCGAGCACGCTGAGCGTTTCGGTCTCTCGCAGCTCCACCAGCTGCGCGGCCGGGTCGGGCGAGGGCAGTGGGAGTCGCACTGCATCCTGCTGTACCAGGCGCCGTGGACCGATGACGCCCGAGAGCGGCTCAAGGCCATGGCGGGAACGAGTGATGGATTCGCGATCGCGGAACGCGACCTCGAGCTGCGCGGTCCGGGAGATTTCTTCGGGACCCGGCAGTCGGGGCTGCCGGCGCTGCGGACCGGCGATCTGGTACGCGACCGGGACATCATGGAGACGGCGCACCGCGAGGCGCGACGGCTCGTCAACGAGGGCGGGCTGTCCGGAGATCTGCTCAAGTTCGTGCAACAGAAATGGCAGGAACAATTCGGGCTGATTGAAGTTGGCTAAACGTCTCGGTTTTCGTGGCCTTCGCGCTTTTCGTGAACTTCGTGGTTCATGCGCGTAATCGCCGGGCATTTCAAGGGTCGTCGGCTGAAGAGTCCCGCGTGGGACGGCCTTCGACCGACGTCTGACAAGCTGCGGGAGACGTTGTTCAACGTTCTCGCGCCGCGCATCGAAGGGGCGCGCGTCTTCGACGGGTACGCGGGGACGGGCGCCCTTGGCATCGAGGCGCTGAGCCGCGGCGCCGCGCACGTCACGTTCGTCGACAGAGACCGCCGGGCGGTCGCGCTGATCGAAGGGAACCTGAAGGCGTGCGGCGTCGAGGGAGGCTATACTATTCGTTGCGCGGCGGCCGTTGCCGCGCTCGACGCCCTGCCGGCCGTCGACGCGTTCGATCTGATCCTGCTGGATCCGCCGTACGACATCGAAAACGTAAGCGCCGCTCTTGAGGCCGCGGCACGCCACGTCGCCACGGGAGGGTTAGTGGTGCTGGAGCGCGCCACGCGGCGCGAACCCGAGGCGCCGGGTGCGCTGCGCCGCGTACGTGACGTCAAGTCAGGGGATAGCACGCTCACTTTCTTCGCTGTCAGGGATTAGGGGTCAGTGGCTAGGGGTTAGTTTTGCGCGCCCGTAACGCAGCCTTCACGTTCTTCGCGTGCAGGGTCGCGGACTAGGATTGGGATTATTCCTAGTCCCTTCTGAGGAGAGTGAGATGCCCGGTCCGCCGCAAGGCCGACTCGCGATTTTTCCCGGATCGTTCGACCCGCTGACCAACGGTCACGTCGACATCATTCTCCGCAGCGCGCACCTGTTCGAGCGGATCGTCGTCGCGGTGCTCGTCAATGCGGAAAAGGATCCACTGTTCTCGACCGACGAGCGCGTCGCGATCATCCGCGAAGTGTTCCGCGAGTATCCGAACATCGAGGTCGATACCTTCGCCGGGCTGCTCGTGGAATACGCGCGGCGCCGCCGCGCCAGCGCGCTCATCCGCGGCCTGCGCGCCGTGTCGGACTTCGAGTACGAGTTCCAGATGGCGCTCATGAATCGGCACCTCGAGCCGACGCTGGAGACGGTCTTCATGATGCCCGCGGAGCAGTACACGTATCTCAGCTCGCGCCTGATCAAAGAGGTGTTCAGCCTTGGCGGGGAAGTCCGCGGGCTCGTGCCATCGACCGTCGAGGATTGGATGCGGCGGAAACCGAAGGCTCAGATAGTTCAAGGGGTTCGGTAGGTTCAGAGGGTTCAGAGGGTTCAGAGGGTCAGATGTCTACCGTTCTCGCACAGCGTCTTGCACAGGTTACCGGCTCGGCCACGATGAAGGTGGCTGCCGAAGCGGATCGGCTCCGCCGCGCGGGCCACAGCATCGTCGACTTCGGCGCCGGCGAGCCCGACTTTCCCACGCCGCAGCACGTGAAGGACGCGGCGAAGGCGGCTATCGACGCCAACTTCTCCCGCTACACGAACTCGATGGGGATCCCCGAGCTGCGTGAGGCGATCTGCGCGCAATACAAGCGGGACTACGGCATCGATTTCACGCCTGCCGAGGTGCTGATCACGAACGGTGGCAAGCAGGCGCTCTTCAACACGGCGCTCGCGCTGTTCAATCCGGGCGACGAGGTGATCACGCACGCGCCGTACTGGCCGACGATCCCCGAGCAGATCAAGATCGCGAATGCAACGCCGGTGATCGTCCAGACGAAGGCGGAAGACGGATTCACGGTGCACCCGGAGAAGATCATCGCGGCGATCACGCCAAAGACGAAGGCGATCATCCTCAACACACCCTGCAACCCGACTGGGTCGCTGACGGAGGAGTCCGCCGTCGCGATGATCACGGACGCGGCCGTGAAGCGCGGGATCTGGATGATCATCGACCTGTGCTACGAGCACCTGATCTACGACACGGTGCCGCACAATCTGCCGAAGCTGCTGTTCGATCGCCACCGCGACCGGACAGTGATCGCCGGATCGCTGTCGAAGACCTACGCGATGACCGGGTGGCGCGCAGGCTGGACGATTGCGCCGAAGGATCTGACAACGGCTTTCAACGTGATCCAGGGGCACTCGACGTCGAACATCACGTCGTTTGTGCAGAAGGGTGGCGTTGTGGCGCTGAACGGTCCGCAGGACGGCGTGAAAGTGATGCTCGACGAGTATCGCCGGCGCCGCGACGCGATTCACGGATGGCTGACCGCGAATCCGGGCATCAAGTGCGTGAAGCCGAGAGGGGCGTTCTACCTGTTCCCCGACATCTCGGAGCTGCTCGGCGGCGACGTGCGCACATCCGCGGACTTCGCGCAGGGACTCATCGAGAAGGAGCACGTCGCGGTCACGCCGGGCGAAGGGTTCGACGCGCCAGGCTACCTGCGCATCTCCTATGCGACCTCGATGGAGCAGCTGCGCGAGGGCGCGACGCGGATTCTTCGATTCGCTGAGAGCATCCAGCCTGCGAGAGCCACCGCCTCACACTGATCACAGCCACGGACGCGCGGAGACACGGAGGATTGGAAGTACCATAAATCTCCGTGGCTCCGTGTCTCCGTGGCTAGTCTCAGCGAATGTCGTTCCAGCCAGCGAGTCGCATCGTTTCCGGGCTGCGGGACATCGTTGGCCCTGAGTTCCTCAGAGTGGACCGTGAGTCGCTCGATGCCTACGGTGTCGATGCGCTCGGCAAAGGCCATCCACCCGACGTTGTAGTCCTCCCGGCGAATACCAAAGAGGTCGCCGCGATCGCGCGCACCTGCAATGCGGAGCGCGTGCCGCTCGTGGTCCGCGGCGCCGGCACCGGATTCACGGGCGGCGCGGTGCCGACCCACGGCGGCGTGCTGCTGTCGATGGAGCGGCTGAACCGCATTCTCGAGATCGACGAGCTGAATCTGCTCGCGGTGGTCGAGCCGAACGTGATCAACGCCGATCTGCAGCGGGCGGTGGAGAATGTGGGTCTCTTCTATCCCCCGGATCCGGCAAGCCTGAACCAGTCATCGATTGGCGGCAACGTCGCCGAATGTGCCGGTGGGCCGCGCGCCTTCAAGTACGGCACGACCAAGCGCTACATCCTCGCGATCGAAGCCGTACTGCCGACAGGGGAGATCGTCAACACAGGCTCCAAGGCCGTGAAGAACGTCGTCGGCTACGACCTCACGCAGCTGCTTGTTGGCTCCGAGGGCACACTGGCGATCATCACGAAGATCACCGTCCGTCTCATGCCGAAGCCGCTTGCAAACGCGACGATGCTCGCCACCTTCGAGAATATCCGCGGGGCGGTCGATGCGGTGTCTGAGCTGATTCGACGGCGGGTGGTGCCGGCGGCCGTGGAGCTGATCGACGGCGATTCACTCGAGGCGGTGCACGACAACGTACGCCCCGACCTCGTGTCGCCAGGAACCGCCGCGGCGCTGATCGTCGAGGTGGATGGGACGCCGAATGGCGTCGAGGAGGACCTCGATCGCGCGATCGACGCCTGCCGGAGTGCAGGCGCGAAGGAGATCACGCGCGCGGCCACCGACGCCGAGCGCGACACGATCTGGTCCGTGCGACGTCAGGTCTCGGTCGCTCTGAAGGCGACCGGACTGGTGAAGGTCAATCACGACGTCGTCGTGCCGCGCGGCCGCGTGCCGGAGCTGTTCGACGTCATCGCTGAGATGAAGAGGACGTACAGACTTCGGGTCGCCGCGTTCGGCCACGCCGGCGACGGCAACATCCACGTCAACCTGCTGTTGAAACCGGGCGACGGGGACGAACAGGCGCGCGCGAAGGACGCGGAGCAGTTTCTGTTCACCCGCGTCATCGCTCTGGAAGGGTCGATCAGCGGCGAGCATGGCATCGGGTTCGCCAAGGCGCCGTACTTGCGGCTCGAACTATCGGAAGATGAGATCGCGCTGATGAAGCGGGTCAAGGCCGCGTTCGACCCGAATGGAATTCTGAATCCGGGGAAAATTTTCCCCTAGGCGGACCTGAAGGTCCGCCTCTACGACGCGTGAGTCGTGCCCAATCACGTAGAGGCGGACCTTCAGGTCCACCCAATCACGTAGAGGCCGGACCTTCAGGTCCGCCTAGCGATTGCTGACGAGGACCACGGTCTCGAGATCCTGTTCAGGCAGCGGCGCCAGCAGCGTCCTGAGGCGGACGCTGGCTGTATTCAGGTACGTCACCGCGCCAATCGTATTCAACGGGATGTCTGTCATCGTCTTCAGTCGTTCCAGATCGGTTTGATGGACGACGAGAAAGACGCGCTCTGATGACTTGAGAAACGCCAGCGCACCAGCATCATTGAATACCTGCACAGCATGAAATCGGGTGTAGAAGACCAGGTTTCTGACAAGCGCCTCGTATTCGCCGACAGGTTCGCCGCCATGGCGGTTCACACGAATCATCGCGGCGATCTCTTCGACCCCCTCGGGTCGCCTGCCGGCGAAGGCACCGAACTGCAGCGTCAGCAGCAGCGCGGCCGCGGACAACGCCATCACGATCGGCAGGCGCGTCCACGCACGCGCGGCGGCAACCCAGCCGAGCGCGACGCCGGCACCGGCGACGGCGACGATGCCCGCCCACGTGACGGACGGATAGGCCGAGACGAAGAGCGAGCGCGCGCGGTACAGCAGCCCGGCCAGGAGCAGGAACATCACGGCCGTCAGGAACGTGGCTACCAGGAGTTCGCGCTGCGTTGCTCGCTCGCGCGCGGCGGCCACGCGGTCTGCGATCGCGAGGCCGAGCATCATGGCGAGCGGCGGCAGCACCGGCAGAATGTAGCGCGGCTGCTTCCCGATCGACGCCGTAAAGAGCAGCAGCGGGGCCAGTGTCCAGATCACCAGCCGCCATTCGATTGCTGTCAACCGTCGGCGGCGTTGCGCGAGGTCGCGCAGCGTGCGGAGGGGCAGCACCATTAGGAAGATCGACCAGGGGAACAGCCCGCCAATGACGATCGGCACGTAGTACCAGACCTGGCGTGGGCTGTTGAAGCGCGTTGTCGCGAAACGTTCGAGGTTATCCGCGACAAAAAAGCTCTGAAGGTACGCGACCCCGTGCGTCATCGTCATCGCGAGATACCAGGGCAGCCCGGAGACGGCGAATAACACGACCGCTATGACGAGGTGCGAGGTGCGAAATGCGACGGCACGACGCTCACGCCACCAGATGGGAACCAGGATGATCGCTGGAATGACCAGCGCGAGCGGCCCTTTCGTTAGAAATCCAAGTCCGGCGGCAAGACCGGCGAGCGCCCACCATCGTGCCGGCACCGTCTCTTTGGGATCGGCGCCACGGAGTGCCGCCCAGATGGCTGCGGTGATGAAGAAGGCGAGCGGAAGATCCGGGAGCGCCGACCGCGCCATCAGGAAGTAGCCGTAACACGTAGCCGCGATCGCGCCGGCAATCCACGCGGCGTCATCACGTCCGGTCAGTCGTCGCGCAGCGCCCCAGGTGAGGAGAACGAGACCCAACCCGGACAACGCGGCTCCGAAGCGAGCCATGAATTCTGTCGTGTCGCTCGCCGCGAAGGCTCCGGCCGTCACCCAGTAGTAGAGGATTGGCTTCTGCCAGCGTTCCTCATAGTTGTAGTGAGGTGTGAGCCAGTCGCCACCCTCCACCATTTCCCGCGCGGCTTCGGCGTAGAACGCCTCATCCGAGTCGGTGATGGCCTGGCGGCCGAGTCCGAGGAAAAAGGTGAGCGCTGAGAGGAGAAGGAGGGTCGGCACCGGCCGGCGCATCCCTCGGCGTGGCTCGGGATGTCCTGAGCGTAAGTCGAAGGACACGGGCGCCAATTGTACAGTCGGCGCCGCGGTTGCCTCGATGCGATAATCAGGTCATGAAGACCGTTGCGGTCATCGGTGCTTCCAGCAATCGCCACAAGTTTGGCAACAAGGCGTTTCGCGCCTTCCAGGCGGAAGGACACAAGGTCATTCCAATCAACCCGAACGAGCGCGAGGTGGAAGGGATTCCGACCTACGCGTCAGTAACCGACGTGCCCGAGCAGATCGACATGGCGACGGTCTACGTACCGCCCGAGATCGGGATCACACTGCTCGATGGGTTTGAACAGAAGCAGATCGCCGAGATCTGGATCAACCCGGGTGCGGAAAGCGATGAGCTTCTGGCGGAGGCGCGGCGCCGCAAGCTCAAGGTCATCGAAGCCTGCAGCATTGTCGGGATTGGGCAGAATCCATATTCGTATTGATTGACAGGCCTCGGGGCCAGTCCTATACTCGCGGCAAATACACTCCTAAAGTACCGCCGCCGCATTCGTCGACCTTTCGTTCATCCTCAACACAAACAAGCGCTGTAACACAGGTTTTCCAGTTATGCCGACTACCCCGAAACGTCCCGGGCCCGCACGAGCGCCCGATCCAGAGTCCACTGACCCAGCGTCTGTAGCCACCGAACCTGAGGCCACACCCCCCGGGGGGGCTGCGCCAGCAGAGCAGCAGCGGCCGTCGCCCGCGCGTGCCAGCCTGAATATCAACGATCTGAAAGACATGAGCATTCAGAAGCTCACGCAGATCGGCAAAGACCTGAACGTGGCCGGCGCGACCGGTATGCGCAAACAGGACCTGATCTTCCAGATCCTGAAGGCGCAGACCGAGCGCAGTGGCAACATTTTCTCGGAGGGAGTGCTCGAGACGCTGCCCGACGGCTTCGGCTTCCTGCGCGCGCCCGATTACAACTATCTGCCGGGCCCGGACGACATCTACGTGTCGCCGTCGCAGATCCGCAAGTTCGACCTGCACACCGGGGATACCGTGTCGGGTCAGATCAGGCCGCCGAAGGAAGGGGAGCGCTACTTCGCGCTCATCAAGGTTGAGGCGGTCAACTTCGAGGCACCGGATCAGGCTCGCGAAAAGCTCTTTTTCGAGAACCTGACGCCGCTGTATCCGCAGGAAGCAATCCGGCTCGAAACGGCATCGGACAATCTGTCGGCCCGTGTCATGGATCTCATGACCCCCATTGGCAAAGGCCAGCGCGGCCTCATCGTGGCGCCGCCGAGGACCGGCAAGACGATGCTGCTGCAGAACATCGCGCAATCGATCACGACGAACCATCCCGAGGTGTTCCTGATCGTCCTGTTGATCGACGAGCGTCCGGAGGAAGTGACGGACATGCAGCGCTCCGTCAAGGGCGAGGTGATCTCATCGACGTTCGACGAGCCGGCGCAGCGTCACGTGCAGGTCGCCGAGATGGTCATTGAGAAGGCGAAGCGCCTCGTCGAGCACAAGAAGGACGTGGTGATCCTGCTCGATTCAATCACGCGGCTCGCGCGTGCCTACAACACGGTCATCCCGGCGTCTGGAAAGGTGCTGTCGGGCGGGCTCGACTCGAACGCTCTGCAGAAGCCCAAGCGCTTCTTCGGCGCCGCGCGCAACATCGAGGAGGGGGGCTCGCTGACGATCATGGCGACCGCGCTGGTCGACACCGGTTCGCGCATGGACGACATCATCTTCGAAGAATTCAAGGGCACCGGCAACATGGAGATCCACCTGGATCGCAAACTGACGGACAAGCGCGTCTTCCCTTCGATCGACATCACCCGGAGCGGAACCCGCAAGGAAGAACTGCTCATCGTGAAGGAGGATCTCAATCGCGTGTGGGTGCTCCGGAAGGTGCTCAATCCGCTCTCCCCGGTCGAAGCCATGGAATTGCTGCTCGACAAGATGGGGAAGACGAAGAGCAACGCAGACTTTCTTTCCGCAATGCAGAAAATGGGGTGAGGGGATGACGACGATTCGCCTGCGGAAGAACGGTCCGTACCTGGTTGAAGACGACGATGTGAAGGTGCTGGACTGGGACGGGAACGAATACCCGATCACCAGGCGTCCCATCGCGCTGTGCCGGTGCGGCGCCTCGACGAAGAAGCCGTTCTGCGACGGCACGCATTCAAAGATTGGATTCCAGGCCGCGGAGGCGTCTGTCGGACCGGAGGCTCGGGATAAGTCGGCTCCTCAGCAGTAATTCAAAATGCAAAATTCAAAATGCAAAACACAGCTCGTACGTAACAACGGGGTGAAAGGCCGCGGCCCGTCACCCCGTCGCTGCAAACCGAGTTCAGTTTGCAGTTTGCATCTTGAATTACATCTGCGGATTACCGAATAGGTATCCGCAGAGTTAGAGGCGCGGCGAGCGTCGCCGTCACGTTGGTGCCTTCGGCAACCACGACTTCCTTGCCCCGCGTGGCTGCCACCACGCCGCCGCCAACGGCGCCTCCGGCAATCGCGCCCTTCGCGGCGCCCTTCTTTCCGCCAAGAATGCCACCCAGGATCGCACCACCCACCGCGCCAGCGCCGACCTTGGTCGCGTCTTCACCCTTCGTGGCTTCCGCCTCGAAGTTCACCGGATCCGTTCGGAGATCTTCGCGTCCGTTGTTCATCCGGACCTCGTTGAAGGCGAAGGCGATATGCGCGCGGCCTTTCACGCGGCCGGATCGCTCGACGTCGGTGACGGTTCCGGTCAGTTCCGCGCCAGCCGGGATGACCGTGTCACCGTTGATGACAACCGCATTGCTGAGACGCGCGCTCACGGGCGTCTCGACCTGCGCGGATTCCGACGAAATCGCCGACGTCATCTGGAGGGCTAGGGCAGTGCCTGTGGGCAGTGTGACCTCACGCCACTGAGCCCGTGGCGCCGGAGCCGGCGTGGCTGCAACGCGGTTGTCCTCGCGCGCCGGCAGACTCACCGCAGGCGCGGCGTTGTAGTCCGACTCATTTCGCGACGTCGTCGTTCCTCTTGGCGTCACAGTCTCACGCCGGCCAGTGGTCGCGCGGGGGGCTGCAGCCGTCCGCTGACCGGTCACGGCTGAGTTGTCCACCGTGGAGTACGGTTGCTGCGACTGTGCCGGAGAGGCGGGCGCCACGGCCTGATCGCCTGCTGCTGGCGCATTCGCCGGCGCCGCAGCCGGATTTTGCTCGGTGTTCTGCGAATTCTCGTCGCTACGGCCGTTGCACCCCACAATAAGGGCTGAGCTGAGCAGGGCCGCGATCGTCCAGTGGCTTCTCATCGTTTCACCTCTTGTAGCTGGACGTCGTTCAAGGATCGGACCATCCCGCGAAACTCCCAACTCCCAAATCCCAGCTCGAGGAGCGCCAGGCGGCACAACCGATAATGTCAGTGGAAGTCGGAATTGGGGGGTGGGAGTCCGGACCGGATTCATTAGCAAGTGTTATCGTGTCTGAATAACTATCAATTTGACTGATGTGACCCATGCGGGGCACACTGGCCAACAGGAGTCAGGCTGAATGCAACGGACCGGCGCGCAGATCATCTGGGAATGCCTCGTTCACGAGGGCGTTCGTACGGTTTTCGGGTATCCGGGGGGGGCGATTCTGCCCGCGTACGACGCGATGCTCGACTACCCGATTCGGCACGTCCTGGTCCGGCACGAGCAGGGGGCGAGCCACATGGCCGACGGATACGCCCGTGCCAGCGGCGAAGTCGGCGTGGCGATCGCGACTTCGGGCCCCGGAGCTACGAATCTCGTCACTGGTATCGCCACCGCCCAGATGGATTCGTCGCCGATGGTCTGCATCACCGGCCAGGTGCCGAGCAAGATGATCGGCTACGACGCATTCCAGGAGACCGACATCAGCGGTATCACGCTGCCGATCACGAAGCACAGCTACCTCGTGACGCGCGTCGACGACATCATGCCGACGATGAAGGAGGCGTTCCATCTTGCGAAGTCGGGACGCCCAGGGCCAGTGCTGGTTGACATCACGAAAGACGCACAGCAATCCGCAACCGAGTGGCAGTGGAATGACGCGCCGGTGAAGATGCGCGGCTACCGGGCGACGCGCGGCCCCGAGAAGTCCGAGATGTTGAAGGCGGTGGAGCTGATTCGCGCCTCTCGCAAGCCCTTGATTCTTGCGGGCCAAGGGGTCATCCAGAGCAACGCGATGAAGGAGGTCCGTGCCTTCGCTGAGCTGATCGATGTCCCGGTGGCCGTGACGCTGCTCGGCATCGGGGGGTTCCCGGCGAGCCATCCGCTGGGCATTGGCATGATGGGGATGCACGGCGAGTCGTGGGTCAACCATGCGATCCAGGAAGCCGATCTGCTTCTCGCGTTCGGCATGCGCTTCGATGACCGCGTGACCGGCAATCTGAAGACGTACGCCCAGAATGCGAAGAAGATCCACATAGACATCGATCCGTCCGAGATCAACAAGAACGTCCGCGCGGATGCTGCGATCGTCGCGGACTTGCGCGAGACGCTCCTTGAGATGCTCGATCTACTCGAGCCGGCGACCCATGGTCCCTGGCTCAAGTACATCGAGTCGATGAAGGGCGACACGGCGGTGCGCGACATCCAGGCCCTGCCCGACAACGGCCACCTCTACGCCGCCCACGTGATCAACGACATCTGGCGCCTTACCTCCGGCGACGCAATCATCGCCACCGACGTTGGTCAGCACCAGATGTGGGAGGCGCAGTACTACCATCACAACGATCCGCGCACGCTGATCACGTCAGGCGGGCTGGGGACGATGGGGTTCGGGCTGCCGGCGGCGATCGGCGCCAAGATGGCGAAGCCCGACTCGGAAGTCTGGGCGATCGTCGGCGACGGCGGCTTCCAGATGACGCAGGCGGAATTGAGCACCGCCGCGCAGGAAGGCGTGAAAGTCAACGTCGCGATCATCAACAACGGCTACCTCGGAATGGTCAGGCAGTGGCAGGAGTTCTTCTACGAGCGCCGCTACGCCGCGACGCCGCTTCGCAGTCCGGACTTCGTCAAGATTGCCGAGGCACACGGCCTGGTCGGCCTGCGCGTCGATAACCGTCCCGGCCTCGAGGAGATCGTTCAGCGCGCGCGCCAGGCCGAAGGCACAACGGTGATTGATTTCCGGGTCGAGCAGGAAGACAGCGTGTACCCCATGGTGCCCGCCGGCGCGGATCTCGATGCGATGATCCGCCGGCCGGAGCCATCGGTGCTCGTCGAAACGGCAGACGATCCCATTTAACAGAGGAGGCGGGTCTTCAGACCCACCTGAGGATCCAGAATGCAACATACCCTTGTCGTGTTGGTCGAAGACAAGCCAGGCGTGCTCAATCGCGTCGCTTCGCTCTTCCGCCGCCGCGTCTTCAACATCGAGTCGCTCAGCGTCGGACGCACGGCCGAACCGGGCATTTCGCGCATGACGATCGTCATCGACAGCGACCAGGCCAGCGCGGAGCGCGTCACGGCGTACCTCTACAAGCTCGTCAACGTCCTGCAGGTCGAGGACCTCGGCAGCGTGCCGGCCGTCGCGCGCGATCTCGCGCTCGTCAAAGTGGCCGTTGCCGGGCACGACCGCGCCACCGTGCTTCGCGTCATTGACGAAACCCGCGCGCACATCGTCGATACCGGCGAGCAGACGATGACGCTGGAGATTACCGGCGAGCCGCCGCACGTCGATTCCGTCATCGCGCGGCTCGAACCGCTGGGCATCATCGAGATGGTACGCAGCGGGCAGGTGGCGATGCGGCGCGGCGATACGGCACTGTCCGCTTCACAGTATTCTTAAGGGTCTTTCTCAACCACGAAGGGCGCGAAGGACACGAAGAAAAAACGAGTTCTTCGTGCCCTTCGCGTCTTCGTGGTTGATTGAATTTCGTGTTTAGTCCCCGGCAAACAGGAGCATTGAGCGATGGCGACGATGTACTACGACAAGGATGCTGACCTCGATCTGATTCGCAGGAAGAAGGTGGCGGTCATCGGCTACGGATCGCAGGGGCACGCGCATGCGCTGAACCTGAAGGACAGCGGCGTCGACGTCGTCGTCGGACTGCACGCGACGAGCCAGTCGGTGGGCAAGGCGAAGGCCGCGGGCCTGCGCGTCATGACCGTGCCCGAGGCGAGCGCCTGGGGCGACGTCATCATGATCCTGATCCCCGATCAGAAGCAGAAGGAAGTCTACGAGAAGGACATCAAGCCGCACGTGACCACGGGCAAGATGCTGATGTTCGGCCACGGCCTCAGCATCCGCTTCGGCTTCGTCGTCCCGCCGAAGGATGTCGACGTGACGATGATCGCGCCGAAGGCGCCGGGTCATCGCGTCCGCGAGATCTTCCCGGAAGGCGGCGGCGTTCCCGGCCTGCTGGCCGTGCATCAGGACTTCACGGGGAACGCGAAGGCGCTGGCGCTCTCCTACGGCCGCGGCATCGGCTGCGCCCGTGCCGGCATCATCGAGACGACGTTTGCGGAGGAGGCCGAGACCGATCTCTTCGGTGAGCAGTCGGTGCTCTGCGGCGGCGTGAGCGCGCTGATGAAGGCCGGCTTCGAAACGCTCGTGAACGCCGGCTATCAGCCGGAGATTGCCTATTTCGAGTGCATGCACGAGCTGAAGCTGATCGTCGACTTGTTCTACCGCGGCGGCCTCGCCTATATGCGCTACTCGGTCAGCGACACGGCGGAGTGGGGCGACTACACCGCCGGCCCGAAGATCGTTACTGAGGATACGAAGAAGGCGATGCAGCTGATCCTCAAGGACATTCAGTCCGGGAAGTTCGCCAACAACTGGATGGCCGAGTACGAGGCCGGGCTGCCGAAGTTCAAGGCGTATCGCGCGGAGGAGGCCAAGCACCCGGTGGAGGTCGTTGGGCAGCGGCTGCGCGCGATGATGCCGTTCCTCGACCCGGTGACGCTCCCGACTCCCGCGACCGTATGAACAACAAGTACAGCTCGCGGGTCACGCAGCCCCGCAGTCAGGGGGCGTCCCAGGCGATGCTGTACGGCGTCGGCCTGACCGACGCGGATCTGCAGAAGCCGCAGGTCGGCATCTGCAGCATGTGGTACGAGGGCAATACGTGCAACATGCATCTCGACCGGCTTGCCGCGCAGATTAAGGCAGGCGTGCAGGCGGCGGGGCTGGTCGGGCTGCGCTTCAACACCATTGGCGTCAGCGACGGCATCTCGATGGGCACCGAGGGCATGAGCTACTCGCTGCCGTCGCGCGATTTGATCGCCGACTCGATCGAAACCGTTGTCAGCGGACAGTGGTACGACGCAGTGATTACCGTCCCCGGGTGTGACAAGAACATGCCGGGATCGGTCATCGCGATGCTGCGCCTCAACCGGCCCGCGATCATGGTGTACGGCGGAACGATTCGACCGGGGTTCGCGCAGGGGAAACCCCGCGACATCATCTCGGCGTTCCAGTCGTACGGCGAGTACATCGCGGGCGTCATCACCGACGAGCAACGCCTCGACATCGTCAAGCACGCGTGCCCGGGAGCGGGCGCGTGCGGCGGGATGTATACGGCCAACACGATGGCGACCGCTATTGAGGCGCTTGGTCTGTCGCTCCCGTACAGCTCGTCGAATCCAGCCGAAGATCCCACGAAGGCCGACGAATGCCGCCGCGCGGGCGATGCGATTCGGCTGCTTCTCGAGCGCGATCTCAAGCCGCGCGACATCGTTACCAAGAAATCGTTTGAGAACGCGCTGGTGATGATCATGGCCGTCGGCGGCTCGACCAACGCGGTGCTGCACCTGATCGCGATGGCGCGGGCCGCGAACGTCCCGCTGGAGCTGGACGACTTCCAGCGCGCCAGCGATCGCGTGCCGCTGCTGGCGGACCTGAAGCCAAGCGGCACCTACGTGCAGGAAGACCTGCACATCGCCGGCGGGACACCGGCGCTGATGAAGTACCTGCTCGAGCGCGGGTTCCTGCACGGCGACTGCATGACGGTCACCGGCAAGACGCTCGCGGAGAACGTCGCCGACGTGCCGCCGCTCAAGGCCGGGCAGCAGGTGATTCAGCCGATCGAGAAGCCGGTCTTTCCGCGCGGCCACTTGCGGATTCTTCGAGGAAACCTCGCGCCGGATGGTGCCGTCGCCAAGATCACCGGCAAGGAGGGCGAGCGTTTTGCGGGCCCCGCGAAGGTGTTCGATTCCGAGGAAGCGATGCTGGCCGGCCTCGAGCGCGGAGAGATCGCAAAGGGCTCGGTCGTCGTAATCCGCTACGAAGGTCCGAAGGGGGGACCCGGCATGCCCGAGATGCTGACGCCGACGTCAGCGATCATGGGCGCCGGTCTCGGGAAGGACGTCGCCCTGCTGACCGACGGGCGCTTCTCCGGCGGCTCCCACGGCTTCATCATCGGGCACATCACACCGGAAGCGCAGGAGGGCGGGCCGATCGGCCTGGTGCGTGACGGCGATCGCATCGTCATCGACGCGGCGAAGTGCGAGATTGGCGTGGAGGTGAGTGACGCGGAGCTGGCGAAGCGCCGGGCGTCGTGGACATCGCCCGCGCCGAAAGCGACGAGCGGGGTGCTCGGGAAATACGTCCGCCTCGTGAAGCCCGCCTCGCAAGGCTGCGTCACCGACTAGGCAACCACAACGGCCACGAAGGCGTACAAAACTTTGTCTTCTTCGCGTGGTGCGCTTCGTGCCCTTCGTGGTTCCGTACGTCTTTGTGCCCTCCGCTACGCGATGGGCCGATAGTGCCCACGACCGCGAAGCCGCCGGGCATGAGTCGTGGGCTGACGGTCACGCGGCTGAGCCCGTGGCCGACGCTGGCGGCGCGGCCTGAAACGATCCCCAGCGCGGTGCCGAAGACCACGTCCGACGCGAAGTGCTGGCGATCGACCATGCGCGAGACGCTGACGTACCCGCCAAGCGCATAGAACGGCACCGCGACTTTCCATCCATAGTGTTCCTGAATGACGGCAGCCGTGGCGAATGTCGCCGAAGTGTGGCCCGACGGGAACGAACGGCTCGATCCGTTGGGGCGCGTGCGATCGACGGCGAACTTGAGTCCCTGGGTCAGGACGCCGTTGACGATTTGCGCGTCCACGAGGTCCGCTCCCAGCGCGCCGACGCGCGCGCTGTGTGAGGCGCGGCCGATGATGTACATGCCGAGCGCAAAGGCGCCCTGTTCCGCGCCGTCGCCAATCGACGCGCCGGCCTTGAAGAAACGCTTGCGCGCGCCGGTGTCCGCCTGGATCCGCCCGGCAATGTCGTCGTCTTTCGGATGGACGGCCGCTGTGCCTCCGCCGCCAATGCCGAGGATGATCGCGTTGGACGGCGTGAACAGGTGCGCGAAATCACCCGGGAGGCTCGTGAACAGTGACGCGACCGACTGTGCGCCGGCCGGCGCCGCGCACAGCAGGCAGAGCACCAGAGCCAGGAGAGTGCGCTGGGGGCGGATCATCAATCAGAAAGCCGCAGCCCGATGCCGAAATCGACGTGTCGCGTGAAGAAGGCGCCGGAGATCTCTGCGGCCGCGGCGCGGAGATGCTTCTCGTTCACTCGCGTGATGCGCGCGTCGGCGATTCCGTAGACGAATTGCCAGATGCGAAACTCGGCGCCCGCTCCGACCTGCCAGGCGAATCCGCCGTACTGATACTGCTCCTGGTGAATGCTGCGGAATGTCGATTCGACGTGAGGTGTCGAGATCCCCGCACCGCCGCGGACGACGAACGCGCAGTGACCGTCGCAGGCTGGCGTGAATCTGTACGCCACATTTCCGAGCAGGAAGTTGAGTCCGTGCGACTGCTGGAAGGCGTTGAGCTCCTGCGCGCGCGAATCGAACTGCGCAATCGCCTTGGCGTGAGTCCATTCGATCTCGGCGCCCACGCCGCGAGTCGCGGTGGGCAGCCAGCCGGCACGGACGCCGTAATACCAGGGACTCCGGAACGCCTGTCCTTTGTACACGACATTGGAAATTGTCGACGGCGGTCCGCTGGCGGGCGTGACCGTCAGCGTGTTCGATGCAGTGGCGGAGGCGCCCATGTAGCCGCCGAACAGCCAGTCGGCGTGCGCCGCGCGCGGAGCTGCGAACAAGAGAACACAGAACAGCGCACCGAACCTGAACACGAACCGGCCCGCCGTCGCTCGCCAATGCGTCACGGGCGAGCTATGGCGAGGCCTCGCCGAAGCGGCCGAACTCGACGCACGCTGCGAAGGCGGGGAACTTAGCACGGAGAAGCGTGAACGACCCGCTTCAGCGGAGTTCATCCGTCGGGAGCGGAATCGTTTCCGTCGCCGCTGCTGGCGGGGGAGGCGGGATGCCCATCAGCTGACGCAATTGATCGCCTTCCATGACTTCGATCTCGAGCAGCCGCCGCGTCACGGTTTCGAGAATGTCCCTGCGCCTCGTGAGGATCTCGCGCGCCTCGTTGTGCGCGTCGGTCATGATGCGCTTCACTTCGCTGTCGATCAGCCGTCCCGTGTCCTCCGCGTATGCGCCGCGCTCCGGACCGATCTGCATTTCGAGGAACTTGCTGCGCTTGTGGCCGTCGTAGTTGATGGCGCCGAGCGCGTCGCTCATGCCCCATTCAGTGACCATGGCGCGCGCGATGTCTGTGGCGCGCAGGAGGTCGTTCTGCGCGCCTGTTGAGATCTCACCGAGCGCAATCTCCTCGGCGGTGCGCCCGCCCAGAAGCACCGCGAGCTGATTGAGCAGATCCTTTCGTTGCAACAGGTACCGATCCTCGAGCGGAAGCTGCATCGTGTACCCGAGGGCGCCGAACCCCCGCTGCACGATCGAGATCTTGTGCACGGGATCCATGCCGGGGATCGACGTGGCGACGATCGCGTGGCCTGACTCGTGGTACGCGACGATCTCCCGCTCCTTCGAACTCATCACGCGCTTCTTTTCGAGCCCGGCGATGAGCCGATCGATTGCCTCGTCGAAGTCCGACGGTTCGACGGCGGTCTTGTCCTTGCGCGCGGCGAGCAGTGCCGCTTCATTCACGAGATTCGCGAGGTCCGCGCCCGCGAACCCCGTGGTGCGCGCGGCCACGATCCTCAGGTCGACATTCGCAGCAAGCTTCACGTTCTTCGTGTGGATGCGCAGCACTTCCTCGCGCCCCTTCACGTCGGGCTTGTCGACCAGCACCTGCCGATCGAAGCGCCCGGGTCGGAGCAGGGCAGGGTCGAGCACCTCGGGGCGATTCGTCGCGCCCATGATGATGATCGCCTTGTGCGAGTCGAACCCGTCCATCTCGGCGAGCAACTGGTTGAGCGTCTGTTCGCGCTCCTCGTGCGACCCCATCGGGCTCTGCACCCGCGCGCGCCCGAGCGCGTCGAGCTCGTCGATGAAGATGATGCAGGGCGCCTTCGCCTCCGCCTGCGAGAACAGGTCCCGCACGCGCGCCGCGCCGACGCCGACGAACATCTCAACGAATTCCGATCCGCTCAGGCTGAAGAACGGAACCTTTGCTTCGCCCGCGACGGCGCGCGCCAGCAGCGTCTTCCCGGTTCCGGGCGGGCCGACCAGCAGAACGCCTTTCGGGATGTGTCCGCCGAGCGTCGTGTATTTCTTCGGGGTCTTGAGAAACTCGACAATCTCTTTGAGTTCCTGTTCGGCTTCGTCCACGCCAGCGACGTCGGCAAAGCTCACCTTCACATCGTCCTCGGAGAACACACGATGTTTGCTGCGCGCGAACGACATCACGCCGCCCTCGGCGCCGCTCATGCGTCTGAAGAAGAAGCTCCAGACGGCGAACAACAGCAGCAGGGGCACAACCCAGCCGAGGATTTCAGGCAGCCAGCGGCTGACCGTCTCGCCGGTGTACTTCACGCTGGCGGCCTCGAGGTCCTCGATGAGCTTCGGGTCCTCGATCCGCGTCGTGCCGAAGTTGCGCCCCCCGTTGGTGTCGCGTTTGTAAGTGCCGCGGATCGACTGGTCGCCGACGAACACCTCGGCGACCTGGCCGGACCGGATCGCCTGCTTGAACTCGCTGTACGAGATCTGCCGTCCCGCGGGCGCCATGAACCACGCCTGGGTGAGCGCGAGCAGAAAGAGGAGCCCGAGGATGTACCACACGGCGCCGCCCGGCCGGCCGGACGTCAGCGAGCGGCGGTCACCGGGTCGCTTGTCCCGCGGATTCATTCCTGGTGGGTTTCTGAGATTTGCCATTTATCGACAGCGGGTCCAACCGCCTCCGCGCTTTGCGCTACGGCGAGTCTCGCCGAAGCCGAAAGGCGACGGCGGAAGGACCCGCCCTACGGTGCCTCTATCTCCGGGTGCCGGTTGCCGGCTGCCGGCTACCGGCTTTTTCGAACACCAATCCATTTTCTCCGACGTCGACCGTAATGTGATCACCTTCGTGGAACTCGCCCTGGAGCACCCGCATCGCGAGCGGGTCCAGCACGCGCCGCTGGATCGTCCGCTTCAACGGACGTGCCCCGTACATCGGATCGTACCCCTCGCTGACGATATACCGCTTGGCCGCGTCGGTGAGCTCCACCTGGATTTTCCGATCCTCGAGACGCTTCAGCAGACCGTGGATCTGGATGTCGATGATCTTCTTCATGTGCTCGAGGCCGAGCGCGTGGAAGAAGATGATTTCGTCGACACGGTTGAGAAACTCCGGCCTGAAATGCTCGCGGAGCGCCTCGGTCACCTGCCGTCGCACGCCCTCCGAAAGGTCGCCCGCATTCTCCGCGATGAACTGGCTGCCGAGGTTCGACGTCATGATGACGACGGCGTTCTTGAAGTCGACCGTGCGCCCCTTGCCGTCGGTCAGCCGGCCGTCGTCGAGCAGCTGGAGGAGCACGTTGAGCACCTCCGGGTGCGCCTTCTCGATCTCGTCGAACAACACGACGGAGTAGGGTCTTCGCCGGACCGCCTCGGTGAGCTGGCCGGCCTCGTCATAGCCGACGTACCCCGGAGGCGCTCCGATCATCCGCGACACGGTGTGCTTTTCCTGGTACTCGGACATGTCGATTCGGATCATCGCCTGATCGTCGTCAAACAGGAACTCCGCGAGCGCCCGCGCAAGCTCGGTCTTCCCCACGCCAGTCGGGCCCAGGAAGATGAAGCTGCCGAGCGGCCGATTCGGATCCTGCAACCCGGCGCGCGCTCGCCTCATGGCGTTAGCGACCGCCGTGATCGCTTCGTCCTGGCCGACGATGCGCTTGTGGAGGCGCTCCTCCATGTGAATCAGCTTCTGGATTTCGCCTTCCATGAGCCGGCTGACCGGGATGTTGGTCCACTTGGCGACGACTTCCGCGATGTCTTCCTCGTCAACCTCCTCCTTCAGCATCTTCTGCGTCTTCTGCAGCTCGGCAAGCCGTGTCTCGGCTTCACGGATCATCCGTTCGAGCTCGGGGAGCTTCCCGTACTGCAACTCGGACGCCTTCTGGTAGTCACCGGCCCTCTGGGTCCGCTCGATTTCCAGACGGACCTGTTCGAGCTCCTCTTTCAGCTTCCGGCCGGCCTGGATCGCTTCCTTCTCCTGCTCCCAGTGCGCCTGGAGCTGTGTCTGTTCTTCCTTCAGATTGGCCAGCTCCTTATCGATCTTCCCAAGCCGATCCTTCGACGCCGAGTCCTTCTCCTTGCGCAGCGCTTCGCGCTCGATCTCGAGCTGCATGATGCGGCGCTTCACTTCATCGAGCTCCGCGGGCATCGAATCGATTTCCATCCGGAGCTTCGACGCGGCCTCGTCGACCAGGTCGATCGCCTTGTCCGGCAGGAACCGGTCCGCGATGTAGCGGTGTGAGAGGACCGCCGCGGCGACGAGCGCGGCATCCTTGAACTTCACGCCGTGATGGATCTCGTACCGCTCGCGGAGTCCGCGCAGGATCGAGATCGTGTCCTCAACCGTCGGCTCGCCAACCATCACGGGCTGGAATCGACGCTCGAGCGCCGCATCCTTCTCGATGTGCTTCCGGTACTCATCGATCGTCGTGGCGCCGATCGTGTGCAGCTCGCCGCGGGCGAGCATCGGCTTCAGCATCTGCGAGGCGTCCATCGCGCCTTCCGCGGCGCCGGCGCCGACGACCGTGTGCAGTTCGTCGATGAACAGGACGATCTGTCCTTCGGACTCCGTGATTTCCTTGAGGACCGCTTTCAGACGCTCCTCGAACTCGCCGCGATACTTGGCGCCGGCGACAAGCGCGCCCATGTCGAGCGCGAAGATCTTCTTGTTCTTGAGTCCTTCGGGCACGTCGCCCCGGATGATCCGCTGCGCGAGGCCCTCGACGATCGCGGTTTTGCCCACGCCCGGTTCGCCGATGAGGACAGGATTGTTCTTGGTGCGGCGCGACAGCACCTGGATGACGCGGCGCACTTCCTCGTCGCGGCCGATCACCGGATCGAGTTTGCCCTTGCGAGCGAGATCCGTGAGGTCACGGCCGTAGCGGGCGAGCGCTTCGTACGTCGCTTCCGGGTTCTGCGACGTCACGCGCTGGTTGCCGCGGACCTGCGTCAGCGCCTGATACAGCGTGTCTTTCGTGATGCCGAGCCGCTTCAGCAGCTGGGCACCGGCAGAGCGTCCCGTTTCGGTCGCAAGCGCGACGAGCAGATGCTCGGTGCTGACGTACTCATCCTGCAGCCGCTTCGCCTCGGCCTGCGCCGACTCGAAGATCAGGTTCATGCGCGGCGAGAAGCGCACGTCGCCGCCGTACTGCTTCGGCAGGCTGTCGAGCACTTTCCGCGCCTCCGCCGCGACATGCGCGGGGTCGAGCGCCATCTTCCGCAGAATCGACGGAACGATCCCGCTGTCCTGTTCGACAAGCGCGACGAGCAAATGCTCGGGCGTGATCTCGGAGTGGGTGAGCTCGGTGGCCAGGTTCTGAGCGGTGATGACCGATTCCTGGGCCTTTTCCGTGAACTTGTTGAGATTCATGTGTTGAATTCGTAACGACGCTCACTCCAACAAGCCACGGAGGCACGGAGTCACGGAGAAAAAAAGTCTTTTGCCTCCGTGTCTCTGTGTCTCCGTGGCCTGTCGCAGTGAATGTCGCGCCCTCCTTACTATGCCGCGCTATGTTTCTTCGCGGCGGAATCGCTCAATTTCGCGAGCGCCTCGTAGTGCTGGCGCGCCTCGGGCGACAGCTCCGTGGGGAGCTGGATCTCGACCCGTGCATAAGCGTCGCCCTTGTCCTCAGGCTTGCCGACGGCGGGCATCCCGTAACCTTTCAGCCGGAACATCTGGCCGTTCTGCGTAAGCCCGGGGATCTTGAGCCGCACGGCCTTGCCGGAAATCGTCGGCACCTCGACCTCGCCGCCCAGCACCGCCGTTGTCACCGGCAGCGGCGCCTTCACGTAGAGATCGCGCCCCTTGCGCTCGAAGAGCGAGTGCGGCGCGAGTCGCACGCGCAGGTAGAGATCGCCCGAAGGAGCACCGCCGCTTCCTTGTTCGCCTTCGCCCGAGATGCGGACGCGCGATCCGTCGCCGACGCCCGCCGGAATGCGCACATCGACGGTCCGTGCGTGGCCGTCGTGTTTGAGCGACAGCCGGCGCGTGGCGCCGTTGTAGGCATCTTCAAGCGATAGTTCGATCTCATGCTCGACGTCGCGTCCCTGTCGCTGACGCACGCGACCGCGATTGCCTGTGCCCCCGCGCGAAGACGACTCGCGCTGACCGAATCCGCCCCCGCCCCCGAAGAACGTGGTGAAGAAGTCGGAGAACGGGTTCTGGTCTCCGAACATCTCCTCCATTTCTTCCTGCGTCATGGTGCGGAAGCCGCCGCTCTGACCAGGACTGCCGCCGGCGAACGGATTCGGGCCGCCCTGCGCCTCCGCCTGCTCGTACGCGCGCCAGTTGGCGCCCAGCTCGTCGTATTTCTTTCGTTTCGCGGGATCGCCGAGCACCTCGTAAGCCTCGTTGATCTCCTTGAAGCGCGACTCCGCCGCCTTGTCGCCCGGGTTCACGTCCGGGTGATGCTTGCGCGCGAGCTTCCGGAAAGCCTGCTTGATCTCCTTCTCGGTGGAGCTCTTATTCACGCCAAGCGTCGCGTAGTAATCCTTGAATTCCATAGCGGCTTCGCTGCCAAGCTCACGAAGGCGGATCAACCACGAAGGTCGCGTCCTTCGTGGCTGAAGCGGCTCCGTGGTTGATCGCGGCTCATAGCCCGATCATCTCGTTCAATCTGCGTATTTCCGAGAGTAATTGCCGGCGACCGGCGCCCGTGCTCAACGCGGTCTCGTCCATCAGCGGCTGGATGCGATGCATGACTTCGGCGATCGACAGCAGCCGCTGCACGCCTGCGAGGTTGATGCCGAGTTCATCGACGAGATGTTTGATCATGCGCAGGCGCTCCAGCTCTTCGCGTGAATAAAGACGCATACTGCCCACCGTCCGCGACGGCTGAATCAGCCCCAGACGCTCGTACTTGCGCAGCGTTTGGGGATGCAGGTCGAGCATCTCCGCCGCTGTGCTAATGAGAAAGAGCTCCTGATCGACAGCCATACCCAGAACCTAAGACGCTGAGTCGAGTGAATACATCTCCCTAATACAGATCGAGTCTAAAAGTTGATACGGATCGTGTCAACCTCATGTTCCTTGTCTCGAGATTCGGGATTCGGGCTTCGTGGTGCAAGGTTCGGGGATTCGCGGTTCGGGATTCGAGCCGCGCCCGGGGGATTGGAGTTCCGAATCCCGAATCCCCGAACCCGACTCCCGAGTAGGATTAGGGACTTCTCGATGGTCTCCGCGTTCCTGACAGTGGCCCTCCTTGTCGTGCTCGAGGCGATGCTCAGCGCCGACAACGCGCTCGTGATGGCTGTCATCGTCCTGGGCCTGCCGCGCAACCAGCAGAAGAAAGCACTGCGCCAGGGGCTGGCGGGCGCCTTCACCTCGCGCATTGCCGCGACCGTGCTGGCGGTGAACCTGATTCGCGTCCTGTGGGTGAAGCTGATTGGCGGCGTCTACCTGCTGTACCTGGCCTACTCCCATTTCCGGGGACATTCGGGGCCGGGCGGGCGTCAGACGGCGCAGAAGGCGAAGCCGATGTTCGGCCTTTCGACGTACTGGGCGACCGTCGTCCGCGTCGAGGCCGTCAACCTGATGTTCTCGATCGATTCGATACTGGTCGCGGTTGCCATGTCCCGCAACATCTGGATTGTGATGACGGGTGGTATCCTCGGCCTCGTCGCGATGCGGGTGATCGCGGCGCAACTGCTTCGGCTGGTTGAGCGCTATCCGTCGCTCGTCGACGCCGCCTTCATCATCATCGCGTGGATCGGCATCGCGCTGTCGCTCGAGTATCTCTACGCGATCGGCTTCGTGCATTTCGAGGTATCCAAGACCGCGTCGCTTGCGCTGGTGGTCGGTATCTTTGCGGTCGCGTATCTATATGCACGCGCGAAGGGGCCGGTGGCAAAACCGGCTGACGATCTCGAGGAGCAAGCCGCGGAACTCCTCGCGTCTGGGGCGGACGTCACCCAAAACCGTCAAGTCAGGCCGCTGTAGGACGGGCCTTGTTAGGCGCCTGTCGACGTCTTACCTGCGGACTTAGGGCTTGGGATTTGGGATTTGGGATTTGGGATTTGGGATTTCAGACTTACCGACGTCCTCCGGGCGTCAGCTGAACCTCCCGTCGTTGTCCACCCCTCATGAAGACGACCTTGACGGGGGTGTCAGCCTTCAGCAATTCCAGAGCGAACGTATAGTCGTAGATATTCGTGATCGACTGGCCGGCGATCTCGGTGATGACGTCGCCCTTCATCAAGCCGGCCTTCTCGGCGGGTCCGCCGCCCACGACGCCTGCAAGCAGCAGCCCTTTGGCCTCGGTCGTGTAATCCGGAATCGTGCCGGTCGTGACTCGGACGCCTGCGAGCGATGCTCCCGTCGCCGGCGGATCGACCTTCGTGAACTGCGGCGCCATGTCGACGTTCGCGATGGCGAGGGTAATCGTGGCCGCGAAATCGACTACACGGTCGAGGTCTTCGTAGTTGATCTTGTCCGAGGTGTCGGTCGGGCGGTGGTAGTCGGTATGCGAGCCGGTCGTGAAAAAGAGGCTGGCAACGCCTGCCTGGTTGAAGCTCGAACTGTCGCTCGGCTGATACGGATCCGGCTGCGCGCTCAGATCGAATCCGGCGGCGACGTTGGCGCGCTCGAGAATCCGCGGCCACGCCGCGCTCGTGCCGGTGCCTTGCGCCGCCAGCCGATTGTTCTGCATGCGACCGACCATGTCGAAGTTGAGATACGCGGCAATCTGATCGTTCGCGAACGGCGGCTTCGCGGTGAACGCGTTGGAGCCGACCAGTCCGATCTCCTCTCCCGACCAGAGCGCGAAGACGATGTTGCGGCGATGTGGCTGCTTGGCGACCTGCTCGGCAATGGCGAGCACCGCGGCGGAACCCGAGGCATTGTCGTCCGCGCCGTGATGAATCTGTCCCGCTTCGTCCTTGTTGGCCAGTGACGTCCCGCGCGTGCCGTGACCCAGATGATCGTAATGCGCGCCGACAATCACCCACGGTTTCTCGAAGTCGGGGGTTGGCGTACCCGCCGGCAGGTAGGCGACCACGTTCCGCCCGGTCTGCTTTTCGCGCACGACTTTCGTCGTCAGATCGACCGTCGCAGGGAGCGCGAAGCCGCTCACGTGCGGGTTTCCCGAGTCCAGTTCCTGCTGTGCCGCCGCGAGCGATTTCGTCGCGCCCACGAACAGAGCGTTCGCCGTCGTGCCGCTGATGCTTGCCGCCGGAATGCCCGAGCCTGACAGAGCGGTGTCGAAGTTCATTCGCAGTGCCTGGCCGGCATTGGGGGAGCGAGGCCCGGTGACGATGAGGAGACCTTTCGCGCCGCGCTGACGGGCCGCGAGCGCTTTGTATCGGAGATCCGAGTAGCGGGCGAGCGCAGCCTTCGTTTGAGGATCGGTGTCCTCCGGGAAGTAGTGGAGGACCAGTACGATCTTGTCTTTCACATCGAGACCGGCGTAGCTGTCGTAACCAAAGTTCTGCGAGGCCGGGAGGACGAGCCCGTATCCGGCGAATACCACCGGTCCGCTCACCTGCGCATCGTCCGAAAAGGAGAGCGCCTGGACCTGCGCACCGCCGTTCAGCGTCTCGGGCGTGAAGCCGTCGCGCCGGATCGTGATTGCCGATCCGCCGTCGCGGGTGCCAGCCGTGAACTCGAACGGGAGGAACATGCTCGCGTGGCCGGGCAGCGGCTTCG
Source organism: Vicinamibacterales bacterium (assembly GCA_036802945.1). Lineage (GTDB taxonomy): Bacteria > Acidobacteriota > Vicinamibacteria > Vicinamibacterales > UBA2999 > Gp6-AA40. Next base: position 119,940 of record DAIRVG010000003.1, read on the forward strand.
CGCCGATGCGCGCGAGCTGCATGGCGAGGTAGTCACCCGCCAGCCGCTCACCTGTGGAGCCTGCCTCGCGTCCTTCGAGACGATCGGAGGCCAGAAACTCCACATGCGCGCGCGTGCGCGACGCGACCGCCGTTTGCGCATACGGCGTCGCGGTTGAAGCCGTGAGAACGATTGCGAGGAGGATTCGAGAGCGATTCCAAGACATAAGCAATCTCTGTGTCTCTCTGGCTTGTCTCAGCGTTTCCGATCGGGCGCCGCGCGAAGGGCTTCGAGCGCCTTCGCATGATTCCACTGCGCGAGGAAAATCTGTCCGTTGCTTCCGCCGCCGCGCGTCGACGTCCACGCCAGCTGGCGTCCGTCGGGTGACGGTACTGGCAGACCATCGAACCCGTCAGCGGACGTGATACGCACCGGCTCTTTCTTGCCGTCGAGGTCCACCATGTAGACCTCGAAGTTCTCGAACCCGAGCTTGTTCGAGGCAAACAGGATGTACTGCCCCGACGGATGGATGTACGGCGCCCAGCTCATCGCGCCGAAGTCGGTGATCTGCCGCACATCGGTCCCGTCCGGATTCATCGTGAACACGTTCGCAATGAGGCCGGTCTCGTCGAAGCGACGCCAGATGATCCGTTTGCCGTCCGGTGAGAAGAATGGCCCGCCGTCGTAGCCGCGCACGCTGGTCAGCCGCTTCTGGCCCGAGCCGTCGGCGCGCATGATGTAAATCTCGGCGAAGTAGCTCGGATCCACCTCGAGCTGTTTCTGCTCGGCGGCGGACAGCGTCCGGTTGTACGCGTCGCGCATCGACGTGAACGCGATCCACTGCCCATCGGGCGAATAGCTTGCCTCGGCGTCGTACCCGCGCGCGGTCGTCAGGCGTGCATATTTCCCGGTTTTTTCGGCGTAGGCGTAAATCTCGAACTCCGGATCGTAATCCCACGAGTAGCGGCGCTCCTTGCCCGACGCGCGGAAGTCGAGCTCCTCCTGCTGTAACTGCTTTGATTTCGGATCCTGATGTGTCGACGCAAACAGGATCTCGTCGGTGCCGGGACGGAAGAAGGAGCAGGTCGTCTTGCCGTAGCCAGGAGAGATGCGCTTCGTGTCGCCGGTCGCCAGGTCGAGCGCGTAGATCTGATAGAACGGGTTGCCCGGCTCGCGCTCGCTCTGAAAGACCAGCCGCCTGCCGTCAGGAGACCAGTAGCCCTCGCCTGCGCGGCGACCTTCGATCGTCAGCCGGCGGACGCGAGACAGGAAATCACTCTCTTTGTTCTCGGGAGGGCGGGTCTGAGGACCGGCCCCTACACTGGGGGAGCCTTGGGCGAAGACAGTCATAACCCCGCCAAGGATGAGAATGGGAACCAGAGCTTTCCCGCGCACCCGGACACAGCGGGGCGAGCCCTTTGGGCTCGCCTCGCGGACCCAGAGGGTCCGCGCCGCACGGGAAAGGGCCTGCGCCGCACATGAATAGATCTGACCGATCATCGAGCAAAGGGTAGCATTGATCAGTGCGTCTTTCGATGTTTCGTAACCTGTCGGTACGCGACTGGTTCATCGCCATCGGCGGCGCCGTCGTCATCGTATTCGCGGTGATGGTGCTCGTCTGGACCGGGCGTCACAGCCTCGCCATCTACCGGCTGAATGGCGGCGTCGGCGGGACCACGTTCTACGACGCGGCGGGACGGGAATGGTTTCCGCTCGACGAGCAGCGCCGGGACGTCCCAATCGACCAGATCTCCACCTATTTCAAGGACGCGGTGATCTCGATCGAGGATCACCGGTTCTACATGCACCCGGGCATCGATCCGATTGCGATCGGCCGTGCCGTAGTGGTCAATCTACGGTCCGATGCCGGGACGCAGGGCGGCAGCACCATTACGCAGCAGCTTGCGCGTACCCTCTATCTTTCGAACGCGCGCACGTTCGCGCGCAAGGCGCAGGAAGCCGCGCTCGCGGTGTTGCTCGAGATCTTTCTCAGTAAGAAGGAGATCCTCGAGCTCTATTTCGATCGCGTATACCTGAGCGGCGGCATATACGGCGTCGAGTCGATGTCCGAGAAGCTGCTCGGAAAGCCGGCCTCGCAGCTGACGCTCGGCGAAGCCGCGCTGATCGCGGGAATCATCCGGGCCCCGGCGGCCTACTCGCCCTGGACGCATTTCGATGCTGCACGCCAGCGCAGCTTTGTCGTGCTCCGGCGCATGCGCGAGGAAAAAAAGATCACGGCTGCACAGGAGCAGGCAGCGCGTGCCGAGCAGATCCACGTCGGTCCGCAACCGTCCGTCTCGAAGGCGAGGCATGGCTACGCGAAGGAATTTCTGCGTCAGCAGTTCCGTGACATTTATGGCGGCGACAATCCGCCAGACTGGAAAGTCCAGACGACGTTCGTGCCGGAGTTGCAGGACGCCGCCGAAGCCGCAGTGCGCGACGGGCTGCGACAGCTTGGCGTCAAAGGCCTGCAAGCGGCGCTCGTCGCCATGGACCCGAGCACCGGCAACCTGCTCGCGATGGTTGGCGGATCGGATTTTGTCGTGACTCCGTACAACCGGGCGATCCGCAGCCGACGCCAACCGGGTTCCGCCTTCAAGCCGTTCGTCTATTCCGCGGCGCTCGAAAGCGGCATGTCGCCGGTGTCGACGATCAGCGGCCTCCGGCAGGTTGCGATCGCGGCGCCCCAGGGCGTGTGGATTCCGCGCGACGAGCGCGCCAGTGAGCAGGACGAGCTCTCGCTGCGCGAGGCGCTGCTCGAATCGAGCAACGCTGCCGCCGTCCTGCTGCAGCAGCGCGTCGGCTCGCGCCCCGTGCTGCGGCTGGCAAACGATCTCGGCGTCAAGGATCAGCCCGACGTACCGTCGCTTGCCCTTGGCAGTGGCCTGGTCACGCCTCTGGATCTGACCTCCGCCTACGCCGTCTTTCCGAATCTTGGCTATCGCGTCCGCCCGCGCGGGCTCGTCACGGTCGAAAACGCCGACGGTGACATCGTGAGCCGCACCAATATCGAGAGCGAGCAGGTGCTGTCGCCGCAGGTTGCGTTCCAGATGCTGACGATGCTCCAGGACGTCGTCGATCGCGGCACGGGCGCATCGGCACGTCGCCTGGGCGTCCACGGCGCCATCGGCGGCAAAACGGGAACGACGAACGACTACCGCGACGCGTGGTTTGTCGGTTTCAATTCCGCTGTGGTCGTCGGCGTATGGGCGGGCTTCGATCAGCCGGAGAAGATTCGCGAGGGTGCGACCGGCGCGCGCGTCGCGCTGCCAATCTGGGCCGACTTCATGCGACGCACCGCGCAGCATTTGCCGAGCCACGCGTTCGAGCCTCCCGGCGATATGCGGACCGAGGAGTTGTGCCGCGTGTCCTATCTCCGACCAGTCGACGGATGCCCCGGCTATGTGGAGTACTTCAAGGACGGCGACGAGATCCCTTCACGGTTGTGCACAGTTCACGCGGGAAATCTCAAGCAGCGCGCACAACGAGTCGTCCAGGGCATCTTTGGGGCGATCGGCAAAGGCCTGAAAGGCATCTTCCGCAGGTAAAATCGATCGGTGCGGTTCGTGTACATCTGGACGCTCCTCGTCGGCAGCGGCCTGGTGTTTCTCTTCATCCGTTACCGTCAGATCCTGGCGCAGATCGAGAACGAGCGGCGTCGTCACGACGTCGCGTTGCGCGAACACCACGACATCGTCTCCGCCCTTCGGACGACGCACTTGCGCGACTCGATGGTCCTCGAAAACATCGACGAGATCATCTTTCGCCTCAAATCGGTCGGGGATGACTGGGTCGTCGAGTCCATGAGCCGGCGAGTCACGGAGTTGCTCGGGTACACGCCCGACGAGGTGATCGCGCTCGGCAATCAGATGGTCCATCCGAACGACGTCGAGCACGTCCGGCAGAAGACACACGAGGCGTTTGGAGCCTCCGCGACCACCACATTTCAGTACCGTGCAAAGCACAGAGACGGGCAGTACCGCTGGTTCGAAAACCGGCTGCGCGCCGTGGCGGCGACCGGCCAGGAGGGGCCCACGGTGTTCGGGGTCGCACGCGACATCACCGAGCAGAAGCAGACCGAAGAAGTGCGCCGCCGCGGCGGTGAGGACGAGCAACAGGCGCACAGGATGGAAGCGCTCGGCCGCCTGGCCGGAGGCGTCGCGCACGACTTCAACAACCTGCTGACGGCGATCGGCGGCAACGCCAGCTTCGTGGTCGAGCTGCTGCCTGCCGGCGACCCGAAGCGCCAACCGCTCGACGATATCCTCACTGCGTGCGACCGGGCGGCGCGCTTCACCGGCCAACTCCTCGCGTTCAGTCGCAAACAGGTCCTGCAGCCCGAGCCGCTCGTGCTCGCCACCGTCGTGGGCGATATGCAGCAGATGCTGTCTCGGCTCCTTGGACCGGAGTATCAACTCAACGTCGATATCGCCGACGGATTGCCCCCCATCGCCTCCGATCGCGGCCAGATGGAACAGGTCTTCATGAACCTGATCATCCACGCGCGCGATGCGATGCCCGACGGTGGCCCGATCTCTGTTCGCGCGCGACTGGCGACCCACGACGATGACGAGGCGATTGCGCGCATGCCGTCGCCTCCCGCGAAGGCGGTGGTCCTCGAGGTCGCCGACAAGGGCGTGGGGATCGCGGAGGAGATTCGCGGGCGGATCTTCGAACCGTTCTTCACGACGAAGGAGCGAGGAAAGGGCACGGGTCTCGGCCTCGCGATGGTCTACGGCTTCGTTCGACAGAGCGGCGGCCACATCGATCTCGTCAGCGGCCACGAGGACAGCGGCACATCATTCCGTATCTACCTGCCGGCCTTCACTGCGCCTGAACCCGCCGTGTCCATGACCATTGCCGACCGCCCCACGGAGGAGCGTCCGCTCACCGTGCTCGTGGTCGACGACGATTCGGGCGTGCGAAATCTGGCGTCCGCGATGCTGCGCCGTTCCGGATATATGGTGATTGAAGCGAAGGACGGGACGGAAGGAGAGCAGATCGCAATCCAGCATGACGGGGAGATCCATGTGCTCCTGACCGACATCGTCATGCCCGGCCTCCGGGGCCCCGAACTCGCGAAACGGGTGCGCGCCCTCCGTCCGTCGACGCGGGTCGTCTACATGTCAGGGTTCAGGGACACCGAGCCCCTCGCAGACGTCGATCGAGGCGAGGCAGTATTCTTGGAAAAGCCATTCATGCGGGTAGCTCTGCTGGGGGCAGTCTCACGGGTAGCCGCCCCATCCGCGTAGCGACAAGGACACAACGACGGGTTCTAACGTAAATTAGTGACGTCGTGTGTCGATTTCGCGCAACCCCGTTCGACAAGTAGATGGAACGGGACTTCAGGCGCGGTCGACCGAAGCCTTCGTACGTTTGTGTGCGCTCGTTTAGGGCGGCGGGAGCTTTTCGGCCGCTGGATCGTGCGGGGCCCGTTACGCGTCTTAGGTAAAATCGCTTGTCCCTCCGTGCGAATCGCACGGCAAACCAGCAAGGAAACTCATGTTTCGTGCGTCTCTTCCGATCCTCCTGTGTACCGCGCTTGCGGCGTCGGCCTGCGGCGGCGATCCGGCGGCCAGCCAGGGCGCTGGCGGCCCTGGAGCGTTTCCGCCCACCGACGTGCAGACCCTCACGATTGCGCCCAAGCCCATCCCGCAGACCAGCGAGTTCGTCGCCACCGTCCGCTCGCTTCGGTCCACCGACCTGCAGCCGCAGGTGGAAGGGATCGTCCGGCGGATCTTCGTGAAGGCAGGTGACCGCGTGAGTGCCGGCCAGCCGATCGTCCAGATCGATCCTGACAAGCAGCAAGCGACCGTGACGACAGTGCAGGCGCAGCGCGTGGCGCGCGAAGCGGACGTCGCGTATGCGAAGCAGCAGCTCGCGCGGATGCAGAAGCTGTTCGCGGCGGGCGCCGTGAGCCAGGCGGAGCTCGAGCAGGCCGAGACCACGGAAAAGACCGCCGAGGCGCAACTCGCCGCGGTGTTGTCGCAGATTCGCGAAACCGAGGTGGAGCTCCAGTACTACCGCGTGACCGCGCCGACCGCAGGCGTCGTCGGCGAGATCCCGGTGCGGGAAGGCGATCGCGTGACCACGTCGACGGTGATCACCACGATCGACCAGGCGGAAGGGCTCGAAGCCTATGTCAACGTGCCGCTCGAGCGGGCGTCGAGCCTGCGGCCGGGCTTGACGGTGGAGCTGCTCGACTCCAATGGCGTCGTGGTTGCCTCGAATCCGATCACGTTCATCGCCGCGCGGGCGGACGATGCGACGCAGTCCATCCTCGTGAAGGCGACGCTGCGCACGCGTCCGCCTGATATCCGCGTTCAGCAGTACGTCCGTGCGCGGATCGTCTGGAGCAACAACCCGGAAATCTCCGTGCCCGTCGTGGCGGTCAACCGCATCAGCGGTCAGTACTTCGTGTTCGTGGCCGAAGCGGCGCAACAGGGTTTCGTCGCGCGACAGAAGCCGGTCACCGTCGGCGAGCTCATTGGCGACAGCTACATCGTCCGCAGCGGGATAAAGGCAGGGGAGAGGGTGATCATTTCGAATATTCAGAAGATCGGCGATGGCGCTCCCGTCAAGCCTGCCGCCTGACAGTGCGGGGCGAGCCTTCAGGCCCGCCCGTCCGAAGTGACATAAATCATGTTTGTCGACACATTCATCACGCGGCCGATCCTCGCGACCGTCTGCTCGCTCGTCATCGTCCTGGCTGGCGCGCTGGCGATCCCACAGATGCCGATCGCGCAGTTCCCCCAGGTGGCGCCACCCACCGTGCAGGTCACGGCGATTTACACCGGCTCCAACGCCGTGACGGTGGAGACCGCCGTCACAACACCGCTCGAGCAGGCGATCAACGGTGTGGAGGGCATGCTCTACATGTCGTCCTCGAGCACCAACAGCGGCATCAGCTCAATTACCGTGACGTTCGACGTCACGCGCGATCCCGACATTGCCGCGGTCGACGTGCAGAACCGTGTCAACCAGGCGCTGGGCCGCCTGCCGGCGGAAGTCCGTCAGCTTGGTGTCACCGTGCAGAAGTCGGCGACGAACTTCATCCTTGCTGCGGGCGCCTATTCCGAGCAGGGGGAGTACGATTCGCTCTTCATTTCGAACTACATCGACGTCTACATCAAGGACGCGCTCAAGCGCGTGCCTGGCGTGGCCGACGTGTTCGTGTTCGGCGAGCGCAAGTACTCGATGCGGATCTGGCTTGATCCGTCCCGCCTGGCCGCGAGGCAGCTGACCGCGGGCGATGTCGTGAATGCGTTGCGCGAGCAGAACGTCAACGTGGCTGCGGGCAGCGTTGGCGATTCTCCCGCGCCCGAGGGCCAGACCTATCAGCTCAGCGTGCGCGCCGCGGGCCGCCTCCACGAGCGGTCCGAGTTCGACGACATCATCGTGAAGGCCGGAAAGGAAGGCGCGCTCATTCGCCTGGAGGATGTCGGCAGGGTGGAGCTTGGCGCCGAGACGTACTCGTCGATGCTCCGTTTCCAGGGGCGTGACTCGGTCGGCTTCGCCGTGATCGCGCTGCCGACCGCCAACGCGCTCGACGTGAACACCCTCGCGCTTGCGGAGCTGACGCGCCTGTCGAAGGCGTTCCCGCCGGGCCTGCAGTACGCGGTTGCGTTCAACACAACCACGGTCGTTCAGGAGTCGATTCGGGAGGTGCTCAAGACGCTCGCCGAGGCGATGGGCCTCGTCGTGCTCGTGATGTTCCTGTTTCTCCAGAGCTGGCGCGCCACGATCATCCCGACGCTCACGATGCCAGTATCCCTCATCGGCGCGTTCGCGTTCGTGCACCTCCTCGGCTTCTCGATCAACACGCTCACGCTCTTCGCGATCGTCCTTGCCACAGGCATTGTCGTGGACGATGCGATCGTCGTGATCGAGAACGTCGAGCGGCACGTGCAGGAGTACAAGAAAAAGCCGCAGCAGGCGGCGTCCGACGCGATGCGCGAGGTGTTCAGCGCGGTCGTCGCGACCGCGCTGGTACTGATCGCGGTGTTCGTCCCCGTCGCGTTCTTCCCCGGGACCACCGGCCGCCTCTATCAGCAGTTCGCGCTGACGATTGCGTTTGCGGTGGCTATCTCCGCGTTCAACGCGCTCACGCTCACACCCGCGCTGTCCGCGCTGTTGTTGCGGCACGACGACCTCGGCAAGGGACGCTTCTTCGGGGCCATTGAGAGAGGGATTCGCGGCGGCACGAACCTGTACGTCCGCATCGTCTCGGGGCTGATGCGCTGGCGGTGGGCGATGGTCGTCGTCTTCATTGCGCTGCTCGGCGCGGTGTACGTCGTCTATACGCGTGTGCCGCAGTCGTTCCTGCCTGAAGAAGATCCCGGATATTTCATCGCGATCGTACAGGCACCCGCCGGCGCGTCACTCGACTACACCGCGAACGTCGCG
>DAIRVG010000003.1:128424-129589 GCA_036802945.1 Vicinamibacterales bacterium
CCTCCGTCGATCCAGGGGCTGGGTGTGTTCGGCGGGTTCACGTTCGAAGTGCTCGACCAGGGAGGCGGCACCGACATCCAGAACCTCGGGGCGGCAACCTTCGGCCTCGTTGGCGCGTCGCGCCAGTCGCCATTGGTGACGGGTCTCTTCAGCTCGTTCACCGCCAACGATCCGCAGCTGGCCGTGGATATCGATCGCGAGAAAGCACAGAGCCTTGGCTTGCCGATCAGCGAGATTACCGGCGCGATGCAGATTTATCTTGGCTCCGCCTACGTGAACGACTTCGACTTCAACAACCGCGCGTATCGCGTGTACGTCCAGGCCGACAAGGCCTTCCGGTCCAATCCGAAGTCTCTCGGACAGTATTACGCGCGCACGAACAGCGGCAACATGGTGCCGCTCGCGAGCGTGGTCCGTGTGCACGAGACGACCGGGCCGCAGGTCATCAGCCACTTCAACCTGTTCCGATCGGCGACGATCAACGGGTCGGCTGCGCCAGGTGCAAGCTCGGGACAGGCGATCCAGGAGATGGAGCGGCTGGCGTCTACCGCGCTGCCGCAGGGCTTCGGCTACGCGTGGTCGGGGATCTCGCTCGAGGAGATCAAGGCGGGAAGCCAGTCGGCGGCGATCTTCGGCATCGGCATCCTGCTCGTCTACCTCACGCTGGCGGCGCAGTACGAGTCGCTGGTCCTCCCGTTCATCGTCCTGCTGGGCGTGCCGCTCGCGGTGCTGGGCGCGCTGTCGGCGCAATGGCTGCGCGGACTGCAGAACGATGTCTACTGCCAGATCGGGTTGGTGATGCTGATCGGCCTCGCCGCCAAGAACGCGATTCTGATCGTCGAGTTTGCCGAGCAGCTGCGCCACAAGGGGCTGTCGGTCGTCGACGCGGCCATCGAAGCCGCGCGCATCCGCCTGCGGCCGATTCTCATGACGTCGCTCGCATTCATCCTCGGCGTCATGCCGTTGGTGTTCGCATCGGGGGCGGGTCAGGAAGGGCGCCATTCCGTCGGCACGGCGGTGACCGGGGGCATGCTCTTCGCGACGTTCCTCAACATTCTGTTCATTCCGATTCTTTACGTGGTGATTCAGACGCTTCGCGGTGAGAGAGATATGAAAGCGAAGGAGGGCAGCGCACATGCGTAAGCAGGCGATGCCTTTTTCACTG
>DAIRVG010000003.1:129689-141262 GCA_036802945.1 Vicinamibacterales bacterium
TTCCAGCAGGCGATCGATCGCGCGGTGGCCAGTAACCCGACGATCGCGCAGGCCTCTACTGGCATCATGCGGGCCCAGGCGATCCTGCAGCAGTTGACCGCCGTGACGCGCCCGTCAATCAACGCGACCTTCACGACCAACACGATCGAGCCCGTGACGCGTTTTTCCGGAGCGGCCATCGTGCCCAGGACGCAGACGCTGACAGTAGGCACCCTCTCCGTGCCGGTGCTGACGCCGGTTGCGTGGGCCGTGCGGGGCCAGGCCGCCGACAACGTGCTTGTCTCGCAGCAGACCGTCTCCGACGTGCGCAAGCAGGTTGCCGTCGCGGCGGCGCAGTCTTACCTCGCGATTATCGCCAGCCGACGGGCGCTGGAGTTGAACGAGCGCGCGCGCGACAATGCGAAGGCGCATTTCGATTACGCCAACCAGCGCTTCCAGGGGGGCATCGGCAGCCGGCTCAACATGCTTCGCGCGCAGCAGGAGATGACGAGCGACGAAGCGCGAGTCGAAGAAGCGAGGCTGGCGATCCGTCGTGCGCAGGAGGCGCTGGGCGTCCTCGTCGCGGCTGATGGTCCCGTCGATGCTGCTGACGAGCCGGTGTTCGACGCGGCGGTTGAGGACCTGCCCCTGACGCTCGACCAGCGCACCGACGTTCATCTGCTGTCGGTGCGCCAGTCGGCCGCCCAACGCGTCGCCGATGATTCCTGGAAGTACTACCTGCCGTCGGTGACCGCCGACGTTGCGTCGCAGCTCGTTGCGCCCGAGGCAGGTCTTTTCGCCAACCCGCGCTCCTGGCGTGCGTCGCTGTTCTTGAACATGCCGATCTTCGACTCGGGTTTCCGCGGCGGCCTCAAGACTGAGCGGATCGCGCTGCTCAACTCGATCAAGTTCGAGCGTGCCAACGTCGAACGCCAGGCTACTTCCGAGGTTCGTACGGCCCGCGAAGCCGTCGAGTCGACCTTACGCGCGGCGATGGTGGCACGCCAGGCAGCGGATCAGGCAAATGAGGTTGTCCAGATTACCGACGTCGCGTTTCGCGAAGGGGCGACGACAAACATCGAAGTGCTGGACGCGCAGCGCCAGGCCCTGGATACCGGGACGCAGGCGGTGATTGCGGACGATGCGGTGAGACGCGCGCGGCTGGAACTTCTCGTCGCTCTCGGACGCTTTCCCCAATAAAAAGCAACCACGAAAATCTCGAAGGCCACGAAAACCTATAAAGGAATTCGTGACCTTCGCGCCTATCGTTGACCTTCGTGGTTAAGAGCGTCTTTGTGCTCTTGAGAGCTACCTGTCTGAGATCTGAATGTTCTGCCGGATCTTCCTGAACGTACTGTCGTAGGTCCCCACCTCGGCCCTTGGCGCTACGCCAATCACATACAGGATGCTGCCGTCGCGCAGCTGCGTCGTTGCCAGTGAGATGTATTCCGGCTGACCGGTCACCTCCGAGACGTTCGCGAGCGGGATGGTGATGCCCGAGCGCCCGCCGACGTTTTCGTTCTTCGCGTTTCCCTGCTGCTTGAGCTCCGGGTTCGCCTGCGCGAAGTTGCGCAGCAGCGAGTTGGTATCGCGCTGAAGGTTGCCCGTGCCCTGTGTGATGCCGACCTCGACACCATGCGTGAACGCCGAGTTGCCGTTGCCCTCGAAGTAAGCTCCCTGAGGCGCGTACGTGATCGAATTGTTGGCGGACGCGACCTGCTGCCAGTTCGACGGCACGGCCACGCGAAGCGCGTTGCTCGGCTGATACGTGCGGAGGCTGCCTGACGGCGGCTCGACCTTGACAACGCGGCCCGTCGCTCCCGTTGATCCGCTGTTAATCGTGCCGTTCTTCTGGTTCTGGGCGATTTGGGCCGCGGTCAACCCCGGCGACATACCCTTCAGCCGGGACTGCATCCCCGTGAACTCGCCGGTATTCGTGATCCGATCGCCCTGCACGCCAAGCGTCCGCGCTTCCTGCTCGATCCGCTGATTGCGGTTGCCGGGATTCGGGTGGTCGCTCAGCCACTCGGGCCCGCCGCCGCCGCCCTGCGCCTCGAGCACCTTGAAGAAGTCAGCCATATGCTTCGGGTCGTACCCGGCGCGGGCCATGATCTGGGCGCCGTTGATGTCGGCCTGGGTCTCGTACTCGCGGCTGAACTTCATGAAGTACGTGCTCAGACCGATATTCGAGCCGTTCGCGATGATGCTCCCGGCGGTGCCGCCGACGATTGCGCCAAGCACCTGGCCGGCAATTGCGCCGATCTGGAACTTCTCGCCCTTGGTGGCTTGCGCCGTGCCATGGCGAAGGGTGACGTGGCTCAGCTCATGCGCCATCACGCCGGCGATCTCACCTTCGTTGCGCGCCGCTTCAAGCATGCCCCTGTTGAGGAACATCGGCCCGCCCGGCAGCGCGAAGGCGTTGATCTCCTTCTGGTTCACTACCCTGAACGTGTAGCGGAATTCCGGATGCCGCTGTTCGGCCGGAATCGCTGCGACGAGACGCTGGCCGATTCCCTGGATGTATTCGTCCACGGAGGAATCGTTGAGCATCGGCATCTCTTTCTGGACCTGCGCCACCGCTTCCTGTCCAAGCTTCACGTCGTCAGCCGGCGAATACTTGTTCGGCGGAGGAGTGATCTTCGTCTGCGCGGACGCGGTGCCCAGCGCGACCGTAAGCATCAGGACCGGAATGAGGCGATAGGTGGACATTCTTGAAGTCATGGCAGGACCTAGTGCAATGACATTGCCGGATTTGCGAATTCGCGAATCGATGGATTTTATCTGCAAATCCCCAATCAAAATCAGCCGAATCCGTGGATTCGGTCAGTACCTTAATACCGCTCCCGCGGTCAGACGCCAGAAGCTGAGCCTCGTGCTGCCGAACGTAACGGCTTCATCGTCCTTGCTGAGGTTCTTGAAATGGCGCAGCTCGAAGCGCGCCCCCGCGCGAGGCGAGATAAACCCGATCGCCCCGCCTCCGACGTCCAGTCCAAGCAGGTTGCTGTTGGTATTGAATACGTTTGCCTGCGTCTGGATGTGGGCGTGAAGCAGGCCGACGCCGGCGACCAGATACGGACGCAGTGAGTCCTGCGTAATCACGCGAGGCACGGCGAAGATCACGTTGCCGGTGAGGGTCGTGACATTGCTCTGCGAGATGAGTCCGCTAATGCCGCGCTCGAAGAAATGAGGTGTGTGCTCGAAGTCCCCTTCGATGCCCAGGACGCCGTCGCCCAGGATGGCTGCCGATACGCCGAACGTGGTTTTTCTTGCGCCAGCCGGTTGCTGCGGAGACTCCGGATCGGGAATGTTCGTGTGGCCGGCGAACTTCGCGCCGATGAAGGGGATGACCAGAAGGTCGGCTTGCGCGTGCGCGCTCATTGGAATCAGGCACGCGATCGCCGCGATCGCGGAAATAAGCCACGGCTTGGCCGCCGAAGCCCGAAGGGCGACGGTGGGAGACCCGGAAGCACGGAGGTTCAACATGTTCCCTGGATCGCGGCAGCCCGTTGGCCCGTCGAAGCGGTCAGGCGAAGGCGGCCCGTTACCCAACGAAGAGGCGGAGGAACGCTCGAGCGTAGAGAGAAGAGTTGATGTCGCCATCCTGCAGCGAGAACGGCGCGCTCAGACCATCGCTGTTGGCGAGGAGGATCAGCGTCAGGCGCTTGTTCGGGACTTTGATGATCAGCGACGAGTAGGCGCCCGGCGTCAGGCCAAACTGCCAGTACACCAGGTTCCCGTTGTAGTTCTGGATGAACCAGCCGAGCCCCGTGGGCATCACCGCGTCGCTTGTCGTTCGCGCACTCGACCACATCGCCGCCATCGTCTCACGGTGGAGCAGGGTTGAGTCGTCAAGGGCGGCGTCGAAACGGGCCAGATCGCGGACGGTCGAGATCGCGCCGGTTGCGGCGCTCAGCGACTTCGAGACGCTCGTGTTGACGGAGGCGTTTCCACCGCTGACGCGATAAGGAAGTGCCATTCGCTGCAGGACGCGGCTAAACCGTTCGAGTTGGCTGTCGCTGAAAATCGCCAGGTCATCGGCGGAACCATCGTCCACGTTCTGTGCGGGCACCGAATCGAACATCCCGAGGCGCTCGAAGATTTGTTCCGTCAGCGCCTGGCGGAACGGCGTCGGGTTTTTCCGGATGCAGGCTTCGATGAAACCTGTGAGCGTCGCATAGCGGCCGCCGTCGTATTTGAATCCTCCGCTCTGGGAGCGATGGGTCAGGATGTCGCGAGCCGTAGTGCCCTGCTCGGCAAAGGACGGCATCCATTGCTGGAGGCGATCGTCAAGGCCAGCGTGGCCTGTTTCGACACACTGCTCGAGAAACAACGCGGCGGAGAGCGCCTCCGTCAAATCAGCAATGTGGTACGGCGTGTCGGCCCGCGCGACGATCGAGTGCTCAACATCTGAAAGGCCAAACCCGCCGTCCCACACGATGCGTCCGTCCTGAAGAACTGCGGCCGACATGGCCGGAATGCCGGATTGCTGGCGCAACGAATCCAGGTAACGCTCGAGGAGCGAAAAGGTCAAGCTCTGTGCCTTGGCCGGGTGACCAAGCACAACAGACACGAGCAGCGCTAAAAGCGCGGTTCTTATGGAACGACCCATGGTTTGGAGCTGGGAACCCCGGGTGAGATCATAGCACCCGGGCTGGATATTAGTGGGCAGTGCATAGCTTCTGTGTTACATTTTCGGTCATTCAAGGCATGACCCTTAGATCAGGTGGATCTGAAGCCTCGGTGACGCTCGAGCCACGTACGGCCGATACCCGTAACGTGACAAATTGCGCTGCCAGGCCGAGTTCCCGCGGCGCGGGCCTGGTTAGGCTCGCGATATATGCTCTGGTTTTGGCCGCCTCGGTCGCCAGCCTTTATGCTGCGGAAGGCCTCCGAATCGTCCCCCTGGTCCGAGACGACACCGTGCTCGTTTCGTTCGAGCTCACCGACGGCTATACGGAGGCGGTCCGCGACGCGGTCAAGAGCGGCCTGAAGACGACCTTCACCTACACAGTGGAGCTGCGACAGGACGTGCCCGCCTGGGTAGACCGGACGATTGCGACCTCCATCGTCACCATTAGCGTCCAGTACGACAACCTCACGCGCCGCGCAATGCTCGTCCGCACGGTAGACGCACACGTGGACTCGACCGAGACGACCGAAGACGACGCGGTGATCCGGCAGTGGATGACGAGGTTCCAGAAGATGCCGCTGTTCAGGACGGCGGAGCTGGAGCCGAACCGCGAGTACTACGTGCGCGTTGGCGCAACCGCGCGGCCGACGAACGGATCGATGCTGTGGCCGTGGGGCAGCGGCATCTCCGGCATCACCAAGTTTACGTTTCTCCGCTAACTCCCAACCTCCAACATCCAACTCCTAAGGGGACTACAATCAGCCCCGCGAGGAGGGATCTATGGCCGACGCGATCCGGGTGGTCGAGTATTTCTACGTCACAGTGTCGAACAAACCGGGTGAGGGCGCGCGGCTGCTCGACACGTTGCGGCGCGAAAGGGTGAACCTGCTCGCGTTCTCCGCGTTTCCAGCGGGACGAAAGTCACAGGCTGACTTTGTGCCCGAGGACGCCGCCGCCTTCAGGCGCGCGGCGAAGAAGGCCAAGTGGAAGGTAAAGGGTCCGAAGAAGGGCTTCCTCGTTCAGGGTGACGATCGCGTCGGCGCCGTCGCCGATCTCATTGGCGCCCTTGCGGCCGCGAAGATCAACATCACGGCGCTGGACGCCGTGAGTGTCCACGGCCGTTACGGCGCGATCTTCTGGGTGGCGCCGAAGGATCTGAAGAAAGCGACGAAGGTTGTCGGCGCGATGAGCGCCCCGCAGGCGGGCATCGACGCCGCCATGGCGACGCTGGGCGTCTAGGAATCACGGTCGCGTCGAATCGTGACCTTCTGCCCGCGCAGCGACGCGCCTTTCATGGCCTTGACGACGTCGTCGGCGATCTCCTCGGGAACTTCGATCAGTGAAAAGTTCTCGGCGATCTGAATCGCGCCAAGGCTCTTTGACGTGATGCCCGCCTCCCCGGTGATCGCCCCTACGAGATCCGCGGGGCGTATCCCCGCTTTCCGTCCGGCGCCGATGAACAACTTGACGTTGTCGCCGTTGCTGGCAGGACGGGAGCGACCATCGCGGGGCGAACCCTGACCCGATGACGCGCGGCGCGGATCCCCACCGGACACGCGGCGTGGACCCTTGGGTTCCGCGGGGGCAGGTGTAACGATCTCCTCCTCCTCCTGATCGCCTCCACTCATCTGATGTGCCATCTTCACGGCCGCCGCCGCCACATCCACCAGATCGAATTCTCCTGCCAACGACTCGACGACCACCCGCACGCTGTCAAGGTCACCCGCGACGAGATGCTCTCGGATCGAGGCGCGCGTCACCTCGAGACGCCGCGCCCGCAGGTCCGCGACCGATGGCACCGTGGCCATATCGATCTTCTGTTTCGTGAACGCCTCGATGCTGCGCAGCAGCCGATGCTCGCGCGGTTCGGCGAGGGTGATGGCCGTCCCCTCGCGTCCGGCGCGTCCCGTTCGCCCGATGCGGTGAACGTAGCCCTCCGGTGAGGTCGGCACGTCGTAGTTGACGACGTGCGAGAGTTGCTCGATGTCGAGCCCACGCGCGGCGACGTCGGTGGCGATGAGGAGATCCGTTTTGCTCGATCGCACGCGGTTCATCACGGCGTCACGCTGACGCTGCTCCATGCCGCCGTGCAGCGCTTCGGCGCGATAGCCGTGTGCGTTGAGCGTCTCGGTGAGCGTGTCGACTTCGATGCGCGTGCGGCAGAAGACGAGTGCCGCCTCCGGGTTCTCCATGTCGAGGATACGATCGAGCGCGGCTGGTTTCTGATCACGACGGACGATGTAGCCCAGCTGGCGGACGCGGGGCATCTTGCCGGCGGCCGTCTTCTCGCGCGCGATCGTCACGCGCTGCGGCTTCTTCAGGTGGCGCTCGGCAATCTTCAGGATGCGTGCGGGCATCGTCGCGGAAAATAACGTCGTCTGCCTCGTGTCGGGCGTCTCCTGGAGAATCGTCTCGATGTCTTCGGCGAAGCCCATGTCGAGCATTTCGTCGGCCTCGTCCAGTACCAGGACGCGCACCGCGTCGAGATTCAACGTCTTGCGCCGGATGTGATCGAGCGCCCGGCCGGGCGTGGCGACAACGATGTCAGCGCCGCGGTCGAGGGCGCGGATCTGCTGCTGCATCGAGGCGCCGCCGTAGAGCGGGACGACAGCAAGCCCGGTCCCGCGAGCATAGCGATGAATCGCCTCGGAGACCTGCATCGCCAGCTCGCGGGTGGGGACGAGGACGACGCCGCATGTGGGTGGCCGCTTCGGTGCCTTCCGAATCAGACGCGCTCCGCCCTCTTCGGAGGTCGTGTGAAGAGCCTGAGGGTTAGCCGCAGATATCTGCTGAATCATTGGCAATGCGAAAGCCGCCGTCTTGCCCGTGCCCGTAGCCGCCTGCGCGAGAAGGTCGCGTCCGGCGAGCATCAGTGGAATCGTTTCGCGCTGCACCGGCGTCGGCTCTTCGTAGCCGAGCGACGTGAGGGTGGCGACCAGCGCGTCAGTGAGGCCGAGGGTGGAGAACACGTCAGTAGAAGAGCTTTGTTTCGGCGAGGCCATCCGATCATTGTCCCACCTTCGCGCCTTTACGCGGTAAGGCGCTTCGGCGAGGCAGGCCCACCTTCGCGCCTTTCGCGGTAAAGCGCTCCCCAGGAGCTTGGGGATTGGGCGTGGTTTGTTGAGTTGAGTTACTGATCGTGGCCTTCTCTGTGTCGGTGCGTCTCTGTGGCCCGTGCGACCAGCGCGGCGACACCGGCGATCGTTGACGCCTCCAGCAGGTCCCACAACTGCACCTCGACGCCAACGGCCGCGGAGAGGCGTGATGAGATCTGCGCGGCGCGCAATGAATCGCCGCCAACCATCAGCAACGGATCGTGCACGCCGACGCCATCAAGACCGAGCACGTCCCGCCAGATCGCGGCGATGGTGCTCTCGAGCGCGGTGCGGGGCGACACATACGCAGCTGAAAGCGACGGCCGGTCGAGCGGGGGGTCGGGGAGCCGCGACCGGTTGATCTTGCCCGTGTCGCTGGTTGGCATCGCGTCGAGGACGATAAAGGTCGCCGGCACCATGTAGTCGGGTAAATGGAGCGACGCATACTCGCGAATGTCCTCGACCGGTGTACTCGCGCCAGCCTTCATTTCGAGGTACGCCACGAGCATCGGATCGCCTCGTCTATCCGCGCGAGCCAGAACCGCCGCGTGCGCCACTGACGGGTGGCTCGAGAGGACTCTCTCAACTTCCTCCAGCTCCACGCGGTAGCCGCGAATTTTGACCCGCCGATCCTTTCGCCCACGGTGCTCGAGACAGCCGTCCGGCCGCATGCGACCGAGATCGCCCGTGCGACATATCCGTTCATCAGGAGCATTGGAAACCGGCAGGTACGTCCACGCCGTGCGTTCGGCATCGCGCCAGTAGCCGGCGGGCAGGTAGGCACTTCGCACGACGATCTCGCCTTCCTCACCCGGTGGCAGCGGCTGTCCCGACTCGTCCACGACAGACACCGTGACACCTTCGGATGGCCGTCCGACGGGGACGATCCCATCTGGAAACTGCTCGTCCGGTCGGACGAAGTGCATCGATATGTTCGCGGTTTCGGTGGAGGAGTACGCGATCAGCAGTCGCGGGGCAGTCGACTCCGACTCGTGAGTCGTCTTGTGCGTGAGGCTGACCCCAAACAGCCGCCGGTAGGCGTCGACGTCCTCGGTGGTGACGCGCTCGCTTCCGAGGCGGATCAGGCGCAGATCCGGAAACCGTGCGGACCTGTCGAGCGTGCGTACGAGACTTCGAAACAGCGTTGCGCTGGAGATGTAGATCGAAATGCGCTGCTCGACCAGCCACCTGGCCAACTGCTCGAGCCCTTGTCGCCGGACGTCGAACTGGCAAACCGCGCCGCCGCGCAGGAGCGCGCTGAACACCGCTGTCAGCCCCTGGCCCACGGCATACGTGCTGAACATCGCAATCCGATCGGCGGGCGTGATCTCGAGCATCAGCGTTGTTGCCCGGATCTTCTGCAGCACGCTGCGATGTGTTTGAACAACCCCCTTTGGCTCTCCGGACGACCCCGACGTGTACATGATGAACGCAGGATCTGAAGCGCTGAGGGACGGCCATTCGCGCCCGACGAGCGTAGGGCGGGTCCTACCGGCCCCGCCAGCCGCGGCCAGCAGCCGCTCGACAACGATCACGGGCATGGTGCCGCGTGCGAGTGCCTGAGCGTGGCTTTCGTTCGTGATGTCTGTGACCACACACGACGGCTGGGCGTCGCGCGCGATCCGATCGAGTCGGTCAGCCGGCGTTGACGCCATCAACGGCACCGCAATGGCGCCACTCTTCACCACGCCGAGCGCCGCCGCAAACGCGACCGCGCGGTGGCCGAACAGGAGCAGCACGCGGTCCCCTGGGGCGACACTCGCCTCGAGTATCGCGTGCGCAACGCGATCGATCAGATCTTGCGTATCGCGGTAGGTGAAGGATCCGTCAGCGCCGCAGATCGCCTCGCGGTTCGCGTACCGGTATGCCGCCGCGTCCAGGAGCTGCGGTATCGGGATCTGGAGGTGTTCGCGCGGAAAGGGCTCGAGTGGCACGTGCTCCACTGTCGCACACGGGAACCGAGTCCACGACTGCGTAAACAAATGTGCTCTCACAGGGCGACTACGCCCGTCCCGCTGACCGCAAGGTCGGAAAGCGTCGGGGAAAACACGTCCCCGAGGGCGTCACCGACGGGCATGCCGCTGGCATGCCATCAGGCTGCCCGTGATTCCATCCGTACGCCGCCTCGCGATCCCGCGCACAGGTGTCCTTGCAGGCGCCCCGCTGTCCTTCGCGCAACAGCGCCTCTGGTTTCTCGATCAACTCACACCCGACAGCTCCATCTACAACATTCCGCTCATCGTCGATTTGGAGGGTCCGCTCGACGTCGAGGCGATGTGCCTCGCGATCCGCGAAATCGTGTGCCGCCACGATGTGCTTCGCACGACATTTCCGTCGCACCGCGGAATCCCGCACCAGGTCGTGCAGTCGCCGGACGCCTTCCTGGTGCCCGTGGATGACCTCTCCAGGTGCGACGTCGAAAGTCGCAACGTGGAAGTCGATGCGGCCATCACAGAGGAAGCGCGACGACCGTTCGATCTTGCGCAGGGGCCCATCTTTCGCATGCGCCTTCTGCGTCTCGGGCGAGAGCAGCACGTGCTCGTGGGCGCCGTGCATCACCTCGTGTTCGATGCGTGGTCGACCGGGATCTTCTTTCGCGAGCTGACGACGCTGTACCGAGCGTTCAGCACGGGACATCCGTCGCCTCTCCCCGACCTGCCGGTCCGCTACGTTGATTTTGCCTCGTGGCAGCGCGACTACCTGCAGGGCGAGCACCTTCGGCGTGAGCTGGACTACTGGAAAGAGCATCTGAAGGTTCCGCCGCGACTCGCGTGGCCAACCGACCTTCGTCGTCCTGCGCGTCAGAGCTTTCAGGGAGCACGCGCGCATCTGATGCTGCCCGAGGATCTGATGGGGGGGGTGGAGGCATTCAGCCGGCGGGAAGGCGTGACGCTGTACATCACGCTGTTGTCGGCGTTCGCGATCCTGCTGCACCGGTTCTGCGGTCAGGACGAGATGGTGATCGGTGTGCCGATCGCCAATCGGACCCGGCAGGAGCTCGAGCCGCTCATCGGCTTCTTCCTCAACACGCTGCCACTGCGTCTGGATGTCAGCGGCGAGCCGACGTTCCGCGGGTTGCTCCAGCGGATCAAGCGCGTGGCATTCAGCGCGTACGCGCACCAGGAGCTTCCATTCGAGAAACTGGTGGAGGAGCTGCGGCCGGAGCGGAGCCTCAGCCATTCGCCGCTCATCGACACCGCGTTCGTCCTTGATAACAACCCTGGTGGCGTGTATGCGACACAGACGGCTGGCGATCTCCGCCTGAGACGACGCGTCATCGACACAGGCACGGCGAAATTCGATCTCGCCATGATGCTCTTCCGACGCGACGGAGGACGCCGAGCCACGATCGAGTACAGCCGGGATCTCTTCGAGCCGCAGACCGCCTCGCGGCTTCTTGATCATTACCGTCGCCTCCTCGAGGGCATCGTCTCAAATCCCGATCGCTCGATCGCGGAGCTGCCGCTGTCGAGCGACGACGAACGAGCGATCATCACCACAGAGTGGAGTGGCAGCACCGCGCCCTATCCACGCGACAAGACTCTTGCCGAGCTTTTCGAAGCGGAAGTGCGACGCGCACCTGACGCTCCCGCCGTCGTTGCCTCGGGCAATACGCTGTGCAGCGAGCTGACCTACGACGCGCTCAACAGGCAGGCGAATCAACTGGCGCATCACCTGCGCGCGCGCGGAGTGAAAGCGAACGACCGCATCGGCGTCCTTTTGGAGCGGTCGCCCGACGTCGTCGTCGCGCTCCTCGCCATCGTCAAAGCCGGCGCGGCATACGTCCCGCTCGACCCATCCTATCCACTCGATCGGATTGCCTCGCTCATTCACCGAGCCGGCGTGCGCATCGTCGTCACGCGTGACGC
>DAIRVG010000004.1:0-14278 GCA_036802945.1 Vicinamibacterales bacterium
CGGCGCGGTGGGAAGGCGACACGCTCGTGGTCGACGTGATTTCATTCAACGGTGAAGGATGGCTGGCGAGTCCCCAGGACCGGCCGACGAACGCCAGCACGGGCGTGTGGTTGACCTCTGACGCGATGCACATCGTCGAGCGGTGGCGTCGCATCGATGCCGACACGCTCGAGTATCAGGCGAGGGTAGAAGATCCGAAAACGTTGACGATGCCCTGGGAGACCCCGACGGTCACCTTCGAGCGTCAGACGGTCGACAGAATCGAAGAGGTCTTGTGCCGGCCAGAGGATGGCCCGGCGACCTATCTCGCGCGTCTCGGATCGTGAATTCATCATCTGGATGGCGAATCGCAGTCGCAGTTTAAGGGAGGCATGTATGGCGTGGAAGGCAGTCGGCATCCTGACGGTGATTCTCGGATTCGTGCCGATGACGGCGCCGCTGTCGGCCCATCATTCGCGTGCGATGTTCGACGTGAACGAGTTGGTGTCCGTCGAAGGGGTGGTCACGAAGGTCGAGTGGAGGAATCCCCACATGTGGGTCACCCTCGACGTGCCGGCTTCCGACGGCAAGACGGAGAGCTGGGGCTTTGAAGGCTCCGGGGCCGCCTCCATGGTCGCGGCCGGGATCTCGCCGCAGATCCTCAAGGTCGGGAATCGGGTCAAGATCATCGCCCATCCTCCACGCGACAAGTCCCAGCACACGGCCGAGTTCATGGGGATGGAAGTGAACGGCAAGTACTACTCGCGAGGAACGGGTTCCAACATTCGCGGCAAGGAAGATAACTAGCACTCGTCACATCGCTTGCACAACGGCCTGAGCAAGGGCTCACACCGAAACGCATAAACGGCGCGCCGCGGGCCCGCCTGGTCTGCCGTGTTCAGAGAGACACGGCCGTGTCACACGGGACACGGCGCGGAGTTCCGATCTTTCCTCCGCCACCCCTGACCCAAATCGAGAACTGTCTCGGGTTCAATCGATTAGAGGCATTTCTCCTCCCCTCCCCAGCCTGGCTGTCGGCTTGCCCCAATGCCGTGCGAACGCTCGGCCCCTTCTGAGGCGGCCGACCATAAAGGGAGGACTTATGAGATCCAACGGACAGGTAACGGCGGTGCTGCTTCTCGTGGCATTTGCGGCTGTCGGCTGTTCCAAACGCGGCGATGCGCCACAGACCAAGGCGCAGGACGCGCGAGACTCCGCTCAGGCGAAGCCTGTCGCGGCGCCAGGCGCCTTCGATGGGAAGGACGAGGAAGGATTCGGCGAGGACGCGACGGCGACGATCTCCGGCCCGGTGTCGTTCGCCGACGCCGAAGCAGCGTATCAAGCGAAGAACTACAGCGTAGCGACAAAGTTATTCGAGCACTACGCCGGGCAGCGACCCAACAACGCGTGGGGACACTTCATGCTCGGGCTGTCGGCGTGGAAGGGTGGCGATCTCACCAAGGCCGAGGAAGCATTCGAGAAGGCGCTGAGCATCGACCCGAATCATGTCAAGAGTCTCGTGAACCTGAGTCGCGTCCTGATCGATCAGAACCGCATTGACGATGCCCTCGTCAGGCTCACGCATGCGGGCGACATCGATCCCAATTCCACCGACGTTCAGCGCCTTCTGGGCCGTGCGTACCAAGCCCAGGGGAAGACGGGCGAGGCCGTGGACGCCTATCGTCGCGCGATCGCGCTAGACGAGCAGGACGCCTGGTCGATGAACAACCTCGGCCTCCTGTTGCTCGAGCAGCAGCGCGCCGACGAGGCGCTGCCGCTGCTGGCCAAGGCTGTGGAGCTGCGGAAGGACGTGCCGGCGTTCTACAACAACCTGGGGATGGCGCTCGAGCACGCGGGGCGCTTCGTGGCCGCGGCCACGGCGTACCGCGGCGCACTGACGGCCGACCCCGGTTACGGGAAGGCGCGAAAGAACCTGGCGCGCGTCGAAGCGGTCAAGGGGAATCGTGAAGAACCGTTCGACCTCGAGGCGACGGCAAAGCGTTCCGTAGACGATCCACAGATCTCAGGCGATGAGACGACTGCAGGTCGGTAGGCCAAGCTCGGGTCTCGGCC
Organism: Vicinamibacterales bacterium; assembly: GCA_036802945.1. Classification (GTDB taxonomy): domain Bacteria; phylum Acidobacteriota; class Vicinamibacteria; order Vicinamibacterales; family UBA2999; genus Gp6-AA40. The sequence continues at coordinate 2,053 of DAIRVG010000004.1, forward strand.
CTGCACGTTTCAGCATTGACGCCGATGCTGACGCGCCAGGGCCAGACCCTTCGACTCGCTTCGCGCGCTCAGGGCACTCGACTCGGCTTGCCATGAGCGAGGCTGCAAAAACGCCGGCCGAGTCGAATGGTGCCGGAGGTGGGAATCGAACCCACACGACCCTTTCGAGTCCCAGGATTTTAAGTCCTGTGCGTCTGCCAGTTTCGCCACCCCGGCCGACGGAATTATGTCATGCGAACAGAACCACTATGACTTCAGTCGTTAGACGCGACACTAGGGTTGGATCGGATCTCAGAACGCGAGCAAGGCTGTTGCGCCGGCTGTCACGTACGATCGACGGGCGTTCTCCTGAAAGTCGAAGCCACCCTCTCTCACAACATACCGGACGTCAAGTCGCAGGCCCGCACCTCTGGCATGGCGCGACTGCGTAAGACCAGGGACCCATTTGAAGCCAACACCGACTTGATAGATCCCGCCGTTCTCGATCAGCGTTCGATCGGCATTCGCCTGTCGCAGGCGGCCCCCACCGACGATCAGAAAAGGCACGGTCCGATCGTCGTCGAATCGCAACCCGTTCGCGTAGAGAAGGAGGTTGGCTTCGACGATAGACTGCGTGATCAGGCGCGAGGTGAGCGCCGTGTCTTTAACGCCTTCCGCGTCTCCGGTAATCCCGATGCGCAGATCGGGCCGGCCATATTGAAAGCCACCTTCAATGCCGACCATCTGCGACAGATTCGCTCCTACCCACGCGTTGAGGCCTGGCGCTCCCGCCATCTGGCTGACGACCTTGAAAAACGGAGACCGCTCGGGGGTACCCGCCTGGTTCGCGGTCATCGTCGCGTCGGCGGCGCCCAGGTCCGACACGCCGGACCAGCTGATCCCTCCGCCGATTTCGAGCCGTGGCAGGCGCACGGCTGCGCTTCGAGTCTGCGCAGCGAGTGTTGATCCTTGGACAAGCCACAGCAGCGCGAGCGTGACGACGCCTGAGACACGTCGTACGGTGGCGGTGGCCTGACGGTGGTTCGTCACTTCGGTTGAACCTGAATCTCCACTGCGGGAGTGCCAGACCCTGGCGGGACGATGATCGCGCCGAAGTAGGCGGTTTTGAAGCTCACATCAACCATCTCGCCGTCGTGAAAGAAACTGTCCAGATCCCCATCATCGATTGGCTCGACTCGCAGAATATGGAGGCCGGGCTGCAAGCCACCTATGTCGAACTCTCCCTGGTTGTTCAAGGAGAATCCCGCAATCAGGAATCCGGTTTGTGGGTTGAAGGCCACCACGTGAGCGCCCAGAACGCCGCGGTCGCCTTGTCTCACTCGTCCGTGAATGGCGCCCGACCGCTCGCGCGAGTTGGCATCCGGATACAGCTCCGAGACTCCCGCGACGTCGTCCGCCTTGAGCCTTCGTCCCTCGATGGTACCGGCATCAAAGGCAATCGGAAACATGACGGCCTCGGCTGATGTAACCCGCTCGGCCCTGTTCCGCACTTCAACATTGCCGAGCCCCGAATGACCGAGGCCGAGCACGTGCCCGATTTCGTGTACGGCGACCGACTCCAGGTCGAACTTGCCTGCTTCGCCGTTCGCCGCCACGGACCACGGGCTCTGACTGTTGAAGAACACGTCTGACTCGAGGATCTCGCCCGTCTGCTCATCGAGAACGAATACCGTGGCCCCGAGCACACCCTGCAGGTCCGGCCTGTCGAGAAAACCCAGCGTCGTCAAGCCGTCCTCGTCCCCGGGCCTCGCGGCCGTAAACCCGACGAACTGAAAAGTGATCGAGGCCGTCGCGACGTCCTCCCACGCGCGAAACGCCCGATTGACCGCTGCTTGAAGTTGGGAGGACGTCAGCCCGGGGACGCCCCGATCGGACACGAAATACCTCACGGGGACCTTTTTCCACTTGATGTCGATCCGGCGGCCGCCCACTTGTTCATCCAGCTTGAGGTAGGTTTCAGCCGGCTGGCTGAGCAGGCACGTGAATGCCAGGCAAGCAAGGACGAAAACCGCGGCACGCCCGTTCATCGACCCTCCTCCCCAAGATTCCGTATGCGAACCGCGAAGTCGTTGAGGGACATCCGACCCCTTTGAGGATCTCCGCGAACGACCGCGTGCCACTCTAGTGCGCCCGTGAAGAGCGGCACAGGAGCGATCATCCGTTCCCCAGAAATCGGTTCACGTACGACACGGAAGACGCCCTGGCCCAGTCGCAGCACGTACGGAATGGACGGTCCTCTGGCGCTGAGAAACAGCACGACTTCCTCGCCCTCTGTGAAGCGTGGCGCACCGACGACGATGCTGCGATAACGGCCGAGCGTGCCTCCGGGGACGAGCAATGTCACCTCAGGTCCGAGATCGCCTTTCAGATACCTATCGACGCGGAGGGTGACCAGGGTCTCGATCCTCAAACGGTCGCCGCTCTGACGGGCTCGAACGCTTAGCACTTGCCCGTAGGCGATCGCTTGCGACGCGCGGACGAGTTCGCTGAACTCGATGGGCGTCAGCACGGTTGCCCCTGCGTCGCCCGGCAGGAGCGTTACCAGCACGAAAACGGCCGCAACTATTCGGCTCATTATGCGGACAGTGTAACTGAATGCGTTGAATTGAAAGATTCTGCTGGAACGCCCGATCTCAAGCAGAAAGTCATTCGCCCGGGCGACTGAGTTCGACCAATCTCTCCCGCATGAACGCTGATGCACCGTGGGCGCCGATTCATGCAACCGAGGTACGATGACCGGTGTCATGACGCTCATTTCGCGGCGCGCGATCTTCGAGGCCCTGATAGTCAACGTACTCGGCACGCGTCCCGTCTTTGGGCAAACCCGCGTCCTGTCAAAACCAAGACCGCTGGCAAAAGACGCCGTGACGCACGACTGGACCGCCTTTCTTGGGCCGACGCACAACGCGACATCGACCGAGACGAGGCTGAGTCGAACCCTGCCGCCTCCGCTGATCTGGGAGTTCACCAGGGGCACCGGCTACGCATCGCCGGCGATCGCAGGCGAGCGGCTCGTCTTTCTCCATCGCTTGGGCGACGAAGAGATCGTGGAGTGCCTGCATGCAGAGACGGGCGCGACCAACTGGCAGTTCCGCTATCACACCGATTTCGAAGATCGTTACGGATACAACAACGGCCCGCGATCGAGTCCGGTCATCGATGCCGCGCGAGTGTACTCGGCGGGCGCGCAAGGGCAACTGCATTGCCTCGACCTGGGAACGGGAAAAGTGATTTGGAAACGCGACCTGGAAATAGAGTATCGGGTCGCTCAGGATTTTTTCGGGACGGCTTCGACGCCCCTGATTGAGGGCCAGCTGTTGATCGTGAATGTCGGCGCGCCCGGCGGGCCGTGCGTCGTCGGGTTCGACAAGACGACCGGACGCGAGGTATGGCGGGCCGGCAAGGAGTGGGGGCCGAGCTACGCCTCGCCGGTTCCTGCGGTGGTCCACGGAAGGCGGCGCGTCTTCGTCTTTGCTGGAGGCGAATCGAATCCGCCGAGCGGCGGACTGATGTCGATCGATCCATCGACCGGTCGGGTCGATTTTGCCTTTCCGTGGCGCAGCCGCTCGTACGAGTCCGTCAATGCATCCTGTCCCGTCGTCTTCGAGAACAAGGTGTTTGTCTCGGCGAGCTATCGAACTGGAGGCGCGCTGGTCGAGATTCGGCCGGACTTCTCTCACAGGCAGATGTGGACGACGCAGGAGTTTGGACTGCATTTCAACACGCCTGTGCATAAGAATGGCTATCTGTACGGGTTTGATGGACGGAACGAGCCCGACGCATCGCTCGCGTGCGTCGACGCGGCAAGCGGCAAAGTCGTGTGGCGCGAAACGCCCGAATGGACGGAGACGATCGAGGTCCGCGGTCAGCGCCAACAACAGCTCGTCGGGACCTATCGAGGGTCGTTGCTGGCCGTCGATGGTCACTTCCTGTGTCTCGGCGAGCTCGGGCACCTGCTCTGGATGGATCTCACGCCGAAGGGATATAAGGAGGTGTCGCGTACGAGGCTGTTCGCGGCGCACGAGTCGTGGGGACTGCCGGTGCTGAGCCGCGGCCTGCTGTACGTCGCGCAGAACGCACGGGATACTCTGACTGGCGCTCGCCCGCGGCTGCTCTGTTACGACCTGCGGGCGTAAGCCCTACCACTCAACGATCAGTTACTATCTAGCTACACCAGTACACAGAAACCCGCTAACCTGCTGACGGTAAACGACTCAGCGTTGTCCGTCGTAGAAACGGTCTAGACCGAGGGAATCCCAAACCTGATGAGACCTGCTTCTTTCAATCTGACGCCACTTTTCTGCCTTTTCGTCAGTACGCTCCTTACAGCAACCGTCGTTGCAGCCCAGGAACCGACACAAGGGTCCTCCGAGCGCCGGACGATCGTCGCCGAGCGGCTCACGGTCAGCGAATCGATCACGCTCGATGGCCAGCTCGATGAAGCCGTGTGGCGCAGGGCTCAAATGGCTTCCGACTTCAGACAGATCGATCCGGACAACGGGATGCCCGCAACGGAGTCGACCGAGGTCCGTATCGCGTTTGACTCGAACACAATGTATCTGGGCGTGATCGCCCACGACTCTGAGGGCTCGCGCGGGTTGACCCGGTATCAGAAGCGGCGCGACGAGTACCTGCAATCGGACGACAAGGTCGTGTGGACGATCGACACGTTCCTCGACGGACGTAGCGGCTACTTTTTCGAAACGAATCCGTCCGGCGCGATGTCGGATGCGCTCATCGGCACCACCGGCCAGAACCGGCAATGGGACGGCATCTGGGACGAGCGCGTGAGTCGCAACGCGAACGGGTGGGCTTTCGAAGTCGCGATCCCGTTTCGGACGCTGAACTTCAATCCGAACAGCGATACGTGGGGCTTCAACATCTCGCGCAGCATCTCGCGGAAGAACGAAAACACGATCTGGATGGGTTGGGCCCGCAACCAGGGCATCCAGCGGATGACCAACGCGGGGCAGATCACCGGCCTCACCAACGTCACACAGGGACACGGCCTCGACATCAAGCCGTACATCCTGGGCACCGCGCAGGATGCCCCACTCCGAAACCAGAAGCTGGGGGGCGACGGACAGGCCGGCGTTGATCTCTTCTTCAACCCGACCCCGGCGCTGCGCACGAACCTGACCCTCAATACTGACTTCGCGCAGACCGAGGTCGATCAGCGGCAGGTCAACCTCACGCGTTTCTCGCTGCTCTATCCCGAGAAACGGGACTTCTTCCTCGACGGCTCGACTTTCTTCGACTTCGCGAGCCCCGGCGCCAGCGGCAGCGGGAATTTCCGTGCCGCGGACACCGGCAGCGACCTCATCATCAACCCGTTCTTCAGTCGCCGCATTGGTCTAAGCGACACCGGCGACCCGCAGAAAATCCTGTACGGAACGAAGGCCACTGGGCAGCTTGGCGGCGAGGACGTCGGTGTGCTTCACGTACGGACGGGCGACGACAACCAGCTGATTGGCGAGGACTTCACGGCGGCGCGGCTGAAGCACCGCCTGTTCCAGCAGTCATACGTCGGCGCCATGTATACGCGACGCGATCCGGGCGCGAGCGGGCTCGACGCGCGCCACACCATGGGCCTCGACTTCCGCCTGGCAACCTCAACATTCCGTAGGGACCAGAACCTGTCGGTGAACGGCTGGTACATCAACGGCACGCAGCCGGGCATCACCAAGGGAACGGAGGCATACGGCGCCAGCCTCGGCTTACCAAACGACAAGTGGAACCTCAATTTCGACGTGCGCTCGGTCGGCGAGAACTTCAACCCGGCGGTCGGCTTCGTCACGCGGAACGCCTATCGCCGCTACGTGCCGATGGTGACGTACAGCCCGCGTCCGGCCAACAACACGGTCGTGCGCCAGTTCAACTTCAAGGTTCTCGGTGATGTGCAGACGACGCTCGACAATACGAAAATCGCGAGCAACCTCACGATTCAGCCGTTTCAGGTCGAGTTGGCAGCGGGCGACCAGTTCGGCGCTCAAATCATGCCGCGCAGCGAACGGCTCGACTCACCCTTCAGCATCAACATCTCCCCCGGGCGTCGCGTAACGCTACCGATTGGCGCCCGCTACGACTTCCTCCGTTACCAGGTCAACTGGCGGACGGCCAACCGTCGCAAGGTCGCGTTCGAAGGGCGGTACGAGGCGGGCGATTTTTATGGAGGCACGCGCGACGAGTTCGTCACCAACATCACGTTCAGAATCCTGCCGGGCATCTTCGTCTACACCGCCGCGGAACTGAATAAGATCACGCTGGCGCAGGCCTCGTTCACCACGCGCCTGTTCCGCGTCGTCCCCGAGCTGCAGTTCACGCCGTTTCTGACCTGGGTCAATAACGTTCAGTACGACACGGTGAGCGGCGTCGCCGGATGGCAGTCGCGATTCCGATGGATTGTGAAGCCCGGTAACGATATTTACGTCGTCTACACCCACAACTGGCTGGACGATCCGCTGCTGGCGCAATTCGCCACGCAGGATCGCCGGCTGTCGACGAAGGCTCTTTACACCTATCGTTTTTAGGCCGTATTTGCGGGGGTGCCCCGCCATATCTGTAGGGCGAGCCTTATCTGGCTGCCCAAAGATCTTAGCCCGTTACGCTCAGATTTGTACCGCCGGCCGGACCCGGTATGCTGGATGGAGCGTCGCTGCACTGCGCTCGTCGAAGAGCCACTCAGCGAGGCATCAGCTTGCCAGGTGAACGAGTCAGGCGCGCCAACGCCTTCTCCTCGGGCCACACACCCTCATACCGTGTCAGCCTTCACCTGGCCGGCCCAGCCGGCGGCTTCACGCCGCCGGCTGTCGGCCGTTTCAACCACTAAATGAATCCTAACCACGAAGATTCGAAGAGCACGAAGTAATAATTTTGATCCTTCGTGTCCTTCGCGCCTTCGTGGTTGAAAAATCCTTCGTGGTTAAGACCGTCAATGGATAGTCGCGACGGCGGCGCGCTCCGCGTCCATCACGCGCTGAATCATCCCCGTCAACTGGCTCTCGGGAATATCGAACGGCCCGCCGATGACGGCGCCGAGCGTCATCTCAAGGGCAATCACCACACCGCCCGATTCGAACGGATTCACAATCCAGCTGAACCCACGCAGCCCCACCGGCCGGCCCTCCGGGACGTCCGGATGCTTCGCGCGATCGATGGCGCGCAGCATTTCGATGAGCACAGCAGCTACGTCTCCCTCGGTCCATGCGCGCGGCTCGCGCGCGGCCGGTGAAATCACCTGCGTTGTGGCGTGGTTCTCGCCGCGCAGCCAGATGTCCACTTGGAAATCCATTGGCGCCAGTGTACATTGACCGCCGCACACGCGCCATGTCTCGAGCAAAGACCGTCGCGGTCCTCCTCATCGTCTCGCTCTTCATCCTGCTCCCGCTCTACGAGCTCGCAGACATCGGTGAGCAGTGGCCGCACGACGGCGACATTGTCCAGGTAGTGCTCTTCGGGCTCTTCATCGCAGGCCTCTCGATCCTGTGTCGCGGTGTCGCCTGTGCGTGCCTGTCGCTGAAACGGTCCTGGATCTCCAAGCCTCCCGCAACGCGTGTCGACGTCCGAACGCTGGTTGCTCCACGCGATCGCTCCTCGCTTTTTCTAATCTTCTGCGACCTGCGCGTCTAGCAGACTCACTCCCCTTTCTCATCGATCGAAACGACCTGCTCGTCCGCCTACGCGCTACGCGCTCCGGCGAGACAAGTCCGCCTTCCGCCGTCGCGCTTCGCGCTTCGGCGGACAAGTCGCGATGTGCGCTTCCGCCTTCGCGCTTCGCGCTACGGCGAGACAAGTCGGCGAGACAGGAGGGCGACGCGGAGATGTGTGTTTTCCCAAGCGTGGGACTCATGAAACAGTGGTTATGTGCTCTGGTTGCGGCACTTGTTGTCGCCCAGGCCGCGCGCGCGCAAGGCGTCGGCACCTTGATCGTGTCCGTCCACAGCAAGGACGGCCCGGTCGCTCAAGCGGAGGTGCAGGCTGGATCCCTGGTCCGCGCGACGGGAGCGGACGGCAATGTCGTCATCTCGCTTCCTCCCGGTCCCGTCGATGTCGTCGTGACGCGGACGGGGTTCGACCCCGGGGCCGCCCAGGTGGAGATTCGCGTTGGGATGGAATCCCGGATCGATATCGCGCTGGAGCCACAGTCGGAGCTCGAGGAGAACGTCATCGTCTCCGCAACGCGCGCCGAGCAGCGCATCGATGACGTACCCCTTCGCGTTGAGGTGGTGGCGAATGAAGAGGTCCAGGAGAAGATCGCGATGGCACCGGGAGACGTCTCGATGCTGCTGGCCGAAACCAACGGCCTGCGCGTCCAGACGACGTCGCCGTCGCTTGGCGGGGCGAGTGTCCGGATCCAGGGTTTGAGCGGACGGTACACGCAGGTCCTGTCCGACGGGCTTCCGCTCTACGGCGCGCAATCGGGCTCGGTTGGCATCCTCCAGATTCCACCGATGGATCTCCAGCAGGTGGAAGTGATCAAAGGGGTCGCGTCCGCGTTGTACGGCATGTCGGCCATTGGCGGCGTCGTCAACCTCGTCTCACGGCGCCCGCGCGCCGGCGCACCAGAGCACGAGCTTCTGATCAATCGAACGAGTCATGACGGCACCGACGCGGCGCTCTGGCTCGCCCAGCCGGTCAACGACCGGTGGGGCTACAGCGTGCTTGCGGGGCAGCACTGGCAGGCGCGGTCCGATCTCGATGGCGATGGTTGGACGGATCTTCCGATGTTTCGCCGCACTCAGGCGCGGCCACGCGTCTCGTGGGACAACGGCAGCGGGCGATCGATCTTTGCGACCGTGGGCGTGCTCACGGAAGTCCGCCGTGGCGGCACAATTCCCGGCAGGACAACGCCCGATGGACATCCTCATCCCGAGAACCTCGAGACACGACAGTTCGACGGTGGCTTCGTGGGTCGGTTCCTGATCTCCGGTGACCGCGTCGTCTCGATTCGGAGCAGCAGCGTCACACAACGCCACGATCACACGTACGGGAGCGGGATCGAGCGAGATCGATCGGGGACGCTGTTTGGGGAAACCTCGATAACCGGCGCAGTTGGCCGCAACACGTGGGTCGGCGGCATCGTGCTTCAGCGGGACACGTTTCGATCGCTCGACGTGCCTCGCTTCGACTACACCTACACAATACCCGGCGTATTCGCCCAGGACGATTACGTCGCAGCTCGCTGGCTCACCGCGTCCGCCAGCGCGCGGGTGGACGTGCACAGCGAGTTCGGGACGTTCTTCAGCCCGCGGCTCTCGCTTCTCTTCCGGCCCTCCAGCCAGTGGACGGCGAGAGTCTCAGGCGGGCAGGGTCACTTCGCGCCCTCGCCGTTCACGGAAGAAACAGACGTAACTGGACTGATGCCCCTGGCACCGTTGGGGCATCTCGAACCGGAGCGCGCCGACAGCATCTCCGCCGACGTCACGTGGCGTAAGGTCCCGTTCGAGATCACGACGACGGTCTTTCACTCGCGTATCGCGAACGCGCAGATGTTTCGCCAGCTCGAAAGCGGGCCATACGCCGCGCGAATCGTCAACGCAGAGGAGCCGTCCCGTACGAACGGCACGGAGTTCATCGCCCGTTATCACGCGGAAAATGTCGACGTCATCGTCACGCACATGTACCTGCGCGCCACCGAGGTCGGCGAGGACGGCACCGGCCGTCAAGAGGTGCCTCTCAACCCGCGGCAAAGCGCCTCGTTCGACCTTCTGCTGGAAATGGGCCCCGGGAAGCTCGGCTTCGAGGTGTTCTACACGGGAAAGCAGACACTCGAGAACGATCCTTATCGATCGCGGAGCCGCCCGTATGTCCTTTGGGGAATCCTGTACACGCATCGCGTCGGACCGGCGCTCTTGTATGTGAACACTGAGGACCTTGGCGATGTGCGGCAGACGAAGTACGAGCCGCTCCTCCGGCCTGCCCGTCTACGAGATGGACGATGGTCCACCGATGCGTGGGCGCCGCTCGAGGGAAGATCGTTGAACGCGGGATTGCGATTCAGGTTTTAGTGGCAGGCCGACCTGAAGGTCGGCCTCTACGACTCTGTGGTCGTCGGATCGTAGAGGCGGACCTTCAGGTCCGCCTACCGCAACTGCGAAGCGAGCTCCTCTGCAGTCGTAGCCGGGGTCAGGCACGCGAAGTCGCGGCACACGTAAGCGGTCGGCTGGTCAACGCGTCGCGCTATCGTCTCTGTCCACGGCAGCAGTCGCGCGACGGTGGAACTTACTGATTCCTGATCCCGGACCCCGGATCCCGGGTCCCGGGTCCCGAGTGGGACGATCACCGCAAACGGCATGTAACGGCGTCGAACCACGTCCGTCAAGGCGCGCGTCTCTTCCGCCGAGCGATCCCCGGCAATTACGATCTGCGAAATGCCGGCGTGATACGCCGAGAGCGCCGCCAGCATCATGGGAACCGTCCGCCCACTTTGCGATATGCGCGGTGCGAACATCCCGAGCGTCCGATCGATCGACTGCTCGAATGTCTCATCGTTCGTGAGATGCGACAACGTCAGCAGGTTGAGCACCGACACCGAGCTCGCGGCCGGTTCCGCGCCGTCGTAGTCTTCCTTCAATCGAAGGAGCACCGACGCGTCGCGCCCAGTTGTGCTGAACCAACCACCGTCCACGGGGTCCATGAACAACTCGTCCTGTCGCCCCTGGAGCGTCAGCGCCCATTCCAGCCATATCGCGTCACCATCGGCCTGGAACAGCTCCAGCAGCGCGAAGATGAGGTACGCGTAATCCTCAGCATAGCCGTCTACTGCGGCATCACCGCGACGATAGCGGCGCAGCAGCGTCTTCGTCTCGGCGTTCCAGAGGTGCTTCCAGATGAAAAGGGCCGCGCGACGCGCCGCGGCAAGATACACCTCGTCACCCAGCACCCGCGCCGCCCGCGCGAAAGCCCCAATCATCAGGCCGTTCCAGGCCGTCAGAATCTTGTCGTCCAGGTGCGGCCGAGGCCGTTTCGAGCGCAGCTCGAGCAGCGTGCCACGAGCGCGCGCCAGGGCAGCCTCGACCTCGGCCCGCGGCTTGGCGGTCGCCGACACGATCTCATCGAAACTTCGCGCGGTATAAAGCAGGTTCTTGTCGACGAACTCGTTCTGCGGATCGAACGGCGCGTTGCCGCCCGGCAGCACGCCAAAGCGGATCCGGAACACATCCGCGTCGTTGCCGAGCGCGTCGATGATTTCCTCGTCGCGCCAGATGTAGAAGGCGCCTTCCATCTTGTGGGGTTTGCCCCGAGCGGCGTCGTCGGGCGCCTTCGTTTCGTCGGGGGGCAGGCTGTCGGCGTCTTCCGCCGAATAGAACCCGCCGTGCTCGTCGGTCAGATCCCGCGCGACGTATGCAAGCGTGTCGGCCGCGACCTCCGCGTAGAAGCGATCGCCTGAGACCTGCGCTGCTTCCAGATACGCGAGCACCAGTTGCGCCTGGTCGTACAGCATCTTCTCGAAATGCGGGACCCGCCAGTCGCCATCCACGGAGTAGCGATGAAAGCCACCGCCAAGGTGATCGCGCATGCCGCCGAGCGCCATCGCCCGAAGCGTAACCAGCACCATGTCGCGTGCGTCGGACGATCCCGTTCTCGCATGCTCGCGCAGCAGGAACAGCAGCTCGCTCGGTCTCGGGAATTTCGGCGCATCGCCGAACCCTCCACGTCGCGCGTCGAACGCCGCGGCAAACTGGCGGACCGCGGCATCCAGCGCTTCAGGACCAGGGGCGCTGCCGCCTGAACCATCGACCCCGAGCGTGCGGAGCCGCTCGACGATGGCCCCGGCGGAGGTCTCGACCTTGGCGCGTTCTTCGCGCCAGGCGCGCGAGATTTCCGCGAGGATGTCGACGAAACCAGGCCTTCCCCACTTCGACGCGGGAGGAAAGTAGGTTCCGCCGTAAAACGGCGCGAGCGAGGGCGTGAGCCAGACGCTCATCGGCCAGCCCCCGGAGCCGGTGGTCGCCTGCACGAACGCCATGTAGACGCGATCGACGTCGGGCCGCTCTTCACGGTCGACCTTGATGGAAATAAAGCTCTGGTTGAGCACGTCGGCAACCCTCGCGTCTTCAAAGCTTTCGTGTTCCATGACGTGGCACCAGTGACAGGTCGAGTAACCGATCGACAGAAAGATCGGCTTGTCCTCGCGGCGCGCGCGGTCGAACGCCTCGTCACCCCACGGGTGCCAGTCAACCGGATTGTCCTTGTGCTGAAGAAGGTAAGGGCTGTGCTCTGCGGC
>DAIRVG010000004.1:14378-57579 GCA_036802945.1 Vicinamibacterales bacterium
TGGCGACGTCAGTCCGGCAGCGCGCGACCTCTGGTCTCGATCACCCACGGCATGAGCAGCAGCCCGAGGAGCGGGACCCAGCCGACGTAGAAGAGCACCTGCAGCGCCGAGTCGAGTGCGTTCGCGCCCCGCGAGGCGATCGTGCCGACAACGAACGGCCCCACCGCGGCGACGATGCGCCCAAGATTGAAGCAGAAGCCCGACCCGGTGCCCCGCAGTCGCGTGGGAAAGAGCTCTGGCAGATAGAACGAGAAGGCCGCGGTGATGCCCCACACCGTCACGCCAATCGGGAAGTACATGTAGAGCCGCGTCTCGGGCGACAACGGCAGGCCGAAGGCCGCCATGATCGACAGCGCGCCTCCAAGGAAATACACGATGAACATGTTTCGGCGTCCGAGGTGCTTCGCCGCAGGGATCGTCAGCAGAACGCCGATCACCGCACCCGTGTCGAACGCGTTGGTGGCCAGCGCTTTCCACTGCTCCGCCAGCACCGTCACGTTAATGGCCGACGCCCCGGCCGACACCCGATTCGCCAGGCCGACGGCCACTGTGGGAATGAAGGCATTCACACTCCACCAGGTGAGCAGATTGATCATCGCGAGCGAGGCGCCGCTGAACGTGAGCGCAAAATGGGCGGGGGTGAACAGCTCGGAGATCCTTGCCGGGCGCGCCGTCTTCGCCACCTTCTTCCAGCGTTCCGGCTCCTTGATCATCAAACGGACGAGGATCGCGACGAATGCGGGGATCAATCCCGAAAGGAACACGTAACGCCAGGCGACCTCAGGGGTCCCCCGGAAGTAAACGCCCTGAATCTGGAACACGATGAAGGTCGCGAGGAACAGCCCCATGGGGGCGGCGGTATAGAGGAGCGCGCCCGCGTCAACGCGCCGCTTCTCAGGCACGATTTCCGCCACCATTGCCGCGCCAGCCACCCACTCGCCTCCGATACCAAGCGAGGCAACGATGCGGAACAGGATCAGCGACCAGAGGTTCGGCGCGAACGCGCACGCCGCTGTTCCTATTGAATACATCGCCATCGTCAGCAGCATCGATCGGGTGCGGCCGATGCGATCCGCGAGCCGGCCGAAAATGATGCCGCCGGCGGCCCAGCCGACCAGGAGGATCGAGGTCAGGATGCCGGTCCACCGCAGCGTCGCGGCTGCGGCTTCGGGGGTGCCAAGCGGAATCTTGAGGAGAACCGGGACGCAGGTGGGCGCGACGTAGTTGAAGAGCAGACTGTCGAAGATATCGAAGCCCCAGCCAAGCCATGCGGCGAACAGGACCAGCCATTGAGAGCGGTCCATGTCGAGGACGGTTCGCCGCGCTGGGGCGACGGCGGTTACCGCCAGGGCCCCGTCACGTTCCACTTACGTTTCCACTCTTCAACTCGTCCACTTTTCTACTTATTTGACAGGCGTGCGCAGCAGCCGTTGCGGCATCGTTCCGCCGCGTGTCGGCCAGTAAACCCACTTGCCGTCGCTGCTCACCATCGTCGCCGCGCCTCCCGGCACGTTGTCGAGCATCTTGATGGCTTGACCAGACGGCAAAATCTTGTACATCGTCATGCCGTTCGACAAGTAGATCGTTCCGTCCGTCGCGACGTCGAAATCGTCAGGACGGATGCCTTCTGATACCTGCGTCAATGCATCCTGCGGGCGTCCGTCCCCATCGATCGGGATCCGGTAGATCATGCTGCGTCCACTCACGCCGATGTAGACGTACCCATTGCGGACCTTGATGCCGTTTGCGCCGATCGGTGCCGCACCGCCGGGCGCGAGCGCCTCGTCCTCCAGCCACGGCTCGATCTGCTTCCGCGCGAGGTCCAGGCGCCAGATTGTCGACGCGTTGGAATCAGCAATCAGATACACACCGTTGGCGGCGCGCGCGATGCCGTTGAACGCCTGGCCCATTTGTCCGGGAATGGTCGCGGTGATGGCGCCGGTCTTGTTGATGACGATGACTTCGGAACCGACGTCAGAGAAATTGATCTGCGGCGGCCCGCCACCTGCCGGCGGCAGGCGGAACGGCTTCGCGAACGCGGTGACCACCAGGCCGTTGTCATCCGGAGCAACACCCACCACGGCGGCCACGCCGGGAATGGTCGCGAACTTCTCGACCGAACTAACCATGCCGTCGGAGGTGACCCTCCACACGACCTTGTCGTCCATCCCCGTTACGTAGATCGCTCCATCGCCGCCCTGGGTGATGTTCTCGGTGGCGCCGGCGGTCGGGAAGGTCGCGTACGTTTCGTACTCGCCCGCGGGCGCCACAGGCGCCTGCTGCGCGCGAACGGCAGCCGAAACAAGGATTCCAACGGCGATGAAGACCCAGGTGCGCGTGATTTGGAGCCTCCCGACGTGCGCCACGATACGGGTCCACGCCGCGTGTGTCAACCGAACGCGGGCGCCGATTTCTGCGAAAATCGTCACGACCCAGACAGGCCTAGGCGGACCTGAAGGTCCGCCTCTACAACAATGGTTAACCGCATCGTCGAACTCGCGCTGAAACACCGCGTCCTCGTCATCGGGCTCGCGGTGGCGCTCGCCGGCTGGGGATGGTGGGCCGCCACGGCCACGCCGATCGACGCCATCCCAGACCTTTCGGACAACCAGGTGATCGTGTTTACCGACTGGAGCGGACACAGCGCGCAGGAAGTGGAGGACCAGGTCAGCTACCCGCTCACCGTGAATCTGCGGGGCCTCGCGGGCGTCCGAGTCGTCCGATCGCAGTCCGCGTTCGGCTTCTCGATGATCTACGTCGTCTTCGAAGACAACGTGGATCAGTATTTCGCGCGCTCGCGGGTGCTGGAGCGGCTCAGCCTCGTCTCCACGCAAATGCCGGAAGGCGCCGTCCCGACCCTCGGCCCGGATGCGACCGGTGTCGGTCACGTGTTCTGGTACACCGTCGAGAGCGACCGCCACTCGCTCCGCGACCTGCGCAGCCTGGAGGACTGGTTCATCAAGTATCAGCTCAACGCCGTTCCCGGCGTTGCCGAGGTCGCGTCAGTCGGGGGTCACGTTCAGCAGTACCAGATCGACATCGATCCGAATCGACTTCGCGCCTACAACCTGTCGCTCGGCGCCGTCGTCGAGGCGGTTCGCGACAGCAATCAGAACGTGGGCGGCAACGTGCTCGAGGCAAACGGCACGTGGTCGATCGTTCGCGGCGTCGGGCTGATCGAGTCGGTCCAGGACCTGGAACAGATCGTCGTCAGCGCGCCGTCCGGCGTTCCCGTCTACGTACACCAGCTCGGTCAGGTCCACGTGGGTGACGCGTTCCGCGTCGCGTCGCTGGTCAAGGGACGCGACGAGGCGGTCGGCGGCGTGATCGTCATGCGGAGCGGCGCCAACGCGCAGGAGGTGATTGACGCGGTCAAGGGGCGCATCGCGCAGATCAGCCCGGGCCTGCCGGCCGGTGTGCGCATCGTTCCGTTCTACGACCGCTCCACGCTCATCTCGCAGTCGGTCGACACGTTGCGCACGGCGCTCTTCGAGGAGATTGCGCTGGTCACGTTGGCGCACGTGATCTTTTTGATGCACTTCCGATCGATCCTGATCGTCACGCTGCCGCTGCCGCTCGCGGTGCTCATCTCCTTCATCGGGATGTACTACCTGGGCATCTCGTCGAACATCATGAGCCTTGCGGGAATCGCGATCGCGATCGGCGTACTGGTCGACGCGGGGATCGTCGTGACCGAGAACGCGTTCCGGTATGTCGAGCGTCAAGGCATCGACACGCGCGATCGAGCCGCCGTGAGGCGGGCGGTGCTCGAATCGACTCGGCTCGTTGGCCGGCCCGTGTTCTTCTCGATGGCGATCATCGTCCTCGCGTTCATTCCCGTGTTCGCGCTGACAGGCCAGGAAGGCAAGCTGTTTCACCCTCTGGCCTTCACCAAAACCTTCGCGGTACTCGCCGCAACCGTTCTCGCCCTGACGCTCGTCCCCGCGCTCTGCACGCTCCTCCTCAAAGGAAAACTTCACGATGAGTCCGCGAATCCGGTGATGCGTGTGCTCCGCGCGATGTACAGGCCATCACTCGAATGGGCGTTGTCACATCGCGCGGTCACGCTTGCCGGAGCGATGCTGTTGCTGCTGGGCGCGGTGCTGGTCGGCGTGCGGATCGGCAGCGAGTTCATGCCGCCGCTGAACGAAGGCGATCTGCTCTTTATGCCCGTCACCGACCCGAGCGTCTCGCTCGAGGAAAACACCGAGATCGCCCGTCGTCAGAACGCCGCGCTGATGCGCGTGCCGGAGGTTCAGTACGCGGTGGCCAAGGTCGGTCGCGCAGACACCTCTACCGATCCTTCGCCGCTGAACATGACCGAGACGATCGTGCACCTCAAGCCGCGCGAGCAGTGGCGGGCGGGGGTCACGTTGGATTCGCTCCGCACCGAGATGGGGCGCGCGGCAGAGCTGCCCGGCGTCACGAACATCTGGACGATGCCGATTGTCAATCGCATCGACATGCTGACGACGGGTATCCGATCCGAAGTGGGCGTGAAGATTTACGGTTCTGACCTGCCCGCGCTCGAGGACGCCGCGCGCCGCGTTGCAGCGGTGCTCCGCACCGTGCGCGGCGCGGCCAACGTGTATCCCGAACCGCTGACGAGCTCACAGTACGTGAACGTGCACGTCGATCGCGATCGCGCGGCCCGGTACGGTCTCAGCGTCGCCGCGGTACAGGACGTCATCAGGACGGCCATTGGCGAACGGAATCTCACGCTTACCCTGGAGGGACGTCGACGCTTTCCTGTCCGCGTCCGATACGCGCCTGAATTTCGGGACGATGCTCGGGCCCTCGGGAACGTGCTGATCGCCACGCCGGCAGGTCAACAGCTGCCGCTCGCGCAGGTCGTGAGCATCGAGCAGGCGCGCGGTCCCGCGATGATCTCGTCAGAGAACGGCCTGCTGCTCGCCACGGTGTTGCTCAACGTACAGGACAGGGACATTGGCGGGTTTGTCGAAGAGGCCAAGGCCGCGGTGGCATCCGGTGTGTCGCTGCCTCCCGGCTATTTCATCGGCTGGAGCGGCCGGTACGAAAACCAGATACGGGCGCGGCAGCGGCTCCAGGTGGTCGTGCCGATCGCCCTGCTGGTCATCTTTGGGCTCCTCTACATGACGTATCACTCCGTGCTCGAAGCGGCGCACGTGCTCCTCACGGTACCATTCGCGCTCACCGGCGGCGTGTATCTCCTCTGGCTCCTCGGCTACAACTTTTCGGTTGCCGTCTGGGTCGGATTCATCGCGCTGTTCGGCACGGCGGTGCAGACCGGCGTGGTGATGGTTATCTACCTCGAGGAGGCGCTCGCACAAAAGGTCGCGGAGCGCGGAGACACATTCGCGCGCGCCGATCTTCACGATGCCGTCGTCGACGGCGCACTACTGCGGCTGCGGCCAAAGGTCATGACCGTTTCCACGGTCATCGCGGGACTGCTACCAATCATGTGGAGCAGTCGAGTCGGCGCCGATGTGATGAAGCCACTGGCCACGCCGGTGCTTGGCGGAATGGCCTCGTCGCTCTTGTACGTTCTCATCGTGACGCCCGTCCTGTTCTATTGGATACATGAACGACGTCTTCACCTGGAAGAGTCCCCGATGGTGGCGCGTGCACCGCGAAGCCGTCGATGGGCTTTTGCGGCCGTTGCCGTCCTCCTCGGTCTGGCCGCGGCCGGCTGGCTTATTCGAGATCGCTTCACCGCCGCACCTCAGGCGGAAACGGCCGGCGCAGTGCTTCAGACGGTACGCTCGGGTGATCTCGTGATCACGTTGTCGAACCCGAGCGGACAGCTTCGCCAGGGCGCGAATGACTTCAGGATCGAGTTCCGATCGGCACGTGCGAATCAGCGAGTCGATGTCGGCCCCGTGCGCCTGAATGCCGCGATGACGATGCCGGGGATGGCGATGACCGGGACCGTCTCGGTCGCGCCCGCGGGGCAGCCCGGCGTGTATGAAGCGTCCGGAGACTTCGGGATGTCCGGCTCGTGGAAGATGACGCTGGAATGGGACGGGCCCGCCGGCCGCGGGTCGGCGGCCTTCGATGGGAGAGTGCAATGACTTGGTTCACATCCGCGGCGCTGACCCTTCCGCCTGCCCTGAAGCTTCGGCGGACCGCCGAAGCGCGAAGCGCGAAGGCTGGTCCGGTCCGCAGAAGCCTCGTGATTGGCCTGTTCGTCGGCGCGCTGGTGCTGCCACGTGGCGTGATGGCTCAGGACGGTACCATCGAGCAGCTCGTCGCAACGGCGCTCGAGCGCTCGCCCGACATTCGCGCCGCTCGGACAGCTGTCGCGGTCGCAGGCGGTCAGCTGACACAGGCGGGTTTGAGACCGAACCCGATGCTGACAGGCAGCCAGCTGCAGATGACGGGTACTCAGCACCAGACGCTTGTCGGGATCGAGTGGCCGCTGGACTTATTCCGTCGCTCCTCACGCGTCGCTCTGGCGATGCAGGCAGTTGAGGCCACCAGTCTCTCGGTTCGAGACCGGGAGCGCACGCTCGCTGCGATGGTGCGCGAGCAGGCCGGTCGCCTGCTGGCCGCGCGGCGCACGGTGGAAATCATGAACGAGTCGCTGATCGCCGCCCGGCGGATGCGCGAGCTTCTCGACCAGCGCGTCACCGAAGGTGAGACGCCGAAGCTCGACGCCAACATCGCGGCAGTCGAAGTCGGGCGCATGGAGGCGGATCTCGTCCTGGCGCAGGCGGAGGCGGACGGAGAGGCGATCGAGCTGAAGGCGCTGGTCGGCCTGCCCGCCGGCGCACCGATGGTCTTGCGCGACACGCTCGAGTCTCTCGTGCGCGTCCCGCCGGAACCAGCGACGCCCGCCTTACCGATGGAAGCCGCCCTCGCGGCGCGGCCGGACGTTCGTGAGGCGACCGCCCGAGTCGCGCTCGCCGGCGCGCGTGTCGAGGCGGCGCGCCGCGAAGGGGGGGTCGATGTGACACTCTCGGGCGCCTACGGCCATGAGTTCTCTGGTTTTGCTCAGCGTGGATTCAACGAGGGCGGCGCGCTCGTTCCTATCCAAGGCTCATTCGACAGCGTGGTGATTGGCGCGAGGCTGACCCTGCCGATTCGCAACAAGAACCAGGGTGGCGTGGCAGCCGCGCTCGCCGAGCGAACCGGTGATGAGGAGGTGCTCGCATCGCGCCAGCTCACCGCCCGGGCGGAGCTCGACGCGGCTGTGCTCCGAGACCGCGAGGCGCGGCGCGCCGTCGAGATGTATGCCACGACCGTTCGGCAGCTGGCGAGGCAGAATGTCGATGTGGAGCTGGAAGCGTACGATCTTGGCCGCACTCCCCTCTCGGATCTGCTGTCCGAACAGCGACGGTATCTCGATGTCGAAACCGCGTACACGGCGGCGCTGTCCAGGGCGTTCCAGGCGCAAGTAGCGCTGCGCCGCGCGCGTGGGGAGATTCGATGAAAGGACCGTTGGTCGCGGCGGCCGGCGTTGGGCTAGTCGTTATCGGCGTCGTCATCGGCGCCGCCCTCTTCCGGGATTCGGGAGTCGGGAGTCGGGATTCGGCCGTCGCATCGCGTGATTCATCCGCTGCAGCGGTCAATGAACCCGCACACGCGGGCACGAACATGCGTGGCGAACCCCGAACCGCCGAACCAAGAACACCGGATCCCGGATCCCCGATCCCGGATCACGTCATCGCGCTCACACCAGAGATGGTTTCGCGTGCGGGAATCAAGACCGTCGCCGCGGTCAAAGGCACTTCGACCACCGGCCTGCACCTTCCTGGCGTCGTGCAGCCGAACGCCTACAAGGACGTCGCAGTCACGGCACTCGTGTCCGGCCGCATCACGCAGGTGCGTGCCGAGCTCGGCCAGCGCGTCATGCTCAACGAGGCGCTTGCGACGGTGTACAGCCCCGAGCTTGCCGATGCGCAGACAGCCTTCATTGCTGCCCGGGCCGCGCATCTTGCTCACGACCAGCGCCAGGCACGGACGCAGCGGCTCTACGCAATCGGCGCGGCAAGCCGACAGGAGCTCGAATCGCTCGAGGCGGAACGCGCGCGGATGGACCAGGAAGTCGAAACCGCGCGAGCGCGGCTGGTGCTCCTCGGCATCCCCGAGGAGCGCACACAGCGCCTGGCTTCCCCGCTCGATGTCGTCACCACGCTCGAGGTGCGTGCGCCGATAGCCGGCGTGATCACGAAACGCAACGCGAATCCGGGACTGAACGTCGACCTCTCCACGCCACTGTTCACCGTGACCGATCTCTCGAGCGTGTGGGTCATCGCGGATCTCTACGAACGCAACTTCGCCACCGTCGGCGTCGGAAGCCCGGCAACGATCACAACCACGTCGTACCCGGGGCTCGAGCTGAAAGGGCGCGTCGATTACATCGACCCGCAAGTGGAGGAACAGACTCGAACGGCGAAGCTCCGCGTAGAGATCCCGAACGCAGGCAATCGACTTCGCCTCGGGATGTTTGTCGACGTCAGCATCGCTGAGAGGTCACCTCGTCCCGTGGTGCTGATACCGAAGGCGGCACTCCAGACCGTTGGGACGCAGTCGGTCGTGTACGTCGCCGCCAACGGCGAGCCCGGCCGGTTCCTGCAGCGCGAAGTGCTCGCCGGCGACTCGATCGGCAACCTGGTCGCAGTGCTCGAGGGTGTCCAGCCTGGAGACCTGGTGGTCACCGACGGGGCGTTTTTCCTGCGCGCGGAGCACGAGCGCACCGTGCCCAATAGCACTGGGGCCGCCGCGCCGGCGGATGTAGTATTTCCGTCAACGAGGCCGTAGGCCGGATTCGTCACGTCTTCCGTCTACCGCCTGCCGCGCACGTCGCAAGTCGCAGGGCCGACCCTTCGGTCGGCCTGCGGGGGATTTGACTATGCCATTCACGCTCAACGTCAACGGGAAGTCGACGACGGTTGATGTGCCAGCGGATATGCCGCTGCTGTGGGTCCTGCGGGACGTGCTGGATCTACGTGCCACGAAGTTCGGCTGCGGCATCGGCCAGTGCGGCGCCTGCACGGTCCATCTGAAGGGTGTGGCGGTGCGCTCGTGCCGCACGCCCGTGTCGGCCGCGGCTGGCGCGGCCATCGTGACACTCGAAGGTCTCTCCGCCGACGGCTCGCATCCACTGCAGAAGGCATGGGAAGCGATCGACGTGCCGCAGTGCGGCTACTGCCAGGCGGGACAGATTATGTCGGCCGCCGCGCTGCTCCGCTCCAACCCGAGGCCGAGCGACGCCGACATCGACATGGCCATGAGCGGAAATCTCTGCCGGTGCGCCACCTACATCCGCATCCGTGAAGCCATCCATCGCGCTGCGGGCAACGCGACGTCCACCACTGCGCAGGCCCTCTCACCTGCGATTCTGCGGACCTCGAAGGTCCGCGCCGCATTGTAGGAGGTTGCCGTGGATACGCCAGTGCTCGATCGTCGGTCGTTCCTTCGCGCGACGGCGCTCGCCGGTGGCGGGATGCTGCTGGCCATCTACTTCGATCCGGCGGACGTACTCGGGCAGGAAGGCAGCCGGGCACCAGCAGGAGGCGCGGCGTACAAGCCGTGGGCATTCATCCGGTTCGATCCGAACGGCACCGTCACGATCCTCAGCAAGAACCCCGAGGGGGGCCAGGGCGCCAAGGCGCATCTGCCGATGCTCGTCGCCGACGAGCTCGACGTCGACTGGAAGGACGTCACCGTCGAACAGGCACCGCTTGATGAACGGAGCTTCGGTATTCAGCGCACCGGCGGAAGCACCGCGACGCCAATCAACTGGGAACCGCTGCGCCAGTGCGGCGCCGCCGCGCGGCAGATGCTCATCGCCGCCGCGGCGCAGACATGGGGCACGCCGGAGGCGGAGTGCACCACGGCATCGGGCCGAGTGCTCCACGCTGCGTCCGGGCGCTCGCTCGGCTATGGCGAGCTCGCCGCGCGCGCCGCCGCGTTGCCGACGCCTGATTTGAAGACCGTCAAGGTGAAGGATCCGAAGGACTACAAGGTCATAGGAACCTCCGTGCGCGGCATCGATACACCCGCGATCGTGCGGGGGCAGCCGATCTACGGCATCGACGTGAAGCTGCCCGGCATGCTCTACGCGGCGTACGAGAAGTGCCCGGTGTTCGGCGGCAAGGTCGCGACGGCGAACCTCGACGCCATCAAGGCGCTGCCCGGAGTCCGCAACGCATTTGTCATCGAAGGGGGACCGGATCTCACGAGAACGTACCCTGGGTGCTGCATTGGCGTGAGCCTCCATGGCGGCGTCGCGATCGTCGCGGATACCTGGTGGCACGCACAGTCGGCGCGCGCCAAGCTGCGCGTGACGTGGAACGAAGGCCCGACAGCCGTAGACAGCAGCGACGGGTTCGCGAAACGCGCGCTGGCGCTCTCGCAGCAGCCTCCGGCAATCAAGCTGTATAACGACGGCGACACGGAAAGGGCACTGCAAGGCGCGGCCAAGGTTGTCGAAGCGGCGTACTTCTACCCGTTCCTCGCACACGCAACGCTCGAGCCGCAGAACTGCACCGCGCACTACAAGGACGGCAAGATGGAGATCTGGGTCTCCACGCAGACGCCGCGCGAAGGCCGGCAGGTGGTCGCGCAGAACCTCGGCATGTCGGAGAGCGACATCACCGTCCACTTCATGCGCACCGGCGGCGGGTTCGGACGCCGCATCCTGAACGACTACATGGCGGAAGCGGCGTGGATCGCGCGCGTCATGAACGGGACGCCCGTCAAACTCGTGTGGTCGCGCGAAGACGACATGCGGCACGACTTCTATCGTCCCGCGGGCTTCCATTTCTTCAAGGGCGGGCTCGATGCATCGGGCAATCTGATCGCCTGGCGACAGCACTACGTGGCATTCGGCGAAGGCGAACGCTTCGCGCCGAACACCGCGATCGGCCCGGCATCGTTCCCAGCCGGGTTCATCCCGAACTTTGCATTCAACGCCTCGTTGATGCCGTCGGGGATTCCGACAGGCCCGCTCCGCGCGCCGGGGACCAACGGCACAACGTTCGTCTACCAGGGCTTCATCGACGAGATGGCGGTGGCCTCTGGAAAGGATCCGGTCGCGTTCAGGCTTGCCCTGCTGGACGTTCCCCGCAAGCTGCTGCCGGGTGCCACCGATCGGTTTGACGCCGGGCGCGCGAAAGCCGTGTTGCGCCTCGCTGCTGAAAAATCAGGATGGGGTACGCGGCAGCTGCCGAAGGGAACCGGCATGGGCGTCGCCTTCCTTTACGCTCACCTCGGATACTTCGCCGAGATCGCCGAAGTCAGCGTCGATGCCATGAGCCGCGTGAAGGTGAACAAGGTGTGGGTCGCCGCCGACATCGGCAGCCAGATCATCAACCCGCTCAACGCGGTGCACCAGGTGCAGGGCTCGGTGATTGACGGGCTGAGTTCGCTGATGGCACAGGAGACGACGATCGAACGCGGGCGCGCCGTGGAAAGCAACTTCAATCAGCACAAGCTGGTGCGGATGCGGGAAGCACCGCGGGATATTGAGGTGCACTTCCTCAAAACGGCGAATCCGCCAACCGGCCTCGGCGAGCCGGCGCTCCCGCCGATCCTGCCCGCCGTGACCAACGCGATCTTTGCCGCGACGGGAAAGCGAATCCGCTCCCTGCCGCTTGCGAAGAGCGGGTTCAGCTGGGCCTAGAATGCGTCAGGCGAGACAAGCCACGGAGACACGAAGTCACGGAGATCGATTGTTTCTCCGTGTCTCCGTTCCTCCGTGGCCTGTTGAAGTCAGGATTCGCAATTCAGCATTCAGCATTTCTATTGCGTGACAGGGAGGATGATCGTGAAGCACCTGCTTTGGGCCGTTGTCGCATGCGTCGCGTTGGGAATGGCCGTATTCGCCGCCCAGGCCCAGAACCCACCGCAACAACCCTCAACCGCGGACCCCTACGCCAACAATGCCGTTCCGGGGGCTACTCAGTTCCCGTTGGCTGCTCCGGCCGGCAAGGACAGCAACGCTCGGATGGTCGCGCCCCCCGGCGCCCTCAACCAGGGTCCTTTCGATCCCGCCAAGTGGAAGTACGGGGACGCATTCAACGCACCCGCCGGCGCGAAGGTCTGGAACCCGGTCAGGCTGAAGATGATGCAAGGGGGCAAAGTCACCGGCGGGACGCTGTTCAGCGCGACGGATCCAGCCACGTACTGCGCCATGGCCAATGCCGGCTACGACTTCATCTGGACAGAGATGCAGCACGACCAGCACGATTGGCAGGCGGTCGCCCGCATGTGGCGGACCTGTCCGACCGCCAGGGCCGTTCCGGGGGTGCGGGTCGCCTACGCGGATGAACGCGAGATCCAGCACGCGCTCGACGCCGGCGCGCTGGTGATAGTCGTGCCGACCGTGGATACCGTTGCCGAGGCGATCGAAGCGCGGAACTGGACCTATTTTCCGCCGCTCGGCCGGCGCAGTCAGGGCGGCGGCCAGGCGTTCGACGCTGCGATGTGGGGCGGCGTTCCTGGCGGCTATCGCAACACGGCCAACGACAACGTCGTGCTGATTCTGATGATTGAAACGCTCGAAGGGCTCAAGAACGCCGACGAGATCGCCAAGGTCCCAGGGGTGACCGCGGTCTTCGCGGCGAGCGGAGACCTCGGCAACTTCTCGGGCTACCGTCAGGGCACGCCGGATTACGAGCGCGCGATCAACATCGTGCACGATGCCGCGTTCAAAGCGGGCGTGCGGCTCTGTGGCCCCCTGGCGTGGCGCGACCGCCCCGACTTCACCTGCTTCCAGGCTGGCAGCGAAACGGCCGCGCTCGCCCGGGGCGTCGCTGCCGAACTTGGTCCGCTGGCAAACACCCAGGCAAAGCCCGAGGTCGGTCCATATGCAGCCCCAGCGAAACCTTAAAGCGCTGACCATGAACGCCATACGCTACGTTCTCTCCGGCGTTCTCCTGTCCTTCTGTCTTGCTGGCTCGCCACTGATGCTCAGCGCGCAGGGGGACTCGACGCTGTACGTCGTGAGCTACCTCGAGGCGGCGCCGGCATCGCAACGCCAGGTCGCGACAATGCTCACGCAACTCGCCGATGCCAGTCGCGAGGAAGGCGCGATGCGCTACGAGGTCTTACAGCGCACGACGGAACCCAATCAGTTCCTGCTTCTCGAAGTCTGGAAAGATCAGCGGGTGCTCGACATGCACACCGGCGCGGCGCACACCAAGCGGTTCCGGGAACAGGTCGCGCCGCTGCTACTCGCGCCGATCGATGAACGGTTGTGCACGGCGACGATCGTGGCGGCGCCGCCGCGCGCGGGCCGTGGCACGGTATACATCGTGACGCACATCGACGTGCCAGGGACGAACCGTGACGCCGCACTGCGGTTGATGGGACAGGTCATCGATCAGAGCCGCAACGACCGCGGCAACGTGCGCTTCGATGTCGTGCACCAGAAGGACAGGACGAACCATTTCACGGCGATCGAGGCGTGGGCGGATCAGAGCTCCAGCAATGACCACCAGCTGGCCCCGCACACGCTCACCTTCCGCCGGGGGATCGGGCCGCTTCTCGGGGCTCTTTATGATCAGCGGTGGTATAGGCCTCTATAGAGCGGCAACGCCGGGAGCTCATGGTCTGAGATTGATCGAGGTACAACTATGAAACGCGTGTCGTACGGAATCGCACTTGGAATCGTTCTTCTCGTCGGCTCATTCGTTTCGGCGCAGAACGCAACCGGCGGTGGACAACAGGCGCCGCCGCCCATGACGAATCTACAAGTCTGGCCAAAGGACACGTCGCGAGCCGTCATCCTGCAGTTCATGAATGCCTTCAACGATTCGCTCGGCGTACAGTGCAACTACTGTCATGTGGAGCAAGGCGGCCGGCTCGATTTTGCTTCAGATGAGAAGCGAGAAAAGAAAGTGGCCCGCCAAATGATCCTCCTGCGGGACTCCATCAACGTGGTTCTCCCCGCAATCGTGGGCAAGCCGCCAGGAATTGGCCCTACCTCGGGCAATGGTCATCCCGGGGCACCGATCCGCGTCCTTTGCCGCTCATGCCATCACGGTCTCCCGATTCCCGTGGCGATCGCCGATGTGGTCACCGACGCCGCGACGAGCGGCGGCGCGGCCGGTCTGGCGAAATTCAAGGAGCTTCGGACGAAGTACTACGGCGGGCAGCAATACGACTTCAGCGAGGACGCTCTCCTGACGATCGCGCAGCGCGCCATCACTGCGAAGAACCTCGACGACGCGATCGCATATCTACAGACCAATTTGGAGTACTACCCGAAGTCGGCGCGGACACATCAGGCGATGGCGCAGGCCAGAAACGCCAAGGGCGACCGACAAGGCGCGATCAAGGATCTCGAACGAGCGTTGGAGCTGGATCCGAACAGCGCGCAGGCCCGGAACCAGCTTCAGCAGCTCCGTGGACAGTAAGTCGTGAGAGCGGGCACTGCCTGACGCGCAGACGAGAGAAGGGGCCACGGAGACACGAAGGCACGGAGACGCATGTTTCTCCGTGTCTCCGTTCCTCCGTGGCTCGTTGCTGTCTACTGGGTCCCGCCCGTCGGCATCTCCATGACGCTGTGATCGGCCGTGGCCTTGCCCGGGAGGTCTGGTAACCCGCCGCCCTCCATCTTGCCGCTCACGGTGTGGAACTTGTTGCCGATGAACGCGACGGCGTTGCCGTGCACCGCTCCGGGCAGCGACGGCAGGATCTCCCACCGGTTCGCGACGGGATCGTAGGCATCTAACGAGCGATACGCGGCGTTGTACCGCTCATTCTGGATCTCGCCACCCGAGACGTAGATCTTTCCGTTGTAGGTCGCCCAGCCGCCGCCACTGCGCGGCGTCAGCATCCGGGCCTTTGCAACGCCCCACGTGTCCCTCGCCGGATCGTATTCCTCGACCACGTCAGTGTTGCTCGACGTCGTCACGAAGCCATGGCCGATGCGGCCGCCGATGACGTAGATCTTGCCGTTGACCACGCCCGAGAATGCGTGATTGCGGCCGGTCGGCATCGGGCTCTTGTTCGCCCACGTGTTCGTGGCCGGGTCGTACATTTGATTCGTGCCGAGCACGCGCGCGGGCCCCTGGCCGTTGAACGCCGTGTCGGTCGTGTTGTCCATCGTGGTGGCGCCGCCCAGGACGTAGATCTTGCCGTTCACGTTTTCGGCGATCGCGGAGCAGCGCTTGCCCGGCATCGGGGCGAGCGCCTTCCAGGAATCGGCCACCGGGTCGAACTCCCACGCGTTGTCGACCGGCGCCCATCCGCCGGCGCCCGGACCCGTGAGCGGTCTCTCGCAGCCGCCGAAGACGTAAATCTTCCCATTCAGGACGGTCTGCGCCTGATGATGGACCGGCACCGGGATCGACTTTTTCTTCGTCCACTTGTCCGCCGCAGGGTCGTACTCGTAGACCATCGCGGCAGCCGGCTTTCCGCCGGAGGCGAACCCGCCGATCACGTACATCTTTCCGTTCGCAGTCGCCCCGTAGAGCTCTTCTTCCGGCTCGGGAAAGGGCGCCGCTTTCACCCAGCGCAAGTTCGGATTCTGCGCGTGGATGACCGCCTGGCGCCCGGCGAGGGCCGTTGCGAGAACAACGGCGAGGCTGATACAGACGCGCTTCATTATTGAATCTCCATGACGCTATGATCCGCGGTCGCGGCACCCATCAGATCGGGCAGGCCGCCGTTCTCCATCTTGCCGCTCACGTTGTGCAGCTTGTTCCCGATGAACGCCATCGCGTTCCCGTGGACCGCGCCTGGCAACGCCGGCAGCAGCGTCCACGAGTCGCTCGCGGGCTCGTACACCTCGAGCGCGCGGAACGACGCCATCAGGTCCCGCGAGATCCATTCGCCGCCGCCGACGTAGATGCGCCCGTTGTAAGTCGCCACGCCGCCGCCGCTGCGCGGTGTCGACATCCGCTGCTTGACCGTTCCCCACGTGTCGGTTGCGGCGTCATATTCCTCGACGACGTCGGTGTTGCTGCTGAAGGGGATCATGCCGGCGGCCAGACGTCCGCCGATGACGTAGATCTTGCCGTTCACCGCGCCGATAAAGGCATGGTTGCGCGAGGTCGGCATCGTGCTGCGGCTGGTCCATGTGTTGGTCGCCGGGTCGTACATCTGGTTCTTGCCTGTAATGCGCGTCCCCTTGCCGTTCTCGAACGGCTCGATCCCGCCAATCAGGTAGATCTTGCCGTTCACTGTCTCAGCGACTGCGGAGCAGCGCTTGCCTGGAATCGGCGCCAGCGCCTTCCACGCGTCTGCCGCCGGGTCGTACTCCCAGGCGTTCTCGACGGCGTCATCGCCGCCGATGCCCCTCGTGCAGCCGCCGAACACGTAAATCTTGTTATTCACGACGGTCTGCGCCTGATGATGCACGCGCACCGGGATACCCTTCTTCTTCGTCCACTTGTCCGGACCCGGGTCGTACTCGTAGACGAGACCGGGAGGATTGCCGAACGGCATGTAGCCGAATCCACCGATGACATACAGCTTGCCGTTGGCGACGGCGCCGTACAGCTCTTCCTCCGGTTCCGGGAACGGTGCCCCCTTCACCCAGCGCAATCCGCCCGGGGCTTGTCCCTGGGCCTGTGCTTGCGTATGCACGACACCGATCAACGCCGCCACGAGCGACGCGGCGGCAAGCACCACCAATGAACGTTTGACACTCGAGGGCATGTGCCGCTCTCCTTTCGTCCGCGTCGGATTGTACATGCACCGACGAACCTCAAAACACCGTGCTGCCTCGCGCGTGTTGAAGAGCCCTGGCTGCGGCGATACACTGCGACCGCGGAAGTGATGCTGAGCTCTCAAGTTCCTGGAGACGACTCGTTGAGTGCCTTCCTGCGTCGGAGACCTGTGATGCGATGCATGACCGCAGTTGGGCTGATGCTTTTCGTGCCGCTACATTGCGAAGCGCAGGGGCGCTTGATGCTGCTGCAACGAGCTCCGTCCGAAGCGGTCACGGCAGCCGATTTGTCATCAAGCCTGGGTGCAGCGCAAGCGTCCGGGCCACGGTCCAGTGGCCGTGATTCGCTACTGAATGGCACCGTGACCGGCTTCGCCGTGGGTGCGGCGTTCGGGATCGCGTTCGTGTATGCGGTTCGCGATTCCGATCTAAGTGCCGGCCAATTCGCATATAGCGCGCTCGTCTTCGGTGGCATTGGGGCCGGCGTGGGGTTGGGTATCGATGCGCTCCTCGACCGCAATTCGAGCGTGGTTGCCCGTTCGCCTCGGCGTGTCGCGCTCAGCCCCAGGGTGTCGCGGAGGATCGCCGGAATTCGCGTCCTGATGCGATGGTAGTCGCCACACAAGGTTTCCTTCGCCATGCCGCTACTCTTTTCCTACGGCACTCTCCAGCAAGAACACGTGCAGCTGTCTACCTTCGGAAGGCGGCTCCAAGGGCAAAGGGACGAACTTCTTGGGTTCGAACCGTCGTTAGTAAGCATCGAGGACCCGCTGGTCGTGGCCACAAGCGGCAAGACGCATCATGCTAACGTCACGTTCAACGGCAGACACGACAGTCGTGTGAGTGGCACCGTGTTCGAGATCACTGACGCTGAGCTCGCGGCCGCCGACCAGTATGAGCAGCTCGCTGCGTACACACGGGTGGGCGTAATGCTTGCTTCAGGGAAACAGGCCTGGGTGTACGTTGACGCCCGCTCTGCGCCAGGAGCTTCGTGACTCACGTGTCATGGGGCTATCCCAGCCATGTAATCGATGGATTAGATGTGTCTCTTCCTGAGATCTATTGACAAAGACCTCGCCGTGCATCGCCAGATGGCTGCGCAGGCGCTCGAGCGTTGGGCTCACTCCGATTCGCTAGTTCCGGGGATCAATTCCAAAGGTGTTCTTCATCCAGAGCCAGAAGGGCGGCAGGGACGCCTGTTTCGGGTCCGCACTGACACCGCTGGCACGCAGAAACTGCGCAAATGGTTCCTTGATCAAGTCCTCCGCCTGGCGGGTCTCTCCCGACATGCAGAGTGCGTAGATGTGAAGCGCAAATGCGTTGTCGCTGACATCCGGGAGCTGTTCGGCGCGGCTCAGCGCCTCCGCCGCGGCGGCATAGTTCCGCTCGGCGATCAGGCGGATTCCGAGATGAAATTGCAGGAGAGGGTTCGCCAATTCCTGGGGCGTGGCGTTGGACACGAGTCGCTGAATGTCCGAGTTGCTGGCGAGACGCCAGATGACCGGCGTGCGAAGAGAGGATCGCGTCACGACGCGATGGACATCTTCAATGGCGGGCGACGCTTTGACCAGGTCGCCGTACATGTGGGCGTTGATCACGTCCTGGAACGCAAAATATGGAAGCGACGCGGCCAGTCGTCGCTGCGGCCAGAGACGCTTGATCAACGAGCTGTCTTGAAAGCGCTGTCTCGCCGCGGCGATATCAGTGACGCTTTCAAGAAGCTGGCTCCCCGCTTCCGGGGATGAGAAGGATGCCTCGATCAGTTTCGGGTCATCGTCGGTGAGGGATACGGAGCCAGCGGTGAGACGTCGGAGATAGTCGGCGTCGCCGATGAAGAGCGCACCAAGCTGTTCCGGTTGTTCGATGCCAAGCCCTCGCATCTCGGCCACGACCGAAGGTGTGTTCCATTGACGGGTGAACTGCTCCTCAGATACCGGTCCTCGGGCGTTCCGGGTCCCGATCATCATCAGGTTCGTGCCCGATCCGTTCCACAGTGAACAGTCGTCGAACACATCGCAGAAGGCTCTGAGGATCGCCCTGGCGCTCACGTCGCTCAGATCGCTGAGAGGCAACCAGTAGGTCGCGATTCCCCCTTCCGCCAGCCGATCCTGAAGCAGCTGGAAGTATTCGCGCGTGTAGAGATTTTCGACGCCGGCAATCCCCGGAGGAGGAGGCTCACCCGTGATCAGATCGAAGCGCTGAGCGGTCGTCTGCAGAAAGTAGCGGCCGTCTTCGATGTGGACGCGAACGCGGGGATCGCGGAGAGGCAGGTCCGCCTCGTTCGGATAAACGAGACGATTCATCGCCAGAATATCGCGCGAGAGGTCCACGACGTCGATCGTCTCGAGGCTCGATGAATCGGTCATCGCTTTTGCGGTGTTGCCGACGCCGTATCCAATCAGGAGGGCGCGCCTGAGGTCCGGATGGACCGCCATCGGCCAATAGACGTAGAGCTTCTGGTAGCGGCGAACCCCGTAGCCGGTCGTCGACATCGAGAATGAATTGGTGAGCATCACGTGGGACACGGGCTTCCCCATCACCAGACGCTCGAAGTAGATGACCGTCTCCGTGAGGCCTTCGCGAACGGCCATGACTCTTCTGTCGGCCTCCACCTCGGCCCACCGCTTCACCGGGATCGGAAGAAGACGCTCCTCCATCGAGCCAAACGGGAAAAGCGCGAGGCCAACGAGAAACATCGTCGCGGTTGCGTAGGCGATTCGGCGCGGGGCGGCGTGCCCCGTCGCGACGGACTTCGTAGGACGCCCCTTTACGGGGCGCCAGAGGATTACCCCAATGCCTCCATAGAGGACCGCGATCAGAAACAACGACTGCTCCATTCCAACGACAGGCAGGAGAACAAAGCCGGCAGTCAACGACCCGAGCGCTGCACCAGTCGTATTCGCGAGCGTCAGGATTCCAGTGGTTTCGCTCTCCGACGTCAGATGGCTGCGCAATGCGGCGCCGAACAGCGTGAAGAGAATTCCTGACACGAAGGACACAGGAAACATGAGGGGCACGCCGATGTGCAGGATCTCGAGCGGTCGTGTGATTGTGGAGAGTGCGAGAGGCGCAATGAACCGCGGGAACACCGCATAGGAGATCACGCACAGCAGACCGGCTGAAAAAGCAATCGGTGAAGCGAAGCCTGGTCCAGCATCTCGCGGCGCGGGGCCTTTCCGCGGATCCGCCCGAAACCACAAAGACGCCACCAGGCCTCCGAGCGAAATGCCGGCGAGCACGATGCCCAGCATCACCGGGAAGGCGTTCGAGTGCCCTTTGACGAATAGCAAGAGGAAGCGGAACCAGACGACCTCTAATGCGAGAAGGCAGAAGCCGGAAAGAAAGGCCGCCGCAAGCCATGTTGCCGTCGCCGGGTCCGAGAGGACCGGGCCCACCCCGTCCTGCGGCGCGGACCTTTCAGGTCCGCGGCTTCTTGCCGAGAGCCACGCTGCGACCGCGGCAGCGAAGATGTTCAGCATGCCCGCGATGAGCGCAGTCCCACGTACGCCATACGCACCGATGAGATACGTCTCGCCGATGACCACCCCGAACATCGCGCCGAGCGTGTTCCATCCGTACAAGCGGCCAAGCACGCGGCCAAAGTGCGGGTCACGTCCCGCGAGCGCGTTGGTGAGCAATGGCAGCGTGATTCCCATCGCCGTCGACGGAATCAGCAGGAGGAGGAAGGCGATTACGAGGCGGAGCGGATTCAGGGTCCAGGGCTGGTCAAGCAGCCCTCGAAGCCACGGCGCAAGCGCGGATCCGAGGATCGGAAAGAGATAGACGAGTCCGATGCCCGCGATTGCGATCGCGATCTCCGCAATCGCGTACGTGCGCACCGGGTTTCTGAGACGGTCTCCGTATCGCGCGGCGGCGGCGTTCCCCAACGCGAGCCCGCCCATGAAGCCTGACAGGACGAGGCTCGATGCCCACACGCTGTTGCCGAACGCCAGCCCGGCCTGGCGGAACCAGAGCGTCTCGAAAATGAGCGCGGAGGCCCCAGAGGCGAAGAAAATTATGTAGAGAAGGGCTGTCACGGGACCGGGGACCCGGGATCGGGGATCGGGGATCAGGGCACAAGGCCGGGCTTTTGATCCCCGATCCCTGATCCCTGATCCCTGGATTACCTAGAAGATGAACCGCACGGCGACTTCCGCCTGCCGCATGTTGCCCGCTGACTCGACGACCCCGAATTTCGCGGATCGCGCGTTTGTCTGCCAGGCGCCCAGGAGGTTCGTTCTGTTGAGCAGATTGAACACCTGGAGGATCAAATCGACCTTCTTGCTCCCGCCGAGTGTGATCGCCTTGTTCACCCGCATGTCGAGCCCGTAGAACTCGTTGGTGCTGATCTGCGATGCCTGCAACGGCGCGAGATTGACGGTCGCCCGGTAGGCATTGACCCGCGCCATCATGTCGTCGTTGTTGCCCCTGTTGAAGACGTTGCGCGTCGTGGCGGGCACGTAGTCGGTGATGGCCGCGTCACCGTTCAGGTCCACGCCGGCGATCGCACTGAACGGCATGGTCGAACGCGCCGTGAACACACCGCTCACGGTAAAGTCAGCCGGCAACAGGAACGACGCGCTCGCCACCAGTGCGTTGCGCCGGTCGCTGTTGTTCGGACCGTTGTCGTAGTCCAGGTGCGCCGAATCGGTGACCGTCGAGGCCGGGCCAATGTTGTTGACCGTGCCTTCGGTGTTCGCGAGCGTGTACGACACCATGTACATGTAGTTCTGCTCGAATCGCTTCTCGAGCCGGACGAGCAGCGCCTTGTAATCCATCTCGCCAACCGACTGTGTCTGCAGGATCCGGGCGAACTGCGTCAGCGGGCGGTTGCCGACCGTTCCGCCGCTGCGCGGGTTGATGTCAACCGCCATCGGGATCTTGGACATCTGGTTGAAGACGCCGTCGACGTGAATGGCCAGCGCCGACGTCAGGCCACGCGACACCCCCGCCGTGTAGGCCCTCGACTCCAGGTTCTCCAGGTCGTCGGCCATCGTCGCGATGTTCTGCGGCGCCGTTGAGACGAAGCTGATCGGGTCGCGGCCGCCATACGGATTGGGATACGGAGGATTCGGGATGTTGGCGGTCGGCTGACGGAAGTTGTTCCGCTCGCCCGACTGCGGCTGGATGTTCATCGGGTTGTAGTAGATGCCGTAGTCCGCGCGGACGACTGTTTTGCCGTCGTTCCGCAGATCCCAGGCAAACCCGACGCGCGGGCCGAAGTTGTTCTTGTCGCCGCGCTTGGAGAAGTCCACGAGCGGAGCCAGACTCGTTGCCGTCCCGGTGGTCGGGAAAATCGGCAAGCCCCTGTGGTCCTTCGCGTCGAGCGACAGGCCCTGATTGAAGATCTTGAACTGATAGTCGTACCGCAGCCCGAGGTTGAGCGTGACTCCCGCGGCCGGCTTCCACTCGTCTTCGATGTACCACGCCGCCAGCACGTTCGGCGCGTACGCCGGCAGCTTGACGAGGTTCCCGGTGGCAAACTGCGTGACCGATCCCGGCACCGGGACGAACGTCGCGAGGTTCACCGGGTTGAACGGCTGGTCGACGTTGAGCGACCACGTGCCGAGGCTGGGCCGGTTGTCCGACCAGATGGCCAGCTTCTGCGCACCCGCGCCGAACTTCCACGTGTGCCGCCCCGTGGTGATCGACATGTCGTCGCGAATTTCTCGAGATTGTTGGCGCGTGTAGAAATTCGCGCTCGTGCCCCACGAGAGGCTCGGGAAAGTGTACACCGCTGTGAGCGGTGCGGTTCGGGCTGGCGAGTCATCGAAGAGGTCTTCCTGTGGATCGACGCCGGGCGGGTGCTGACGGAAGTGATAATTGGTCCACTGGCCGCGCACCTCGTTGAGGATCCGCGGTGAGAGCACCCATGTGTGACCACCGACCCACGAATAGCGCTTCTGCTTGATGCCGCCAACGGAGAACCAGGGCGTCGAGGACGACGCCGCACAGCCTTCGCAGGTGAAGTCGGATACCTGCCACGCGTACCGCATGAAGGCCGATTGCCTCTGGCTGATCTGCATGTCGCCGCGGGTGAAGGACATGCGGTTCCATTCCGGGCTCGGGAAGACGCCGCTCATGTTCCCGTAGAACGCCTGCAGTTGCGGGTTGTTGGCGCCAATGACGACGTTGTCGTAGAGGTTGCTGCGATTCGCCTCGATGGCCTGGAAGAAATGCACGCGGTCCTGGACGATGGGCCCACCAATCGCCAGGCCGTACTGGTGCCGGCTGAAGGCCGGCTTGGGCTGCCCGCCGGCCTTCGCGAAGGGATCGATCGCGTTGAGGCTCTTGTGACGGAAGAACTCGAACGCCTCACCATGGAACAGGTTCGTGCCGCTCTTGGTGGCCATCGACACCGCGCCGCCGGCCGTCCAGCCGTATTCCGCCGGCGACTGGCTCAGATAGACCTTGAACTCCTGGATGGCCGACTGCGGAAAGTCCTGCCGCGGCTCACCGGTGTTGCCCTCCTTGTTCCACACGCCGTCCACCAGCAGCGCCGAACCGTTCGTGAAGGCGCCGGCGCCGATGTTCGAGTTGGCCTTGCGAGCGCGCACCGCGTCCTGGCTCGTGCCCGGCATCAGCAGCGCGAGGTCCATCGGCTGCCGGGTTGCGAGCGGCAGCATCTGCATCTGGTCCTGCGTGATGACGCCCGAGACGTCCGTCTTGGTGACCTCGATGATCGGTGCTTCACCGGTAACCGTCACCGATTCGGCTAGCCCCTGCAACTGCATCGTGACGTTGCGGGTGACCTCGGAGCCCGTGAGCAGCCCAAACGCCGGCACGTCTACAGTCCCGAAGCCCGCAAGCTCGACCTTCAGCTCGTACCGTCCGGGCGGCAATGCCGCCAAACGGAAGCGGCCGTCCGATTCGGTGATGACCGTTCGCGCGAGGCCGGTGTCAGGATTCCGTCCCGTGACCGATACGCCGGGAAGTACCCCTCCCTGCGCGTCGCTGATGATGCCCGAGATGACGCCATTAGTCGTCTGCGCCATTCCGGGGGTCGCCATTCCGAACGCGACCGCCAATGCCAGCGCCGTGATCGAAGCACGTCGCACCATAGTCCTTCTCCTCCAGAAGTAGTTCGTCCCCAACCCAATCGCTTTGAAGCGGACAACTGTGTTCCAGCCGCGCGAAGCCGATAGCATATCGCCCGGGCTGCAATCTCTTACCGCGCGCCCAACGGAATCCCCAGCACGTTGTTCCACGCGGTCGCATGCGGATGGTCGGTTCCGGCCTGTCAGGTGCGCCGCCGGCCTTTGATGGGCTTTCGGGCGAGTGTACGCGCCAAACCCAAGCAGAACAATCACAAAGTCACATCCAGAACGCCCTTGACCTGCCGGAGTACGCGTGCGATTGTTGGCGCGGGCCGTCCCCTCGATTCCTCGGGACGAGTCAATTTCGCCCACACATTTTGGGCGGGCCAAACCCGCAGGAGGCGTCACCATGGGATCGGTTATGCGGCGGATGAGTGCGGCTGTCGCCGTCACGCTGATGCTCGGAATGACAGCGGTCGTCGCACAGCAAGCGCCGGGAAAGTGGGTGACCGACAAGTACGCCAAGCTCCCGAACCCGGCCGAGGAATATACGAACGTTGTCCTGAACAACGTCCTGTACCTGATTGGCGGCAATGCCGCCGTGATGACCCCCGGCGCCAGGTCCACGCATCCTGCGCGTGTCCTCGCGTACGACCTCGCCGGCGACAAGTGGACGGAGAAGAAGCCGACTCCTTTCTTCTCGGATCACATGACCACCGCCGCCGCCAACGGCAAGATCTACATCTTCGGCGGATCGGGCGCGATGACGCAGGAGGCGCCGAGCGCCACGCTCGACACCGCGTGGGAATATGACCCCGCCGCGGATACGTGGAAGCCGATCGCCAAGCTTTCGATGAAGCGGACCGCAGGCTCGGCTGCCGAGGTCGGCGGGAAGATTTACTTCATCGGCGGCTCGACCGACCTGACGGGCCCCGACGGCAGGACCCAGAATGGTGGCCTCGTGGTTGGCACGAACGAATCGTTTGATCCCGCGACGAACCGATGGACAGCTCACAAGCCGATGCCCACGCCGCGCAATCACTCGGCGATTGGCGTCGTCGGCGGCAAGATTTATGTGATTGGCGGACGCGTCACCGCGAACAACATCGGTGGCTTCACCTCTGCCAACGTCGACGTCGTCGAGGAATACAACCCTGTGACCGATTCGTGGCGCGCGATGAACAGGATGCCGACGCCCCGCAGCGGCCATGGATGGACGACATACCAGGGCCAGATCTACGTCGCGGGCGGTGAAGGACACGACTACCACATGGATGCCGTCTATCGGGACGTCGAAGTGTTCGACCCGGCGGCCAACGACTGGTACCGGCTTCCAGCAATGCCGACCGCCCGGCACGGCGTCAACGTCGCTGCGTACAACGGGAAACTGTTCGTGATCGGCGGGCACCTCGCCTTTGCGGCAGGCGGCGGGCATGCGCTGGACGCGAACCACAATGAGGTCCTCGAATTCGGGCCGGCGGCAGGGCGGACCAACTAGTGAGACAAGCCACGGAGACACGGAGTCACGGAGGGAGCTCATAATGTTTTCTCTCCGTGTCTCCCTGCCTCCGTGGCACGTGACAGTAAGAGGTGCCGCTGCTCTGGTAATCGCGCTCGGCGTCTGCTCACCGGCGCGCGCGCAGTACGAGGCACCGCCGTTTGATTCCATCCATCTCGCCGTGCCTGAGATTTCCCAGGCACGCGACTGGTACCTCGAGAACATGGGCGGCAACGTCGGCGAGACGGCCGACCGGGTGGGCTTCGGCAAGTGGTCGGGGGATCATCCCCTTCCCCTTCAACTCATCTTCGAAGTATCCGTCGACGCAAAACCGAGCTCGGGAAGCGTCATCGACAGCATCGGGTTCTCATTCGACGATCTCCAGGTGAAGGTCCGCGCGCTGCAGGCAGCCGGCGTGACAGTGATCACACCGGTGGTCGACGATCCCGGCTGGTGGAAACACGCAGTGGTCGAGGACCCGTGGGGGACACGCCTCGAGCTCGTCGAGGATCCGGATCTGCTCGGTCTCCACCACGTCAACCTGCGCGTGCGCGATCCCGCGGCAAGCCTGGCGTGGTACGTGCGCGCCTTCGGCGGCGACCGCGCCACGGTCAAGGGCCGTGATGCGATCAGGTACCGGGACCTGGGACTCTTCTATCTATTCGCGGTGAAGGATGAACGCGCCGTGCCGAGCATTGGACACTCGATCGATCACCTTGCCTGGGGGCCGCTCGACCTGGACAGGGTTGTCAACGATCTCAAGACGCTTGGCGTGACGTTCTTGTCGAACCCGAATCCGAGGGGCTACCCGGCATGCAACTTCGTCGGGGGCGACGGTGAGGGCGACAGTCCTGCGATTCGCCGGCTCTATTGCGCGCAGCCCGACCAGTTACCGCACCGCATCGTCTTCCTGGACGCACCGGACGGCGTTCGAGTCGAGCTGGTGCAGCACCTCGAAGCCGGAGGTCATTAGGAAATCCCAAATCCCAAATCCCAAGTCCCAAGTCCCAAGTCCCAAGTCCCAAGTCCCAAGTCCCAAGTCCCAAAATCTCAAAACCCAACCACGAAGGTCGCGAAGAAAACGAAGGTCACGAAACCTTATTCTTGGTTTCGTGACCTTCGCGATTTTCGTGTACTTCGTGGTTAGGCCGGATTACCTTGCCGCTAATTCCAGCGCGTCGAGGTTCGGCGAGTTGAGCGGCTCGCCTCCGCTGAACGCGGCCGTGATGTGGCCGCCGCCGATGAACATCCGGTTGCCGATGACACCGCCGACAATCCCGTGCCGGGCAAGGGGCATGTTCGCCATCGACGTCCATTCGTTCGCCGCTGGATCGTAGACCTCCATGGCGCGCGAGACCGAGTTGTTGAGCGCGGTAATCTGCTGCCCGCCCAGCACGTAGATCTTCCCCTGGTACGCGGCGGCTAC
Source organism: Vicinamibacterales bacterium (assembly GCA_036802945.1). Taxonomy (GTDB): domain Bacteria; phylum Acidobacteriota; class Vicinamibacteria; order Vicinamibacterales; family UBA2999; genus Gp6-AA40. The sequence continues at coordinate 40,946 of DAIRVG010000004.1, forward strand.
GCCGCTGTCGCGCGGCGTCGGCATGCGGCTCTTCAAATACCCCCATTTGTCGGTCGCCGGGTCGTACTCCTCGACGATGTCCGTCGGGCTGCCGGTGGAAATCGCCATCGATCCAAGCCGGCCACCAATGAGGTAGATCTTGCCGTTGACCGCTGCCGCGAAGAGGTGGCTGCGCGGCGTCGGTATCGTCTGACGCGTCGCCCAGGTGTTGGTTGCCGGGTCGTACACCTGGTTGAGATCGAGGACGCGATGCGGCGTGTTCCCGTTGAGCGGTTGGTCCTCGTTCTTTGGATAGTTGCCCGCGCCGCCCATTACGTAGATCTTGCCGCCGACCGCGACGGCAGATGCCGCAATCCGCTTGCTGGGCATCGGGGCAAGTGCCTTCCACGAGTCCGCAACCGGGTCGTACTCCCACGCGTTGTTGACGGGGACATAGTTCGGACCACCGGCCTGACGCTGCACCGCGCCGCCGAAGACGTAGATCTTCCCGCCGTTCTCAGCCACGGCGACGTGATGCGCAGGGAGCTGCATGTTCTTCTTCTTCGTCCATTTGTCACCCGCCGGGTCGTACTCGAATACCGTTCCCGGAGGTGCGCCCGGCTTTCCACCAACCTCGACAGCGTTGCCGCCAAACATGTACAGCTTCCCGTTGGCCACGACGCTCTGGCGCTCCTCGTTTGGTTCCGGGATAGGCGCCATCCTGACCCAACGGCCCTGGCCGCCGCCCTGGCCTTGTCCTTGCCCCTGGCCGCGACCGCCGCCGCGCCCTTGACCCTGAGCGCCTACAGCGACGGACCCGATCACGAGTGCGACGGCAGCGAGTGTGAGTGACGTTGTTCGCATGATGTTTCTCCTCGTGCCCGTCCTCACTTGCTGCCCGCCGGCGCGGGAGGTTTGCCAATCAGGAATGCTTCGTGCGCGGGCGAGCCGCCCGGTCCGCCGCCGCCAGTGCCACTCTGGAGCTGGCCGGTCGCGGTGTAAAACACACCGTTGATCACCCCGCCCGCAAAACCGTGCCTCGGCGTCGTCATCGGGGGAAGCTCATACCACTGGTCTCGCGCGGGATCGTAGGCCTCGAGGTTGCGGAAAACGCCAACCATGTCGCGATCGAGGAACTCACCGCCCGCCATGTAGATCAAGCGTCCGTCGGTGCCGAATGCCATTCCGCTGCGCGGGTACGGCATGCGGGTCCGGATGCGCCACATGTCGCTCGCCGGGTCGTACTCCTCGACGATATCGGTGCTGCTTGCGCCAACGAACGACGAGCCTACACGTCCGCCGATCGCGTAGATCTTGCCGTTCACGGCGGCGCCCGCAAGGTGGTTGCGCGGCACCGACATCGGCATGCGCGTTTCCCACTTGTCGGTCGCAGGGTCGTAGACCTCGTTGGTGGTCACGTTGCGATGGGGCACTGTGGCGCTGATTGACAACTCTTCGGTCTGACCGGGGTGATAGCCCGCACCGCCGAGGACGTAGATTTTGCCGTTCAGCAGGACAGCGATCCCGCCGCCGCGCCTGGTGGGCATCGGCGTCAGTTCTTTCCACGAGTTGGTCGCCGGCGTGTATTCCCAGGTGCGATTGGTCGGATACCAGTTGTCGCTCGTGGGCGAGATCTTGATACCCCCGCCGAACACGTACATCTTGCCGTTGTATCCGGTCATCGCCTGGTGGTGGACCGGCATCGGGATGTCGGTCTTCTTCGTCCACTTGTCCGTGGCGGGATCGTATTCATTCAGCCATCCCGCAAGGCCGCCGGGCGCGTTGGCTCCGTACCCGCCGAGGATGTACAGCTTGCCGTTGACGACCGCTCCGCCGACTTCCTGCGTCGGCTGCGGATACGGCGCCAGGTTCACCCAGTGTCCATCCGGTGCCTGCGCGAACGCGGTTGAGACGAGCAAAAGCGGCGCGGCGATCAACATCGCGAGCACGCGTGAGAGCGACGACTGCATGGTTCCTCCTGGTTTGCCGGGTCCGAAAGGACCCGGCCTCCACCTCGAACTTACTCGAATTTCGACTTTATCGTGATTCAACCACCGGTCTGACCGGCGGTGCTTGAACAGTGCCCTGCAACAGCGTGTTCAGCCGCGCAGCGGGCAGTACCTTCGTGCCGTGCGATGGAGCCAGCCACTGCACATCGAGCTTCAGTTCCTTGATCCGCTCGCCGAGAGCCGCGTAGTAAGGGCTGACGATGCCGGCCGGCGGATCATTCGGACGCGGCATGCCGAAGTCGTTGAAGATGTCCGTGATGAGCAGCAGCTTCTCCTTCGGCAGATACGACATCAGCAGGTTGGCGGCATGTCCGTTGTCGACGTGGTAGATCTCCATCGTCCGGTCGCCATCCGTGATGACGTACTTACCCTTGTCCTTCACGTAGATGAAGCGCGCGGCCTTCGGACTACGCGACAGCGTATCGGGCGCCAGCGCGTGCGGGCTTTTCAGCACGACGTCGTCGTAGAACTTCTTGTTCATGTCGTGCGTGATGATCGTCGATCCTTCAGCCACGAACGCGCGAACTCCCGCCGAGTGATCGGAGTGATGGTGACTGTTGACATGGTACCGGACGGGCTTATTCGGCAGAAGCCGCTTCGCCTCCGCAATGTTGGCAAGTGCGCGCCCTTCGGTCACTGAAGACTCGACGATGACGCTGAAGTCCTTGAACTCCACGAGCTGGCTGTTCGGATCGGGGGTGCCACGCAAATACCAGACGCCGTCGGCAAACTTCTCCGCCTCGGCGCGCGCCGCCTGCGGAGCGGCCGCGGCCGGCGCCTGCAGGGTCACCGCGGCGTTCGGCTGCACGTCACTCACGTTGAGCTCGAGCACGGAATAGCCGCCCTGCTTCTGCACGATCCGCATCGGGAACTTCACGCCGCCGAAATCGCGGTAGTCGGCGAAGGTCGTCTCGATCAGCGTGTCACCGAGCGTCGGGTTGGCGACCCAGGTCTCCACCTTCTCGACGACGTGTTGCGCGTTGACGTATCCGTTTACCTTGTACTGGTTTCTCGCGGTGAATGAGATCACGGTCAACGGACGCCCGCCGACCCGCATGGTCGTCATCGTCGGCTTCCCGGCCATGGCTGCCCTGACGAATCCCTGCGGCGTAAGTGCGACCGCACCGCCGCCCCAATTGGAGTTCTCTCCGGCGACGGCCGCTCCGGCGGCCTCTGTATACAACGGCTGTCCCCCGCCCCCACGCGGCGGGTTCTCGAATTGCGTCCGCGTTGTCTCCTCCCGCGAGACGCCCTTCTCGAAGTCGATTGAGCGGGAATACTTCGCATAGAACTTCGGGTAGGGGATGTCCGGACGGTTGTTCTGCCCGAACGCGTAGGCGAAGCCCGTTCCCGAATACCGGACCGACTTCAAGCCGGACGCGCCAAGCGTCTTGTCCACCTCGTTGAGGACGCTCGTCGCGTCCTGAAGCAGGCTGGTCGCGCCAGACAGCGCCAGCAGCGCGACAACGACAAGTCCTCTTTCAACGCGCAACGGAGCCCTCATATCAACCTCGGATCAAGGGGAATGTACGAATCTGCAGGTGTTCGCGGAGTCTAGCGCCCGGGTGTACGAGTGTCAATGAACGTTGATCGCTACAATTCGTGGGCATGAAGATTGGATTCATTGGACTCGGCACGATGGGAGGCCCGATGGCCTCCAGCCTCGCGGCGGCAGGGCACCAGCTGTATGTCAACGACCTGAGGACGGAGGCGATGGCGCCGCATATCTCCGCCGGAGCGATCGCGAAGCCGACCGCGCGGGAGATAGGAGAAGCCGCGGAGGTCGTCTTCACCTCCCTGCCGGGACCCGTCGAGTTCCAGGACGTCACCCTTGGCCCCAATGGCCTGATTCACGGCATGAAGCCCGGCACGGTGCTGTTCGATCTCACAACCAATGCCCCCTCAACGATCCGCGGTGTGCATCCTGTATTCAAAAATCGGGAGGTCCACGTGCTCGACGCGCCTGTCAGCGGCGGACCGAAAGGCGCGAAGACGCGCACGCTGGCGATCTGGGTCGGCGGCGATCAGGAGATCTACAACAGGTTCGAGCCGCTGCTTCGTGACATCGGCGATCAGCCGGCCTACATCGGCGCGATCGGCGTCGCCTCGGTCGCGAAGCTGGTGCACAACTGCGCGGGATATGCCATTCAAACCGCGCTGGCCGAAGTCTTCACGATGGGTGTGAAAGGGGGCGTGGATCCTCTCGTGCTGTGGCGCGTCGTGAGACAGGGATTCGTCGGCCGCGCCCGCGTCTTCGATCGCCTCGGCGATCAATTCCTACCAGGCATCTTCGATCCGCCGAACTTCACGCTCCGTCTGGCGCACAAGGACGTGTCGCTGGCCACGTCGCTTGGCCGCGAGCTTTCCGTGCCGATGCGGCTCTCGAACCTTGCGCTCGAGGAGCTGACCGAAGCCGTCAATCGTGGATGGAGCGAGCGCGATTCGCGCGTCGCGATGCTGCTGCAGGAAGAGCGCGCCGGCGTGGAGATCAAGGTTCCGATGGAGCAGATCCAGGCGGTACTGAAGCAAGACGGGTAACCGCGGACCCATAGGGTCCGCGCCGCTTCGTGACTACCAACCGCAGCTCGCAAGTCGTTCCCAACAAGCTTCTTGGGAGTTGGGAGTTGGAGGTTGTGAGTTACTTCAGAACACCCTCCTCCGTGAGCACTTTCCGTGCAATTCGGAACGCCTCGACGCCGGCCGGGATGCCGGCATAGACGGCCACCTGGATCAGCGTGTCGCGAATCTCGGCGGGCGTGCATCCGTTTCGCAACGCGCCGCGCACGTGCATCTCGAATTCCGCCGCGCGGTTCAGCGTCGCAATGATGCAGAGGTTGTTCAAGCTCCTCTGCTTGTTCGACAGCACCTGGCGCGTCCAGACCTCGCCCCAGCAGTACTCCGTCAAGATTCGCTGAAAGTCGCGATTGAAGTCGTCGATGTTCGCGGTGGCCTGGTCGACGTAGGCGTCTCCGAGCACCTGGCGGCGGACTGCCATCCCTTTTTCGTACAAATCCCTGTCAGCCATTCTCAGTCACTTCCTTCGTATGCGGTACGGAACGCACGAGTGTTGACGTGAACGGCGTTCGTGTCAAATACGTTGGCGACGTCGGAAGACGCTTGATAGCATTCTGGCGCCACTGGAGGGGTTCATGGTGAGACGTCTCGGATTGGCGGCGGTGATCGGCGCTTTGTGTGCGACGACGCCTTCGTCACTGCAGGCGCAAAGGCTGGCAGGAGACGCGGCAGCGTTTGCTGCCTATGTCACAAACGGCTATCGCATGACGGCGAATGTCACCTACGGGACCGCGAGCGGCACCGAATTGAAGCTGGACTTCTATCGTCCCGCCCAGGCAACCGGGCCGCTGCCCACGGCGATCTTCATGCACGGCGGCGGGTACAGCCCGAACGCCAGGAAGGAAGCATCGGCCCCGAGTGTGATGCCGTACCTCCAGATGGGCTGGAACGCGGTGAACGTCGAGTACCGACCGAGCAGCGTCTCCCCCGCACCGGCGGCCGTTGAAGATGTGCGCTGTGCCCTCCGCTGGGTGATTCACAACGCGAAGGAGTACGAGGTCGACACCGACCGGATCGTCGTGACGGGGCAATCGGCCGGTGCCCACCTCGCCTTGATGACCGCCTTCGTCCCGGAATCGGCTGGGTTCGATCGCAACTGCCCCGGCCCTGAAGCGCTCAAGGTCGCAGCGGTCGTCAGCTGGTACGGGATCTTCGACTACACGACTCTTATCACCGACACGACACGGACTTACGCCTCCAGCTGGATCGGCGCGAACAACAAGGAGCTGGCGGCTCGCGTGTCGCCGATAACGTACGTCCGCGCTGGCGTTCCACCGGTCATCGCGATTCACGGCGATGCGGATCCCACCGTCCCGTACGAGCAGGAAGTGCGCGAAATCGACATGCTGAAGAAGGCGGGCGTAACCGCGGAGCTCGTCACGATTCCCGGTGGGGGCCACGCGAACTTCGAACTCGACCAGGTACTTCGCGCGTGGACGGCGATTGAGGCTTTCCTCGTCCAGAACGTCATCAGAAAGCGGTGACAACCTCGGCGGCGCGGTAGTTTCTCGGGATTGGGGGTTCGGGATTCGGTCGATTTGAATCCCGAATCCGAACCCCTATTCGAATCCCGAATCCCGAATCCCGAATCCCGGAGTTGTTACTTGCTTGCTCCCCCGGCGGAAGCGTCACGCACGCTCTTGGGCACCGGCATGACAACGTAGAGGTTGCCCGTCTCGGTCTCAGACGTCGTGAGGTCGCGGACAATCGCACCGTTTCGCTTCTCCACGAGCTTGCCCGGGATGAACGCTTCGATCTTGTTCAGCGGGTTGTTGAAGTCCGCATAGTCCGCGTAGGTGAACTCCATGACGACATCGCCGTTGCGGACTTCCACACGCTCCGCCTGATTCTGCGCGTTGAGCGTCGCTTTCGCGATGGCGGCGGGTACGCCGGGGATCGGGAAGGTGACAACCGGCTTGCCGGTGTCGTGAGCCACTGTCGTCTTGTCACGCCCGGCGGCGGCGGCTTTCGGCGCCCCTTGCGGGCTTGCCCACAGGCGAATCAGACGTTCGGCCAGCAGCGCGGGTCTCGGCGTCGCCTTCCCTTTGCCGGGCACAATTTCCGCGCCCAGAATGTCTTCGTCCCAGGCGAACTGCCCATTGACGACTTCAATCGCGTTGTAGGTCTGACCATTCGCTCGAGTACAGGTGTATTGGATCCGCTGGCCGCCAACCTGATAATTGTTGCTCATGCGGTATTTGGTGAGCCGGCACGGCTGCCCATCGATCTGAATGGTGCCCGTGGCCTGATGTTCAAGCGTTGCGACCGCCTCAATTTCCTGCGGACCGCGCAGCATCCCCATGTACCACGCCCAGTTGAAGAGCACGGCCTTCAGATCCTTCGCGCCCGGGGCAGGCGTGTATCGCTGCGCGGGCGCCTGCTGCTGCGCTCCAACCACGGCCTGTCCCATGCCGCCAACACCGAGCAACACGGCCACGAACGTCGTGCCAACGAGTGCGCGTTTCATCCCCATGGGGTCCTCATGCATGACGGTCAGTGGCGGATCTGCGTCACCATGTTCGCGGAGTCGTAATCGCGGCACGGCGTCGCTTCGGGCAGCAACCCGGCGTTCGGGTTCGGATTCAGACGCAGCTGGCGCGGCGTCATCACCCACGGCTGGGCGAGCACCTCCGGATCCTCGATCGTGACCTCATAGCGCAGGGTGTTCCCTTCACGCGTGAACCGCTCGATCGCGCGCATCTTGTCGGAATGGAAGTAGCCGCCCTTGTCGAGCCACGTGAGATCGTTGAAGGCGATCGAGTCGATGACGAGCGTGTCGCCTTCCCATCGTCCCACCGCATGTCCCCAGAAGAACACGTCCTGGGACTTCACGGGATCATGCTTCCGCCCGTCAGTCGGGACGACGCGATACTCCGCATTGCCCGCGCCGCCGCCGCCGCCCGCATACAGGAGGACCACGTCGTTTGCAGTCTGGAGGATCCTGACAGGCGGGCCCGCGCGCGGGATACCGAGCGGCTGGCACATGAAAAGGGGATCGTACTTATTGGTCCACATGTCGAGCTCCTGGACCTTATCCCAGAACTCGGGCTTGTAGATCGGACGGTTCGTGGTCAAGCGCGCGGTGAACTCGCCGTCCTCGGACTGGTTGGTGTAGTCGCCGCACTTTACCTGATTCGGGGCGCAACGCCGCGACGGGAACAGCTCCGAGAGATTGCCGCTCGCGTCGGCTTCGGCTTCACGACCGCCCCCTCCCCCGCCGCCACCGCCCCACATCCCGCTCAAGTCCGGTTTTCCGTCGGGCATGCGCGGCGTGGCGACTACCGCCGCGGGCGTGCCGTTCGACTGGGCAAAGGCAGTCACCGCCAGCGTCACTGCCGCGATGGACAGGCACGCCGACACGCTGACCAGAAGGATTCGACGCGTCATGATGGATCTCTCCTCAATTGCCGTTCGGATCGCCGAACCAGAACGTCACTTCCTTGCCGTCCGGGAACACCAGCACGCGCAGGAAGCCCATCGGGTTTCCGTTGCGCGCCGCGAAGCCCTTGACCGTATATTTCGCGCCGACTTCGAGCGATCCCGGTCCCGTGCGCGCGAGCCCCTTGCTCCGCAGCGTGCCGGAGTTGGTGGTCTGGAAGACCCACTCTGTCACCGACCCGTCCGCTCCCTTCACATCAAGATGCAGCATGGAGTGGGGGTTGATGAACTCCATCTTCTTGAGCGTGCCCGTGATGTCGACCGGCTTGTCCAAGTCATACTGCGCCGCGATGGCGTGATGCGCCGCGACCGGCACAGTCACCATAAGAAGCCCGCATGCCGCCAGGATGACCAAAGAACGCTTGCTCATGTTGAATCCTCCTCGGAGACGCGAATAACGTTCCGAATATGTTGCGCTCGCCCGGGCGGTCTGTCGACCCCCGGGCGGGACTGCACGCTCTAGAACGTCGTCCGGAACCCGAACTGCGCCGTCCGGGGCTGGAACGCGATGTTCGAGTCGTACTGCGGCTGCCGGAAGTTCGCTGCCGCCTCGTTCGTCACGAACGCGTTGTAGTTCGCGTGATTGGCGATGTTGAACACTTCCGCGATCCCGTCGAGCGTTATCCGACCGTTCAGCCTGAAGCGCTTCTGCAGCCGCACGTCGACGCGATGCAGATCCGTGCGATTGAAGCTGTTGCGCTCGATGAGTGTGCCGTCGCGGCGCAGCCGGTTGGCCGAGCCGGTGATGCCCGCATTCGTGCCAACCAGGCTCGCGGTGGTGGACGAGCCCAAGCCGAGCACGTCCAAGCCGGAGGTCGACGTCAACTTCCCGTTGTCCGCAAAGAAATACAGGCCGCTCAACTGGAAGCCCACCGGCAGCTCCCAGATGCCGTTGAGCGTGGCGCGGTTCCGCTGATCACCGTTGAGGAACCGCTGGTCAACCAGCAGCGGGTGCAGCGTCATCGGCGCGTCGCACGTGAAGACGCCCGGCGACGGGTTGGTCATCGGGTAGTTGCAGCCCTTGTCGCGGTTGATCGGCGCATACTGATATTCGTAGGCGAACTGCAGCAGATAAGTCGCCGACAGCTGGAAGTGGTTAGCCATCCGCTTGGTCAACTCCATCTGCAGCGCGTAGGACGTGGGGCCGTCCGGCTGCACGACGTTCTGGTTCACCGCGCCCCACCCGGTGATGGGCCGGCGCGTGAGATCCGTGAACGGATAGTTGGCGCCGGTCGCGGGGTTGTAGGCCAGGTTCACGTCCATGATGCTGACGACGTCCTTGTTTTTCGTGTAGACGAAGTCCGTCGCCAGCGAGATCGCTGACCCGAACTGCCGCTGCACACCGATGTTGGCCTGGTTGGTGTACGGCAGATTCGAATTGATCGACGGGAGCGTCAGGAACGGCGAGCGCTGGTTGGAGGTCGCCACCGCCTGCGCATAGGTGGGAATCGGGCCGTTGAACGGATTCATCGGGAAGTCCGGACGACCGTCGTAGTTCACCTGGATGTTCGCCACCTGTGCGTCCACGCGGTACGCGTGCGACGAGTTGACCGCGCCACCCGCGAAGAGTCCCCAGCCGCCGCGCGCGACCGTGCGATCGTTGATGCTGTAGGCGAACCCGAGGCGCGGCTGGAAGTTGTTCGTGTCGATCGGCCGCACGGGCACCCACCGATCGAAGGGCAGATCTTCGGCCCACGTGCCCTTGATGTAGTCGTAGCGGACGCCCAAGTTCATCGTCAGCTTGCCGCGCGTCCAGTCGTCCTGCAGCCAGGTCGCGAAGCTGCGAATCGGGCTGTCCACGTGGAAGTCGCCGACGGCGAGCTGATAGAACCGGACGCGCTGCGTTTCCCCGGCTGGGCTCACGAGTCCGTTGAGGTTCCACGAGGAGACATCGTTGTAGACGGGGAAGAGCGCCTCGACATTGCTCGGAATATTCCCACCCTGCGCATCGAGTGTGCCGCCGCAGTTGATGCACAGGAAGATCGGCGAGCTGCTGTGAATGTATTCGGCACCCGTCTTGATGTCGTGCCGCCCGCCCTGGACGAACGAGAACGTCAGGTCGTCGCGAACGCTCGGTCCGCCGTCAGTGAGATCTTGGGGCGACCGCGTGTGCGCCTGGCCGACCGTGTAGCCACGGAGGAGGATCCGGGGCGTGCCGTGCGTGAAACCCGCCGCCGCCTGCGGATGATTCGGCCAGTTCACAACCGGGTTCGTCTGCCACCAGTATCGTCCCCAGCTGTAAGCGACCTCGTTGACCGCCGACGCGTTCAGGACACGCGTGAGCCGGGCCGTGATGTCGTTGGACGTCTTCGGCACGGAACTCGGCGATGAGGGATGGATGATGCTGCCGCCGGCCCAGCGCGCGTCGTACGGATCCCACGAGCGCACCAGGTTCTGGCGGTAGGTGAAGTGCGTCTTCGGCGAGAACTGGATGTCGAGCCGGCCGCCGCCCTTCTTCTCCGTGTAGGTGCCCTGCAGGTTGATGTTGAAGGCCGGGTACGGCGTCGTGTACGGCCGCGTGTACGGCGAACGCTCGTACTCGTAGTTCAGGAAATAGTGAATGCGATCCCGCCTGATCGGTCCGCCAAACGTCACACTCAACTGCTGGTTCGAATACGGCAGCACCTTCTTCTGGATGAAGTCCTCCGCGTTGAACTTGGCGTCGCGGAAGTAGCCGGCGAAGCTCCCCGCCGGGGCGTTCGTTCCCGATTTCGTGATGGCGTTGACCTGGATGCCCGTCGATCGCCCCTGCCGCGCGTCGAACCGGTTCGTGATCACCTCGAACTCGGCGATCGTGTCCTTGCTGAAACGCGGCTGGCCGAAACTGGTGGCGATCAGCTGCGTCACCTGCTGGCCGTCCACGTTCAGCTGAAAGCTTGCCGCCGGCGTCTCGGCCACGAAGTTCTGGCGGCTGCCGGCGGCTAACAGCGTGAGATCCATGAAGTTGCGTCCGTTGAGAGGCAGGTCCTGCACCTGCCGCGAGTCGATATTGCTTCCCAGGTTCGACTGCGTGGTGTCGACAAGCGGGGCTTCGCCGGTCACCGTCACCGACTCCTGCAATGTCGCGGGCGCCATCTGCAGGTTCAGCACGGCCTGCTGGCCGACCTGCACCTGCACGCCGCCCCGATCTATCGTCGCGAAGCCGGCGAGCTCCGCCGCAATCCGGTACCCGCCGATGCGCACGGTCATCAGGTACTTTCCCGTTGAATCCGTGACGGCTTCGAAGCTGTTTCCGGTCGCTTCGTTGACGGCGCGCACGACGACGCCCGGCAGCACGCCGCCGGTCGCATCGGTGATGGTGCCGCTGATTGCCGCTTCCTGCGCATAGGCGCTGATTGGCAGCAATAGCATTGAGACGAGTACCAGGAGCCGACGGAACGAACTCGGTTGCATCAATTTCCTCCAGGCGGGATGACTAAGGCGATCGGCAACTTGGATGGACGGGCCGGGTTATACCACCCTAGTCCCAGTGGAGTCAACGACTTGCACGGCTCGATTGCCTGCGAATTCGACAGTCGCCGACCATCCCGTCCGGCGCCGAAACGACTAAAAGGCGTTGCCGAGGTACGGCAGCATGCGGCCGAAATAGATCACACCGACCCACAGAAAAATCTGCGACGCCGCGACAAGCTTCGCCGAGGACGGCGCGTCTTCTCCCTTCCCCAACGCCCAGACATCATCGAAGAGCGTCAGGTACAGGACGTTGGCTCCAGCGAGCAGCATGAAGAGTACTTTCCAATGGAAGGACGCGTTGTCGACGTACTGAAACGCCTGCCCGATGAAAAACAGCATGCCGGTGACCGAGTTGATGACGAAGCCCAGGACCCCCCAGGGCAGCAACCGGTGAACGTCCACGAACGCGGCGTTTCTCATGAGTCCGAGGATGCGCAGATTGCCCACGAGGACGACGCCGAACAGCAGACTGAGCCCGATGAAATGGAGTGCTTCGAGAGAAGGCCACGCCATCGGGTGGCTGAATTGATATTTCGCGATGAATGCGGTCTTGAGGACTGCGGGCGCGAGCGCGCCCTCCCCGGCCTGCGTTGCACCAGCGGGCATGATCTCGGGGTGGGTTATCTCGCCCCCGAGATTCGCGGCACTCGCCATGAGCGCCACCGTTACTACCCCGAGCGCGAGGACTGTTGGCGCCGACCAGCGCGCGGTCCCTGTGGGCTTGCGACCCTGCCATAAGCCAAACCACGCGACGACGCCGGTTGCCTCCATGAAAATGAGCGCAAGAAGCGCCGCGCTCTGATGCTGCTCGACCAGAGGTGCCGAGATGCCCGGACGATCTTTCAGCGCTCTCTGCGCAGAGTAGCCGGTCATGTAGGTTGGCAGCGACACCAGCGCGATCGCGAAAAAGATCGCGAGACTCGCGCGCGTCAGTTCGTTGCTTTTCTTTGCGAACGCGAGCAGAAGGAGGCCGAGCGCGACGACCGTGCCGATGGTTGGAACGTGATTGAGCAGCAGATGAAGATGCACCAGATTCATAGGGGTCTCTCTTGCTCGCTAACCAAAATAGGCAATAAGGCGACCAGTGGTGATGACGCCGATCCAGACACCGAGCGAGACCAGGGCAAGCGCCCTCAAATGGGCCGGAATGACGCCATCGCTCGCGTCGCTGTCCACAAACCTCCGCATTGGAAACAGCAGAATCACGCCCACCAGAATGAGCGCCAGCTTTGCGTAGTACATGGGAACGTACCCGGTGGTCGTCGCGTGCGCGGCAAACAGGAGGCTGCCGGTGACGAAATTCAGCACGAAGCCGCCCCAGAAAATCTTGAACAGCACCCGCAGCGAGGAGACGGGCAACGGACGTCCAACGCCAAGCAACCGGAGCCCGATGATGAACGCCGCACCCGCCGACAGCCCCATGCCGACACTGTGGAGGAAGAGAACCGTTGGGAAACCCCAGATCGAATCAGATTCAGAAACCCAGGTTGGTACCGACTGGCTTTGCAGCCATTCGAAAAACGATTCCATGCATGGTCCTGTGGAGTAGGCGCCTCAAACGACGCGGGCACACACATATCACAATGCGGCGCGCGTCCGCGCGGCAGCACGTCAGAGTGAGGCGGCCGTCTCCCTATTGACCAACCATCTTGAACCTCTGAATCCGCTTGCCCCGGTTTTCCGCGACGTAGATATTGCCCTTGGAGTCGACCGCTATCCCGTGAGCCTGCTCGAATTGTCCCGGGAAGGCCCCGGCGCCATTGCCCACCGTCGACAGGATCTTTCCGGTCTGGCGGTCGATCACTTCGATCTCTGAATTGTTTTGGTTGATGACGTACATCAGCCGCTGATTCTGATCGGGAGAAAAGTCGATCGCGACAACCGACCCGCCGCTCTCTATGCGTTTGCCATCTTTGGGAGACGTGTACGGCTTCCATGGGACGTCGATGTTCTTCACGAAGCGGCCCATCTTGTCGTACACCTGTATCCGGCTTTGCTGCCGGTTGCAGACATAGACAAACCCGTCATTCGCGATGGTCAGACAATGCACCGTCTCCATCCCCTCCGGCTGCCATTGGCGCAGGAAACGTCCCGTACGATCCATCACCGCGACGCGACGGTTGCCGCCAGCGCCTTCGCCATCGGACACGAACACCTCTCCGTTTTGCCGATCGACAAAGATGCTGGATGGCATGAAGAATTGAGCGGCGTTGGAATTGAGCGGCTTACCCTTGGGCGTGCCGTCGGAGGAATCAAACACCCCCTTCTTGCCGATCTGAAGCAGGAGCTTGCTTCCGTCGTGCGAATACTTCTGCACCATTCCCGAAGGGGCGCTGCCGATCCATACGTTGTTGTCCTTGTCGAAATGACAACTGTGGAGGCGATCTTCAAGGAGATTCTTATCCCCCCATGAATTGACCACCTTGCCCGCCGGATCGATCTCAATCATCAGCGGAGCGAGATGCCCCGCGTTCAGGTCCCCCTCCAGCACGTCCTGGCGATTCAGGAGGAGCACATGGTCCTGAGCGTCCACACAGACTCCTCCCAGCCCTCCAATCACCCATCGGTCCGGAAGCGGTTTTGGCCAGGAGAGATCGACCTCGTACCGAGGGGCACCAGCCTGTCCCTGCGATGAGGGCGCCCCAACGATCGCCGCCGCGATGACAAACAGCGCGCATGTTCCCGCTCTCACGACGACACTTTGTTTCATCTTCATAACCTTCTCCTGCACCTGCTAAGACACATCCTGGAAGATGGGGTTGGTGGCGACTATAGGGCGGCGTGTGATGAGCGTCAAGAAATAGGGGGAAGGGGGAAGGGGGAAGGGGGAAGGGGATTGAGGGTAGTATCGTCCGCGTTGCGCGTAGCAATCCTCGACGATTACCAGGACGTCGCGCTGGCGATGGCGGATTGGGCAAGCCTGGGACAGGACGTCTCGGTGCAGGCGTTTCGCCACCCGCTCGGCAGCGAAGATGCTATCGCCGAGCGCCTCCGTGACTTCGACATCATCGTTGCCATGCGCGAGCGCACACCGTTTCCGGCGTCGTTGCTCGCACGCCTGCCGTCGCTGAAACTGCTGGTCACGACGGGGCGGCGCAACGCGGCCATCGATCTCAAGGCAGCGGCGGCAAGGGGCGTCCCGGTGTCAGGGACCGCTACGATGCCAATGCCCCCCGTCGAGCTCACATGGGGCCTGATCCTGGCGCTCGCCCGTAATATCCCGGAAGAAGCCGCGTCGATGCGTCATGGCACGTGGCAGACGACGATCGGCGTGGGACTTCACGGCAAGACGCTTGGCGTCATTGGTCTCGGACGGCTGGGCAGTGAAGTCGCCCGGATAGGCACGGCGTTTGGCATGAACGTCGTGGCATGGAGCCAGAATCTCACGACCGAGACGACCGGCCCGCTTGGTGTGGAGCTCGTTGACAAGGGCGCGTTGTTCCAGCGCGCCGATGTCGTGACGATCCATGTGGTGTTGAGCGCCCGGACGCGACATCTCGTTGGCGAAGGTGAGCTTGGGGCTATGAAGCCGTCCGCGTTCCTCGTGAACACTGCGCGCGGCCCGATCGTCGACGAGCGGGCGTTGCTGGCCGCGCTCCGGACCCGCCGTATCGCGGGCGCCGGCCTCGATGTCTATGACGAGGAGCCGCTCCCGGCCGACCACCCATTGCGGCGTCTCGATAACGTCGTGCTCACGCCGCACCTCGGCTACGTCACGGTCGAGAACTATCGCGTCGCCTACGCGGACGCAGTCGAAAACATCCGCTCGTTTCTCGCCGGCACTCCGCTCCGGGTCATCCACGCGCAGTAGGCCATGTGCATCTGATCGTCCTGCCTGGCACCCGCGCGCACCAGAAGACTGGTGTCTCGGCATAGACTTTCTCTCGTGACTGATACCGCCTCAGAGCTCGTCGTTCGCAAAAACCGCCTTCGCGCCGTCGTTTCGTCCTCCGTTGGCACGACGATCGAGTGGTACGACTTCTTCCTGTACGGCGTCGCGGCCGCCACGGTGTTCCCGCAGAAGTTCTTCCCCGGCTCCGATCCGTTCATCGCGACGATGTTGTCGTTCTCGACGTATTTCGTCGGGTTCCTCGCTCGGCCTGTTGGAGCGGCGCTCTTCGGCCACTTTGGCGACCGCATCGGCCGAAAGGCGCTGCTGGTCACGACGTTGGTGTTGATGGGTGTGGCGACGACCGGGATAGGGCTGGTGCCGTCGTACGAGTCGATCGGCAACTGGGGTGCCGTGCTGCTGACGATCGGCCGCGTGTTGCAGGGCATCGCGGTCGGCGGCGAATGGAGCGGTTCGGTGCTGATGGCCGGCGAGTGGACGTCGCCGAAGTCGCGTGGCTTCACGACAAGCTTCGCGCAGGTCGGAGCGCCTGCCGGCATGGTGCTCGCCAACGGGGCACTTGGACTGATGTCGGCGGTCACCGACGAGCAAGGGTTTCTCGACTGGGGATGGCGGCTGCCATTCCTGGCGAGCGTGGTCCTCGTGCTGGCGGGTTTCTACATCCGGATCGGCGTGCACGAAACGCCGGTCTTCCAGGCGCTCAAGGACACCGGAACGCTGTCGAAGGCACCCCTTGTGGAAGTATTCCGACGCAACTGGCGCCAGATCATCCTGACCGCCCTGCTCCGCACCGGTCAGCAGGTGCCCTTCTACATTTTTACGACCTACATCATCACGTATGCCACGCAGCAGCTTGGCTTCAGCCGCGGCCAGATCCTGAACTTCGTGATGATCCAGGCGTCGATCTCGCTGCTGACGATCCCGCTTGCCGGCCATTTGTCGGATCGCTTTGGCCGGCGGCGCATCACCGCCATTGGATGCGTGTTGATGATGGTGTACCCGTTCATCTACTTTGGCGTGCTCGACACACGGTCGATCGGGCTCGCGTTCCTGGCGATTGCGATCGCGTTACCCATCCACGACCTGCAATACGGGCCGCAGGCGGCATTCATCGCGGAGAGCTTCCCCGGATCGCTTCGTTACAGCGGCTCCTCGCTGGGCTATCAGCTCGCGTCGATCACCGCGGGCGGTCCCGCGCCAATCGTCGCCGCACTGCTGTTCCGTGAGTACGGGACGTCGACGGCAATCGCGGTCTACATCGCGATTTCCGCGCTCATCAGCCTTGTGTGTGTGTTCCTGCTGCCGGACAATGCGGGAGAAGGCGACGCGGA
>DAIRVG010000004.1:57679-60536 GCA_036802945.1 Vicinamibacterales bacterium
GCGCGCGTGCGCCAATAGCGCGCGAGGCCGCGCCAGTTGAATTCCATCGGTCCCACGCACTCCATGGGCCCCACTTCTGTCTCCGGCACCGAGCGCCGGATGTACGCCTCGATCTCCGATCGGAAATTCGCGTATTTCATCGCTTCCGGCTCGTCGCCCTCGAGCGCACGGCGAGCCATCTCCGCCACCTCGCTCAGGCTGGCCTCGAATCGATCGAGGTGAGCGCTCGCGCCGTGGTACGGGCCAAAGTGTGTGATAAACAGCGTTTCCGGTTTCCAGGCACGGATCTTCGCAAGGCTCCCGGCCCACGCCTCCAGATCGATGTCGGGCGGTGGGGTCGGAGGCAGTGTGAACAGGGTCGGGCCAAATCGAATACCACCCGTGTCGCCTACCCACGCGATGCCTGTCGCGTCGTCGAAGAAGCTGACGTGATGGGAGGCGTGGCCCGGCGTGTACTGCACGTCGAAGGTCCGTGACGCCGCGGTGATCCGCTCACCGCCACGCAGCACCGTCATATTCGAATCGGGCACGGGAATCACTGGACCCCAGAGCCGCGCCACCCCTTCGACGCCCCAAAGCTGGTTTGCGCTTTTGACCAGCTTTGAGGGATCGATCACATGCGGCGCGCCCTTCTCGTGCACGAACACCTTGATTGCGGGGTTGTCCTTCACGAGCAGGCCGGTGACACCAGCGTGATCCAGATGAATGTGCGTGAGCAGAATCGACTGGATGTCCTTGACGGCAATCCCCTGCCGCGCGAGGTCGCCGCGCAGCGTGTCAGCGCAGGAGCCTGGACCGGGGTCGATGAGGGCGACGCCGGCGGCGCTTGTGTAGATGCCGGTCGCGATCGCGCGCGGGGTGTCGCAGAAATTCAGATCGATGAAGGAAATATCTGAGGTAATCGATGGCACTCCCACGGAGTGTAACGCAAACGCCCAACGCCCAATTCCCAACTCCCAAGGTGATTTCGCTCCATAACGCCGTGGGCGTCGGAAGTTGGAGGTTGGGAGTTAGCGCATCGGGCGCGCAGGTGCCATACGGGCAAGGCGCAATTTGATGGTACGGAACTGCGCGCTGTCCCGCACGCCGCCTCGGCGGCGTCCAATGGCCGCGGTGAGCTGCGCGATGCGCTCCTGCGGCGACGGATGCGTCGAGAAGAAGACGTTGACTGCGCCCGGATCGCGTTTCTGTTCACGCCGAAGTACCTCGAGGAGATCGATCATGCCGCGCGGATCCCATCCGGCCTTGTTCATAATTTGCACGCCCACTCTGTCCGCTTCCCGCTCATCGTCGCGACTGAACTTCAGGAACACGCCGTTGGTCACGAATGCTCCGGCAATCTGGGCGGTGCCTGCGCCTCCTGTGTTACCGAGCATGGCGCCCAGCGCGCCGAGGCTCCACTGTGCGAGCAGCGTTTTCGTCAGCTGGTCAGCCGCGTGCCGTTGCGCGATGTGCGCGATCTCGTGGGCCAGGACACCCGCCACCTGCGACTCGTTCGTCGAGGCGTGGAGCACACCCCGATTGATCCACACGGGGCCGCCCGGCAGTGAAAATGCGTTGATCTCCCGGTAGTCCGCCACCGAAAACGCATAGGGATATTTCGCACCCGGAGCCGCCTTCGCGAGGCGTTGCCCAACTCGGGCGATATAGGCGGTGACCTGCGGATCGCGCAGCTCCGCGGTCTTCTTCTTGACCTGCGCGTTCGCCTCTCGCCCGATTTCGATTTCCTGTGGAACAGATACGAGCGTGATCGCGGCGGTGGACACCACACCGAGGGCGAGGGCAATACCCGTCAACGCGGCCGGGACCCTCCTGGTCCGCGATTCACACCCTCGGTGTGGGGGCCGCGGGCATTTCATCGGGACGATGGCGACGGAGACGCGCGTAGGCAGCAGTGAATTCAACGCCGTACATGAGGATAACCGCCGACACGTAAATCCACAGCAGAAAGACCACGACCGCGGCAATCGATCCCTGGATGAATGCCAGCCGCGAGTTGCTGGCAATGTACCAAGAGAAGCCATCGAAGGCGAGGCGCCACAGGACACCAGTCAGCACGGCACCGACCCAGACGTCGCGGAAGCGCGTCTTGGCGTTGGGAATGAAGTAGAACACCAGCCCGACCCCGAAGATCAGAATGATTGTTGCCGCATATCGGAACATCCACGTCTGCAGCGCCTGCAACCAATCGAATCGCAGCAGCATCACGCCGAACCAGGATGCCTCCGCGACCTGGACGGCGGTGACGAGCAACAAGCCGACCACCATCACCAATCCCGCCGCAACCAGCATCAGGAAGGAGACCATCCGATGTTTGAGGAAGCTGCGCTGCTTCTCGACGCCCCACGCCTCGTTGACCGCGCTCGTGATCGCGCCGAAGACGCCGAGCGAGGACCAGATCAGCGCGAGGCTGCCTGCGACGCCAACCTGGATCCGCGTCTGGCGAAACGCGTCGAGCTGCGCCGCAACGAAGTCGAGGCGTGTCGGGAAATAGCGGAAGACAAACGTCAGGACTGCGAGACGCTGGCTCTCTTCGGCAGTGACCGAACCGAGCAACGAGATGACCAACAGGAGAAACGGGAACAGCGACAGGAGCGCGTAATAAGCAATCGCGGCGGCGTTCGTAAGGTCGTTGCTGTTGACCAGCTCGACGAGCGCGCGCCAGGCGGCCTGGCCCGAGAAGCGAAGCTCCGCACCGAGGCGGCGCAGCGTGCCAGCCGACGTCACGCGAACATTATGAAGGGGTTAGGGGTTAGGGGTGAGGGGTGAGGGGATAGGGATTAGGGATTAGGGGTTAGGGATTAGGGGTTAGGGGTTAGGGATTAGGGGTTAGGGGTTAGGGATTAGGGGTTAGGGG
>DAIRVG010000004.1:60636-81906 GCA_036802945.1 Vicinamibacterales bacterium
TAGGGGTTAGGGGTTAGGGATTAGGGGTTAGGGGTTAGGGATTAGGGGTTAGGGGTTAGGGATTAGGGGTTAGGGGATAGGGATGAGGGGTTAGGGGTTAGGGGTTAGGGGTTAGGGTCGTCCCGAATCTCTAACCCCTAACCCCTCACCCCTATCCCCTCATCCCTATCCCCTGACCCCTAACCCCTGACCCCTAACCCCTATCCCGTTCTCCTAGGATCGACCGAAATCGCCGCCCGACCCCGAGGTCGTGCCGAACGATGACCCCGTCTTGCTGCCGGTGGTCGATCCGTTGCCGAACGAGCTGCCCGAGGACGAGGGGCCCGAGCTGTAGTCGCTGCCGCCGGGGCCGCTCGCGTAGCTGCGCGCTTCATCGGCACCGCGCGACACCGCTTCACGCGCCTTGTTGACGAGGTCGCGTCCCTGCTCCGCCCAGGTGCCCGCCGCCTCGGAGGCCTTCTTGTACTGCTCGTTCGCGACGTTGCTCCAGGTCTTCGCCTGGTCACCGATCGCCCCGCGGAGCTCCGCGCCGGCCTTCGGGGCCAGCAGCATGCCGAGGCCCGCCCCGAGCACCGTGCCCGTCAGCAGGCCCAACATGAACCCACCTCCGCCGCCGCTGCCTTCGTTGTCGTATCGATCAAAGCTGTCCGCCATTGTGCTGCTCCTCCCTGTGGATTCCCCGCTGTCCAGGTGGGTCACGCGTGCTCCGGCGCCTCGCCGGATCGACGCCGCCCATTGTGAAACAAACCATCGACCGCCGCGCGGGCGGTGTGAACGAGAGTAAGGACGCGGTTCACGCGCGCCGAGACGGAGCTGCGCACACGCCCCGCGGTTTCGTCGACCCGGTCCATCGTGTGGCGGATGGCCGCATCCACCCGCTCGGTGCGGTCGGTCACACGAGAAGTGACTTCCTTCACATCCAGCAGGATGGCGTCGACTCGGACCATCAGGGCGTTCACCTTGGCGACCAGCGGAGCGACTTGCCGCTCCTCGATCTCGCGGACGGCGCGTATGGCCTGGGTATAGAGCCGGTAGGCCATCACCCCGACCCCGATCAGCAGGATCGCTTCGAATACGCTGACTGCCGCCATGATGCCCAGCAGTAGATTTGTCGTGTCCAGATTTCCTGCGTTCATAATGTCCATTCGATGCGAGGCGAGCCCTTCAATGCGAGGTCCCGCTGCTCGGAAACGACTGCGCACGAGCGGTGTTGAACTCATGCACCACGCGGAGGCCCTCGTTCGCCATCTCCCCGACTTTTACGATCGTCTTCTGGAACCGTGCGAATTCGCGGCGGAGGTCGTCCACGGCAGGCTCCATCCGATCGCGAACGCCTTTGCCGGCGTCGGTAAAGAAGAGATAAGTGGCCGCCGCCCCGATGAGCGCGCCAACCAACGCACCTCCCACCATCATTCGAGAATCGTTCACACGTCCTCCCTTTCCATGGCCTGGACTAACTGGCTTCCAAAACGGGTGCCACTACCGGGTCGCGGTATTGACGAACTGCAACGCGGCTCGATCGAGAAACAACGTTAGAGACACACCATCCCAACGATCGCCCTCGGGACTGCCAGGTGCCTCCTCGCCCAAACCGATGAAGCCCGCATTCTGCGCCGGCACGTCATACTTACTCAGCACATACGCACGGACTAATGCCGCGCGTCTCCGTGAAAACTGGAACTGCTCAGCCACGGTCGGCGCCGGAGCGTAGCCTTCGACGACGATGGGGTTCGACGGCAGATACTTGAGGTAGGTCGACATCGCCGAATCGATGCGCGCGCGACCGCCATCGGTCAGCAACTCGGTCCCGTCGGGCTTCACCTCGAACAGCACGCTCGACTTCAGCCAGATCCGCATGGCCTTTCGTTTTCCGTTTTCGAGCACACCTGTTCGGTAATCCGCCGGAGAAATGGACGCGAGGTCGTAATAGCCGCGCTTGTTGAAGAAGCCGCGCAACAGGAAGTTGTGCTTCATGGCCTCCATGTTGTCGGCGAGATCGGCAGTCGCTTCGCGCGCCTGACCCAGCGTCATGCGCATGTCGGCGAAGAGTCCCTGGGCTGGACCTTCCTTTGACCGGAAGTCGACGATCGCGTGCCTCGCCTCCTCGGTGACCTGGCGCACGTTGGCCGTCACCATCTGCACCTGGTCCGCGATCCCCTTCGCGCGTTCGTAGAGCGCGTCGTCGTGGATCAATTTCCCGAGGGTTCCGTTGCCCGCGTTGATGTTCGCTACCATCTCGCGCGCATCCTGCGAGATCTGCTTGCCGTTCCTGGCAAACGCTTCGATATCGGGACGGATCTCCTCGACCATGGCGTGCGCGTCTTCGGCGGTCAGCGCCACCTGCTTGACGGCGGTCTCGACGTCGCCGCGCAGTTCGGTCACCGTCTGATTCACGATCGTGATGGTGTCGCTTGCCTGCTGCAGAAGGTCCGCAATCGCAAACGGTTCGCGCCCGGGTATGGTTCCGCCGTCCGGGAGCAGCGGTGCCGCCTCCGTGCCGGCGGAAATATTGAGGAAGACACCCCCAATGAGCCCCTCGGTCTGCGTCGCCGCGATCGAATCGGTTCTGATGATCGGATGCAAGGCCTCGCGGACTTCCATCTTGACCCTGAAGCTCCCCGAGGGGGACGCCGGCAGCTGAATCTCAGTGACCTCGCCCGCGGTCGCGCCAGCGACGCGCACCGTCGCGCCGACTTCGAGCTCGCCGAGTCGCTTGAACTCCGTGTAGACCGGAAACCGCTTTTCGAACAGCATGCGGCGCTCGCCGATCATGAAGAGCCCGACGGCGAACAACAAGAGCCCGATGACGACAAAGGCGCCCGCGCCGACCGCTCGTGAAGAAATCATCTCCGGATCGCCTCCCTTACCCTGAGCCTTCAGATCGCATGAACGCGCGCACCATTTCGTCATCGCTGCGATCGAGCTCCTCGGCGGTGCCCTGAGCAATGATGCGCCCCTCGTGAAGCATGGCGAGCTCGTCGCCGACGTGGCGCGCGCTGGGGATGTTGTGGGTCACGACCACGAGCGTCGTCCCCTTCTTCTTCAAGTTGACGAGCAGCGCGTCGATCTCGGCGGATGTAATCGGATCGAGCCCGGCGCTCGGTTCATCTACCAGCAGGATGTCAGGGTCGAGGGCCATGGCGCGCGCCAATCCCGCACGTTTCTTCATGCCGCCGGAGAGATCTCCCGGCATTTTGTCGTAGTCCTTCTCGAGGTCGACGTCCGCGAGCTTCGCACGAGCCACCTCGCGGATCTTCGAGTCGGGCCAGTCGGTATGCCGCCGCATCGGGAACGCGACGTTCTCGCCGACCGTGATCGAGTCGAAGAGCGCGGAGTTCTGGAACAGGAACCCCATCGAGCGGCGGATTTCAGCGAGCTCGCGGCCGTTGAGCGCCGAGACGTCTTTGCCGTGCACGTAGACATGGCCGCTATCCGGACGAAGCAGCCCGATGATGTGCTTCAGCGTCACGCTCTTGCCGGTGCCGCTTCGGCCAAGCAGACAGAAGCCGGTGCCCTGCGCCACTTCCAGAGTGATGTTGTCGAGGACCTTGCGATCCTTGAATGCTTTCGTCACGCCTTCCAGCTTGACGGCGGGTGACGTGTCGTTCTGGTTCATGCCTTCGCCGGGAACATGAAGAAGATGAATTTCACGAGGACGACGTTGCTCAGGATGATGCAGATGGACGCGAGCACCACGCTGCTGGTCGAAGCGCGGCCGACACCCTCGGTGCCTTGCGTGGTGTTGAAGCCCAGGTAGGACGCGACGGTCCCGATGATCAAGCCGAAGACGGCGGTCTTGAGGGTCGCGGGAATGAAGTCGGTGAACTCGATCACCGAGAACGCGCGGTTGAAATAGAGCTGCGGCGACATCCCGCTGATCGACGCCTCGGCGACGAAGCCGCCGAAAATGCCGCAGAAGTCCATGATGGTCGTCAGCAGCGGCATGGCGATGATGCACGCGAGGATGCGCGTCACGGCGAGGAACTTGAACGAGTCGACCGCGACCGCTTCGAGCGCGTCGATCTGCTCGGTGACCTTCATCGCGCCGAGCTCGGCCCCGATCCCGGCCCCCACGCGGCCGGAAATGAGGAGGCCGGCGACCAGCGGTCCGGTCTCGCGGATCAACGCAATCGCGAGCCCGGCGGGAATCATCGCTTCGGCGCCGAAACGCTCGAGCGAGGCGCGCGTGTGCATCGACAGCACGACGCCGATGGCGAAGCCCGACAGGGCGATGAGCGGTACCGAGCGCCAGCCGATTTCGAAGACGTGCCGGGCGACTTCCTTCCACTCATACGGCGGCAGAAACGCTTCGTAGATCGCCCGTATACCGAAAAGCGCCACCTCGCCTACCCACGCGAGGGCAGACAGAATCAGGAGGCCGAGCCGTTCGGTCATGCCCAGCCGTTGTGCAACGGCCGGGCCACATGGACGGGCTGTGAGCCGGGATTCGGGATTCGGGATTCGAGACTCACCGGACTTCGGGATTCGATTCCCGAATCCCGAATCCCGAATCCCGAGTCCCTAGTTTGCGGCTGGGGTAGAAGACGAGGCGGCCGCGGCCCGTTGCGCGGCGCGTTGATCCTGGATGTCGTGCTTCTTCATCTTGCTGTAGAGCGTGGGCCGATAGAGACCGAGGACCTGCGCTGCCTCCTGTTTGTTCCAGTTGGTTCGCTGCAGCGTCTGAATGATCGCCATTTTCTCGATTTCCGCGAGAGTTCGGTGCGGGGGAATCGTGAATTCCTGCGACGGGCTTCCCTCTTCGCGGATCGTCTCGGGAAGATCGTTCGGTGTGATTTCGCCACTCTTGCACACGAGCACGGCGCGCTCGATGGCGTTCTCGAGCTCGCGCACGTTACCGGCCCATCGATTGCGGATGAGCAGGTGATAAGCGGCCGGCGAAATCGAGCGGACGCTCTTCTGGTAGCGCTGGTTGAACTTCGAAAGAAAGTGATTGCAGAGGAGCGGGATGTCTTCGGTCCGCTCTCGCAGCGGGGGGACCCGAAGGGTGATCGTGTTGATGCGGAAATACAGGTCTTCCCGCAGCTTGCCTTCCCGGAGCGCCGTCTCGAGATCGATGTTCGTCGCG
The DNA here is from genome assembly GCA_036802945.1 of Vicinamibacterales bacterium. Lineage (GTDB taxonomy): Bacteria > Acidobacteriota > Vicinamibacteria > Vicinamibacterales > UBA2999 > Gp6-AA40. The sequence goes on from DAIRVG010000004.1 coordinate 65,723, forward strand.
CAAATGAGGCGGAAGTCGACGTGCACGAGGCGATCGCTGCCGATGGGCCGGTACTCGCGTTCCTGCAGCACCCGCAACAGCTTCGTCTGAAGGTACGGGGGCATCTCGCCTATCTCATCCAGCAGCAGCGAGCCGCTTTCGGACATCTCGAAAAGCCCGACCTTGTCAGTGTTCGCGCCGGTGAATGCGCCCTTCTTGTAGCCGAACAGCTCGCTCTCGATCAGATCTTTTGGAATCGCCGCGCAGTTGATCTTGATGAAGGGGCCTTTGACTCGGTTCGAGTTGTAATGAATCGCGTTGGCAATGAGCTCCTTGCCGGTGCCGTTCTCCCCCTGGATCAGGATGTTCGCGTCGCTGGCCGCGACGCTTTCAACGAGCTCGAAGAGCTCCTTCATCTTCTTGCTCTGCCCGACGATGTTCGCGAAGCTGTATTGCCCCCGGATCTGCTCCTTCAACTGCTGATGCTCTGCGCGTTCCTGCGTGCGATCGATCGCACGCCCGACAATGTTCATGAGCCCATCCTGACTCACGGGTTTTTCAAGGAAGTAAAAAGCGCCGGCCTGTCCCGCCTCAACCGCGCGGGCAATGGTGCCCTGGCCGCTGATCACGATGATTTCAGGCCAGGAGTCGATCTCTTTCAATCGGCGAAGAAGCGACACGCCGTCGAGATCCGGCAACATCAGGTCGGTCACCACCACGTCGGGACGCCATTGCTTGAAGATTTCTTCGCCCCGGGTGCCGATGAGCGCCGTGCGCACCTCGTATCCCTCGGCCTCGATGACCATCTTCAGCCACTCGGTCATCGCCGGCTCGTCGTCGATTGCAAGGACGCGCTTGCGCCGCTTGCTGGATGAAGGAGGTTGAGTCGCCATGCGTCACCTATGTCTCGCTTTAAGGGCGTCACTCTAGCATAACCGCGTCCGCATTCAATACATACTGGGTGGCGGTAGGCGTAAACCCTACAGCGTGTAAGATTTTTATGCAGGCAGGCTACCGAAAACCGTTGCCCTATAATGCGGCGCATGGCTGAACCGGACGGCACCGAGGGCCAGGACGTTTGCCGCGCGCGCGAAAGAGACGAGCCATCCAGCCCACGGCGGGCCTGCGACACCGACAATCGGGAGATCTGCGAGCGGTGCGGCAAGGCCGAAATGTACCGGATGCACGCGGTCTGGCGTTGCCCGGAGTGCGGCTTCAAGACCGACTGTTGTGGGTGGTAATTAGTCGTTCCGAACGACCTGTAATGCAAACGATCCAATCCCGCATCCGCACCGACACCCCAGAGTACGAAGGCAACTACAAGAAGATGACGGCGCTGGTCGCCGAGCTTCGGGATCGCCTTGCGCACGCGCGGGAGGGGGGCGGCGCGCGCTCCCTCCAGCGGCATCGCGAGCAGGGCAAGTTACCCGTGCGCGAGCGTCTTGATCTCCTTCTGGACGAGGGCTCGCCCTTCCTCGAGCTCTCGGCTCTTGCAGCGTGGGAGATGTACGAGAACGAGGCGCCTGGCGCGAGCCTTGTTACCGGCGTCGGACGCGTCTCGGGCCGTGAAGTGCTGATCGTTGCGAACGACGCCACGGTCAAGGGGGGCACGTACTATCCGATGACAGTCAAGAAGCACGTCCGCGCGCAGCAGATCGCGCTCGAAAACCGGCTGCCGTGCGTCTACCTCGTCGACTCCGGCGGTGCCTTCCTTCCACTTCAAGCGGATGTGTTTCCCGACAAGGAGCATTTCGGCCGCATCTTCTTCAACCAGGCGCGCATGTCGGCTGAACGCATTGCGCAGATTGCGGTGGTCATGGGCTCCTGCACCGCGGGCGGCGCGTACGTGCCCGCGATGTCCGATGAAACGATCATCGTGAAGGGGACCGGCACGATCTTTCTTGGCGGACCGCCGCTCGTGAAAGCGGCGACCGGCGAGGACGTCACCGCGGAGGAGCTTGGCGGCGCCGACGTCCACACGCGAATATCGGGAGTCGCGGACTACCTTGCCGAGGACGATCCACATGCGCTGCAGCTCGCGCGGACCATCGTGTCGACGCTCAACACGCGCAAGGACGTGCCGGGTGACATCGCGGCGCCCGAAGATCCCGCCTACGCGCCCGACGAGATTTACGGGATCGTGCCCTCGGACGTGCGAAAACCGTATGACGTTCGGGAAGTGATCGCGCGTCTCGTGGACGGATCGCGCTTCGACGAGTTCAAGGAGCGCTATGCGCCGACGATCGTGACCGGGTTCGCGCGCCTCCACGGTTTCCTTGTCGGAATTGTCGCGAACAACGGCGTGCTCTTTTCGGAATCGGCGCTGAAGGCGACGCATTTCATCGAGCTCTGCAACCTGCGCGGCATCCCGCTCATCTTTCTGCAGAACATTACGGGCTTCATGGTGGGTCGGCAGTACGAGCGCGGGGGCATCGCCAAGGACGGCGCGAAGATGGTGCACGCCGTCGCCAACTCAGTGGTCCCGAAGTTCACGATGATCATTGGAGGGTCGTTCGGCGCCGGCAACTACGGGATGTGCGGCCGGGCGTTCGAGCCCCGCTTCCTCTGGATGTGGCCGAATGCGCGCATCTCGGTCATGGGCGGCGAGCAGGCCGCCGGCGTGCTCTCGACCGTCAAGCGCGAACAGCTCGCGCGCGACAACAAGATCCTCGGTGTGGAGGACGAGCAGCAGATCCGGCAGCCGATCCTCGACAAGTACGAGCTCGAAGGTTCGCCCTATTACTCCACTGCGCGGCTATGGGACGACGGCATTCTCGACCCGGCGCAGACGCGCACCGTGCTCGCGCTGGCGCTTTCGGCCGCGTTCAACGCCCCGATCCCGCCGGCACGGTTCGGCGTCTTCCGGATGTAAAAGGCAACCACGAAGATCGCGAACGTCACGAAGGACACGAATAAAATAGTGTTTGTTCTTCGCGGCCTTCGAGATTTTCGTGAGCTTCGTGGTTACGACATGTCATACGACTTCCTCCTCACCCGCCGCGAGGGCACAGTTGAGTACCTGACGTTGAACCGCCCGGACGTGCGGAATGCGTTCAACGACCAGGTCATCGTAGAGCTCACCGCGTGGGCGGCAACGATCAACGCCGACGACGACGTGCGGTGCGTCGTGCTCGCGGGCGCGGGGAAAACCTTCTGCACGGGGGCCGACATCACGTGGATGTCGAACGCGCTTACCTATACGCACGATGAAAACGTGCGCGATGCGAATGCGATGGCGCGGATGTTCGCGGCACTCGATACGCTGCCGGTCCCCCTCATCGGACGCATTCACGGCGCCGCGCTTGGCGGCGGCGCCGGCCTCGCCTCCGTCTGCGACGTCGTCGTGGCCGAGGAGAACACGGTCTTCGGGTTCACCGAAGTAAAGCTCGGAATCCTTCCGTCCGTTATTTCCCCGTATGCGCTGGCAAAGATTGGACGCTCTGCCGCACGCGAGCTGTTCCTGACGGGAATGCGGTTCGGCGCGCTGCGCGCGAGAGAGATCGGCCTTGTCCATGCGGTGGTCCCCGTAGACGAGCTCGACGTCATGGTCACGCTGTACGTCAACGAGATGCTGAGCGCGGCACCCGACGCACTTGCCACGGCCAAGGCGCTGATCCCGCGAGTCTGGGCGCGAGGCGCCTCTGACGCCGCTGGACTGACCGCCGAAGCGATTGCCGCGCAGCGCGTGTCGGAAGAAGGCCAGGAAGGCCTCCGGGCGTTCCTCGAAAAGCGGAAGGCGAAGTGGAACATCAGCCAATGAGACGAAAATCAACCACCGGGCGATGTTCCAGCGGATTCTGATCGCGAACCGCGGCGAGATCGCGGTCCGCGTGATTCGTGCCTGCCGCGAGCTGGGGATCGCGTCGGTCGCCGTCTACTCCGATGCCGACGCGCGCGCGCCGCACGTTCTGCTTGCCGATCGCGCGGTTCGGATAGGCCCTGCGCCGCCGGCTGAAAGCTATCTGTCGAGCGGCGCCATCCTGAAGGCGGCGCGTGACACGGGCGCCGATGCGATTCATCCGGGCTACGGCTTCCTGTCCGAGAACGCCGGGTTTGCGTCTGCGTGTGCAGGAGCCGGCGTCGTATTCATAGGCCCCCCGGCGCGCGTCATCGAGCAGCTCGGTTCCAAGATCGCTGCGCGCCAGCTCGCTCAGAACGCGAGCGTACCCATCGTCCCGGGCGAAACGCCAGCGGACCAGTCGAACGAGGCTATTGCGGCCGCGGCGCGGAGGGTCGGTTTGCCGGTCCTCTTGAAACCATCGGCCGGGGGCGGCGGCATCGGCATGAAGGACGTGCGCGACGAGCGCGCGCTGATACCTGCAATCGACCAGGCGCGCCGAGAGGCGACGTCGTCGTTCGGGGATGGCACACTCTACGTGGAACGGCTTGTCGAGCGCCCGCGGCACGTCGAAATCCAGGTGCTTGCGGATGACCACGGCAACGTCGTCCATCTCTTCGAGCGCGAATGTTCGATTCAACGCCGCCATCAGAAAGTCGTGGAGGAGACGCCCTCCACTGCGCTGACACCTGCGTTACGGCAGCGCATGGGAGATGCCGCAGTCGCGCTGGCTCGCGCCGCCGGCTACCGCAACGCCGGAACCGTGGAGTTCCTGCTCGAGGGAAGTGGCGATGCGGCGTCGTTCTATTTCCTGGAAGTGAACACGCGGCTGCAGGTCGAGCATCCGGTGACCGAACAGGTCACGGGCGTCGACCTCGTGCACGCCCAGATTGCGGTCGCGGCAGGCAGCAGGCTGCCGTGGTCGCAGGGATCGCTGACGCAGCGCGGCCATGCCATCGAGGTGCGCGTGTACGCCGAAGACGCGGCAGCAAGCGATCTTCCGCAGGCAGGGCCTTTGCTGCTCTATCGCGAACCGTCCATGCCCGGAATTCGCGTCGATGCTGGCGTGGCCGAGGGCGGCGAGATCGGGATTCACTATGACCCGATGATCGCGAAGCTGATTGCCAGCGGGGAGACGCGCGATATCGCCCGCCGTCGAGCGGTCGAGGCGCTCCGCGACTACCCGATTCTCGGCATTCGGACAAACGTCTCATTCCTGATCGAGCTGCTCGAACATCCCCGCTTCATCGCCGGCGACATCGACATCCGGTTTCTCGATACCGAGGGCGCCGCGCTGCGGGCGCGTATCGGCGACACCACGACTCCACCGGAGGTCGTGGACGTTGCGGCCGCGGCCCGCCTTCGCCCGTCGAGCTTCGGCGCGCAGGCAGAGCCAGGCGCGGACGTGTCCGTCGATGCCCGGAGAGCGAAGGCGGATCCGTGGGCCACGCTGCGGGGCTTTCGTGGTTGAGGCAATCGGCAGCGGCCGCTACCGTATCGTGTCTGACGAGCGGAACGATCTTGCCTATGCCGTTTCAGATCGCGGCCGGACGTGGGTCTTCATCGCCGGACGAACATATGTCATCGAGAGCCAGGATCGCGACGGACGCGGGCGCCCCCACAAGACAGACGATCACCTGGCGCTTTCCGCGCCGATGCCGGCAACGGTGCTCGCGGTAAAGGTCGCGCCGGGCCAGGATGTCCAGACTGGCGACGTGCTGCTGATGCTCGAAGCGATGAAGATGGAGCTGCCAATCACGGCGCCGCGTGCTGGCCGGGTGAAATCGATCGGCTGCCGCGAAGGCGAGATCGTTCAGCCCGGAGTACCGCTCCTCGAGCTTGAATGAGCACACGTCAGCCCGGGTTCAGGTACGGCCCGCTACAATGTTTGGAGAGTCCTGCACAACGATGATGGAACACGATCTCGCGGTCCTGCTGACGGAACTCATCGAGAAAGTCGGGCTGCTGCGCCGCGATCTGAAGCAAAAGGGCGATCTCGAGAAATACGAGGCGCGCCTCGCGCGGATCGACCAGAAGTTTTCGGCGCTGGCGGAGAGGATCTCCGAGACCGACCCCGATTTCGCCAAGGCGCTTCGCACGGCGTGGCAGATGCCCGCGCGCAGTCTGGCGTTCCGCAACGCGGACCACGTGAAAAAACCGTAGCCAAGCTTGTTTCGTGTCCTCCGAGTGCTTCGTGGTTCAAATGTGGACTTGGGTCTTGGGATTTGGGATTTGGGATTTGGGATTTGGGATTTGGGATTTTCTACCGATCCCAAGCTCCGCGAGCCCAGTCCAGAAACTTCTTCACTGTCCAGTAATTGACGATCTTCGCCTGCGGAATGCCGGCGAGGCGCGCGTGAGCGATCGCGATGTCGGCGAAGTCGAGCTCCGCGTGCGAGTGCGCATCACTGTCGAGCGCGAAGATGCACCGCTGCTCGAGCGCCTGCGCCGCCAGCTCGTAAGGGACATCCTGCCGCGCCCATGACCCGTCGATCTCGATGGCTACCTGCCGCCGTGCGGCCACCTCGAACACCTTCCTCCAGTCGGCGACGATCCCCAGGCGCACGTTGAAGACACGGCCTTGCGGATGACCGAGAATCGATACGCCCGGCTGCGAGACGGCCGCCACCATCCGTTCGGTCTGGTCGATCGACTTGCGAAGCGCGGAGTGCGGAGATGCCACCACGAACTCGAACTGGCGCAGCTCGTGGGGCTCCATGTCGATCGTCCCATCGTCGCGGATATTGCCTTCGATCCCCTTGAACATGCGGAAGCGCCCGTCGTACCGTGCGTTCAGCGTGTCGATCTCCGCATGCTGCTCGACGACCCGCTCCATCGTCATTCCACGGGCGATAGAGAGGCCGTAGGAGTGATCCGTCACCCCGGCGCAGGTCCATCCGCGTTCGAGGCAGGCGTCGATGATCGACTCGAGCGTCTCACCACCGTCACTCCAGATCGAGTGCATCTGAAAGTCGCCGCGATACTTCTCACGCGAAGGCGTGCCCTTGCGAGACAGGATCTCGCGGACCGCGGCCCGGCTGAGAAACTGGCGGCGGAAACTGTGCAGCCGGGCCACTTCCTCCTCCTTGCCCGAGTCGCGCACGGCCCGCTCGACCAAGGCGGAGGCGCCGTCGTGGATGACCTCGCGAGCGATCCGGTCCGTTGTCGGGCCGATCCCGGAAATCGTCTTGAACGTGTTGGCCGTCACAAGCGGCGTGATGTCGCGATCGATGCGGAGCACTGCCTTCGCCGCGCGCTTGTACCCCCATGCGCGCTGGCCGTCGCCCGCGATCGCCGCCATGTCGTACAACGCACTCGCCAGCTCGAGGTTGACGTCACGCATCGTTGGGTTGAATTAACCACGAAGACCCGAAGTGCACGAAGGAAATTAGGTTTTTCGATATACGATCTGTCGGTTCGCATCTCTTCGAATGGAGCTGACTGATGGCATCTTTTGCGAGGCACGTCGACGTGGAATGGAACGGCACGCTCATGGAGGGCAACGGGACGGCAAAGGCTGGCACGGGCGCGTTTACGCTTCCGGTCACCTTTCCGAGCCGAATCAATGAGACGGGAGACGGCAAGACAACGCCAGAGGAGCTGCTCGCTGGAGCCCACGCGATCTGCTACGCAATGGTGCTGACCAACACGATCGGCAAGCAGGGCGGTAAGGCGCGGCGCGTGCGCGTCACGGCGACGGTGACCGCCGACAAGGGTGACGCGGGCATCAAGGTGGTCTCGTCGAACCTGAAAGCCGTGGTCGAAGGGCTGGAGGGGATCGATCCCAAGGGCCTGAGCGAGCTCGCGACGAATGCCGAGAAGGGCTGCCCGATCTCGAACGCGATCCGCGGCGCCGTTGCGATTTCAGTCAACGCGTCAGCTGCCTGATCGTTGTATGCCCAGGGCCTCGATTGCGCTGCTCGTCGCTCTGCTGCTCGCCGGCGGCGCGGCAGCGCAATCACCCGACGGCCGGCAGGTCCCACGAGACCCGCCCTACCCCGATGGATTCAGCGTCGAGTATCTCAATCGCAGCGTCGATGCCTGCACGGACTTCTACCAGTTCGCTTGCGGGAACTGGCTGACAACCCATCCGCTTCCTTCAGATCGATCGCGTTACGGCCGGATTAACGAGCTCGCCGATCGCAACGCGCGAATCGTCCGGACAATCCTGGAAAATGCCGCCGCGATGACATCCGTGCGCACGGCGAGCGAACAGAAGATTGGTGACGCGTACGCGGCGTGCATGGATCAAAGCGCCATCGACGCCAAGGGAGCGCAACCGGTGCTTCCCATGTTGCGCGACATCGACGGCGTCAACAACCGCGCCGATCTGATCCGCCTGGCGGCGCGATTTACCCACGACGGCTTCCCGTCCTTCCTCACGATCGGCGCCGCACCGGACGCCCATGACTCGAGCAGGTTCATCGCCACGATCGCCCAAGGGACGCTCGGTCTGCCGGACCGCGATCTCTACCTCAGGGATGACGAGCGATCCACGACGCTTCGGAAGGAATACGCGGCGCACGTGAAGAAGATGTTCGAGCTGCTCGCCGGTACCGGAGGGCGGGTCGTTTCGGACCCGTCAGACAGGGTAGCCGCGGCGGTGATCGACGTCGAGACGGCGATCGCCCGGGCAACGCTCGACCGTGTGGCTTTCCGTGATCCGCGCCGACGCGACAATCCGACGACGCTCGCGCAACTCGCGCAGCTCGCACCCAGTATCGACTTCCCGCTGTTCTTCCGCGGGACCGGCGCGCCGCCATTTTCCCGGCTGAACCTGCTGAACCCGCAGTACGTGCGCGACATCAACGCCGCACTTGACACGCTGCCGCTGGCCTCGTGGAAAACCTACATGAAGTGGCGCGCCCTCGATGCGCTCGCCCCATTCATGGCATCACGCTTCGACCAGGAGCAGTTCAACTTCAAGGGCACTGTGCTGAGCGGCCAGAAGGACATGCGGCCCCGGTGGATGCGGTGCAACGACGCTGTGGCGGGACAGCCCGGCGCTGATTCGCTCGGCGAGATCGTCGGCCAGATTTTCATGCAACAGCGGTTCGGCCCCGACGCAAAAACGCGCATGAACGAGCTCATTGCCGCGCTGCAACGCTCTCTTCGAAGCACGCTCAGCGACCTCGACTGGATGAGCGCCGAGACGCGCGCACAGGCGCTGGCCAAGCTGGAGGCGCTGAACCGGAAGATTGGCGGGCCCGACGCGTGGCGCGACTTCAGCCGCGTGACGATCAAGCGCGACGATTACGCCGGCAATCTCGTGCGCATCGCGACCAACGAGACACAGCGGCAGCTCCAGTGGATCGGACAGCCTGTCAATCGCAGCCTCTGGCTGATGACGCCGCAGACCGTGAACGCGTACTACTCGTCACAGCTGAATGAGATCGTGTTTCCCGCCGGCATCCTCCAGCCGCCGTTCTTCGAGGCAAGCAAGGACGATGCGGTGAACTTTGGCGGCGCCGGGGCTGTGATCGGCCACGAGCTCTCTCACGGGTTCGACGACAGCGGTCGGCGCTTCGATGCGAAGGGCAACCTGACGGACTGGTGGACCCCCCCGGACGACGCGGCGTTCCGCGAGCGTGTGTCGTGCGTGGCGTCGCAGTACGGCGGGTACTCATCGATTCCTGGCGCGACGCTCAATGGCAATCTGACGCTCGGCGAAAACGTCGCGGACAACGCAGGTGTGCGTATCGCCTACTACGCGCTGATGGACGTGCTTGCGGCCAGGGGGCCGCAACCGGCGATCGATGGGTTCACGCCGGACCAGCGCTTCTTCATCGCGTGGGCGCAGGTCTGGTGCGAGAACGCGACCGATCAGGATTTCCGGCGGCGTGCGCAGGAAGATGTCCACGCACCCGGGCGCTGGCGCGCCAACGGCGTGCTTCAGAACTCTGATGAATTCCGGAAGGCGTTCGGGTGCCGCGCGGGAACGCCAATGGCGCCGGTTAACGTGTGCCGGGTGTGGTAGCCGCAGCGAGCCGGCGGGCCATCGGCTGAACGTATTCCCAGATCCTCTCCGCGATGACGCGGGCGCCGGCCGCATTCGGATGCACGCCGTCATCTGAAATCAGGTCGCGATTCCCGAGGACGCCGTTCATCACGAACGGCACGAGCGGTACGCGGTACTGCGCCGCCAGCTCGTCGTACATCCGGTGGAAGTCGATCGTGTATTGCCACCCCTGCAGCGGCAGCGCTTCCATCGCGCAGAGCAGGACCTGGATATCCTGCGCCTGCGCGGCCTCGATCATCATCGCCAGGTTCGCCTTCACTTGCGGCACCGGCACGCCGCGCAGCCCGTCATTCACGCCGAGCTCGAGGATCAGGATCTGCGGCCGCTCTTCCAGCGCCGAATTGAGACGTCGAAGTGCACGCGCCGTGGTGTCGCCCGAGACACCTTTGTTGACGACGGTGACCGGCAATCCGGCGGACTTCAGCTTTTCCTGAAGGATCGAGGGATAGGCATCCATGCGCACCAGGCGATGGCCGGAGGTGAGGCTGTCGCCGAACGCCACGATCTTCAGCGACGCCGACGATTTCCCTGCCGCCCCGACCGGCAGCGCGGCGATCAGTGTGAGCAGAAGAACTGCTAGTACCATGGCTGCTTATTCAGTGTAACAGGTCAGCCCTTGGGTCCCTCGACGTGGAGCGTCAAGTACCGCTCGTACCCCATCTCCTTGATCTGATGGACCTGCGCCTCGAGCCAGTCCACGTGCTCTTCCTCATCCTTGAGGAGCAGCGAGAACAACTCGCGTGACGCATCGTCGCCTGCCTCGCGCGATACCTGAATGGCTTTGTTGTACATACCGACGGCATTGATCTCGAGCGCCAGGTCGGCCTCGAGCTGGTCCTTCACGTTCCCACCGATGTTGAGGTCGAGATACTCCATCTTCGGAATCGCGTCGAGGAACAGGATCCGCTCGAGCAGCTTCTCGGCGTGCTTCATCTCGTCGATCGACTGTTTCTTGATGTAATCGCCAAGCCCGTGATACCCCCAGTTGTGACACATCTCCGCATGCAGGAAGTACTGGTTGATTGCCGTCAGCTCCTCGCGCAGGGCCTCATTCAGGTGCGCGATCACCTTGTCGTTGCCACGCATTCGTCTTCTCCTCTTCGCAGTCCGATCGTCTTCAGTCTACAGTCTACCGACTACCGTTCTAGCCACGACGGTGGTCGGTAGTCGTAGTCGGTATTCGAAAGATCATATGTCGGACCGGCGGTTGCATCCGCCGGCAGGTCACGTCCCGGAGGAGCTTGAATGGAGATCCCTCGTCGTCCCCTTGCAACATCTGGAGTGCTCGTATCCGCGCTCGGATTGGGCGGCTATCACCTCGCGCTGGCGAAATCGGAGCGCGAAGCGATCCGCATCGTCCATGCGGCGATCGACGCCGGTGTCACGTTCATGGACAACGCGTGGGAATATCACGATGGACAATCGGAACAGATCATGGGGAAGGCGCTGATGGATCGCCGCGAGCAGGTGTTCCTGATGACCAAGCTCTGCACTCATGGCCGCGACAAGCGCGAGGCGATGCGGCAACTGGAACAATCGCTTCGGCGCCTCAAGACCGACTACCTCGACCTCTGGCAGATCCACGAGTGCGTCTACCACAACGACCCGGAGCGTCATTTCATGCGCGGCGGGGCCGTCGACGCGCTCGTCGAGGCGAAGCGTCAGGGCAAAGTGCGCTTCGTCGGATTCACCGGGCACAAGGATCCGTCGATCCACCACGCGATGCTGGCGCAGCAGTTCCCTTTCGACACGTGCCAGCTTCCGCTGAACTGCTTCGACAGCTCGTTCGAGACGCGATCGTTCGAGCGCCAGGTGCTGCCGGAGCTGCTTCGCCTCGGCATCGCGCCCATCGGGATGAAGAGTCTTGGCGGTGATGGCCGGCAAGTGACGCAGAAGGTGATCACGGCCGAGGAGGGCCTGCGCTACGCGATGAGCCTGCCGGTCATGACGACGGTGAGCGGGATCGATTCAATGCGTGTCCTGAAGCAGAACCTCAAGGTGGCGGCGGGGTTCAAGCGCATGTCGCCGCGGCAGATGGAGGCGCTCCGCGTGCGGGTTCGCGAGGAGGCCGACGACGGCCGCTTCGAGTTGTACAAGACCACGGCGAAGCACGAGGGCCCTGTCGGGCGCAAGCAGCACGGCTTCCCGGACGATGACGACCTGTGCGCTTGAGACGGGCCACGGAGGAACGCAGACACGGAGGGTATTAGATTCCGTGTCTCCGTGGCTGGTGTCATAAGGCCCGAAGGCGAGAATGCACGAAGCGGACGCCTTCCTCGCTACCGGTTCCCGCTTTCACGAGTACCGTCGCGACATCCAGCGCGCCCGTGTACATCGGCGTGTTCGACTCTCCCCCGTTGCACGGCGCGGTCGTCAGGTAGAGGTCCTGGACCAACCGCTCATCCAGCAGGGCTGTCGCGGTCCGTCGTCCCCCTATCGCGGACACTGTCGCAATCCCGCGCGCCTTCAGCTGGTGAAGCCCTGATCGCATCGACAGCGGCTGTCCCGCATCGATCACTTCGATCCACGGACGCGTCGCGACCTGCAGGCGAAGTGATGTCGCTGCGTCTGACGTCGTCATGAGGAAGACTTGGAGCTCCGGCTCCTGGAACATGAGGCCGGTCCCGATCGACAGCGCGCTCCGGCTGCTGACAATGACCTGCGCCGGATGACGGGTGCGTCCCCGCCGCAGGCGGAGCGATACGAGCTCCGGGTGCCAGACCGAGAACACGAGATCGTCCGCCTTTGCCGTCGTCGCGCCGGACAGCACCGCGTCGGCATCGATCCGTGAGAGGCCTTCATAGATCAGGTGCTTGTCGGTCGCACCACCGCCAAGGCTGGACGGATCGACCGCCCCGGTATTTCCGTCGTGCGACTGGACGAACACCAGGTTGACAACCGGCACGTCGCTCTCAAACGGCTTTGGACTGCGATAGAAGTCCCCATCAAACAAGGCGCGCGACCAATCGCTTCCAATCGCGCAGAGCGGCTCGAGCACGGTGTCAGCGACGACTGTCCTGTATGGAGACAGGACAGCGGCCCTCGCCGCCTGTTCTTTCCTCCGGCAATACTCCTTGAAACGTTGGCCCGACTGTTGCGTCATGGTTGGTTCAAACGGCAAACCTCAGACCGAAACACTGGAACGACCGGATGGAGGCCGTAAAATCGAATCATGAAGAAGACATTATTTGTGGTTGCGCTGACAATGACGGCGCCCGTCGCGTTCGCGCAGAACGCGTCGCAGGTGCAGAAACTCTTCGAGGCTGGTCAATACCAGCGCGTCGTCGAATCAGCTCAGCCTGACGGCGATCCCGCTGTGCTTTATGCAGCGGCACAAAGTCACCAGAAACTTGGCGAAACGGATCGGGCGGTCGAGACGTACGGCGCGCTCGCGAGCCGTGATGAAGGTAACGCATGGCATTTCATCGGCCTGTCCGGCCAGCAGTTGCTGGGTAACGATCTGAATGCGGCGGTCGAATCAGCGCGCCGCGCAGTGGAGCTTGGCCCCGACATGGCCGAGGCACATTACCAGCTTGGCCTCGTGCTCGCGAAGCGCGAGGAATGGGCGCCGGCTGCAACGGAATTCGACAGAGTCACCGAGCTCAATCCGTCGAACGCGTATGCGTATTACTACGGTGGGCTGATGCACTACCGGGCGAACCGGCCCGACCAGATGGCGATTCATTTCGACCGCTTCCTGAAACTGGCGCCTGATGCGCCGGAACGGCCCGAAGTCATGTCGATCATGAGGACGGTGCGGGGACGATAGACGTATTCGCGATTTAGTGATTTCGTGATTAGTGATTGGTGATTCGCGATCGGTGATTTCACGTCACACGATCGCAATCACGAATCACCAAATCACTCATCACCAAGCGCAGATCACAAATCCTAGAAAGCCTGTCCAATTCCAACCTCCCACCGGCTCGATGGCTTGCCCGCGCCCCACACGACCTTCCCGTAGTCCGCGCGCAGCAGCGCAAACGGCGTCGATAGCCGCAGGCCGAAGCCGATGGAACCGGTTAGATCATTCAGCCTGATTCCACTCGGCTGCGCGAACACGTTACCAGCGTCTACGAATCCGACGCCCCGCAGCCACTTGTAGATAGGAACGCGGGCTTCCTGGTTCAACACAAGTAACGCCTGTCCACCGACGGGGCCGAAAAAGTCCTGTGGGCCCAGCGAGTCCTCGGGAACGCCGCGTACGGTCCGCGCACCTCCCGCGAAGAATCGCTCGGACGGAACCACTTCCTGACCGCCAAATCCCCAGGCCGCGCCGAATCGTGCCGCCGAAGCAAAGACCACTTGATGCCAGGATTCAAAGGCGTACGCCTGTCCTACGTACCTTGTGAAGCGGAACTCCGACCCCAGCGACTCTGGCGCGTACGTTGCGCTCGCTGACAGCAGCAGCCCGCGCCTGGCGTCTAGCGGATCATCTCTCGTGTCCCACGCCGCTGCGCCGGTCAGTCGGGCTATTGCCGTGCTGACGTCAAAGTCCGGGAAGCCGGGAACCGACGCAGCGACGACCGTGTGATTGCGTTCGAACGTGTACGCGAGTGACAGGCTCAAATCATCGACGAGGTTCGCCTGCTGCCCCAAAGAGATACTGCTGGTGTCTGCGGTGCGGCCCGCCGCGAATTCTTTGCTAGCCCGTTCGATCGCCAGAGTCGACTGGATCGGCAACGACATCAGCGTCGATGCGCTCAGGAATCCACGCGTGGAACGTTCGCGACGTTGGTACTCCACGGCGCCGCCAACACTGACGGCGCGACCGAACAGCGTGCGGCGAGTCACATCGGCCGAGAGGCCCGGCACGACCTGCCGGCTTTCGAGGCTCGTCTCTGACCGTTCCTCTGTCACGACGAAGCCGTAGCGGAGCCGAAGCGCCGGCCACGCTTCGACGACAACACGAACGCGCATCGGCTCCAAGGAAATATCCCCACCGGGCGCACGCTCGATCTCTTCGGTGGTCACGTCCACCCGTCGGAAAAGGCCAGTATCGAACACCTGCGACCGCGCGCGCACCAGGTCATCGGGGTACATGGGGCCGCCGATCGTCAGCCCCATCGCTCGAGTGATCACATCGGCATCGACGCCGCTGTTCCCGGAGACCACAACGTCACCGATCGTCTGACGTGGCCCTTCTTGAATCGTGAAGCGGATGTCGGCCCGCGGCTCCGAGGGACGGACCGTCGCGGCGGGCGTGACCATCGCCAGAGGAAACCCGCGCTGGCGATAGAACGCGACCAGCCTGTCTCGGGCGGCATCAACCGCCAGCGGGTCATAGGGAGCACCCGTCATGAAACCGGCGACATTTTCCAAGTCGTAAACCGGAAGGACGCGGGCCCCATCGATGGCGACCATCCCGATTCGAACTGAAGGCCCTGAGTCGACGGTCACCGGCACAATGGCCAAATCGCCTTCGAACAACGGGGTACCGACTGAGACCTTCGCGCGCAGGTAACCGCGCGATCGCAGGTAGTCCGTGAGCTCGCGCACGACGACGCCAGGATCCTGAATGACCTGCTCGGCGAGGCGACGCTCGGCGACGCGCGCCTCGAGGTCCCTCGTCAGCTCCTCGTCGGCCAATTGGATACGAATGCGTGTCTCTCTGCTCCGATTTCCGGGCATGGCTTCGATCAGCAGCCTCTTGATGTCGGCCTCCGCAACAACGCGGGCCGTCACCATCGGCTGGACGTAACCTTGCTCCACCAGGGTGTCTTTGACGATCTGCGTCGCCTCATCGACCAGGAACTCGTCGAAGATCGACCCCGCCCACGCATTCTCCAGCCGCTGCACGACGTTACGGTCGAGCTCGACACCCGTCACCGTGATGGCCGTCCGAGGCCCGGCGTCAATCGCGTAAGTCAACGTCACCGCCTCGCCGGCGGTCATCCGGCTTGCGTTGACCCGCGCCGCAAGATGTTCATTCTGGTGATAGAAGGCCTCGAGTCGGTCGCGATCGTCCTGCCACCGCCCGAAGTCAAACCGGTCGCCAGCCTTCAGCCGTAACAACCCGCGCAGTCGATCCTCGGGAAACGCAAGCTGTCCGGTGATGACGACATCAGCGACGCGGCCTGGCGTCGAGCCCAGTAACGGAAGCGACCGAGCAACAGCGGGGGCGGAGGCCGAGGCGGCAGTCGGAGCGGGAGCAGCGGCGCCGCCGAAAGACATGTCGTGACGGAATCCATAGGACCGGAGATCGTCGTCACCGGAGACGACGCGTACCTCAGCGCGTCGCAGCGGCAGGTACTCGACGATCCACGTCTGCGCCGCTGCATCGCGAAGGCTCTGCGAAAACGTGAGGTCGACGTTGCGCCCAAGGCTCTTGCCAAACGTGAGCCGTGA